>NZ_CP037934.1:1842365-2456486 GCF_004353225.1 Marinobacter sp. JH2 | reverse complement strand
GAACAGTGGCAAAAAGGAGAGTCAAACCGGCGTTTGAAGGAACACCAAAAATGATGGATTAGCCCCATGCTCGGCATCTTGCGAAGTATCGTACAAGAGGTAAACAGCGCCCGTGATCTGAACGAGGCACTCGATATCATTGTCTCGCGAGTGCAAAAAGCAATGGGAACCGAAGTCTGTTCGGTGTACCTGCTGGACCCCGCCTCAAACCGCTACATTCTAATGGCCACCGAAGGTCTGTACAAAGACGCGGTGGGCAATGTCAGTCTGGCCCATTCTGAGGGCCTTGTCGGACTTGTCGGCTCCCGTGAGGAGCCCATCAACCTCGAAGATGCGCCTTCCCACACGCGTTATCGCTACTTCCCGGAAACCGGTGAAGAGCGCTTTAGCTCATTTCTCGGTGTGCCCATCATTCACCATCGCGCGGTATTGGGCGTTCTGGTAGTGCAGCAGCGAGAAAACTCCCGATGCTTCGATGAGGGTGAAGAGGCCTTTCTGGTAACGATTTCGGCTCAATTGGCCGGGGTCATTGCCCACAGCGAAGCCACAGGTGCCATCAGCGGCCTGTCATTAACCGGTGAAGAAGCCCACGACGTGTGTTTTAACGGTGTGCCCGGCGCGCCCGGTGTCGCCATCGGCACAGGCACGGTGGTTTATCCTTCCGCCGACCTTGATGTTGTTCCGGATAAGCCCTCCGACGATATTGACCGCGAGCTGGAACTGTTCTGGAGCGCGGTTCAAGCGGTCAAAGAAGATATCCAACGGGTGGCCAACCGATTGGCTTCGCAGCTTCGTCCGGAAGAGCAGGCATTATTCGATGTCTATTTACGAATGCTGGATGAAAGCGCACTTCCCGGCGAAGTGGTCAGCAAAATTCAAGAAGGCATTTGGGCGCAAGGTGCCCTGAAACAGGTGATTCAGCAGTACATACGCCATTTCGAACTGATGGACGATTTGTACCTGCAGGAGCGGGTGGTGGATATCCGCGATCTGGGGCGCCGCTTGTTGTCGCACATGCAGGAAGGCGAACAGAAGCATCTGGAATACCCCGAGCGCACCGTATTGGTCAGCGAAGAACTGACCCCTGCGATGCTGGGCGAAGTGCCGAAAGGCCAGCTGGTAGGGTTAGTTTCGGTCAAAGGCTCTAGCAACTCCCACGTTGCTATTTTGGCCCGAGCGATGGGTGTACCAACCGTTATGGGGCTGGTGGATATACCCGTCAACCAGTTGGGCGGTCGTGAACTGGTGGTGGACGGCTTCGAAGGGCAAATCTTCGCTTCGCCTTCTGCCGACCTTCGCGCGTTCTATCAGGCGATTTGTGAAGAAGAAGATGAGCTGTTCCGCGGGCTGGAAGAGCTGCGGGATAAGCCCTGCGAAACCCTGGATGGCCACCGGGTGCCCTTGCTGGTGAATACCGGCCTGATGACCGATGTGGTGCGTTCATTGTCTCACGGCGCCGAAGGCATAGGCCTGTATCGCACCGAAGTGCCGTTCATGATTAAAGACCGCTTCCCGTCGGAACAAGAGCAGCGGGAATACTATCGCGAGCAGTTGGAAGCCTTCGCTCCGAATCCTGTCACCATGCGGACGCTGGACATTGGCGGTGACAAAGCGCTGACGTATTTCCCGATTCAGGAAGAAAACCCGTTCCTGGGTTGGCGTGGCATCCGGGTGACATTGGATCACCCTGAGATCTTTTTGTTGCAGGTCAGGGCTATGCTTAAAGCCAGTGAGGGCTTGAACAATCTGCAAATCATGCTGCCCATGATCAGCAACGTCTCCGAGGTGGAAGAATCGCTGCACCTGATCTATCGGGTTTATCACGAAGTCCGGGAAGAAGGGTACGATGTCCACATGCCCAAAGTGGGCGTGATGATCGAAGTGCCGGCCGCGGTGTATCAGATTCGTGAACTGGCTGATCGCGTGGATTTCGTGTCGGTAGGCTCCAACGACCTCACGCAGTATCTGCTGGCGGTCGATCGCAATAACCCGCGGGTTGCTCAGCTGTATCATTCATACCATCCGGCGGTTCTGCAGGCCTTGGTGCGCATTGCGCAAGACACCCATGCTGTGGGTAAGCCAGTCGGCATTTGTGGCGAGCTCGCGGGTGATCCGGGGGGAGCCTTGCTGCTAATGGCTATGGGGTACGACTCGTTATCGATGAACGCGGCCAGCCTGCCGAAAGTGAAATCGGTGATCCGAAGCGTGGATCGCGAATGGGCTGTTCAGTTGCTGCAAGACGTTCTGCTGCTGGATTCGCCCCACGTTATAAAAAGTTGTGTCGATCTGGCCCTTAGAAACGCGGGCTTCGGCCGATATCTTCGCCCTGTAAAAACGCCGGTGTGTGAGCCGGCCACGCTCTGACCTGCTGCTTTTGCGGTTAGTGTGTTTACTCTAAAATCAATTGGTAGCTTAGTACTGTTAATCTGACCTGTAGTACCTATAAAGGATAGTTGATGACAGACGCGACCGGACTCAAGCCCACGCCCAAAATAGGCCTCGCCCTTGGTGGCGGAGGGCCGTTAGGTGGTATTTACGAGATCGGCGCATTGCGGGCGCTCGACGAAGCGCTTGATGGCCTCGACTTTAATGATCTGAATGTCTACGTTGGCGTAAGCTCCGGCTCGTTTGTTGCGTCCCACTTGGCCAATCAGGTGACCACAGCGCAGTTGTGCCGAATTTTTGTGCGCAATGAGGCCGAGGTACACCCGTTCCATCCGGATGTGTTCTATCGCCCCGCGTTTCGCGAGATTGGCAGTCGCTTGTTAGCGGTGCCCCGGCTATTGAGCACGGCGGTTAGCCGTTTTATTAACAATCCCTACGACCAAAGCTTACTGGAAGCCCTGACCATTCTGGCTCAGGCCGCGCCCGCCGGGTTGTTTGATAACGAAGGGCTGCATGATTACCTGCGTCGCGCGTTTACCATGCTTGGCCGCACCAACGATTTCCGGCAACTCAAGCGCAGCTTGTATATTGTTGCAGCGGATGTAGAGAGTTCCGACGCGGTCTGCTTTGGCGCGCCCGGTTTTGACCACGTGCCGATTTCCAAAGCAGTACAGGCCAGCACGTCCTCGCCGGGGCTATATGTACCGGTGGATATTGATAGCCGCTATTATGTGGATGGCACGCTTCGGAAGGGGTTGCATGCGTCCGTCGCGTTTGAGGATGGAGCCGATCTGGTTTTTGCTATCAACCCGCAGGTGCCCATCGATGCCAGCGCTGCCGTTCGTGCAGGCTCCTTGAAGGCCGGTGATCTGACGCACTCCGGTATGCCGAATCTGTTGTCCCAAACCTTTCGGACGATGGTGTATTCACGCATGCAGTCGGGGATTGCCCAGTACGCTAGAGACTACCCGGATAAAGAAATTTTACTGTTCGAGCCCACGCGGGACGACGCCAAGCTGTTCTTCTCCAACGTATTCAGCTTTCAGAGCCGCCGAATGGTGTGTGAACATGCTTATCAGATGACGCGCCGCGATCTTCTGAATCGTGCGGATGAGCTGGAACCGAAGCTAGCGCAGTATGGCATCAAGCTACGCCGTGACCGGCTCGAAGACGAGCAGCGCACTATCAGCACCAGTTTGTACGGTGAGCTTTTACCGCTGTATGTGGCCAAAGGTCGGAAAAAGCAGGCGCAGAAAGGTCGCTTGGCAAGTGGACTGAGCAACGTAACGCATCTGTTTTCCAAGGCGCAGTGATGGGATAAGCCCATAAGCGAGCAGATACAAAAAAGCCCGGATGATTGACGTCATCCGGGCTTTTTTGTTGGAGGTTAGACCGTTACAAGATGAACCGGCTCAAATCCTCGTCTTCGGCAAGTACGCCCAGCTTTTCGTTAACGTAGTCAGCCGTTACCTCAAAACCGTCAGTAACCTGATCGCCGGCTTCGAACGACAAGCTTTCCAGCAAGCGCTCTAGTACCGTGTGCAGGCGTCGGGCACCGATGTTCTCTGTGGTTTCATTCACCTTGCAGGCAATCTCTGCAATGCGGGCAATGGCATCTTCTGCAAAGTTTAACGTGACACCTTCCGTGCCCATCAGCGCTTCGTACTGTTGTACCAAGGAGGCATCCGGTTCGGTCAGAATCCGCTTAAAGTCATCCGGTGTCAGCGCTTGCAACTCAACCCGGATCGGCAAGCGGCCCTGAAGCTCTGGGATCAAATCCGAAGGCTTGGATAGATGGAATGCACCCGAGGCAATGAACAGAATGTGATCGGTCCGAACCGCGCCGTATTTGGTGCTCACGGTGCTGCCTTCAATCAGGGGGAGCAGGTCACGCTGAACCCCTTCACGGGATACGTCCGACGAAGTGTTTTCAGAGCGCTTGGCCACCTTGTCGATCTCGTCCAGGAACACGATGCCGTTTTGCTCAACGGCCAACAGGGCCTTCTGCTTGATCTCTTCTTCGTTCACCAGCTTGGCGGCTTCTTCTTCCTTCACCCGCTTCATGGCGTCGGCCACTTTCATCTTGCGGGTTTTGCGCTTGTCTGAGGCCATGTTCGAGAACATGCTCTGGAGCTGATTCGTCATCTCTTCCATGCCCGGTGGCGCCATAATTTCAACGCCGGCACCGCTGCTGCTCAGATCAATGTCGATTTCCTTGTCGTCCAGATCGCCTTCGCGAAGTTTCTTGCGGAACATCTGGCGGCTGGCTGAATCGTTATCCCGAGCGGCGTCTTCGTTGAAATCACGCGCAGGCGGCAGCAGAGCATCCAGAATGCGATCTTCGGCCGCGTCCAAGGCCTGATTCTCGTGGCGTTTCATCTCCTGTTCACGGAGCATCTTAACGGCCATATCCGACAGATCACGGATAATGGATTCCACATCGCGGCCCACATAACCCACTTCGGTAAACTTCGTGGCTTCAACCTTCAGGAAGGGGGCATCGGCCAGTTTCGCCAAGCGGCGGGCGATTTCGGTTTTACCGACACCGGTGGGGCCGATCATTAAAATGTTTTTCGGTGTAATTTCATCGCGCAGGCTGCTGTCCAGCTGCATTCGGCGCCAACGATTACGCAAGGCGATGGCGACGGCGCGCTTGGCCTCTTGCTGGCCCACGATGTGTTTGTTCAGTTCGTGAACGATTTCACGGGGAGTCATTGCAGACATGGTCGCTCCGGTCAGTCTTGTATGGGCAGCACTTCGAGAGTGCGGTTCTGGTTGGTGTAGATGCAGATGTCTCCTGCAATTTCCAGAGCCTTCTCGGCAATTTCGTGTGCACTCAGATCGGTGTTTTCAAGCAACGCGCGGGCAGATGCCTGAGCAAAGGGGCCCCCGGAACCAATGGCAATCAAGCCTTGTTCGGGCTCAATTACATCGCCATTACCGGTAATAATTAACGAGGCGGTTTTGTCGGCCACGGCCAGCAGGGCTTCCAGCTTGCGCAGCGCACGATCGGATCGCCAGTCTTTGGCGAGCTCCACTGCCGCTCGGGTCAGGTTGCCTTGATGCTTTTCCAGTTGGGCTTCGAAGCGCTCGAAAAGAGTGAAAGCATCGGCAGTGCCGCCAGCAAACCCGGCAATGACTTGGCCGTTATACAGTCGGCGAACTTTACGGGCATTGCCTTTCATGACGGTGTTGCCCAGTGAAACCTGGCCATCACCTCCCATAGCGACTTCGTCGTCACGACGGACGGAAACAATCGTAGTCATTTTGGCTCCAGTTGCCTGATGAAGATTGGTATCCAGACGTTATGGAGGCGCTTGAAGTGAATTCAACCTTTCTTGGGAATCTTTCGAACCAGAGGTTGAATATTTATGCCCACTAGCTTATCAACAGCGGAGCTCATCTGGCTTCGAGAAGTGAAGGGGCCCACATTTACGCGGTACCACTGACTGCCGTTGTCCTGAACCACGTGTTGAACGTGCGCGCGCAAGCCTTGAAAGGCGATCTGGGCGCGCTGGCGCTCGGCGTCTTGCTTGCTGCGGAACGAGCCAGACTGAACCACATAGTCGTAGGCCTGTTTGGCGGGGCCAGGGGTGTATTCTTCAACCTTGGGCGGAACCACTTCGGATTCCGGCAGCATTTCGTAGAACCGGAAATCGCGCTCTTTGCGGGCGGTTTGCGCCGGGGGCTGCTTCTGAGGCGCTTGAGGTTGTGTTTGCTGTGCCTGTGAGGGTGACGACTGTTGAACCTCCTGCCCCGTAGGCAGGGTGTTCAAATACACAATGAAGCCCATAAAGCCGCCCACAGCGGCCAGAGATAGAATCCACTTCACAGATAAGCCACCCTGTTGGGAGTGCGAAGGTGCACTGCGTTTCGGCTTGGTCGCAGACTTATTGCCTGACTGGGCATTGCGCTTTCGGGGCGCAGCAGCACCTTTGCCGGAAGGGCGGTCTTTCTTGGCATAATCTCTGGCCATGAGCTGCTTACATCTCCTCTGGGGCGCTTACGCCCAGCAGGCCTAAGCCGTTCTCGATGACTTGGCGTACCGCCAAGTACAAGCTCACCCGTGCATCGCGAAGCGCGGTGTCTTCAATCAGCACTTTATGAGCGTTGTAGTAAGTATGGAACTGTCCAGCCAGATCACGCAGGTAGTGTGTCAGGTGGTGCGGTTCACGCTGAGCGGCGGAGTTGGTAATCAATTCCGGATACTTGGCCAGCTGGTTCGCCAGTTCCTTTTCTTCGTCCAGTGTTAGCAGGCTCAGATCGCCCACACATTCGGTGCGGCCGCGCTGAACCCCGTCGGCTTCCAGCTTGCGCAATACGCTGCAAATCCGCGCATGGGCATACTGGATGTAATACACCGGGTTTTCATTGGTCTGAGAGCGGGCCAGATCGATATCGAAGGTCAACTGGGAGTCCACCCGGCGAGCAGCCAGAAAGAAACGAGTAGCATCGCGGCCCACTTCGTCGATCAAATCCCGCACGGTGACGTAGCTACCGGCACGCTTGGAGATTTTTACTTCCTGCCCGGAACGGGTGACCATCACCATCTGGTGCAGTACGTAATCCGGCCAGCCCTGAGGAATGTCGGCTTTCAGTGCCTGCAAACCAGCGCGAACCCGCGTCACGGTGGAGTGATGATCTGCACCTTGCTCGTTGATCACGGTGGTAAAACCACGCTGCCACTTATCGAGGTGGTAGGCCACGTCGGGCAGGAAGTAGGTGTAGCCACCGTCTTTCTTGCGCATCACGCGGTCTTTGTCGTCGCCGAATTCGGTGGTTTTCAGCCACATGGCGCCTTCGTGCTCATAGGTGTAGCCATTGGCTTTCAGGCGCTCAACGGTGGCGTCTACTTTGCCGTCGTCGTACAAGGAGGATTCCAGGAAGTACACATCAAACTGAACGCCAAAGGCTTTCAGATCGAGATCCTGTTCCCTGCGCAGGTAGGCAACGGCAAATTCACGAATCGCAGCTTGGTCATCGGGGTCAGCCTTAGCCGTGACTTCCCGGTCGTCCGCGATCACGGTTTCACCGGCTAGGTAGGCGTTGGCCACATCAACGATGTAATCGCCACGGTAACCGTCTTCCGGCCAGCTTTCGTGATCTGGTGTCAGGCCCTTCACCCGGGACTGAACCGACAGTGCCAGATTGTTAATTTGGGCACCCGCATCGTTGTAATAAAACTCACGGGTAACATCGTAACCGTTGGCTTCCAGCAAGCGGCAAAGGCAGTCGCCAATGGCGGCGCCACGGCCATGCCCCACATGCAGCGGGCCAGTCGGGTTAGCAGAAACAAATTCCACCTGAACCTTTTCGCCCTTGCCATTGTTATTACGGCCAAACTGCTCCGCTTCATCCAGAATCGTGTTCACAATCCCGAACGCACTGGCGGTGCTCATGAAAAAGTTAATAAACCCGGGCCCGGCAATCTCGACCTTCGCAACAGCATCGCTCTTCGGCAACGCGGCGATCAGCGCTTCAGCCAGCTTTCGCGGAGGACAACCAGCGGCTTTTGAAGCCACCAAGGCAATATTGCAGGCGTAATCCCCGTGGGATTTGTCCTTGGTGTTGCCAACCTGCGGCGTGAAGGTGTGGCCAGTCGGCAAGGTGCCTTCAGATTGAAGGGTGGCCAGTGCGGACTGGAGAAGCTCGGATACGGTCTCTTTCATGCGTCAGACGACTCGGTTTTCAGAAGAGTGGGTGTCAGGGCAGGGCGCCCGTTGAAAATAGAAGAGGCGTATTATCGCGGAAAGTTAGAGTGTAAGCAAAAAGCCCGGCGGTTAGGCCGGGCTTTTTATATTAGTTAGTCTAGATTGGCGCAGTTTGGAGTAGAACCATATAGGCCTCCGGTTCCACCGGGAGGTGAAATATCGGTATCGCTAAGGTCACTGGCGAGGCAAGAGAGGAAAAATTCTGTGGATTCTTCGTTTTCTGTACCACCGACTTTCACCGTTGCCGTTAAGCGCACTTGGACCCAGTTGCAATGACTTTGCGGGTACAGCAAGTCAAAATCTGCAGAGCCATCACTGGCTGTAGTGATTGTTGAGGAGCTTGTCGTAGCTGAGTTGGTAGGTTCCAGCTTGCCACTGCCGTTTGTGTCTTCGCCCGAATCTAGCTGTCCATTTTGGTTTATATCTTCCGCAGGGCAAAAAATTGATCCTGGTGCTTCTGTCCATTTGTCATCTACGACCTGATAGCTACCTTTATTATAACCGATTGGCAGTACGCTTAGTTCAACCTCCGCATTTTCGATTGGAGAGCCATTTGCATCCGTCACAATAGCAAGGTAAGGCTTTTTATAGCGCACGGTATCTGGTTCTTCGAGTTCATTACCGGTGCCGATTGCAAGTCGCAAGGCTTGGCGTGCGACTGTGAGCGCAGTTGTATCGCTGATGGTGTTGTTGCTCGTTGAAGCCTTGATCTCTACGCCATCACGGCCGCTAATGCTAGAGCCAGCGATGAAAGTTGTTGACGCTCGGCCTTGGGAGTCTGTGATCGCTACGCTATCTGACAAGCGTCCATTGCTCTCATCGGCTACTAAGAGAAAATTGACTACTTGATTTTTCACGCGGTTGTTATCGATATCACGCACGATCGCGGTAACTTCAGTTGAGTCATTGAGACTTAGCTGAGTTTTCGTGGCCTGAACACTAAGAGTGTCAGGGGTCGTAGCAACGAACTCGACGTCTATTGAGGTGGTAAGGCCCGAAGACGGATCTCTCGCAGTAACGGTTGATAGACCGGCGCTTGAGGAGGAAATATCAATTGTAGCTACTCCTCCAGAAGTTGTTACGGCACCGTCCGCTGGAGTTAAAGTTCCGCGTGTAGTGCTGAAATTAATCGTTGACCCATCTGGAACCGGAGTCCCGTCTCTTTCCCAGCTAACTGAAAGCGTTGAGGGGGCTCCAATGTCTAATTCAGATCCGTTAGCTGGCGAGGTGAAAGTGAAGTCATCACTTGAAATTGCTACGTCCAGTGTCGTGCGTAAAGTGCTCGCACCCTCAAACGCTGTGGCAGTTAAGCTTGCAGTGCCTCCCGAGCTCGCGCTTGAAAGCTCGAAAGCTACAGCACCATTGTTCTCGGTTGTTAGTGTCGGGGAGGTGATTGAGCCTAGGGTAGTTGATAATGAAATCACTTGATCCGCAATGCCATTCCCTTCTGAATCCAGAAGGACAGCCTGGTAGCTATCACTATTACCGAAAGATATTGATTGAGGGCCTTTCAGGGTAAGGGTTGTCCCCGTGACCTCGATAGCAACAGACTCGCTGACTCCCCCAGCGGAAGCGTTTACCGTTAGAGTAGTGTTTTTCCGATCATTGTCGCCGGTCAACTGAGCTGTTGCGATCCCTGCGTCGTCTGTTGTTGCTTGTGTGACCTGAAGCGTTCCGCCTTGTGGCGCCGCAAAGGTTACCGGAACATCGGGAAGCAGAACTCCGTTTTCATTTTTGATTCGTGCAGTTATAGCTGCACTGGCTGACGATGATGTGTTGATGCGAACTGGGTTGGCGAATAAGTCGATAGAGCCGACTTCTACTTGTACTTCTGGTGTTGTGCCATCGCCATTGTCACCGGTGGTGCTGTCGCTATTTCCACCGTTGCCCCCGCCAGCCAGAGGCGTTGAGCTATCATCACCTCCACAAGCAGCCAAAACAAAAGTCAGCGACAACGCTGACATGCGCGCAAGGATTTTCCCTGACATTATTTATCTCCAGTGTTCGTTACAGCAAAAGCCTTTTCGCCACGCATTCCCCGCGAGAGAACCGCAACCTCAGTTTTTATTCAGCTTTATCGGTTAGATTGCTGAAAATCATAGCACAGCCAACAGAAATGGAATGCTCGCTCGGTCAAAATTGTGAAAAAGATTGTAACGTTTTGCACGGCTTGCGCTGATTCGCATTTTTGCCAGTCTCAGCCGGTTTCTTGCGGGTCTACATCCACCATCCATTTGGTGTTACTGGGCAGTTTGGTTTGGTCCAAATACTGACAGAGATAGGTGAGTAATCGGTTGAGTTGTTTGCGGTGATCACTCACCAAGATAAGTTGTGCGCGGTGCCGGTCGGCTTTTCGGGCGATAACTGCGGGCAGTGGCCCCCACACCTCAACGCCGGGCGTGCTGGCCATCGGTTTCAGGGAGTCCAGAAGTTGCAGGCTGTTTTGCATGGTATCGGCTTCAGCGCGCAGGATGGCCATAGCCCGAAATGGGGGCAGGAGTCCGGATTCTCGTTCTGCCAAAAGTTGGTCCGCAATGGCGGGGTAGTTGCCTTGGCATAAGGCGTTCAGCAATGGGTGGTCGCTGTGGCAGGTCTGAATGAGTACTTTGCCGGGTTTGTCGCCCCGGCCAGCCCGACCGCTGACTTGCAGCAAAGTTTGAACCATTTGTTCGGGAGCGCGAAAGTCCACGCTGAACAAGCCGCCGTCGGCGTTCACAACGGTAACCAAGGTAACGTTCGGGAAGTCGTGGCCTTTGGCGAGCATTTGTGTGCCTACCAAGATGCAGGGTTCGCCGCTGTTCACTTTTTTCAAGATGGCCTGAATGCTGCCTTTGCGCTGCGTGCTGTCTCGATCCACCCGAACGATCGGGGTGTCGGGGAAGTGTTCTGCCAGCGTTTCTTCTGTGCGCTCGGTGCCTTGGCCCACCGGTTTGAAATTTTCGCTTTTGCATTTCGGGCACGTGTGGCTTGCTGCGGTTTGGAAGTCGCAGTGGTGGCAGCGCATGGCCCGGTCGCGCCGGTGGTAGGTCAGGCGCGTGTCGCAGCGAGGGCACTCTTCCATGTGGCCACAGTCAAAGCACATCATGACCGGCGCGAAGCCTCGGCGATTCACGAACACCAGTGCCTGCTCGCCGCGATCGAGTGTTTCCTTTATAGCGGTCAAAGCCGGACGAGCGAGCCCGGCTTCCAGCGGCCGGCTACGAATGTCCAATAGGGTTAGCTCGGGCGGTTTGGCATTGCCCGCTCTCTGTTCAAGTCTCGCGAGGTTGTATTTGCCTTGGCTGGCGTTATGCCAGGATTCCAGTGAAGGCGTTGCGGAGCCGAGAATGACCGGGCACTGGTTCAGGTGAGCGCGGTACACCGCAACATCTCGGCCAGAGTAGCGAAAGCCTTCGCCTTGCTTGTAGGAGCTGTCGTGCTCTTCATCCACGATGATGGTGCGAAGATGAGTAAATGGAAGCAGAACGGCCGATCGTGTGCCAATAAGAATGACGGGTTCACCGTTGCGAATTTTCAACCAGGTGCTCAGACGTTCGCCGTCGTTTAGCGCGGAGTGCCATACTTGAATGCGGTTGCCGAAATAGCGGCGAAATCGGGCGACGGTTTGTGGTGTCAGGTTGATTTCAGGTACCAATACCAAGGCCTGTTCGTCATGCTGAAGGCGCGTTTTTAGATAGTGCAGGTACAGCTCGGTTTTGCCGCTACCGGTGATGCCAAACAGTAAGCTGGCGGAAAATTGCTGGGTGTTTTCGGGCAAATCTACAGCAGCCTTCTGTTGGGCGTCGGATAGAACAGGGGCTGGAAGCGCCGCTTCTGGAATGAGCGGTTGCACATTGGTCGTGATGCTTTGCTGGATCAGTTCTTTTTGTTCCAGGGAGCGGATCTGGGCACGGCTGTAACCGGATTGCACCAGTGCGCTGGTGGTGATGCCTGGCGCGGTTTTAATTGTGTTAAAGAGCGCGATTTGTCGGTGGGCGTTTGCAGGCAGCGCGGCGTCGTTTGCGGCAGTCTGCCACTGCTCGTCGGGTTTTAGTGCGGCGGGCCTGCCGCGTCTAAGCGCCGGGGGAAGGGCAGTAAACAGGCATTCTCCCAGTGGGTGTTGGTAATAATCACTGGCCCAGGTGAGTAGGCGAAAGGTGCCGTCCGGAAGCGCAGGCCACGGCTCGAGTGCTGCCTGTACGGGTTTTAGGGCGATGCCTTCCGGTGGCTGCACGCCGGTTTCAACCACCAGGCCAGTCAATATCTGTCGGCCAAAGGGTACTTTAACGCGCTGGCCGGGTGTCAGCTCCAGATCGTCCGGGATGCTGTAATCGAACAGCCGGCGCAAGGGGCGGTTCAAAGCGATGCGTGCGGTTCTGGGCTGTGTCACGGTATCTGCGTATCCTGAATATCGGTGATATAGCGCCGGCTGATGGTTTTGGCGCAATAGTCACTGCGGAAGATACTTGCCTGTGGCCAGCTTTGCCAGTAAGATTCGCGGTCTGTTTCTGGCCGGGCGTGGTAGTGCACGGTCTTTCAATTGATTCAAAATTGCGGTGCCTGACCCAAAAACGGTTTATCCGGCGGTGATCAGGTAGCGGCATGCCCGAAAGAGGTTCGCCATGAAAGAAGGTATTCATCCTAAGTACGAAGACATCACTGCTACCTGTTCTTGCGGTAACGTGATCAAGACCCGCTCTACTGTTGGTCACGACCTGCAGCTGGACGTGTGCTCCCAGTGTCACCCGTTCTACACCGGTAAGCAGAAGGTTATGGACACTGGTGGTCGTATCGATAAGTTCAACAAGCGTTTCGGTGGTCGTATCGGTGCTAAGAAAGACTGAGTATAGCCGGAATGTAAAAAGCGCCTACGGGCGCTTTTTTTGTGCCTGAAATTTGCTCGTCAATCCTTTTTATAAGCAAAATGCCCTATTGACTGGTTATAAAATATTCTGGTTTAGCTTGTCGTTTTTGGGCGAGCGCGCCATAATGTCGCGCTCCGTCGACCTGAGCGTCAGGCGGCTTTTACTTTTAAACGTGACAAACGGAACAGTGGCAATGTCTCAAGATCTGAAAGAAGCAGCCCTTGAATATCACGCCAAACCGCGGCCGGGTAAGCTAAGTGTAGAAGTCACTAAGCCTACTCAAACAGCTCGCGATCTATCTCTGGCGTACAGTCCTGGAGTTGCCGAGCCGGTCCGCGAGATCGCGAAGGACCCCGAGAACGCATACAAATATACCGCTAAGGGTAATCTGGTAGCCGTTATTTCTGACGGCACCGCTATCCTGGGCTTGGGTAACCTCGGTCCTCTGGCGAGTAAGCCGGTTATGGAAGGCAAAGGCGTACTGTTCAAGCGCTTTGCTGGAATTGACGTATTCGATATCGAAGTTAATTCCGAAAGCCCGCAAGCGTTTATTGAAACTGTTGAGCGCATTGCAGACACCTTTGGTGGCATCAACCTGGAAGATATCAAAGCCCCTGAGTGCTTTGAAATTGAGCGCGCACTGATCGAAAAGTGCAACGTGCCCATCTTCCACGATGACCAGCATGGTACGGCGATCGTCACTGCGGCTGGCATGATCAATGCCCTAGAGCTGCAGGGTAAGAACATTGAAGACGCGAAATTTGTCTGTTTGGGCGCTGGCGCAGCATCCATTGCCTGCACCAAACTGCTGATCAGCTGTGGTGCTCGCTCTGAAAACATCTTCATGCTCGACCGTAAGGGTGTGATCCACTCTGGTCGTGATGACCTGAACCAGTACAAGGCGATGTTTGCGAACGACACAGACAAGCGCACACTGGATGACGCTATCGATGGCGCGGACGTATTTTTGGGTCTGTCCGGTCCTGATCTTCTGTCAGCGGAACAGCTGAAGAAGATGGCTCCGAACCCGATCGTTTTCGCGTGCTCCAACCCGGATCCGGAAATCAATCATGCGTTGGCGATGTCCACCCGTGATGACCTGATTATGGCCACTGGCCGTTCAGATTACCCGAACCAGGTGAACAATGTGTTGGGCTTCCCCTTCATTTTCCGTGGTGCTCTGGACGTTCGCGCGACTTGCATCAACGAGGAAATGAAAGTGGCAGCGGTTAACGCTATCCGTGAGCTGGCGAAAGAATCTGTGCCTCAGGAAATCTGTGAAGCATACGGCGTAGACAGCCTCGAATTCGGTAAGGATTATATTATTCCTAAGCCGATGGACGTTCGCTTGCTGGAAGTTGTGCCCGCTGCGGTAGCTCGTGCTGCTGTGGATTCTGGTGTGGCAGGCCAACCTTATCCTGCGCACTACCCGCTGAAGTCTATGGACGACATCATCTAACTCCGATGTAGTCCAGCTTCATGCACAAAAAAACCGGCGGTGATCCCGCCGGTTTTTTTTGGTTGTTGGTTTTTTCTGAGCTCCGCGGCTTAGAAAATCTGTCGGGAAAAACTTTCCGAAGACCCGCCCGAGGGGTTCTCGAGCTCGTCAGCCGTTAGTGGGGCGGGAGCGTTCTCTTCTTTGAAGAGTTCGAAAACGCCTTCCTCATCAGGATGCGCACGTCTGCCGGTTTCCGGATTGATGCGGATGTTCGCCAGGCCGTTGGGTCGAGGCATCAAAGATGACGGTGTGTCTGCCAGCGCAATTTTCATGTAATCAACCCAGATGGGCAGTGCGGTGCTGGCGCCGTACTCTCCACGCCCCAGGGGTGCCGGTTGATCAAAGCCGACATAAACCGTTGTCGCGACGCTGTGGTTGTATCCGGCAAACCAAGTATCTTTCTGCTCGTTGGTCGTGCCGGTTTTGCCGGCTAAATCGTTTCGCCCCAACGCTTTGGCGCGACGACCGGTGCCCTGTTGAATCACGTCTTGCATGATGGAATGCATGATATAAACCGAACGGGAATCGGCCAGCTTGCGCATGATTCGGGGGCCTTCAGAGTTTCTAGACGCTGGGAGGGTAATCCCGACCGTTTCTGGCGTGGATTCGTCGGTTTCGATGTTTTCAGTGTTTTCACTGGTTGAGCTGTATTGCTCCTCAAGCGCATCGCAGTCACGGTCGCACCGAATGGTTTTCGGTGCTTCGTAAATCACGGTGCCATTGGATTCGCGGATGCTTTCAATTAAGTAGGGCTGCACGTCATAACCGCCATTGGCGATGACGGCGAAGCCCCGAGCCAGTTCCATGGGGCTGAGCAGGCCGCTTCCTAAAGACAATGACAAGTTTTCTGGCATGTTGTCGGTCGGGATTTTGAGCTGCTCAAGGTAGCTAAGCGTAGTGCGAATGCCCAAGTCGCGCAGCAATCGAATGGATACCAGGTTGCGCGAGCGGTACAGGCCTTTGCGCAGAGTTGTTGGTCCGTAGAACTGCCCGGAAGCATTTTGCGGGCGCCAAGAGCCTTCAAGGTCGGAGTTATCAAGCACGATGGGGGCATCGTTATAAATGGTGGCGGGTGTACGGCCGTTCTCCAGTGCTGCTAAATAAAGGAAAGGTTTAAAGGTGGAGCCGGGTTGGCGCTTTGCTTGGGTGGCACGGTTGTATTTGCTTTGGCCAAAACTATAGCCGCCGCTGAGTGCCTCGATAGCGCCAGTTTTTGCGTTCAGGGAGATCAGGGCGCCTTCAACATCGGGTACCTGCGCTAAAGCAACGTTCTGTGTGATGGCGGTGATGTCTTCGGCGTTTTGGGTCGGTTCGAGCGCTTTTACGTAAATCACATCGCCCACACTGACGATATCAGATGGTTTTTTGGGTTCTGGACCGGTGAAGCTTTGGGTGCGGTATTTCCGCGCCCATTTCATGGTGTCGAAAGCCATTGTGGTGGCGCCAAGAGCGCGGGTATGGGTTTGCACTTCGCCATTTTTGTCGTCAATCGAAGTGACAATGGCCGGCAGTAAACGCTCCACGCTGGGGTAGTTGGCAAGCTCCCCTGAAAGCTCTGCGGGTGTCATGCCGTTAATATCTACTTGAGCGATGGCTCCCCGGAAGCCGTGGCGGCGGTCGTAGTTTTCCAAGCCGGCTCTTAGTGTGTCAGTTGCGGTTTGCTGCTTCTGGCCATCGACGGTCAGAGTAACGCTGTAGCCATCGGTATAGGCGGTGTCGCCAAATCTTCGAACCATTTCGGAGCGCGCCATTTCTGCTACGTAGTCGGCATCGACATCGGTGTCCCGGGCGTTGTAGCTCGCTGTTATTGGCGCTTCCGAGGCCAGCTCGCGAGCGTCACTAGTAATGAAGCCAAGGCTTTCCATGCGTCCCAGTATCCAATTGCGTCGTACAAGGGCGCGCTCTGGATCGGCGATGGGGTTGTAGGCGGAAGGTGCCTTGGGCAAGCCGGCCAGCATAGCCATCTGTGCGAGAGAGAGTTCATTGACGCGTTTGTCGTAATACACCTGGGCAGCGGCCGAGATGCCGTAAGCGCGGTTGCCCAGATAAATTTTGTTCAAGTACAGTTCGAAAATTCTCTCCTTGCTCAGCTCGCGCTCAATTTGAATGGCCAAAAGTATTTCGCTGAACTTGCGAATGAATGTCCGATCCCGTGACAAAAAGTAATTTTTTGCAACCTGCATCGTGATTGTGCTGCCCCCGGATTGAATTGATCCGGTGGATATCAGTTCGATCGCAGCCCTTGTCAGGCCTTTGATGTCTACGCCGAAGTGATCGTAAAAGCGTGCATCTTCGGCGGCCAGAAAGGCTTGTAACTGAAGTGTAGGGATCTGTTCGATTGTGACCGGTGTCCTTCTCTTTTCGCCGAATTCTGCTATTAATTCGTTGTCATGACTGTACACCCGCAGAGGCGTTTGCAGCTTGACGTCGAGAAGTTGTTCGACGGGAGGCAGGCTAGGTCGCAAATACAGATACAAGCTTGCAGACAATATGACGGCGACACTCAGGCCGGTAAGAATGATCCAGGCAAAAACACGAGATGTACGCATCAAATGAGACATTTTTTTCTGACATCTGTTAGATATAGGTCTATTATTTGAGAAATTGCTTTAGGAAGGTTTGGCGGCCTTCCAAGATGCAATCTCTCCCGTAAAATTGAGAGATTGCATTGTAGACGGAATGAATAAGAAATTCTCTTACATATAAAACAGATAACAAGCAGGGAAACTGCATAAAATTAAGAGAGCGATCTCGAGCCTTCTGCCGCGAACAGGTAAGAAGCCGAGGGGCTCCAACGCCGGGTGTATTCAACCAGGTATAGGGTGAGCGCGTGTTCGGATTGATAGGAAAAAAATCCAGTTCTGTTCTTGGGGTTGATGTCAGCTCCAGTTCAGCAAAACTCCTCGAACTGTCAAAGCAGGGCGACCGATATAGGGTCGAAAGCTACGCTGTTGAGCCCCTTCCGGCCAACGCAGTTGTCGAGAAAAACATTACAGACGTAGAGGCGGTGGGCGAAGTGCTCAAGCGTGTTGCGTCCAAGTCCCGCACCAGTGTCAAACAGGTGGCTGTTGCAGTCTCCGGTTCGGCGGTCATTACTAAAGTGATTCAAATGGATTCCGGTCTCAACGAGTTTGAGATGGAGGACCAGATTGCTTTGGAAGCGGATCAATACATTCCATATCCCCTTGATGAAGTAGCGATCGATTTTGAAGTGCAGGGGCCGTCCGAGAGTAATCCGGATCAGGTTGATGTGCTGCTTGCTGCTTGCCGGAAAGAAAACGTTGACGTTCGGGAAGATGCCCTTGAAATCGCAGGGCTGAACGCGAAGGTGGTTGATGTCGAAGCCTACGCGCTCGAGCGGGCCTACGAGTTGATCGAGCCTCAGCTGGATTCTCAAGGTGAAGAACTGGTGGTGGCCATCATGGATATCGGGGCCACCATGACCACGTTGAGTGTTCTGGCCGAAGGCAAGACGGTCTATACCCGGGAGCAGATTTTCGGTGGTAAACAGCTTACCGAAGAAATTCAGCGCCGGTATGGTTTGTCCACAGAAGAAGCCGGCTTGGCTAAAAAGCAAGGCGGTTTGCCGGATGATTACGAAACCGAAGTGCTAAACCCATTCCGGGAAGCGGTTGTCCAGCAGGTTGCACGTGCGCTGCAGTTTTTCTTCGGTGCCAGCCAGTACAACGCTGTGGACTACGTGGTGTTGGCGGGCGGTACGGCTTCGATTCAAGGCCTTACCGAAATGGTCGAAGAGAAAACAGGGACGCCAACGTTGGTTGCTAACCCGTTCGCTGATATGGCGGTGGGGTCCCGTGTGAATGCATCCTCGCTGAGCAATGACGCTCCATCGTTGATGATTGCCTGTGGACTGGCAATGAGGAGTTTCGACTGATGGCAAAAATTAACCTCAGACCCTGGCGCGAAGAGCTGCGCGCGGAGAAACAGAAACAGTTTGTGGTGATGATGTTAGGCGCCGTTATTATTGCGGCGGGTTTGGTGTTCTTGTGGAAAACTGATACGGACAATCGAATTGCGTATCAACAATCACGCAATGCCTACATTGAGACCGCTACGAAGCAGCTGGATAAGCAAATCAAAGAAATTGAGAACCTTAAGCGCCAGCGTGATGAATTGCTCGCTCGGATGCAGGTCATTCAGGATTTGCAAGGTAAACGCCCGGTCATTGTTCGGGTGTTTGACGAGTTGGTTCGCACGCTTCCTGATGGGTTGTTCGTCACCGACCTTAAAAAGACGGGTGAGCGCCTGGATATCGTTGGCATGGCAGAGTCCAATAGCCGGATTTCTAACCTGATGCGTCAGTTCGACGAATCCGAGTGGTTTACCGGGCCGAACCTGACCAACGTTGCTGCTGCAGACAATCGTCGTGCTGGCTACAGTCAGTTCAATCTATCGGTTCAGCAGAAAACGCCAGAGCCCGAAGGGGAGGATAAATAATGAGCCTCGCGGACTCACTGAAAAGTCTTAATGAATTCGATATCAACGATCTGGATGTCAACAATGCTGGCATTTGGCCGGCACCGATTAAAGCGATTGTATTTCTATTGGTATTTGGCTTGATTTTGGGTGGCGGGTATTGGTTTTTTATCAAGGATCAGTACGCCCAACTCGACCGAGTTGAACGAAAAGAGCAAGAGCTGAAGCAAACCTACGAGCAAAAAGCTTACCGGGTTGCCAACCTGGAGGTGTTCAAAGCTCAGATGGTTGAAATGGAGGAAACCTTTGGTGCGCTCGTACGTCAGTTGCCGAGTGAAACCGAGGTGCCGGGCTTGCTGGAGGATATTACCAACACAGCGCTGGGCAGCGGTCTGAGCCTGCAGGAAGTGAAGCTGCAGCCAGAACGCCAAAGAGATTTCTATTCAGAGCTTCCGATTAACGTGCGGGTTTCAGGTTCGTATCATGAGCTGGCCTCGTTCGTCAGCAGCGTGGCCAGTTTGCCGCGTATTGTTACGCTGCACGATTTGACTATTAAACCAATCGGTGGAAATGGCGAGCAACTGGATATGCAGGTTGTTGCCCGTACCTACCGTTACCGGGCTGGAGAGTAAGCATGGCAAAGAAGCATGCAGGAAAAGCCTGGCTGGGTGTGTGTCTGGCGTCGTTACTGACGGCTTGTTCCCAGGGCAACGGCTTCTCGGATTTGGACAAGTTTATGGCGGATACCCGGGCGAAACCCCGGGGGCACGTAGAGCCCTTGCCAGAGTTCAAGGCCTATGAGGCCTTTAGTTACTCGGCGGCGGATCGCCGAGCTCCGTTTGAGCCGCCCGTCGATGTTCAGTTGACCATGGTGGATGAAAAACCCATCACCGACGTGGAGCCGGACCTGGATCGCCCGCGAGAGGTGCTCGAGAATTTCGATCTGAAATCGCTGAGCATGGTGGGCACGTTGGAAGGTGCTGGCGGCACTCTTTTTGCGTTGGTGCGGGACGGCGCGTCAGGCATACATCGAGTGCGGGTTGGCAACTACATGGGGCAAAACTATGGCCGTATTGTAGGGGTCGGTGAAACTCGCATCGAACTGATTGAAATCGTTCCGAATGGCCGGGGTGGATGGGTTGAACGCCCCCGCTCCTTGTCTTTGGATGAGGGCTCAGGAGCGGCAGGATGATGACGACAAGAAATATGCAAGAACAAACAGGTTTAGGGTCGAGGCTAGCGATGTTCAAAAAACTAAATGTCTCCGTAGGTATTATTGCCGTGGGGTTATGGAGCAGCCTGGCCAGCGCGGTCACGCTGCAAGACGTCACGTTTTCGTCGCTGCCGGGTGAACGCTTGGAAGTGACCATGGAATTCGACGGTACACCACCTGAGCCGACGGGCTATACCATCGAGCGGCCGGCACGTATTACTGTTGATCTAAAAGATACAACGAGCGGAATTAATAAACGCAGTATCCCGCTGGGATCAGGCAACGCTCAGAGTGTGACCGTGGTGGAAACCAAAGATCGCACTCGCTTGATATTCAACCTGATTGATTTGGTTCCGCATGAGACTACACGGAATAACAATTCACTGGTGATGACGATTGGTGGCGCTGGGTCGTCAGTGTCAGCAACCTCCAGCTCACAACAAACAACTGTGTCTGCACCGGCAGCTGCAAATGCGCTGGCCGGCATCGATTTCCGTAGAGGAAAAGCCGGCGAAGGACGTGTGGTTGTCGATTTGGGCAGCAGTTCGTCCGCCGTGAACCTGACAGAGCTGGGAGGGCGTATTCGCCTGACCATGCCAGATCTTGATGTGCCGGTCGATTTGCGCCGCCGATTGGATGTGACTGACTTTGCAACGCCCGTTACTCGTATCGATACCTTTATGGAAGATGGGAATGCGGTAGTAGAGATTCGTCCGGAAGGGGATTACGACTACATCGCCTACCAGTCTGGCCGCGAGTTCACGGTTAGCGTCGAAGAAATCTCTCAGGAAGAAGCGGAAACGCGTCGTGAAGAGAAGTTCCCGTATTCTGGCGAGAAGTTGTCTCTTAACTTCCAGGATATCGAAGTGCGTTCGGTACTGCAGCTTATTGCTGACTTCACAGGCTTGAATCTGGTCGCTAGTGACACTGTGGGTGGCAGCATCACACTTCGCTTGCAGAACGTGCCTTGGGATCAAGCGCTGGACCTGATTTTGAAGACCAAGGGTCTGGATAAGCGTCAGATTGGTAACGTATTGTTAGTCGCTCCAGCTGAAGAAATTGCAGCCCGTGAGAAGCTTGAGCTGGAAACTAATAAGCAGATTGCTGAGTTGGCGCCGGTTCGACTCGATATTATTCAGGTTAACTACGCGAAGGCCGATGAAATTGTAAGCCTTATTCAGGCGGACGCAGAGCTGATTTCTTCGCGTGGCTTCGTATCCTCGGACAAGCGCACCAACACCATCACAGTGCGTGAGACCGCTGATAAACTCGAAGAAATCCGTCGCTTGGTGAGCACATGGGATGTCCCTGTGCGTCAGGTGTCCATTGAAGCTCGTATTGTTCGAGCCCAGACCAACGTGGCCGAGGATTTGGGGGTTCGTTGGGGCGGTGCCGCCTACGACGTGAGTGGTAACGATGTTGTAACTGTCGGTGGTTCTTTGGGAACGCTCAGTGAAGCTCGTGATGCTGCAAGCGGCGGCAGTAATTCGATTACCTTCCCAGGCGCTCTGGGGGTGGATCTGGGTGTGAGTGGTGAAGGTGCATCGTCTTTCGCTATCGGCTGGGGCAGTGATGACTTCCTGGTAGATCTAGAGCTTTCAGCGCTGGAAAGTGATGGCCGTGCGGAAGTGGTTTCTCAACCTCGTGTTGTGACTGCGGATCGCCAGAGCGCGTCGATCAAGTCCGGTGAAGAAATTCCATACCAAGAGGCTTCGTCAAGCGGCGCTACGTCCGTGTCGTTCAAGGAGGCTGTGCTTTCATTGGAAGTAACGCCACAGATTACCCCGGATGATAAGATCATTATGGATCTGATCGTGAACCAGGACTCTCGTGGTGAGGTGACAGCGGGCATTCCGTCAATCAACACCAACGAAGTGACCACGCAGGTGCTGGTTGCGAATGGTGAAACAGTCGTGCTTGGTGGTATCTTCCAGTCAGAGGTAGCAACCACAACAACCAAAACACCATTCCTGGGTGACATTCCATATCTGGGCCGGCTGTTTAAGCGCACGGAGCACATCGATGAGCGCAGTGAGCTGTTGATCTTTATCACTCCGAAGATCATCAAAAGCGATCTGATTCAGTAATAAGGCCAGAGTCTGAAAGCCGCCGCTGATACCGGCGGCTTTTTTGTGTCTGTGGCTCGGCAAGGTTATGGATTGGCGCGCCCTGTGCTATTCTCATCCGCCTGAAAAATTGTTGAGCGGAAAGTTATGTCTTTGCCCAAACGCGTTGTTCTGGTTGGGCCCATGGGGGCCGGAAAAAGCACTATCGGCCGTTTGCTCGCCAAAGAACTCGGTTATCGTTTTTTGGATTCGGATCGGGTTATCGAGGAGCGGTGTGGGGCAAACATCCCTTGGATTTTTGATGTCGAAGGCGAGGGAGGCTTTCGGCAAAGAGAAACTGCCATGCTTGACGAGATGACCGCCGAAAAGGACGTGGTGCTCGCAACCGGCGGTGGTGCCGTGATGCGCCAGGAAAATCATCCGTTATTGCGTAAGAGCGCAGTGGTCGTCTACCTGAAAACTTCGATCGAGCAGCAGGTCGAGCGCACCCGAAAAGATCGCAACCGCCCCCTTCTGCAAAACGATGATCCTGAAGGGGTGTTACGACAGCTATTTGCGATCAGGGACCCTTTGTATACCCAGTTAGCCGATATCGTGATGTACACCGACCGAAAAAGCCCGCGGCTTGTCGTTCGGCAATTGGTGAACAGAATCAGTCCCAAAACCCCAAGGCATAGAAGGCAAAGACGGAAGGAAGGTCGTCAGCATGTACAAGGTATTGAAAGAACTCAAAGTTGAGCTTGGCGAGCGCAGTTACCCCATCGTTATTGGTTCGGGGTTACTGGGTTCTTACGATCTCACGCCCTGGGTCAGCGGCGGCCAGGTGATGATCGTCACCAATGACACTGTTGCACCGCTGTATCTGGAAAAAGCGAAAGCGTGTTTTCCGGGAAAGCAGATTGATGTGGTTACGCTGCCAGATGGCGAAGCGCATAAAAACTGGCAGACGCTGAACCTCATCTTCGATGGTTTGCTGGAAAATCGTCACACCCGCCACACCACCATCGCAGCTTTAGGCGGTGGCGTGGTCGGAGACATGGCAGGCTTTGCTGCAGCGAGTTACCAACGTGGTGTTCCGTTCATTCAGATTCCAACCACGCTGTTGTCGCAGGTGGACTCATCAGTCGGTGGTAAAACGGGCATTAATCATCCCTTAGGCAAAAATATGGTGGGCGCGTTCCATCAGCCGCAAGCCGTTCTGATTGATACCGATACGCTTGGATCCCTGCCAACCAGAGAAGTGTCAGCTGGTCTGGCGGAAGTGATCAAGTACGGTTTGATTCGCACGCCCGCGTTTCTTGATTGGCTCGAAAATAACATCGATGCGATGCGAGCCTTGGAAACGGTGGCCTTGGGTGAGGCCATTTACCGCTCTTGTGACTGCAAGGCTGAAGTGGTTTCGCTGGACGAGAAAGAAGGCGGGTTGCGAGCCATCCTGAATCTCGGCCACACCTTCGGACATGCCATTGAAACTTTTGCCGGATACGGTAACTGGTTGCATGGGGAAGCGGTTGGCACTGGTATGATGATGGCGGCAGATTTGTCCGTGCGCGAGGGGCATATTAGCGAGGCAGACAGAAACCGCGCTGACGCCTTGATTCGGCGTGCCGGTTTGCCAGACCAAGCGCCGGAAGGAATGACAGAAGATGACTTTATGAGCCTGATGGCTGTGGACAAAAAAAATGTCGATGGCCAGATCCGCTTGGTGCTCATGCGCGCACTGGGCGATGCTTGGGTTACTGCAGGCTCCAAGCCTGAGAACTTGCTTGCGACCTTGAAAGCATTTATTCGCTAACCGGTTGTCTACCCAGAAAACAATAATACAGGGATGAGGTGTGGCTCAGGACACGTTAAACAGCCTTGATGGCGGTGGGTTGTTCCCGCGTTTGCAGCAGCGTTACGGTTTGAGTGAGAACCCACTTGAACTAGAAGCGCCGTTCTTTCCCGGAGCGATGCGGCAACATGCTTTGGAATCGCTGCGCCATCTCAGCGGCTTTGGCGACATGGCTTTGGTTGTGACGGGAGCGCCTGGTTCGGGGAAAACGCGATTGTTGGCCGAGTTGGTTAAGAGCGAATCGGCAAGGCTCGACTTCCAACACGTTCCGGTGACTGCCCTGACGAGCGCCTCGGCATTAGCGCGAGAACTTAAGCGCATATCTCGCTCGGCTATTCCTGAAAATTTTGAGCCTCGAGAAGCGGTTTACCGTTATTTTTCGTGGTCTGAGAGTCGTGTTGAGCGTGGGCAGCGTCAGGTACTTCTCGTAGATGATGCCGATCGGTGTCCGCCTGATGTTCTGAATCTTATTCTTTCAGCATTTGTTGCCGCCGATCGGACCGCCGCAGCCGTTCCCGTGTTTGCGGGTAGCGAAGCCGTCGAACAGGTGCTCTCGTCAGAGCCTGATGCCGGATATGTTCACCACCTTGCGCTGCCCCCTCTGTCTCAAGAAGACGTTTTTGCTTATTTGGAGCCTCGCGTGGTTAAAGTGGGCGGCTCTGTTGAGGAGTTGCTCTCTTCCTATCGGTTAAAGCAGATTTATACTCTGAGTCAGGGCAGTTTTGGTCGGTTAAAGCGGGTGACGCCGGGTGTGTGGCTCGACATGGTGGCCGGCGCTCACGGTTTGTCCCGTTTTAACGTCCCCTCGATCAAAAACTTTCGTTGGCCTGCACTCGCTCTTTTGTTGCTTGGTATTTCCTGGTGGCTCGTCTCTTTGCAGTACGACCAAACGGTTGAAAATATGCCAGAGGCGACAGCCACGCCTGAGCGTGTGCGTAAAAGTATTACAATTGGGCCGGATTCTGCACCAAAAGAAGATAAAAAATCTGTGATTGCGGATAACACGGAGGTGTCGCTTCCTTCTGAGCGTGAGCTTCCTGAGGATGACACGCCTCCAGCACGCGAATTGGAGCAGCCGGTTGTGCTGGCCCCTCTGCCTGAACCCGCAAACACTGTCGAAGAGCCAGAGCCAGAGCCAGAGCCAGAGCCAGAGCCAGAGCCAGAGCCAACCTTTACCCCAAAGATGGCGGAGCGGTTTGTGGCGTTGGAGCGCCTCCAAAAAAGCCAGGGTTGGACCCTTCAGCTAGTGGCTGGACGCTTGGAGCAAACCGTCCTAAACGTGATCGGCCGGCTGCCGGGTGACCCAAAAATGCGTTATACCGTCGGCGAGCGTGACGGAAAACCGTGGTTTATGTTGGTGTACGGAACCTATGCGAGCAAAAACGAAGCGAAATCTGCCGCGGCGACCCTTCCTGATGCATTAAAGGTAGATAGGCCCTGGATTCGCTCCTTCGAGAGCTTCTGAATTCCTAGGTGTGCACCCATGTGGTGCACGCTTTTCTCCGGCGTGACGGAAAATTTAAAAAGTTCTTGCCTGCTTTTTTTTCATACGTATAATCCCTTCCCCCTTTTTTAAAGTGTCAGCTCATTTTGTGCACTACGGTGGTGCGAGTTGGGTTGGCGGGAACGACTTTTACGTGAGAGAACGCTTATGACGACAGGCTTGTATCATCCCGATGAATTCAGGGACAACTGCGGTTTTGGCCTGATAGCCCACATGAAGGGCGAGGTTAGCCATAAGTTGTTGGAAACAGCTATCGAATCACTCACCTGCATGACGCACCGGGGAGGCATCGCTGCCGATGGGAAGACCGGTGATGGTTGTGGTCTGCTGTTGCAGAGCCCTAAGGCCTTCTTGGTCAAAGCTGCTGAAGCAGCGTTTGGAAAAAAACCTGGCGACTTATTTGCAGTTGGCCAGGTTTTTTTAGCTCAAGAAGGTGGCAAAGCTGCGGCCGGTCGCGCTGCGATTGAGCAAAGGCTGACCGAGCAAGGGCTCGACATCATGGGGTGGCGCGAAGTGCCCGTTGATGACAGCTGTCTGGGCCCGATGGCAAAAGATTGTTTGCCTCGCATCGAACAGGTGTTTGTTGAGCCCGGCGATAAAACAGAGAAAGAGTTTGCGATCAGTCTCTTCCTTGGTCGTCGTTATGCCGAACGCGATATGGCTGACGATTCCGAGTTCTACATCTGCAGCCTTTCGCATCGTACCTTGGCCTACAAGGGCCTGATGATGCCGGCCGATTTGGCCAACTTCTACAAAGATTTGGGCGACCCCGATCTGGAAACCGCTATTTGTGTATTCCATCAGCGTTTTTCTACCAACACCATGCCCAAGTGGCCACTGGCCCAACCGTTCCGCTATCTTGCTCACAACGGTGAAATCAACACCGTTGATGGCAACCGGAACTGGGCGATAGCCCGTGCGGCGAAATTCAGTTCGCCAGATCTGCCCGACCTGCAAACCTTGCAGCCGTTGGTCAACCTGACTGGCTCAGACTCCTCCAGCATGGATAATATGTTGGAAATCCTGCTGGCCGGTGGTGTTGATCTGTTCCGTGCCGTACGCATGATGATTCCGCCTGCCTGGCAGAACGTTGATACCATGGATTCGGATCTGCGTGCTTTCTATGAGTACAACTCCATGCACATGGAGCCATGGGATGGTCCTGCGGGCCTGGTTATGTCTGACGGCCGTTACGCGCTTTGTATGTTGGATCGGAATGGTTTGCGCCCGGCGCGTTGGGTGGTCACCAAGGATGATTTCATCACTTTGGCGTCGGAAGTGGGTACTTACGATTACTCGCCGTCGGACGTTGTTGCTAAAGGCCGGGTTGGTCCGGGCCAAATGCTGGCCATTGATACCGAAACCGGCGAAGTTCTGCACACAGCGGATATCGACGAGCGACTTAAAAGCGCACAGCCGTATCGGCGTTGGTTGAAAGAAAACGCTCTGCGTGTGGAATCCACACTTTACCAAGAGACTCCGGAATTCAAGGTGATGGAGCCGGATGAGCTGTTGGTGCAGCAGAAGATGTTTAACGTCTCCTTTGAGGAGCGTGATCAGGTGCTTCGCCCTCTGGCTGAGGGTGCTCAGGAAGCCGTTGGCTCTATGGGTGACGACACGCCGATGGCGGTGCTTTCAAGCAAGGTGCGGCACGTAGCGGATTACTTCCGCCAAAAATTCGCGCAGGTTACCAATCCGCCGATCGACCCATTGCGTGAAACGATCGTGATGTCGCTTGAAACCTGTTTGGGCGCTGAGCGAAACGTCTTTGAAGAAACAGCTGAACACGCCGATCGGATTATTTTGACAACGCCGGTACTGTCGCCGGCTAAGTTCCTCAGACTAACCAATAACCAGCGCCCCGGTTTTGAAGTAGGTCGGGTGGCTTTGAGCTACCGCCCGGAAGAAGGCTTGGAACAGGCCATCATTCGCGTATGCGAAGAATCCGCTGCGGCGGTTCGTGATGGCAAAGTACTGCTGATTCTGAGCGATAAGGAACTGGTAGAAGGTGAACTTCCGGTGAACGCTCTGATGGCTACCGCCGCGGTTCATCACCACCTGTCAGCGAACGGCTTGCGTTGCGATACCAACCTCATTGTTGAAAGCGGTTGGGTACGCGACCCGCATCATTTCGCCGTATTGTTTGGCTTTGGCGCGACAGCTGTTTACCCGTACTTGGCCTATCAGGTCATGAACGACCTGATTCGCACCGGTGAGCTGATGATGGATCCGGTCGAAGCGAAGAACAATTACCGTAAAGGCATCAACAAAGGCCTGCTGAAAATCCTGTCTAAGATGGGGATTTCCACCATTGTGTCTTACCGCGGTGCCCAGTTGTTTGAGGCGATTGGTCTGGCAGATAACGTGGTGGATCTGTGCTTCAGAGGTGTGCCTAGCCGTATTCAGGGTGCTGATTTCGGTGATTTCCAGCAAGATCAGGAGCTGCTTGCTTCTGTGGCGTGGAAGCCTCGTAAGCCACTTTCGCCTGGTGGTGTGCTGAAATATATCCATGGTCAGGAATACCATGCTTTCAACCCGGATGTAGTGGGCAAGCTGCAAGACGCGGTGATCAGTGGTGACTACGGTCATTACCGGGAATACGCAAGTTTGGTGAATGAGCGCCCAGTAGCAACGTTGCGTGATCTGCTGGTGTTCAAGGAAGGCCTTCAGGCGATCGATATTGCCGACGTCGAGCCTGTGGAAAACATCTTCCCGCGTTTTGACTCGGCTGCTATGTCGTTGGGGGCGCTGTCTCCGGAAGCTCACGAGGCTCTGGCGGTGGCGATGAATACCCTGGGTGGTCGCTCAAACTCCGGCGAGGGCGGTGAAGACCCTGCGCGTTACGGCACGAACAAGCGTTCCAAGATCAAGCAGGTGGCTTCCGGTCGTTTCGGTGTAACTGCTGAGTATCTGCGCAGCGCAGACGTTATGCAGATTAAAGTTGCTCAGGGGGCCAAGCCGGGTGAAGGTGGTCAGCTGCCGGGCGGCAAGGTGAACGACCTGATTGCCCGTTTGCGCTACTCGGTGCCGGGGGTAACCTTGATTTCGCCTCCGCCTCACCACGACATCTACTCGATTGAAGATTTGGCTCAGCTGATCTTTGATCTCAAGCAGGTTAATCCCGAAGCGTTGGTGTCGGTGAAGCTGGTATCCGAGCCGGGTGTCGGCACCATTGCAGCGGGTGTGGCCAAGGCATACGCCGATTTGATTACGGTTTCCGGTTACGATGGCGGTACAGCGGCCAGTCCGTTGACTTCGATTCGTTATGCGGGTTCTCCGTGGGAGCTTGGCTTGACCGAAACGCAGCAGGCTCTTCGAGCCAACGATCTGCGGGGCAAGATTCGCTTGCAAACAGACGGCGGAATCAAAACCGGTCTGGATGTGGTGAAGGCAGCCATTCTGGGTGCGGAAAGCTTCGGCTTTGGTACCACTCCAATGGTCGCGCTGGGTTGTAAGTACCTGCGTATTTGTCACCTGAACAACTGCGCGACCGGTGTCGCGACTCAGAACGATTACCTGCGTGAAGAACACTTCAAGGGCACCGTCGAGATGGCGATGAACTTCTTCCGCTTTGTTGCTGAAGAAACCCGCGAGTGGATGGCCAAACTGGGTGTTCGCAGTATGGAGGAGCTGGTGGGCCGCGTGGATCTGCTCGAACGCCTTCCGGGTAACACCGAGCGCCAGAAGAAGCTTGACCTGACCCGCCTGCTGGAGAACGACCTTATCCCCGCAGACAAGCCCCAGACCTGTCAGGTAGAGCGGAACCTGCCGTTCGATCAAGGTAAGTTGGCTGAGCAGATTGTGAAGGATACGGCAGCCGCTCTTAGCGAAAAATCGGGTGGCGCCTGGACCTACAAAGTCACCAACTGTGACCGATCAATTGGTGCCCGTTTGTCGGGTGAAATCGCCGCTCGATACGGGAACAAAGGCATGTCTGACGCTCCGATCACCCTCGACCTGACGGGTACGGCCGGTCAGAGTTTCGGTGTGTGGAACGTCGGCGGCCTGAGCATGGTCCTGCACGGCGATGCCAACGATTACGTGGGCAAAGGCATGACCGGTGGCAAGCTGGTGGTTAAGCCGCCTCGTGGCAGTGATTTCAAAACCCAGGAAACGTCCATCGTAGGTAATACCTGTTTGTACGGCGCAACCGGAGGCAAGTTGTTTGCTGCCGGTACAGCGGGCGAGCGCTTTGCGGTTCGTAATTCCGGCGCTCATGCGGTTGTGGAAGGCGCAGGCGATCACTGCTGCGAATACATGACCGGCGGTTTGGTGACGGTTCTGGGCGAAACAGGTTACAACTTCGGTGCGGGTATGACAGGTGGTTTCGCCTACGTACTGGACATGGATAACACCTTTGTCGACAAGTACAACCATGAGTTGGTTGAGATTCAGCGTATTGCACGGGAAGACATGGAGGCCTACCGGAACCACCTGCGTGGGGTGATTCGAGAGCACATTTCGGAAACCGGAAGTGCCTGGGCTGAACATCTTCTGGAGGATTTCGACGATTACATCAATCGGTTCTGGCTGGTTAAACCGAAGGCTGCAAATTTGCGTAGCCTGTTAGCCAGCACTCGAGCCCGCCCGGAGTAATCGCCGGGAAAACTGTGAGTTGGGCTGCGCCGCTTGCGCAGCCTACGTCGAAATCGAAAGTATGAGAGCAACACTATGAAAGAACGACTTCATAATGACTTCCAGTTCGTCGAAGTAGGGCGGGTTGACCCGAAGAAAGTGCCGGCGAAAAAGCGGAAGAAAGAGTTTGGTGAGATTTATCACCCGTTTACAGAAACCCATGCGGGATCTCAGGCGCACCGTTGTCTGGAGTGCGGTAACCCATATTGTGAGTGGAAGTGCCCGGTGCACAACTACATTCCGAACTGGCTGAAGCTGGTATCGGAAGGCAACATCATGAAGGCCGTAGAGTTGTGTCACCAGACCAACTCACTGCCCGAAGTCTGCGGTCGCGTATGTCCTCAGGACCGCTTGTGCGAAGGCGCTTGCACCCTGAACGACGGTTTTGGTGCGGTGACCATTGGTTCGGTGGAAAAGTACATCACTGACACCGCCTTTGCGCTGGGCTGGAAGCCTGACATGTCCAAGGTGAGCTGGACAGATAAGAAGGTTGCTGTAATCGGTGCTGGTCCCGCCGGCCTAGGTTGTGCTGATGTATTGGTGCGCAACGGTGTGAAGCCCGTTGTGTTCGATATCTACCCGGAAATCGGTGGACTGCTGACCTTTGGTATTCCAGAGTTCAAGCTGGAAAAGGGCGTCATGGCCCGCCGTCGTCAGGTATTCGAAGAAATGGGTATGGAATTCCGCCTGAACACTGAGGTGGGCAAGGATGTTTCGTTGAAGAGCATTCTTGAAGAGTTCGATGCCGTGTTCATGGGCATGGGCACCTACACCTACATGAAAGGCGGCTTCCCCGGTGAGGATTTGCCCGGAGTTCACGATGCGCTTCCGTACCTGATCTCCAACGTTAATCGTCGTTTGGGCTTCGAAAAGAAAGCGGCCGACTTTGTTGATATGAAGGGCAAACGTGTGGTGGTTCTGGGTGGTGGCGATACCGCTATGGACTGTAACCGTACGTCTATTCGCCAGCAGGCGGAAAGCGTGACCTGCGCCTACCGTCGGGACGAGGCCAACATGCCGGGTTCTCGCCGCGAGGTGTCCAATGCCAAAGAAGAGGGCGTGAAGTTCCTGTTCAATCGTCAGCCGGTAGAAATCGTTGGTGATGGCAAGGTTGAAGGCGTCAAAGTGGTTACCACGGAGCTTGGCGCGCCGGATGAAAACGGCCGTCGCCGCCCGGAAGTCGTACCCGGTAGTGAGGAAGTGATTCCGGCCGATGCTGTGCTGGTCGCTTTCGGCTTCCGCCCGAGCCCGGCACCTTGGTTTGAGGACCTTGGCGTGAATACTGACGAATCTGGCCGGGTAACCGCGCCAGAAGAAGCGGAGCTGCCGTTCCAGACCAGCAACCCGAAGATCTTCGCCGGTGGTGATATGGTTCGTGGTTCAGACTTGGTGGTTACTGCGATTTGGGAAGGCCGGCAGGCCGCAGAAGGCATTCTTGACTACCTGGATGTCTGAGTAAAATCTTGATTGGTGTCAGAAGGGCGGCTTCCTAGGGGAAAGCCGCCCTTTTTTATTGGCGCAAACGGGGTATCATTGGCTCCCATTGTCTCTGACCCATAAACGATGAGAAGACTGTAACTATGACTGAGTTGAAGAACGATCGCTTCTTGCGCGCCCTGATGCGGCAGCCTGTGGACCGTACCCCGGTGTGGATGATGCGTCAGGCGGGCCGTTACCTGCCGGAGTACCGTGCAACCCGGGCCCAGGCGGGTGACTTCCTCAGTCTTTGCAAGAACACGCCGTTGGCCTGCGAAGTAACCCTGCAGCCACTAGAGCGCTATCCGTTGGACGCGGCGATTTTGTTCTCCGATATCCTGACCATCCCGGACGCGTTGGGGTTGGGTCTGTATTTCGAGACGGGCGAAGGCCCCAAGTTCCGTAAAGTGATCCGCTCTGAAGCCGACGTAGATGCACTGCCGAACATGAAGGCCGAGTCTGATCTGGATTATGTAATGAATGCGGTCTCCACCATTCGCCGTGAACTTAATGGTCGCGTTCCGTTGATCGGTTTCTCCGGTAGCCCGTGGACACTGGCCACCTACATGGTAGAAGGCGGTTCCTCCAAGGACTTCCGTGAAACCAAGAAGTTGGCCTACGGTCAGCCGGAAGTGATGCACCGTTTGCTGGATCACTTGGCTGATTCGGTGATTGACTATCTGAACGGCCAGATCAAAGCCGGCGCGCAAGCAGTGCAGATCTTCGATACTTGGGGTGGTGTACTGAGTGGTTGGGCCTATGAGGAGTTCTCGCTGCGCTACATGAAGAAGATTGTCGACGGGTTGATCCGTGAAAACGAAGGTCGCCGTGTGCCGGTGATTCTGTTTACCAAGAACGGTGGCCAGTGGCTGGAGTCGATTGCCGATACGGGTTGTGATGCTGTGGGCCTGGATTGGACTACGGATATGGGTAATGCTCGTGCACGAGTGGGTGATCGAGTAGCCCTTCAGGGCAATATGGATCCGACGATGTTGTATGCGCCTAAGAAGCGTATCCGTGAAGAGGTGGAAGATATTCTGTCTCGTTACGGGCAGGGCACCGGGCACATCTTCAATCTGGGTCACGGTATTACACCGGAAGTGGATCCGGAGCATGCTGGGGCGTTCATTGAGGCGGTTGTTGAGCTGAGTGGCAAGTATCACCAGCAGTAAGTAAGTTCCGGAGATAGTCGTCCTCTAAATTGCGAGTGTGGTGCTAGCGATCTGGCGGGACGGCCTCCAAAAAAACGCTACGAGCACATCCATGTGCGCTTCTCTTCGGCCATCCTTGGCCTTCGAAATTTTTCGGAGGCCGTCCCGCCAGCTCGCTTCTTGCCTCGTCGTTAGTGTCCACCCGAAACGTAGTTTGGTTTTTCTGCCATTTCCAGCGATGGATTCCCTATTGTGTCCGGTCTATAGTCAGAGCAGAACTATTCAATACTCGGAGACACCCCTTGGCTGCCCAAAACCCCGAAAATCGCCGTTTCCACCGTATTAGCTTTGACGCTCCCTGTGAGCTGCATTGGCAGGAACAGGTGTGGTCAACGGAGGTGTTGGATATATCACTCAAAGGGGCGCTTGTGGAGCGACCAGAAGATTGGGGTGTTCCTTTAGGTGAGTCCTGTGAGCTTGTTGTGCAGTTGAACGGTCACGAGGCGGGTATTGTCATGGCGGTGGAGCTGGTGCACGTGGAAGGGCATTGTCTGGGCTTTAAATGCCAGTACATCGATATCGAAAGCGCGATGCATTTGCGGCGGTTGGTAGAGTTGAATTTGGGTGATCCGGATTTGTTAGAGCGAGAGTTGGCGCATCTAATTGACTAGTGGGTGCTCGGTGAATGTTTTTGAGCGTATATTTCCGAGGTCAGGTTGGTTTGCGCAGGGATAGCTTTTCAAAAATGTCGTAGGCCATGGATGGCCGAAGAGAAGCGCACATGGATGTGCTCGTAGCGGTTTTTGGAAAGCTATCCCTGTGCGAGCCTCGGACGAAACTCAGCAGGCTAGGAGCGAGGTTAAAACTCCTCCAATGCCGAAAGTGCATCCGATAGTTTGGTCACCGGAATAACCTTCATCCCCTCGATAGGCTTACGCGGAGCGTTGGCTTTCGGGACCAGTGCCCGGGTGAAGCCATGCTTGGATGCCTCGTAAATCCGCTCCTGCCCACTGGGTACCGGGCGAATTTCACCTGAAAGGCCAACTTCCCCGAAAATCACCAAATCCTGTGGCAGAGCGCGGTTTCGGAAAGACGAGACAACGGCAGCCAGCAATGCCAAATCCGCACTGGTTTCGGCCACTTTCACCCCGCCAACCACGTTCACGAACACATCCTGATCCGCCACATGCATGCCACCATGGCGGTGCAGAACTGCCAGCAGCATCGCCAGTCGATTTTGGTCCAAGCCAACCGCAACTCGTCTTGGGTAGCTGCCTTGGGCCATATCCACCAATGCCTGGATCTCCACCAGCATAGGGCGGGTGCCTTCCCATACGACCATCACCACACTGCCCGGAGCCGCCTCTTCGCCGCGATTCAGGAAGATGGCGCTGGGGTTTTTCACCTCTTTCAAGCCCTGTTCCAGCATGGCGAAAACGCCCAATTCGTTCACCGCGCCGAATCGGTTCTTGATGCCCCGCAGAGTGCGGTAACGGCTGTCGCTTGAGCCTTCCAACAGGATCGAGCAGTCGATCATGTGTTCAAGTACTTTCGGGCCGGCCAGGCTGCCGTCTTTGGTGACGTGACCTACCAGAAACAGAATGGTGCCGGTCTGCTTAGCGAAACGGGTCAGGTAAGCGGCGCTTTCTCGTACTTGCGAAACAGAGCCCGGTGCCGATTCGATGTCGGCAACGTGCATCACCTGAATACTGTCCACCACCAGAATGCGCGGTTTTTCCGCTTCGGCCACTTGCATGACCCGCTCGACGCTGGTTTCCGACAGCATTTTCAGGTCTTTGGTGGGCAAGCCGAGGCGTTTGGCGCGCATGGCGACTTGTTGCAGCGATTCCTCGCCGGTCACGTACAGAGCGGGGTGCTGGGCTGCGAGCTGACACACGGCTTGAAGCAACAGAGTACTTTTACCAGCGCCGGGATGGCCGCCCATTAACACCGCTGAGCCTTCGATCAGGCCGCCACCGAGCACACGGTCAAATTCCTGCATACCGGTGCTGATACGGGCTTGCTCGGCCAGACTGACCTCATCAAGGCTTTTGACCTCCGACAAACTGCCCGCGTAGCCCTCGAAGCGAATGCCTCGAGCGCCTTTGGCGTTGTTGCCGGAAATGCCGCGTACTTCGCTGACGGTATTCCAGGCTTGGCAGGCGGTGCATTGGCCCTGCCATTTGGAGTAATCAGCGCCGCACTCGGTGCAGACATACGCGGTTTTGGTTTTTGCCATTACGCTAACTTCTTGTACTTCATACGTTTAGGCTGCATGGCAGAATCGCCCTTGCGCTTCTTGAAGTCGGCGTCGTATTCCGTGAAGTTGCCATCGAAATACACCACTTCGCCATCATCTTCGAACGCCAGGATGTGTGTAGCCACACGGTCCAAGAACCAGCGGTCGTGCGAGATCACCAAAGCAGAGCCCGGGAAGTTCAGCAGTGCTTCTTCCAGTGCACGCAAGGTTTCTACGTCGAGATCGTTGGTGGGTTCGTCCAACAGCAACACGTTGCCGCCCTGTTTTAGCAGCTTGGCAAGGTGCAGGCGGTTACGCTCACCACCGGATAGGTCGCCCACGCGTTTTTGCTGGTCGGTGCCTTTGAAGTTGAAGCGTCCTACGTAGGCCCGAGACGGGGTCTCGTAGTTGCCGACTTTGATGATGTCGTTGCCGTCTGAAAGTTCTTCCCAAACGGTTTTGCTGCCATCCAGATCGCGCATCTGATCGACATACGCCAGTTCAACGGTTTCGCCCACAGTAATGGTGCCGGAGTTCGGTTGGTCCATGCCGGCGATCATCTTGAACAGCGTGGACTTACCGGCGCCGTTACCACCAATGATGCCTACAATGGCACCAGGGGGTACGGTCAGTGAAACGTCTTCATACAACAGGCGGTCGTCGAACGCTTTGCTGATGCCTTCAACTTCAATCACCTTGTCGCCCAGACGCGGTCCGGGTGGGATGTACAGTTCGTTGGTTTCGTTACGCTTCTGGAATTCTTGAGAGCTCATTTCCTCAAAGCGAGACAAGCGGGCCTTACTCTTGGACTGTCGGCCCTTCGCATTGGAGCGAACCCATTCCAGCTCTTGCTTAACGGCCTTCTGGTGAGCGGCTTCCTGTTTGGATTCCATCTCCAAACGCTTTTCTTTGTTTTCCAACCACTGGCTGTAGTTGCCTTCAAACGGAATGCCTTGGCCACGGTCTAGCTCGAGAATCCAGCCTGCTACATTGTCGAGGAAGTAACGGTCGTGGGTGATGGCAACCACGGTACCTTCGTAATCGTGCAGGAAGCGCTCCAGCCAGGCGACGGATTCTGCGTCCAAGTGGTTGGTCGGCTCGTCCAGAAGCAGCATGTCCGGGCCGGATAGCAACAGGCGGCACAGGGCTACTCGGCGGCGTTCACCACCCGATAGAACCTTGACTTTCTGATCCCAGGCCGGAAGGCGCAGGGCGTCTGCGGCGACTTCCATCTTGCGTTCGATGTCGTGGCCGTCGGTAGCCTGAATGATGGCTTCCAGTTTGCCTTGTTTCTTGGCCAGTTCGTCAAAGTCGGCGTCGGGCTCGGCGTAGGCGGCGTACACCTGATCAAGCTCGGCCAAGGCGTTGTGAACGTGAGCAACCGATTCGTCCACAATTTCTTTGACGGTTTTCTCTTCGTCCAGTTCGGGTTCCTGCGGCAGATAGCCAACATTGATGCCGGGCTGCGGGCGGGCCTCACCGATGTAATCCTGGTCGACGCCGGCCATAATACGGAGCAGAGTGGATTTACCGGAACCGTTCAGGCCGAGCACGCCAATTTTGGCGCCCGGGAAGAAGCTAAGAGAAATGTCTTTCAGGATTTCCCGCTTGGGTGGTACCACTTTGCCCACGCGGTTCATGCTGTATACGTACTGGGCCATATCGGCTGAAACCTCTGGTAAGAAATAGGTTTATGAATTCTGGAGTCGGTCGCGTGGGGAGCGTGTGTGCACCCACGGCCGATCTGACTGCGTAGTTTTGATTCGGTAAGGTATCGAAACCGGTCGGGGATAGCAATTGAGTGGAAACCGGGATTGCCGGCGTGTCGGTATCTGCGGACGGTATAAAGGATGATTTTTGACCCGCATTCGCGATAGAATGACGGCCCAATTTTTCAGGGGTTGCGGCATACACAACGTTAAGCCGGACCAGCCATTCAGACAGGGGCAGCACTCCATGTTTAATCGTGATATGAAAATCGCCGGTTTCGATGACGAACTGTTGAACGCCATGCAGGCGGAAGAAAAGCGTCAGGAAGCGCACATCGAACTGATCGCGTCCGAAAACTACACCAGTCCTCGAGTGATGGAAGCCCAGGGCAGTGTGCTGACCAACAAGTACGCCGAAGGCTATCCGGGTAAGCGTTACTATGGTGGTTGTGAGTTTGTGGACGTGGCTGAGCAGCTGGCGATTGATCGTGCCAAAGAGCTGTTCGGTGCTGCATACGCTAACGTGCAGCCTCACTCCGGGTCCCAGGCGAACTCCGCTGTGTTCATGGCGTTGGTTCAGCCGGGCGATACCGTTCTGGGCATGAGCCTTGCCCACGGCGGTCACTTGACACACGGGGCCAGCGTGAACTTCTCCGGTAAGATTTACAACGCCGTACAGTACGGCCTGAACCCGGAAACTGGTCTGATTGATTACGACGAAGTGGAAGCGCTGGCGGTTGAGCACAAGCCGAAAATGATCATTGCCGGTTTCTCTGCTTACTCTCAGGAACTGGATTTCGCCCGTTTCCGCGAGATTGCTGACAAGGTTGGTGCTTACCTGTTCGTGGATATGGCGCACGTAGCGGGTCTGGTTGCCGCGGGGGTTTACCCGGATCCGGTTCCTCACGCTCATGTCGTGACCACCACCACTCACAAAACCTTGCGCGGCCCTCGTGGCGGCCTGATTCTGGCGTGTGACGATGAAGCTCTGCAGAAAAAACTGAACTCTGCGGTATTCCCCGGTGGTCAGGGTGGCCCTTTGATGCACGTGATTGCGGCTAAGGCCATCTGCTTCAAAGAAGCCATGAGCGACGAATTTAAAGCCTACCAGCAGCAAGTTGTGAAGAACGCTGTGGCCATGGCTGACGTGTTCATCGAGCGCGGCTACGATGTCATCTCCGGCGGCACCAAGAACCATCTGTTCCTGGTTAGCCTGATCAAGCAAGACATCACCGGTAAAGATGCGGACGCAGCGCTGGGCCGTGCCCACATCACCGTGAACAAGAACGCGGTTCCGAATGATCCACGTTCTCCGTTCGTGACGTCTGGTCTGCGTGTAGGTACGCCGGCGGTTACCACTCGAGGCTTCGGTGAGCAGGAATGTCGTGATTTGGCTGGTTGGATGTGTGACATCCTCGACAACCTTGAAGACGAAGCCACCATCAGCCGTGTGCGTGAGCAGGTTGAAGCAGTGTGCGCACGTTTCCCGGTTTACGCTTGATTTGCACTGTGTGAGTCCGCCCGGGCGCCCCTGAAGGGTTTCCCGGGTCCTTTTTCCGGAGCGTTTGAACTATGCATTGTCCTTTCTGTGGTGAAGCCGATACCAAGGTGATTGATTCGCGTCTGGTGGCCGAAGGCGATCAGGTGCGCCGCCGCAGGGAGTGCTTGTCCTGCCGCGAGCGGTTTACCACGTTTGAAACGGCTGAGTTAGTGATGCCGCGGGTAGTCAAGCAAGACGGTACCCGACAGCCTTTCGATGAAGAAAAGTTGCGGGCTGGTTTGATGAAAGCTCTGGAAAAACGCCCGGTCAGTATTGAATCGATCGAGGCGGCGCTAAACAGAATTAAGTACCGCCTGAGAGCGACGGGCGAGCGTGAAGTGAAATCGATGCAGTTGGGCGAAGAGGTGATGACCGAGCTGCGCCAGCTGGATAAAGTGGCGTACGTTCGTTTTGCCTCGGTTTATCGGAGTTTTCAGGACATTAACGAGTTCAAAGAAGAGATTGAGCGTTTGTCCCAAGGCAACGGCGACGCCGCAGATGTGGCGCGCGCGTTGGCCGAAACCCCTACAGGGAAAGGTAAGGCATGATTTCAGACCGCGACAGGGCAATGATGGCACGGGCTATCCAGTTGGCTTGGCGTGGTCGTTACTCCACTCACCCAAATCCACGTGTGGGATGCGTGATTGCCAGAGGCAATCGTATCGTGGGTGAAGGCTGGCACGAGCGTGCCGGTGAGGCGCATGCCGAAGTGCACGCATTGAGCCAGGCCGGGCAGGAAGCGCGAGGCGCAACGGCCTACGTGACTTTGGAGCCGTGCAGTCATTATGGCCGGACGCCGCCATGCGCGAAGGCGTTGATGGAGGCGGGTGTGGCCCAAGTGTTCGTGGCAACGAAAGATCCGAATCCGACGGTTTCTGGCCGGGGTCTTGATATGCTGCGCGATGCGGGCATCAGGGTTACCGAAGGCGTGTTGAGTGAAGAAGCTGCTCGCCTGAATCCGGGGTTTATGAAGCGCATGAATACCGGTCGCCCTTGGGTTCGATTGAAAATGGCTGCCAGTCTGGATGGTCGAACGGCTATGGCGTCTGGGGAGAGTCAGTGGATTACGGGCCCTGAGGCGCGCCGCGATGTGCAGCGCCTGCGGGCCATGAGCGATGCCATTCTCACGGGGGTGGGCACTGTATTGGCCGATGATCCGTCGCTGACCGTGCGCCTTGATGATATGGGTGAGCTGGGGGAAGCGGCGGCACCATCACGTCAGCCGCTGCGAGTGATTGCTGATCGTGATGCGCGAACGCCAACGTCGGCCCGCATTCTTCGAGGCGGCAATGTTCAGGTGTTCTGCGCCAGTTCTACTCGGCCAACGGCGCCGGCGCAAGATTTGGCTGCGCTGGGTGTGAGTATTGCCGGCGTCGCTTGGCGAGACAACGGGGTGAACGTGGTCGAACTACTGGACGCCCTCGGAGAGAAAGGCATTAACGAATTGCTGGTAGAGGCCGGGCCAACGTTAGCGGGGACCTTTATCAGTGAGAATTTAGTGGATGAGCTTTGGCTGTACCAAGCCCCGGTATTTTTAGGGAGTACGGGGCGGCCAACGGCTCATTTACCCATAGATGTTATGGCAGACAAAGTGCAATGGAAGGTGCTGGATCGCCGTCAGGTGGGTGAAGATCAACGGTTGATCCTCGCCCGCAGTTAATCATTCAATTCATTCCTCTTGGCCGTTATTGCGAATGGCCGGGGTGACAGGGTGCAGAAGCGTATGGCACTGAACAGCATTGAAGACATCATCGAAGATATTCGACAGGGAAAGATGGTCATCCTGATGGATGACGAAGACCGCGAAAACGAGGGTGATCTGGTAATGGCTGCAGAACATTGCACGCCGGAAGCGATCAACTTTATGGCGCGTTTTGGCCGGGGCCTTATCTGCATGCCGATGACCCGGCAGCGTTGTGAACAGCTTGGTTTGCCGCTGATGGTTCAGCAGAATGCGTCAGGCTTTGGCACCAAATTTACCTTGTCGATTGAAGCCCGTGAGGGTGTGACCACCGGTATTTCGGCAGCGGACCGAGCCCGCACAGTGCAGGCCGCCGTAGCACGAGACGCAAAAGCCGCCGATTTGGTTCAACCGGGACACATTTTCCCGTTGATGTCTGATCCCGGTGGGGTCTTGAGCCGGGCCGGCCATACGGAAGCTTCCTGTGACCTGGCATCTCTGGCCGGCAGTGAACCCGCAGGTGTTATCTGCGAAATCATGAACGACGACGGCTCGATGGCCCGCCGTGAAGACCTCGAGAAGTTTGCGGAAGAACACGATCTGAAGATTGGCACCATTGCCGATTTGATCCACTACCGCACCATGAATGAAAAAACCGTCGAGTGCGTGGAAGAGAATGATCTGGATACCGAATACGGTGTCTTTAAATTGCGCACCTACCGGGACAATATTCAGGGATCAACCCACCTCGCGATGGTGATGGGTGACATCAGCTCTGAGGAGCCGGTGCACGTTCGTGTTCATATTACGGACACTTTGCGAGATCTGTTGGGTGCGCGCCGAAAGGATTCCCGAAGCTGGCCGTTGCACCATGCCTTGGAGAAGGTCGCCAATGAGGGCAAAGGTGTGGTTGTACTTTTGAACAGTGCAGAAGACAGCCGTAATCTGGAAGATCGCATGCAGGAGTTTTTTGACGAAGGTCGTGAGTCGTCAGGCAAGGGCAGCTCCGGTGTGTACTTTACCGTAGGTACCGGCTCTCAAATTCTGCGTGACATTGGTGTTTGCAAAATGCGCTTGCTGAGCCCACCCGTTAAATTCTCGGCTATCTCCGGTTTCGACCTGGAAGTTGTGGAATACGTACCTTATACCCCCGAATGATAAATCTGGCTGCAGCCTGAACGTGCTGCAGCTCGCGAAGGAGCCCGAGATGGCAGATATCAAAGTAATTGAAGGTGATTTTACCCAGTGCAGCGGACGTTATGCGCTGGTGGTTGGCCGGTTTAACGGTTTTGTGGTTGAAAGCCTGGTGGAAGGCGCGATCGACACTCTGCGTCGTCACGGTATTGCCGAGAGCGATATCACCGTGATTCGCGTACCAGGTGCTTATGAAATGCCGCTGGCGGTTAAGCGCGTAGCAGAAACCTCTGACTACGATGCCATTATCGCTCTGGGTGCTGTCATCCGTGGTGGCACGCCGCACTTTGAATATGTGGCTGGTGAAGCGTCCAGTGGCTTGGGTGCCGTCAGCCTGGAAACCGACGTGCCAGTGACCTTTGGGGTACTAACCGTGGATTCCATCGAACAGGCAATTGAGCGTTCAGGAACGAAGGCTGGCAACAAAGGTGCGGAAGCAGCAATTACTGCCCTGGAAATGGTCAGTTTGTTCAAGAAGTTGGGTGAGTAATGAGCGAAGCAGGCGATAGCAGTCCCCAACCGGGGAATACGAATAAGCCCAAGGCCGGCGACCGTCGCCGTGCCCGGGCACTAGCAATGCAGGGGTTGTACCAGCGGCATTTTAGCAAAACCCCTATTTCGGATATTGAAGCCGAGTTCATGGTCGATAATGACATGAGCAAAGTGGATATCATGTATTTCCGGGACATTTTGAGGGGGGTGCACCGCGAGCAGGCGGAACTGGACCGGCTTGTGGAGCCGTTCCTGGATCGCCCTATGAAAGAAGTGGACGCGGTTGAGATGGCTATCGTTCGCCTAGGTGCTTATGAATTGAAGTACCGCATTGATGTGCCCTATAAAGTGGTGATCAACGAAGGTGTCGAAATGGCCAAGCGTTTTGGCGGCACCGAAGGTCACAAGTTCGTGAACAGTATTCTGGACAAACTCAGCCGCCGCTTGCGGCTGGCTGAAACCCGTCCGCGCTGATCCATGGGCGAATTTGAGCTGATCCGTCAGTATTTTCAGCCCCTGGCTGATAACGCACGGCAGGGGCAGCTCATTCTTGGTCCCGGTGACGATTGCGCGATTCAACGCGTCCCACCGGGGCAGGATTTAGTGTTTTCGGTGGACACTCTTGTGGAGGGTGTTCACTTCCCTCCGAATTATCCCCCTGAATACCTTGGTTGGCGTTCCTTAGCCGTAGCAGTCAGTGACTTGGCTGCGATGGGTGCCCAGCCTGTCTGTTTTACGCTGGCGCTCGCGTTACCCAGTGCTGAACCGGAATGGCTGGCGGGCTACTCCCGTGGATTGGCTCGGGCGAGTGATGCGTTTGGCATCGCACTTGCGGGCGGAGACACCACGCGAGGCCCGCTAACGCTTACGCTTCAAGTTCATGGCACGGTTCCGCAAGGCATGGCGTTGCATCGTTCTGGCGCGCGTGCAGGTGATGTTGTGTGTGTAACCGGACCATTAGGTGATGCGGGTGCTGCTCTGGACTTTTTGGCGCTATCCGCTCCGACAGGTAATGAGCAGGCAGTGCTTACGCGTTACCATCATCCCGAGCCCCGTTTGGAACTGGGTAGCGCGTTGGTTGGAAAGGCTTCCGCCGCTATCGATATTTCAGATGGCTTGCTCTCTGATTTGCAGCATATTCTGGACGCGTCCGGAGTAGGTGCTGAACTCGATGCTGACAAAATTCCATTATCGGATGCGTTGGTGGCCCTGAAGGGAAGTGAGGCGCTAACCTATGCATTAAGCGCGGGTGATGACTATCAGTTGTGTCTGACCATTGCCGAGCACCGGCGGGCGGCGCTGGATTTGCATGTTCGCGAGCAGCTTATCACTATTGGCCATATACATTCTGAACCCGGTTTAAGAGTGGTCAATACCGAGCATGCTGGCTCCCACCAAGGGTTTGATCATTTTAGGAGGTCTGATTGACGGATAACAACGTGATGCAAGAGCCAGACAACGTAAAAGCCATTCTACCTCCGGGTTTTCTTCGCAATCCGGTGCATTTTCTGGCTTTCGGGTTTGGCAGCGGGGCTGCGCCTAAGGCTCCTGGTACTTGGGGAAGCCTTGCTGCTATACCATTGTGGTACGCCTTTGCGTGGGTGCCTCCGATTGGGTACTGGCTGATTGTCTTAGCAGCCTTTGTTGTCGGTATCTGGTTGTGCGGCAAAACCGCTGACGATTTGAAGGTACACGATCACGGCGGCATCGTCTGGGACGAATTTGTGGGCATGTGGATCGCTCTTGGTCTGTTTCCGGATCAGATTTACGGTGTGTTGATGGCGTTTATGTTGTTCCGGCTGTTTGACGTGCTCAAACCCTGGCCGATCAGTTGGCTGGATGCTCGTATGCCCGGTGGGCTGGGTATTATGTTTGATGATGTGGTCGCGGGGTTTATGGCACTAGGGTGCCTTGCCGCAATTGACCATTGGATAATGCCATTCATGGTGTGAGAGGCATTACATTAGCAGTATGGCGGAATGTGTTTTTAGTGAAGCTGTTGTTCTTCGGGCAATAGCTTAACGACGTGAAGAAAGCGTCTCAGGCCAATCTCGGCGCGTTCTTTTGAGGCAAAGGGGCCGCTGTCGAAACCTTCACGGGTGGTGAAGTACCATTTGCCCCCAACACAGAAGAAGCGACTGCTACGAAAGGGAGGGGGAGAATTTTCGCCGGCCCGCTGTTGAGTATCCATATATCCTCCTTCTGCTATGTTGGGGTTCGGGCATCGAAGTGTTTGGCGTATCCTGTTTAGAATTAGCTCAAATGCGGCCGAATTCAAATTTTTTCATAAAAAGGATGTGTAAATGAGTATGTGTCACGTTGGAGGTTTTTACAAATTAGTGCTGGCTATTTTGACTGTGCTGGTTGCAGGGTGTGCATCTTCCTTGTCCAGAATCGATACCTGGGAGGGCAGTTTGCCGGCCGCGACCGAGCCTGCCGTGCTAAAAGCGCCGGGAACCATTCAGGTGACCGAGGTCAATGGGAAAGCCATGACCAATTTCCTTATGGACGATTTAGCGTTGGATTACGGGCTGCTGCCAGGCGGTAATGAAGTGGTGTTCACCTATAAGACCATTTGGGCTAAGTCGGGCATTGTTGAAAATGGCGAGTCAAAAGTTCATGTCATCAAAACCGAGCCCCAAGTGGTGCGTTTTGATGCAGAGCCGGGTATGACCTATCAGTTCGCGTTTGAAAAGCCTGCCAGCCGCCGTGAAGCCGAGGCATTTAGCCAAGACTTCTCTGCAACTGTTGTGAGTGTCGATGGTGATTCAGTAGCGAACGCATCTGTTTGGCAAGGTCGTGCCGAAGCGCGCACCCCCGTGTTTGCCGGTGGGGAAAGCGGCTACGATGTCGGCGCTGGCAATACACTTGAAAAGATGAAGCGTTTATGGGGTGAAGCGACAGACGAGGAGAAGAAAACCTTCCTTCGCTGGGCGTTCGAGTAGCTCGGATGTTGGCGCTAGCCAAATGGGCTAGCGCCTAAAGCGCAAAGGACGCTTTTTTAGTAAGCCTTCCAGGTAGCTGTATATTTCATTCGATAAGGTTTTCGGGTTTGTGCCCCCGAGTTGGTCAATAACAGCTTCTCCAGCGGCTTCCGCCCGCATTTCAATCGCTTCAAGACTGTCGTGCACCAAACCTTCCAGACTCTCGCCATCGCGGACTACATCCGGGCATAAGGTGAAGTTGAGCGTTAACATCCCCTCATAGCTGACGGCTACAATGACGAGCCCCATGCTGTCGAACAGGGGGGCAGTGTTGTACTGCTGCACCAGCTTGGCGCCTTGCAGGTACAGGGGGATTTGCGGCCCGGGTACGTTGGTTATTGGTAGGTTGAACAGCGGCTGGTTGCTGCGGGCGACTCGAAGTTCCGAATAAAGCCGTGCGGACAGCGCCAGTAATGTGGACGGAAGTAATTCAGTCAAGCGTTCTGCGGCAATGGCTTCCCGATAAGGTTCGGTTTCAACCGCATTGCGATGGATGTGACGGATCCTTAGGGCCGGGTCGGATTCATTTGTCGCGAGATTCAACAGCATCGCAGACATTTGATTGCCCGTGGCGTGGCGCAGGCTGCTGGACCGCACCGAAATCGGGGTCATTGCTACCAGAGGCGTGGTGGTTTTCGTGCCTTGGGTAACCAGGTATCTGTTCAGTGCTTCTGCACAGACGCCAAGCACCACATCGTTTAGTGTGACATCGCCCAACTGCGCTTTGATTGTCTTTAATCGAGCTAGGTCCACTGTGGCAGACACAATAGACCGATTGCCGGTGATCTGCCGGTTGAACGGGCAATGCGGTGCGGTAAAGAGTGATGCTGGCAGGGGGAGTCTGTGGATCTGCTTTTGAACGATTCCGCGCGTGGCTGCTTCGGCGGTGTTGTAGGCCAGCGATGCGAACTGCATTGGCGCTTTCAACATATTTGCCCCGGCCTGCAGAAAAACGCGCTCTTCTGAAGGCTCTGATCGGGGTTGCCATGGGCGCGGCGGGTTAATGGCTCGGGGGGTCGGAGAATATTCCAGCAGTTTGCCCATGATTTCTTCACCGCTGAAGGCATCGATGGAGGCATGGTGTAGCTTAACGATCAGGGCGAAGCCGTCTCTGTCGCCCTGAGGTGTGTCCAGTTTGAAGCCGTCCACAAAAGTGATGTGCCAAAGGGGGCGGTCCCGTTTGAGCGGTTCTTCGAGAATCTTGGCAGCAAGGGCATTGACGCAGGGTTGTTTGCCGCTCTCTCCTAGGGATACGTAAGCCAGGTGGCGCTCGATGCTGAATTCGGTATCGTCTACCCAGTAGGGGCGCCCGAGCCGAAACGGAATTTCTTTGAGTTTCTGCCGAAACATCGGTGAAACGTGCAACCGGCTGCAAATAAATTTGATAAAGGTGGCGTAGGAGACAGGCGTTTCCAGGCTGCTGGCATCAAAAAGATAAACGCCTCCAATGTGCATTGGGGTGGTTTCTGATTCAAGGTACAGAAACGAAGCGTCCAGTTCCGACAGCTGGTGCATGCGAATAGTTCCCTATAACGAGTAGGTGGCCTGGTCGCCGCAGTATAGCCTAGAACACATGACACCTTGGTTGGCCGGAAGGTCTTTGGGTGTCATGATTTCCGGCCACTTTCCGATGCTCTGTGGGTCAGCTTACGCGAGCGACGGCGGCTTCCGTCAGTAATTCCAGGGCTTCGCGATACGCCGATTCCGGCAAGCAATTTAGCAGATTACGGGCAGTCTCAGCCTCTTCATGTGCTTTGTTCATGGTGTATTCAATAGCGCCGGATGATTTTACAATGCTTAGAACTTTGGGGAGATCGTCCAGGCCGCCCTTGCGAATCGCCTGGCGAATGAGTTGGCGCTCGTTCTCGCTGCTGTTCTTCATCGCGTAGATGAGGGGCAGTGTGGTTTTTCCTTCGGCCAGATCATCGCCCACATTTTTCCCCATGGCTTCAGCATCACCTTGATAATCCAGCACATCATCAACCAGCTGAAATGCTAGACCCAGATGTTTGCCGTAGCCTTTCAGAGCGTTTTCTTGCTCGACATTCGCGCCTGCGAGCAGAGCACCCGAATGGGATGACGCTTCAAACAACATCGCGGTTTTGTTGTGAATAACAACCCTATATTGGTCTTCAGTGAGATCCGGGTTCTTTATATTCATCAGCTGCATGACTTCGCCTTCGGCAATGACTGCCGTGGCGTGCGATAGAACGTTCATAATCGGAAGGCTTTGTAGCTCGACCATCATCTCGAATGCGCGGGCGTAGAGGAAATCACCTACCAGAACGCTTGGCGCGTTGCCCCATTTAGCATTGGCGGTGCTGCGGCCCCGGCGCATGTCGGAGGTGTCGACAACGTCGTCATGCAGAAGGGTGGCGGTGTGCAGGAATTCGATCACCGCGGCCAGTTTTAGGTGGTCGTCTTTGTTGTAGCCCGCAGCCTGGCTGGAAAGCAAAACCAGCAACGGTCTCAAGCGCTTACCGCCGCTTTCGATAATGTATTGGGCGATTTTCTCGACCATCGGGACATCCGAGGCAAGCCGCTGGATAATAAGATCGTTCACGCGGCTGAAGTCTTCCGCTACGGTGTCATGGATGCGCTGGGCTGTCATGGGGCTGATAAGTCCCTTACTGGTATGTTCGTTGAGTTTTCGGGCAGGACGCGGCAATGCTAGGTATTGCTGCCTAGAGTGTCAACTTGAGTCGTAAACTCCCTTGTATTGGCCGGCGGCTTTTCGTACAATCACGCGCCCAACTCATCCCAACCTGCGCTCCCTGCAATAGGGTTGCCAAAGTGCTTCCCTTAGAACCAGGTGGATAAGAGCAGGGATGGGTCAATCGCGGAGACAGAAAATGTACGCAGTTATTGTTAGCGGTGGTAAACAGCACCGTGTAAAAGAAGGCGAAACACTGAAGCTGGAAAAGCTTGAAGTTGAAACCGGTGGCTCTGTTGAGTTTGATCGTGTTCTGCTGGTAGCCAATGGCGACGACGTTAAAGTCGGTGCTCCAGTTGTTGATGGTGCTAAAGTGACTGCGGAAGTGGTTAGCCACGGTCGTCACGACAAGATCAATATCATCAAGTTCCGTCGTCGTAAGCATTCCATGAAGCGTCAGGGCCACCGTCAGTGGTTTACTGAAGTTAAGATCACGGGTATTCAGGGCTAAGCTCTGAACATTCCCCTTAAAGAAGGAGGCTGGTAATGGCTCATAAAAAAGCAGCAGGTAGTACCCGTAACGGTCGCGATTCCGAGTCGAAACGACTTGGTGTTAAGCGCTACGGCGGCGAGACTGTATCTGCAGGTAGCATCATCGTTCGTCAGCGCGGCACTCGTTTTCACGCTGGCAACAACGTAGGCCTTGGCAAGGACCACACCCTTTTCGCGAAAGCGGAAGGTCAGGTGAAGTTCGAAGTTAAAGGCCCGCAGAACCGTAAGTTCGTGAGCATCGTTCCGGCTGCGTAAGCAGCGGCGATCCTCCGGTTCTGTCGAACCTTGGATTTCCTGATATGCTGATTTAATCAGTCTTCAGGCGAATCCGGAGCCCCGCAAAGCTTCCATGAGGCTGCGGGGCTTTTTAGTTTATGCAAAGGCATTTGACGTATGAAATTTGTAGACGAAGCCACCATCATTGTTGAAGCGGGAAAGGGCGGCCATGGTTGCCTGAGTTTTCGGCGTGAAAAATACGTACCCAAGGGTGGTCCCGACGGCGGTGACGGCGGGGATGGCGGTTCCGTCTATCTGGTAGCGGACGGTAATCTGAATACCCTGATCGACTATCGCTTCCAGCGCAAACACAAAGCGCAGAACGGTCAGCCAGGTTCGGGTCGAAACTGTACCGGTATCAAAGGTGATGATCTTGAGTTGCCAGTACCTGTTGGTACCACGGTGGTGGATATGGACACCCATGAGGTTTTGGGTGATCTGACCAAAGAAGGGCAGCGTCTGAAAGTGGCTCAAGGCGGTTTTCATGGTCTTGGGAACACCCGTTTTAAATCATCAATCAATCGGGCTCCGCGTCAAACCAGTAAAGGGTCTGAAGGCGAAGCTCGAAATTTGCGCCTGGAGCTGAAAGTTCTGGCGGATGTTGGGTTGCTGGGTATGCCCAATGCCGGTAAATCTACGTTTATCCGTTCCGTGTCTGCGGCGCAGCCAAAAGTGGCGGACTATCCCTTTACCACGTTGGTTCCGAATTTGGGCGTGGTCAGTGTGCAGGCGCACCAAAGCTTTGTAATCGCGGATATTCCGGGGCTGATTGAGGGAGCGGCAGAAGGTGCTGGCTTAGGCATTCGCTTCCTGAAGCACTTGGTTCGCACCCGTTTGTTGTTGCACCTGGTCGATGTGGCGCCCTATGACGGCTCGTCTCCTGTGGAAGCCGTTAAAGCGATTGCGTACGAATTGGAAAAGTTCAGTGAAACCCTGGCAAATCGTCCGCGTTGGCTGGTGCTTAATAAAGTTGACATGGTGCCGGAGGAAGACCGAGAGGCGCATTGTCAGGCGATCATCGATGAGCTCGCTTGGGATGGTCCGGTTTTTGTTGTGTCCGCACTTACCGGCGAAGGTACTAAGCCGTTGGTTCAGGCCGTAATGCGTTGGATCGAAGAGCAGGCCGAAGAAGAGGCTGAAAATCCTGAGATTGCCGAGAAGGAAGCTGCTCGTCGTCGCCAGATGGATGAAGAGGCGCGCGCCAAAATTGAGGCGGACCGCAATGCTCGTCGAGCTTCTCGTGAAGAAGGCGACGAGGACGACTTTGACGACGACGATGATGATGTCGAAGTCGTTTACGCGCCCGAATAACTAGAAGCCAAAGAGATATTGCTGCTGTCATGAGTGAACGCATCCAGCTAAAGAAAGCCCGCCGATTGGTGGTGAAAATTGGCAGTGCTTTGCTGACCGATGATGGTAAAGGGCTGGATGTGACCGCGCTGGGTCATTGGGTTGATCAGATTGCCGCGCTGATACGCAGTGGCGTTGAAGTTGTGGTTGTGTCTTCAGGATCTGTGGCAGAGGGTATGAGTCGACTGGGCTGGAGTGCGCGGCCGCAACATTTGCACGAACTTCAGGCAGCTGCTGCGGTGGGGCAAATGGGGTTGGTGCAAACCTGGGAGGCTCAGTTCAAGCGTCACGGTATTCATACTGCGCAAATTCTTCTGACTCACGATGATCTTTCCGATCGAAAACGTTACCTGAACGGACGTAGTACGCTGCGAACGCTTCTGGATTACGGAGTGGTGCCGATCGTTAACGAAAACGATACCGTGGTCACCGATGAGATCCGTTTTGGTGATAACGACACGCTGGGAGCGTTGGTTGCGAATCTGGTCGAGGCGGATGGCCTGATTATTCTTACTGATCAGTTGGGCTTGTTCACCAAAGATCCGCGTAAGCACGAAGATGCTGAGCTGGTCACTGAGCGTAAGGCGGAAGATCCAGATCTGGATGCGATGGCCGGTGGCGGTGCTGGAGCGTTGGGGCGTGGTGGCATGCTAACCAAGTTGCGGGCGTCTCGGTTGGCCGCTCGTTCAGGTGCATTTACTGTGATTGTGGGTGGTCGCATCGAGAATGCGATTGATCGATTGCGGCAAGGAGATGTCATTGGCACCTTGCTGCTGCCGGAGCACGGCAGGTTGGCGGCTCGGAAGCAGTGGATTGCCAGTCATTTGCAGACTCGTGGCACGCTGGTTTTGGATGATGGGGCGGTAAAGGTGTTGCGCCAGGGTGGGCGTAGCTTGCTATCGGTTGGTGTGAAGGCCGTCAGCGGAAAGTTTCGCCGCGGTGAAATGGTTATGTGCGTAGATTTGGCCGGGCGTGAGATTGCCCGTGGGTTGGTCAACTACGATGCGGATGAGGCGGGTGTTATTGCCGGCCATTCCAGTGATCGCATTACTGAGTTATTGGGGTATGTGTCCGATGAAGAGATGATTCATCGAGACAACCTGGTGGTTGTATAGCTCTAAGCGAGATGCTTTAAAATTCAGACATAAAAAAACCGGCTTGTTAGCCGGTTTTTTTATTGATCACAACAATTAGGCTGCTTTCAGAGCCTTGATTCTTGTGTTCACACGGCTCTTATGACGAGCAACTTTGTTCTTGGCGAAGATGCCTTTGTTGACCATGCTGTCCAGAACGGGCTGGGCTTCTTTCATGGCTGCTTGGGCTTCTTCGTAGTTGCCGGCCTTGATCTTGGCTTCAACCTTTTTCATGTAGGTACGTGCCATAGAACGCAGGCTAGCGTTGTGCTTGCGGTTTTTCTCGTTTTGACGAGCGCGCTTTTTGGCTTGCGGGGAATTTGCCACCGTAAAACTCCTGAATTCGTTGCTATAAAAACGGAATATGTTTAGATCGCGGGCGCGCCATAACGAGCGCGTCGATATAAATGACGCGGAACTATGCCGCCGTACGCTTGAAATGTCAAGGTTGTCGGCGCAGTAATCCCCGCGTGCTGCAGGCCTGTGGTACACTCGCGCATCGCTACACGGGGCATACTGCGGCGCTTAGGCCCGCCCTGTGGAATACCGAAACGCCGCTCAGGCTTGAACTCTGAAATTGGATTCTCGCAACATGTCCGCCGAACCGCAACCAGCGCGCGCGCCGTCGCCCCAAAAACAGCCACCTAAACCGCCCGGTTTGTTGCGTTCGTCCGGCGTGGTTGGCGTTATGACCATGCTGTCTCGGGTGCTGGGTTTGGTGCGGGATATGGTCATCGCCCGTTATTTCGGTGCCGGAACCGCGGCGGACGCCTTTTTTGTCGCCTTTAAGATTCCGAATTTTCTGCGTCGGTTGTTTGCCGAAGGGGCCTTCTCCCAGGCATTTGTACCGGTGTTGTCGTCTTATCGCCAAAAGGGCGACATTTCTGAGGTGAAGCGTCTTGTTGATGCAGTGGCCGGCTCTCTGGGGTTGGTGCTTTTAGCGGTGACGCTGGTGGCTATGCTAGGCGCGCCGGTATTGACCGCAGTCTTTGCCCCCGGGTTTCTTGAGGATGATGCGAAGTTTGCGATGGCCAGCGACATGCTGCGCATTACTTTTCCCTATCTTCTGCTGATCTCACTCACTGCGTTCGCGGGTGGCATTCTCAATAGCTACGATCGTTTCGCTGTGCCGGCCTTCACGCCGGTACTGCTGAATCTGGCGATGATTGTTGCCGCTATTTTCCTCGCGCCGCTGATGAGCGAGCCTGTGATGGCGCTCGCTTGGGGGGTGTTTATTGCCGGTGCGTTGCAGTTGTTCTTCCAGCTTCCGTTTCTGATGCGGCTGGGCTTGATGCCGCGGCCGAGGGTGGATTATCGCCATGAAGGGGTGAGCCGGATCTTGAAGCTGATGATGCCGGCCTTGTTCGGGGTGTCGGTGAGTCAGATCAACCTGTTGTTGGATACCGTGCTGGCTTCATTCCTGCAAACCGGCAGTGTGTCGTGGCTGTATTATTCCGATCGTTTGTCAGAATTGCCGTTGGGGGTGTTTGGCATTGCGATTGCGACGGTAATTTTACCCAGCCTGTCTCGCAAGCATGCCGCAGAATCAAAAGACCAGTTTGCCGCGACGCTGGATTGGGCGGTTAGGGCGGTTTTGTTAATCGGGGTGCCGGCGGCGTTGGCTTTAGCGCTGCTGGCGGAGCCTTTGATTGCAACGCTGTTCCATTACGGCGAGGTGACAGGCCGTGATGTGGCCATGTCGGCCCAGAGCTTGAGGGCGTATTCTGCCGGGCTTTTGGCATTTATGTTGATAAAAGTGCTGGCTCCGGGCTTTTTCGCTCGGCAGGACACCAAAACCCCAGTAAAGATAGGCATCATCGCGATGGTCGCCAATATGGCGTTTAACCTGGCATTGATTGTGCCGCTAGCCCACGCCGGGCTGGCCTTGGCGACGTCTATGTCAGCTTGGTTGAACGGTTACCTTCTGTGGCGTGGCTTACGCAAAGATGGGGCGTGGCAGAGTCAGTCGGGCTGGCCTAAGTTTCTGATTCAGTTAGCAGTGGCTAACTCGGTGTTGGCCGCTGTGGTGCTTTCGCTGAACGCCCCGGTGGCGGATTGGCTAAGCGCGGGTGGTTTGCAAAGAACGGCCGATATGGCAGTGATCGTGTCGGCTGGTGTAGGGGCGTATTTCGTGACTTTGGTGCTGTGTGGCGTGCGCCTTCGCCAGTTCCGGCAGAAGTAAGCGTCTTCACGATTTTTACCACACTCGCGACTGGGGTATAATCGCGCGTTTTCTCACCAGTGCATATGCGGTAGGTGTGTGCACCCAAAGCCAGCTGGCAAGTAAAGGTTCGCAGTAGATGCGTCTGATCCGAGGCCTCACCAATCTTAAGCGTTTGTCCGCGTCTGGGGACTCGCCGCTCGCCGGTGGCTGTGTCGCAACCATTGGGAATTTTGATGGTGTACACCTAGGCCACAAAACGATTATCGAACAGGTACGGCAAAAGGCTGTCGAACTGGATGTGCCCTCGGTGGTGATGTTTTTCGAACCACAGCCACGGGAATTTTTTCAGGGCAGTGAAGCGCCGCCCCGTTTGATGCCTTTCCGGCAGAAGTACGAAGCGCTGTTGGCTGAAGGTATCGACATAGTGCTGTGCATTCGTTTCGATGACACCTTCCGCAGCTTCTCGGCGATGGATTTCATCGAAAACGTACTGATCCACGGCTTGGCCGTGCGCCATCTGGTGGTGGGAGATGATTTCCGTTTTGGTTGTGACCGGGCGGGAGACTTCCGTCTGCTGGAGCAAGTGGGGCAGGAACACGATTTCACCGTCGAGAACACCCGCACCGTGACGGTTGATGGTGAACGCGTCAGTAGCACTCGGGTTCGCAAGGTTCTGAATGTGAACGGCCTAGAGGAAGCGGAGCGTCTTTTGGGGCACCCTTACCGGATTCATGGCCGAGTGGTGTACGGCCGGCAGCTCGGTCGCCAGCTGGGCGCGCCCACGGCGAACATTTTGCTGAATCGCATGCCCGCGTTGCGCGGTGTTTATGTAGTTCGAGCCCGTCTTGAGACGGGTGAATGGCAAGACGGCATTGCAAATGTTGGCCTTCGACCAACGGTAGACGGCAAGCGGCCTGCGCTGGAAGTGCACCTGTTCGACTTTGCTGGCACACTCTACGGCCAGCATTTGAACGTTGTGTTCCGCCACGGCTTGCGGGACGAAGTGAAATTCGATTCTGTTGATGAGTTGCGACAACAGATCGCTCGGGACTTCGGGCATGCCCGGGCCTGGCTGGCGGACAATTCCGCCCAGCCCTTTAACTGATTTAACTGACCAACCAGAGAGTGCGCACACAAACATGAGCGACTACAAGCATACCCTGAATCTGCCGGAAACCGCCTTTCCGATGCGCGGTAACCTGGCCAAGCGTGAGCCGGATATGCTCAAGCGCTGGCAGGATCTCGATGTCTACGGCAACCTGCGCAAGCAGCGCGAAGGCCGGGAAAAATTCATCCTGCATGATGGCCCTCCTTATGCGAACGGCAGCATTCATATCGGGCATGCGGTAAACAAAATTCTAAAAGACATGATCGTCAAATCCCGGAGTTTCATGGGATACGATGCGCCCTACGTGCCAGGCTGGGACTGTCACGGTCTGCCTATCGAGCACAAGGTCGAGCAGGAAATCGGCAAAGCCGGTGTGAAAGTGGACTACAAAACCTTTCGCCAGGCCTGTCGTGATTACGCCGCCAAGCAGATTGAAGGGCAAAAGGCGGACTTCATTCGCTTGGGTGTGATGGGTGAGTGGGATAAACCCTACCTGACCATGGATCCGAAGGTAGAAGCAGGTATCGTTCGTGCCCTTGGCAAGATCGTGGCCAAAGGTCACCTGGTTCGTGGCTTCAAGCCGGTTTACTGGAGTGTGGTTGGTCAGTCCGCACTGGCAGAGGCGGAAGTGGAATATCAGGACAAAACCTCTACCCAGATTGACGTGCGCTTTACGGCTGTTGACCAGGCGGCTGTGCTCAAGCTGTTTGGTACCGACGAAGGTGAGGGTGACGTTTCTGTGGTTATCTGGACCACCACGCCTTGGACCATTCCGGCCAACCAAGCAGTTTCTTTGGGTGCAGATCTGGAATACGCCTTGGTGCAGGTGGATACCGGCAACGGCCCAGAGCGGATGATTTTGGCCACCGATATGGTTGCAGGCATCATGGCTCGCTGGGGCGTGGAAGAGTTCCGCGTGCTGGCCAACGTCACCGGCTCCGCGCTTGAAAATCAGATGCTGCAGCACCCGGTTTACGACAAGCAGGTGCCCGCGATCCTTGGTGATCACGTATCGCTGGATGCCGGTACCGGTGCGGTTCATACCGCGCCAGACCACGGTATGGAAGACTTTGAAGTGGGCAAAGCCTACGGTATCGAAACCATCAATTTGGTCAAAGCCGATGGTACCTATACCGATGCAGCAGGCGAGTTCGCCGGTATTCACGTGTACAAAGCCGACGAGCCGGTCAGCGCCGCGCTGGAGCGTGAAGGCAAACTGGTGCGTGCCGAGAAGTTCCGTCACAGCTACCCGCATTGCTGGCGCACCAAAACGCCGTTGATCTACCGTGCAACGCCGCAATGGTTCATTAGCATGGACAAACTCAACTTGCGCGCCGATGCACTGGAAGCCATCAAAGGTATCCGTTGGGTGCCGGGCTGGGGCCAGAACCGTATTGAAGCCATGTTCCAGCAGAGCCCGGACTGGTGTATCTCCCGTCAGCGCACTTGGGGCGTGCCCATTACCTTGTTTATTCACAAGGAAACTCAGGACCTGCACCCGAACACCCAAGAGTTGATCGAAAAAGTCGCGCAAGCGGTGGAAGCCGGTGGTATCGACGCGTGGTACGACATTGATCAAAGCGATTTGCTGGGTGACGATGCCGACCAGTACGACAAGGTGCTCGATACCTTGGACGTTTGGTTTGATTCCGGTGTGACCCACGAATCCGTGCTGCGAGCACGGGAAGAACTGGGCCAGTTCCCGGCGGATCTTTATCTGGAAGGTTCTGACCAGCACCGAGGCTGGTTCCAGTCTTCCCTGAAAACGTCCATCGCGATGAACGGCGTAGCGCCTTACAAGCAGGTGTTGACTCACGGCTTCACTGTGGATGCCAAGGGCTACAAAATGTCCAAGTCTATGGGCAACGTGATCGCGCCGCAGGAAGTCATGAACGAACTGGGTGCGGACATCCTGCGCTTGTGGGTGTCTGCCACCGATTACAGCGGTGAGATGTCGGTATCCAAAGACATCCTGCGCCAGACAGCAGATGGTTACCGTCGTATCCGGAACACCGCGCGCTTCCTGCTCAGCAACCTGAACGGTTTTGAGCCGGAGCAGCACATGGTGGCGTCGGAAGACATGATCGCCCTCGACCGTTGGATGGTTGATCGCGCTTTGCAGCTGCAAAACGAGCTGCAAGAAGACTACGAAAACTACGCCTTCCTTCGTATCTATCAGAAGGTGTACAGCTTCTGTGAAGCGACGCTGGGCGGTTTCTATCTGGATATCATCAAAGATCGCCAGTACACCACTCAGGCCGATAGCCTGGCGCGCCGTTCGTGCCAGACTGCGCTTTATCATGTGGCTGAAGCGCTGGTGCGCTGGATTGCCCCGATTCTTAGCTTCACTGCTGATGAGATCTGGCAGCACCTGCCCGGCAAACGTGGTGAAACCGTGTTCTACGAAACCTGGTACGAAGGTTTGACGGCACTGCCGGAAGACGCTGAGCTGGGTCGTGACTACTGGCGTGAAATCTACAGCGTGAAAGAGGCGGTCAACAAATGCCTCGAAGACGTTCGTGCCCGCGGTGATATCAAAGGTTCTTTGAGCGCTGAAGTTACCTTGTATTGCGAGGGCAGCTTGGCCGAGCGCCTGAACTTCCTCGGGGAAGAGCTGCGTTTCGTGCTGATCACCTCCGAAGCAACGGTGAAGCCGGTCAGCGAAGCAGACGGTGCCGAACAAACCAGCCATGAAGGCTTGCTGGTGAAAGTGACCCCGGCCACTCACGCCAAGTGCGAGCGTTGCTGGCACCACCGCGAAGACGTTGGCCAGCATGAAAACCATGCCGACCTGTGTGGGCGCTGTGTTAGCAACGTGGAAGGCTCGGGTGAAACCCGTGCCTACGCTTGATGGACGCGGTCATGGTTGATGAGCGAGAAGGCGGCAAACTGAAATGGTTATGGCTGGCCGTTCTGGTGATCGCGGTGGACTTGGGGACCAAGTACCTGGCCACCGCCATGTTGACCTACGGCAACCCGGTTCCGGTGATCCCCAGCTTTAACCTGACCTTGCTGCACAATACCGGCGCGGCCTTCAGTTTTCTGGCTGAGGCCGCCGGTTGGCAGCGTTGGTTTTTCGTAACCTTGGCCTTGGTGGTCAGTGTGGTTTTGACGGGTTGGCTGAAAAAACTCAAAGCCAACGAAACCTGGACCGCCATCGCCATCGTGCTGATCTTGGGCGGCGCTATCGGCAACGTGTACGACCGTGTGGTTCACGGTTACGTGGTCGATTTTCTGCACTTTTACTGGCAGGACTGGCATTTCCCCGCTTTCAATCTGGCTGACACCGCCATCACCATCGGCGCAGCTATGATGGTACTTGATGCATTCCGCAAACCCGCTGAAAACGGCGGGGATGCCGACAGGAGTAATTAATCCTATGAACGATCTGCCAATCGACAAGGGTACCCGGGTAACCTTGCATTTCGCTCTCAAGTTTGAAGATGGCGAAATTGTGGATTCCACTTTCGACAAAGAGCCGGCTACGCTGGCAATCGGCGATGAAAACCTGCCCTCGAATTTTGAAGCCTACTTGATGGGCCTGAAAGCCGGGGATCACAAAACCTTCGAAGTGCCACCCGAAAAAGCGTTTGGGCAGCACAATCCCAGTAATCTCCAGACCTTCAAACGCCACGAATTTAGCGCGGATATGGTCTTGGAGAAGGGCGTGGTAATTTCCTTTGCCGATGCGCGGCAGCAGGAGCTACCCGGCGTGATCAGCCGAGTGGAAGGTGATGAAGTGGAAGTCGACTTCAACCACCCGTTGGCAGGGCGTACACTGAGCTTTGAAGTACAGATCATCAATGTGGAGCCCGCTGGGCAAACACACTGAAGGGTAAAGATATGCAAATCCGATTAGCAAATCCCCGTGGCTTCTGTGCCGGTGTAGATCGTGCCATAGAAATCGTAAACCGCGCGCTCGACGTGTTCGGTGCGCCGATCTACGTGCGCCATGAAGTTGTTCACAACAAGTTTGTAGTGGATAACCTGCGCAATCGGGGTGCAGTGTTTGTTGACGAATTGCATGAAGTGCCTGACGACACCTTAGTGATCTTCAGCGCCCACGGCGTATCCCAGGCCGTTCAAAACGAAGCCGCTCGCCGTGGCTTGAAGGTCTTTGACGCGACTTGCCCGCTGGTGACCAAAGTGCACTTGGAAGTCATGCGTAACAGTCGCGACGGCCGTGAATGCATCCTGATTGGTCACCATGGCCACCCGGAAGTCGAAGGTACCATGGGCCAGTACGACCATAGCAACGGCGGTAACATCTATCTGGTTGAAGACGAAGGCGATGTTGAAAAGCTCGAAGTGAACGATGCTGAGCGTCTAGCTTACGTCACCCAAACCACGCTCTCCATGGACGACACCGCTCGGGTGATTGACGCACTGCGCGCCAAGTTCCCGAAAATTGAAGGTCCGCGTAAAGACGACATTTGCTACGCCACGCAGAATCGCCAGGATGCCGTGAAGCAGCTAGCCGGCGACTGCGACTTGATGCTGGTAGTGGGCTCCCCGAACAGTTCCAACTCCAACCGCCTGCGCGAGCTGGCGGAACGCATGGGAACACCAGCTTTTTTGATTGATGAAGCTGCGCAAATTGATAAGCAGTGGTTGGAAGGTAAGACCGCTGTGGGTGTGACGGCTGGGGCTTCGGCGCCTGAAGTGCTGGTGGCTGATGTGATTAACCGCTTGAAGGAATTAGGTGGGGAAGAGCCGCAGGAGGTTGCCGGGCGGGAAGAGAATATTGTGTTTTCTATGCCTAAGGAACTGCGGATTGATGCGGTGAATGTTCAATAGCGAGCATTGACGACTAAGGGCAGGCGACTTGTCCAGACAACAAAAAAGCGTGATTTCGATCACGCTTTTTTGTTGTCTGGATACCGCTCACGCCCGGTTTCTCACCGTTTGTCGTTTAGTGGTGGGTGTTCTTCGCAGAGTTTCGTAGGCTGAATTTGAGATAACAAGAGGTTTGCTTTATGCGTGTCCGGAGTGACGGCGGTTTTACGTTGGTTGAGTTGATGATTACTTTGGCGGTGGCAGCAATATTGATAACCGTTGCCATTCCGAGTTTTCGGGATACGCTTGCGCGTAACGAGTTAATTACGACGACCAATGCATGGGTTGGCGCTATCGCTGCGGCGCGCGCTGAAGCCGTGAAACGTAATCAATCAGTGGCCCTGTGTGGTAAAGATAGCGCGCCAAAAAGTGGGATTGGATCAAATTGTAAGGCTGCTATCGCAGGAGAAGTCCGCTACTTGCCTCGAGATGGCGGAGCCGCTGAGGTGCTCCACCCAGCGCTGGCCGCTTCGATTGACCAGCCTTTGCAAGTTCTTTCGTCGACAACCGTGCGCTTTCGGGGCGATGGGATAGGTTATCTTGGCGATAACACGATGACCCCGTACAACACAGCTTCCGGAGGGGATCCCTCAGTAGTGGAATTATGCAATTCCGCACTCACGAATGACAACGTTCGCAGTATTGGTTTGATCGCTGGGAGCACAGTGCAGGTGACAACGTCAACGAAAGCAGATTGCAAATGAGCTGGTTTATGAAGGATGTTCGTCAGAGTGGAGTGTTGCGTATGGCCAATCATACAGTAGTGCGACATCGAGCGGAGTGCCGTGGTCGGCAGACAGGCGTCGGCTTGATCGAAGTGTTGATTGCTGTTCTTGTGCTGTCGATTGGTTTTTTGGGCATGGCTGCACTGCAGTCAAAAGCGCTCAGTAATAACAACAGCGCCATGGTCCGCAGCATAGGAACGATTGCGAGTTACTCGATTGTAGACGCTATGAGGGTTGATTTAACCGGCGTTCGAGACGGTGATTACGACGGATTGAAAGTGACTGTTCCCTCAGACTGGGCAGCTCCGGGTGATTGTTCTGTGGCAACGAAGGGAAGCGCATTGGCTAAATTGAACCAGAATCAATGGTGCGATGACCTCGGAAGTTTGATGGGGCCGGGTACGGAAGGTGAGATTGCGGCTGACGGAGGCGGTAATTACACGATCACCATTACCTTTAACGACGAACGGGCGACAGGCGGTGTAGCCGGCCAAACCATGATCACGCGAGCGAAATTATGATGACGAGCAAACCATACAGTCAGATTTCGGTTCAGCCACGGGGAGCTGCTGGCTTTACTCTGGTCGAGTTAATGATCGCTCTTGTGCTCGGTTTGCTCGTTGTTGCTGGGGTGGGCAGTGTGTTTCTGGCCAATCAGACCGCCTATCGCAGCAATGTGGCTTTGGGTGAAGTGCAGGAGGGAGCTCGTACTTCGTTCGAGTTTCTGGCAAGAGAAATTAGGGCGGCGGGGGCTAATCCTTGTGGTACCGCTAACGTTGATAGTGTGCTGAATGCCAATGGCGATCCAATGCTCGACAATAATACGCCAATTCAAGGATGGGACGATGCTACAACGGTTGCTGGGTTGCCTAGCAGCGGCGCAGGGCAGCCGGTGACCGGTGGCGCTATTCGTTTGGCAAGCGCCAGAAATACCGGGTTAGCTATAGACTCGATGGATGGACCTCAAGCGAGCGTTAAACTGCAAAATGAAACCACAGCGATAAGCAAGGGTGATGTTCTGATGCTCTGTGATGTTGATAAAGCCACCATGTTTCAGGTCGCAAATTTTAATTCCAAAAAAACGGTGGTGCACACCAAAGGAAACTCAGAAAAGCCCGGTAATCAAACAAAGTGTTTGAACCATCCCGTACCGCAACAGCCTTCTGGTGGGTTTTGTAATACTTTCAGCCCCACGTCATATCTTGCGTTACCCACAAACTATATTTGGTACATCGGAGCCAATGATGCTGGAGGGCGGTCGCTATACCGCTTTGGCCGAGGCCAAAGTACAACATCCACTGTAGCGGAAATGGTGAGGGGGGTTTGGGGTATGACGGTGTTATACCATGAACAAGGTGGAAACGCTTTTGTCACTGCGGGGAACGTGGGTAACTGGGAAAACGTCGATTCGGTTCGGTTTGCACTAACGGTGCAGAGTGGCGGAACCCAGCCGGGTGCGGCGGCGGGTACCGACAATCAGCCGCTTCAGCGCACTTTTACCTCAACGGTGGCCCTTCGTAACCGGCTGAATATTAATTAAAAGTTGAGCGGTCACATATGATATCCGAGCGAAGGAAAGAAATTGTGGATATGAACACCCATCACCAACAGCAAGGCATGGCTCTTATGGTGTCTCTTGTGCTGCTGGTTGTTGTCACACTTGTCGGCCTTGCTGGAATGCGGGGCACAATACTTCAGGAGCGAATGGCTGGCGGTGCTTATGATCGCGAAACGGGCTTTCAAGCTGCAGAAGCAGCGTTGATTATGGGGGCACGAGCATTTACGGGTAACCGGCAGACGTGGGAAGCCCAAATCGCAGCAAATTCGGCGGAATTGGACTGCAGCGATAAAAGCTGTGTTTCTAATCCCAGTGGTCAGATTACGAATAGTTTATGGCAATCAATTGCCAAAGGAACGGGGCAAACCGAATTTACTGCCATCGATTCGGCTAACCCCCCGCAATTCGTCGTGCAACTGTTAGGTGATTGTTCATCCACAGGAGCTGGAACGGGCTTTACCGGAACTACCGATCAGAACGAAGGGGGCCCAGGGGGCACCCAGCTAACCAATCAAGGTACTTGTTACCGCATCACCGCGCGGGCGCTTGATCCCACTGCGGCGATAAACGCTGAACGCGCACAGGTCGTCCTTCAAGCGACCTACCGGATGTAGGAGATGTCCGTTATGAAAAATTTCAGACAAATAATAGAGCGCACTTTACGCCAAGTATACGCACTTTTTTGCCGTAAACGTGCTGAGGATGCTGGCATGGTGAACGCGCGGCGGATGGTTGTGGCAATTTTTCTTGCTATTTTACCTATGTTCAGCGTTCAGGCGGCAGTGGACAGTGTTGATGTCGACCAGAGTCCATTGATCGTCAGTGATCCCTTGCCACCTAATATAGTTCTGATGCTGGATGATTCTGGCTCGATGGCATTTGATTATATGCCAAATTTGAGTGGAAACTGGTCTAGTACGAGCTGGCGCGCGCCATCCGTGAACCGAGTTTATTACGATCCTTCTGTCACATATTTAGCCCCCTTTAAGGCTGATGGTGGACGGTATCCGGCAATAACGACATTTCCCGATGCTCCTTTAAACGGGTACGACAACTCTTCTGAAAGTAAATTTATTCCAGCATGGCGCTCGCCTTTTAAATCCTTCTATTTTGGAAAGTTTGGCGGTGAAAGCTGCCCCAGTGGGACAACCCAAAGTGGATGGAACAATGACTATTGTTATTCCAGCAGCGAACGAAATGATTTGGCTCACCTCTTTTATACGACTCGCAGGGTGAATGGGACAACTTATTATTACTATGAGAAATCGAGGTTTGGAGCGTTCGCCTATACTAAACAGAATGGGAATGAGGTGTTGGTGTCGGATAGGTGCTCAGAGAAACCAAACAGTATGAGCGGAGTTTGTGTAGATGCTGACGATACCTCAGGGACTGCAGCGCCCTCTGGAGTAGAGGCTGGCGAAAATATTGCGAACTGGTTTGCTTATTACCGCACAAGAGTTTTTGCATCCAAAGCCGGGGTAATGAACGCTTTTGTTACTCTGGATCCTGCATTTCGGGTGGGGTTTGGCTCGATAAATGGCGGGACTTATGGATCTAATGATAACGACGATTATTTAACCAACCCGGTCTATGGTGATAGCTACGCGTACATAAGCAAAGTAAAACCTTTTGGCGATACGTCTGCGCCAGGAAGTCGTTCGGGCTTATATAGTTGGCTTGCGGAGCTAAGAGCAAACAGTAGTTTTTATAATGGATCCTCGTTCGGCGGCACTCCTTTACGAAGAGCATTGGTGTCTGTTGGGGAATACTTTAAAAACGAAAATCAACCATGGGAAGTCGGCTACGACGATCAGGGCACATATGACAGCAGTCAGTATTCTTGTCGGCAGTCATTCTCAATCCTGATGAGTGACGGTTATTGGAATGGTAATAGTCCAAGTGTTGGTAATCAGGATAGCGGCGAGGCTAAGCCGTTCAATGGTAGTGGTCAATCCAACTCCCTAGCTGACGTGGCGTTAAAATACTGGAAAGCCGATTTAAGGTCGAACTTGAAAGATGATGTGCCGGTTACGAGTCGAGATAGTGCCAACTGGCAGCATATGAGCACGTTTACGATAGGCTTAGGTGTCGAGCCCGTATTGGCTGACAGTGCTGGAGGGAGCTTAGCCGATATCTTTAATTGGGCTCGTACTGGAAACGTTGGTTCGATTGATAAAAGCAAATTTGACTGGGGAAGCGATGAGATTGCTGACTTAGCGCATGCGGCGGTTAATGGTCGCGGCGACTTTTTCTCCGCTCGTAATCCCCAGCAATTCGCAGATGGGCTTAAGAAAGCGCTAGCCGATATAGCAGCAGCGCCTGGCGCCGGGGGCTCTCCAACCTTTAGTGGCGGAGAAACATTGACGTCGAATACTAAGCAGTTCAGTTCCAGCTACATGACAGGCTCCTGGACGGGAGATCTGAAGGCTGTGAGCTATGACTCGACTACTGACACGTTCAGTGTTGACGCTTGGCGAGCTTCGGAACAACTACCTGTAGCTGCAGATAGAAATATTTGGACGATAGATTCAGCCGGTGACCCGGTAGAATTTAAGGCATCAGAGTTAAGCGGCTATTTAGATATCTTGGGGGATAATCTTTATTCATCAGACCCGAAAGGGGCTGCATGGGGTAGCCATATTGTTAATTACCTTCGTGGCGATCAATCGTATGAAGGCTCCGCAGTTCAGCCGCTTACAATAGCTTTGCGTAAGCGCGATACGGTATTGGGAGACATCGTAAACTCTACTCCTGTTTTAATTGGTGATCCGAAGCCTAATCTCTATAAGCATGTTCTCGACGAGACATACTTCGATGGTTTGAGTGGCACGGATGACTATAAAACATTTGTTACAGATAATTCTGGACGCACACCTGTCGCATACGTTGCCGCTAACGATGGTATGCTTCACGCGTTCGATGCTGAAACAGGTAACGAGATCTTTGCCTATATTCCTGGAGCAGTTGTAGGTGGCACAGGGGATGCGTCTTTAGCTCGAATTGCGAACCCCGAATATGGTGTATACAACCCAGTTGATGGTACCCAGCCCATACCGCATCAGTTTTACAATGACGGTAAATTGACAACCCAGAACGTCTATATCGATGGCGCTTGGAAGACCATTTTAGTAGGAACAACAGGGCGAGGAACGTCACGAACTGTCTATGCGTTGGACATAACAAATCCAGCCGATCTTTCAGATCCCCAGAAAGCCGACGATGCGATTCTCTGGGAGCGTTCTGCAGGAGATGGAAAATCAAACGATGAGTGGATTGGTATGGCCTTGGGACGTCCCACGATTTCTTTGATTGCGGAAAGTACTCAAGGTAAAAAAGGCACAGGAAAGTGGGTTGCACATTTGGGTAATGGACCCAATAGCGAAAATGGCAAAGCTGCTCTGTTACAGTTTGATCTTAAAACAGGTGATCTTAAGGTCTACGCAGCAGGTACAGCAGGCAATAATGGCCTTTCAGCGCCATATGTTATCCAAAATAATGACACGGATGGTGTTAGTGAATATGCGTTTGCGGGTGACCTCCAGGGTAATGTTTGGCGATTCGAATTAAGCGCAAATGGGGGCAGTGTTAGCCAGCCAATCTACATAGCGAAGGATAGCGATGGTAATCGTCAGCCCATTACTGCCGACATGTACGCCACCCAAAATCCGGATACGGGGGCCATTTGGGTGTTCTTCGGGACAGGTCGCTACCTGACTAAGTCCGATATCTTGGAGAATAGTCCAAAGGTGCAGACTTGGTATGGGCTACGAGCACTAGCAGGCCCTTCGGGCTTTTCGGAAGCTAAAGCATCGGATACGCGCAACAACTTACAAGAACGTGAGATCATTGCTGAGAAGAACACTACCGGAGGTGTCTATAGGGTCACCAGTGATGGTGAATTTTCAGATTTAACAACAGACGGTGATGCTGGTTGGTATATGGATCTTGAGTCTCCAGCGAACGGAAAGGAGGGCGAGCGTATTGTTTACCAGACGCAGTTAATTGCAGGTAGGCTTGTCGTAAACACTCTGATACCGAAATCAAGCAGCCCTTGTGATACTTCGCCAGCAGGCGCCACGTTAATTGTAGACCCGTTCTCCGGTGCGAATCCTGAAGAGCCAGTCTTGGATGCTGACGGGGACGGATCAATAGACTCCAAGGACACAGTAACCATCGGCGGCAAGCTTTATCACTATAACGGTGAGCGATATAAAGTTGGGATGGCTGGGGTTTTCTCGGCATTGAAAACAAGTAGCGGCAATGTTCGACTTTTCGGGTCTGCGCTCGATTCCAGTGATGTGAGTATGGAAACGACCATGGGCGCCAGCGGGTCGCAGCGTTTAAATTGGCACGAAATTATCAACTAACGCAGGAACGGAGAGTTACATGCAGTTGGATATAGCGAAAAACAGCTCCACTCCTGCTCGCTCGGGTTTGAATGCCCAAGTCGCCGCGATGCCGAACCTTCGGCACCGCGGCGCTGAGTCCGGATTTACCTTGATCGAATTAATGATTGTGGTAGCGATCATCGGGATTATTGCGGCGATCGCTTACCCGTCGTACACCAGTCAGGTGGTGAAAACCAAGCGAGCGGCAGCAGCTGCGTGTTTGGTAGAACAAGCGAGCTTTATGGAGCGCTTTTACACGACAAATATGCGGTATGACAAAGACCTGGCAGGAGCGGATAACCCCTTAGTCGCAGCTAAAAATAAGCTGGAGCTTGATTGTATGACTCAAGCGCAAACAGGTAACGATTACAGCTATAAGGTCCCCTCCAAAAAGCTCAGCAGAACGGGCTATTTGCTAAGGGCTGTTCCTAAGAGTGCTCAAGCAGATCGAGACGGTTCTGTCTGTGGCAATTTGACGCTGGATGAAAAAGGAACGCGTGGTGCTTCTAAGGGTACTGTTGCTGATTGTTGGTAGAGAACAAATCAACTAACGGCTTTGACGACCGGGCGCCAGGAAGGCTCTCGATATTTTCACGATAAGGAGGTTTTAATGCTCAAGGATGAGCGGGTAGCCCAGGTGCTAGGGCGTGTAGAGAAATTAGGAACTCACTGTCCTAGGCTAGCAATACGGAACTCACGAAAACGCTCCCGGTCAGCTGGTTTTTCTCTGATAGAATTGATGGCCACACTAGCCGTTGCGGCTATTCTTCTAGCAACAGCTATTCCTGCATTTTCCAATATGATGGCGAGAAACGAGCTGGCTGTGGCGACTAATGCTGCGCGAGGTGCACTGATGGTTGCCAGAGAAGCCTCGGTCATGCGAGGACAGCCAGTTTCATTGTGTGCAGGTGAGCCAGCAACGGGGTGCAGTGGAGACTGGTCTAGCGGAGAGTGGATTGTCTTCCGCGATGCTAATCATAGCGGTGATATCGACAACGGAGAAACCGTATTACAGCATGGGCGTATTCCTGGTGCCGGTCGCAATGTCTCGATGAGCGGGAATGGGCCGCTTCGATCTGCGTTGGTGTATTCACCCCTAGGCCATGCTGAGCGAATCAGCGGAGCCTTTGGTGCCGGTCGCTTGAGGGTGTGTGTGGCGCGGGATATAGCTCCGAATGCGCGTGAACTCGTTATTTCAATCAGTGGCCGGGTTCGAATGCAGCATGCTGATTTTGCCGGGACATGCCCGTTACTGTAATGTTTCGGGAGCGATGGAGTGGCTAGAGCTGCTCACTCCATCCCCAACTTCTTCAACCGATACCGCATCGCCCGAAAACTAATTCCCAACCTCTTGGCCGCCGCCGTCTTATTCCAGCGCGTAGCCTCAAGCGCCTTCTCAATGGCCTGCCGTTCGATGCTCTCAAGATAGTCTTCCAGATCAATTTCACCTTCCGGCACTAACCCTTCGTCACCATTCTCAGGCCCTCGCGCGGCGCTGCCGTGCGCCACGCCGTTTCCAAGATGCAGGTCTTCCGCATCAATTTGGTCCTCATCACAAAGCGTAAACGCCCGCTCCAAGATGTTCTCAAGCTCCCGCACGTTGCCCGGGAAGTCGTAGCTTTTCAGTCGATCGATAGCGGTAGAGGTCAGTGTGGCTGGATCGCATTCATACTCTCCGGCAATGCGTTCAAGTATGTGCTCTGCCAGCAGAGGAATATCATCTCGTCGTTCGCGAAGTGCCGGTACGGCCAGTTCGATAACATTGATGCGATAGAACAAGTCTTGGCGAAAGTCTCCGGACAGCACCAATTCCGGTAGGTTCTTGTGAGTGGCGCTCAGCACGCGAATGTCTACCGGGATCTCTTTTGTGTCCCCAACCGGCCGCACGGCTTTTTCCTGAATGGCCCTCAGCAGTTTTACTTGCATGGCGAGAGGTAAATCTGCCACTTCGTCGAGGAAGAGGGTGCCTCCATCGGCGCTTCGGAACAGCCCGTCTTTGTTCTCAACGGCTCCGGTGAAGCTGCCCTTTTTATGGCCGAAGAATTCGCTTTCCATCAGTTCTGAAGGGATCGCGCCACAGTTGACAGCAATAAACGGCGCTTCCTCGCGCGGGCCCTGCAGGTGGATCATTCGGGCGACCAGTTCTTTACCGCTACCGGATTCGCCACTTATAAATACCGGTGCCTGGCTGCGAGCCAATTTGCGAGTCTGATTGCGAAGTTTGCGCAGTTCGGGGGAGTTGCCTAGCAACAGGCCCGGGTTGTCAGCCTCTGCGGTAATTTGGGTTTTGGGTTCCGACAGTTTTAGCGCACTGTTTACCAGCTCACGGAGCCGGGGCAGCTCTACCGGTTTGGATACAAAATCAAACGCGCCTGCTTTTAGCGATTCAATGGCGGTATCCATGCTGCCATAAGCGGTAATAACGGCCACGGGGGTGCTGGGGCTGTGTTTTTGGATCCAGTGCACGAGTTCAATGCCGTTGGCGTCTGGCAAGTTCATGTCTGTCAGGCACAACTGAGGTTTGTATTCTTCTAACAGAGCGCGCGCGCTGGTCAGATCAGCGGCGGTGTAGGTGGTAATGCCCATACGCCCCAGAGTGATTTCCAGAAGGCTGCGGATATCTGGTTCGTCGTCTACGATCAGCGCTGTTTGATTGCTCATGGTGTGCTACCGGTTCCCTGTTGAATTGCTAACGCCCGATGGTCGTTGTTACCTAAATCATTCGCCCCGGATGAGCGAATGTGATGCGAAAGCGGCACCCTGGCTCGTCGTCTTCAACCAGCGACAAGTGCGCTTGATTTGCTTCGCATAGTTCTCTTGCGAGATAAAGCCCAAGCCCGGTCCCGTTCTTATCCGTGGTGAAAAACGGTTCGAATACTGAGTTACGATACTCCGGGGCTATGCCCGCACCAAAATCCCGAATATCAACTTGGGCCCGTTCTCCGTCGGGGGTTGTGCCAACCAGTAATTGTATCCTTTTTTCACCGGTATTCTGCTCACTGTACCGCAATCCATTGTCGCAAAGGTTGACCATCACTTGTTCAATCTGGCTTTTATCAAAGCGTGCGCCGGGAACCTCCTCTTCAATCTGCAGCTCAATCGAGGCTGGAGCACTGTCGGCCTGAGTTTGTTGGAAGTCGTTGCAAAAGCCGGTTAACCACACTCTAACATCGACCAGTTCGGTGTTGGCGATACGCCGCCGCGACAGGTCCAGAATGTTCTCGATAATACCGTTAACTCGCTTGGAGTGTCGTCGAATGATGTCGAGCATTTGCTGGTCGCTGGGGTCTATGTGTGGCGATTCTTCCATGAGCTGGGCCGCATGGCTGATGGCACCTAGCGGGTTTCGGATTTCATGAGCGATACCTGCGGTTAGCCGTCCCAGAGACGCCAGTTTCATCTGCTGGGCCTGTTGGGTGATTTTGCTCATGTCTTCAATAAAAACGAGGATGAGATCACCTCGGACGTGATCGAGCTGGGTAAGTTTGGCCTGTAGAAGCGGGGAGGTTGGGGTGGCTTGGAACGGTTCAATTTTTGCGTGGTGATCGTTTAGCCAAGTGTTCAGCCCGTCTTTCAAGGGGGTAGGAAGCGCGCGGGTTTGGCGCATGCCATAGGGATGCGTAGCGGCTTCTTCGAATAACATTTCTTCGGCAGCGGCATTCGCCAATCGAATTTGTCCGAATTGATCCAGCACGAGAATACCGGTGCGCATGCGCTGGATGATTTGTTGGTTAATTTGCTCAAGCTCGGCAATGCTCTTGGCGCGGCTGGTAGCCAGTGCTTCGCTGCGAATCACTCGTTTAGAAATACCCTGTAAGACAAAAGCAGCGGCAAAATACAGAATGCCTAAAGAACCAGCGAGAACAATGTCGTCAGCAGAGGCATTAAGGGTCAGGGTGGCCCAGATAGATATGCCCAGCGAACTGATGGTCGCAAGCGCCGCGTAGAAGGTGCCTAGGCGGTTCGGGGCAAGGATATTGCCCGCCGCTACCGATACAATGACTAAGTTGGCCAAGCCGCTGGTGATGCCGGAACTGGCCAGCAATAAGCCGTGAATGATCAGTATGTCGGCCAGAACGGATAAGGTGATGTGCCGTCGACGGGGATGGAACCCTGCTAAAAGTAACAGGGCAAGGAAGCCATTCAAGGCGAAGTAGGACAGTGCGCCTATTTGGTAGGTGTTCAGCCAGCGGAACTTTGCTTCCGCCATGAAGGGTTCAACAAACAGCAGGCCGGCCAGCAAAATGCTGATCACGAGCCGATAGTGGTTATAGACCCGAAATAATCTGACTTGTTGGTATTTTGCATGGGGCCCGAAAGGCGAGTGGGCAGTGCTTGTGAGGGTGTCTGAAGCCATATCGGAAGTTATCTGTTGTCAGTCAGGAGAATTCCTCGTCGGTGCGTGGTTATAATAGCCTTTTAACGGCAATAAGTTACAGGAGCCTTTTTGCATGACGGCACCCGGTAAAGTATCCGAGGAAGCTAGCCCCGTGAAAAAGTTGCAGGTGGTAATGGCCCAATTGGATTTTCTGGTAGGAGATATCCCAGGTAACACCGAGCGGGTTATTCAGGCCGCGCGTGAAGCTTGGCAAGAGCATCAGGCCGATATCGTGGTCTTTCCGGAACTGTGTATAACCGGCTACCCGCCGGAAGATCTCCTGCTGCGCCCAAGCTTGGGCATTCGTGTGTCGGAGGCTATTGAGCAGCTTAAGCAGGCGAAGCTGGAGCCGGCGATTGTTGTTGGGGCGCCGGTGCGTTCGGGTGGTTTGCTCTACAACGCAGCTCTGGTTATCGAAGATGGTGCTTTGGTAGGGCGGTATTTCAAACGGTGCCCGCCCAATTACCAGGTGTTCGACGAAAAGCGTTATTTCGCCGAAGGACAGAATGCCCAAGTCTTGAACATCAAAGGTGTACAGATTGGCCTGACGGTGTGTGAGGATATCTGGGCTGATGGCCCGGTTGAAGATGCGGCGGCGGCGGGAGCTCAGCTCATTTTGAACCTGAATGCCTCACCGTACGACATCGACAAACAGGCCCGTCGTAAAGCGCTGCTGGAGCGTAAGGCTGCCAATAACAATGTGAGCATTGTTTACGTCAATCTGATGGGTGGCCAAGACGAGCTGGTGTTTGATGGCGGTTCAATGGTGGTTGACCATTCGGGCACGCTTGCCGCTGAAGTCCCACAATTTAAAGAAGGTTTGTTTCCGGTCGAGTTCTTATGCGAGCACCATTGCCAGCCTGTGTCGCAACTGCCGTGCCCCGAGCCTTCGCTCGAGGCTAATGTATACAACGCCTTGGTAATCGGCGTGCGGGATTACGTGAACAAGAACGGTTTTAAATCTGTCGTGCTGGGATTATCCGGGGGGATCGATTCGGCCCTGACCCTGGCGATTGCGGTGGATGCGCTCGGCAAAGAGCGTGTTAGGGCAGTGATGATGCCGTTCCGCTACACCTCAAGTGCGAGTTTGGAAGACGCGGAAGCTCAGGCCACTACCATGGGCGTACAGTATGACGTTTTTTCTATTGAACCCATGTACGACGTGTTCATGAAAACTCTGGAAACGCCGTTCCAAGGTACTCAGCCGGATACCACCGAGGAAAACCTGCAGGCCCGCTTGCGCGGAGTATTGTTGATGTCGCTGTCCAACAAGTTTGGTTCGCTGGTGTTAACGACCGGCAACAAGAGCGAGCTGGCGGTGGGCTATTCCACCTTATACGGCGATATGGCTGGCGGTTTTGATGTGCTTAAAGATGTGCCGAAAACGCTGGTGTTTCGTTTGTCCCGTTATCGAAACACCTTGGCGCCGGTGATTTCGGAGCGGGTGATTACCCGGCCGCCTTCGGCCGAGCTGGCTCCGGATCAAAAAGACGAAGACAGTCTGCCCGGCTACGACACGCTCGATGCTATTTTGCATCTCTACGTTGAGCGGGATTACAGCGCTGAAGCGATCGTGGCGGAAGGGTATGAGCGTGCCGATGTGGAAAGGGTGACTCGCTTGGTGGATATCAACGAGTACAAGCGCCGGCAGGCGCCGATTGGCGTGCGGATTACCGAGCGCGGCTTTGGCAAAGACCGCCGGTATCCGATTACCAACGGCTGGAAAATCGGCAAGTAAGGCGTTAGGCCTTACTTGCCGCCCAATAGCCCGAAGGTGACAACGTTCAGGAGCGAGCGGTTTTGCCGTTCGAACTGGTTTGCCTGAAACTTGCCGTTGCTGTCGAAGGCTTCACTTTCCGGGAAGTTTTTTCGCAGCGTGGCAATGGCATCACTGGCGCCTTTCCTCAGATCCATAAACAGGAAGGTGTCTGCCAAAATGATCAGTGCATCTTCAACCGCCGGCGAAGACGGATAATTCTCGACAACGTAGCGTGCGCGGTTGTTGGCCGCCACATAGGCTTCTCGTTTGATGTAGTAGCGTGCAGCGTGTATTTCCAATTCGGCCATGCGGTTGCGAATTGAGATCATGCGTTGGCGGGCATCTGGGGCGTACTCGCTGTCAGGGAAGCGGCTCAGCAATTGCGATAAATCACGGAACGCCTGAAGTTGTTCACCCGGATTACGTGCGGAAGCATCGATCGGGAAGTAGCGGGCGGCGAGGCCTAGATCCAGATTGTAGGAAGCCAAACCGCGCATATAAAGAGCGTAGTCCAGTAGCTCGCTTTGCGGGTTCAGGCGCATAAAGCGGTCGGCTGCGGCCCGGGCGCCTTCAAGATCAAGGTTCTGGTAGCGGGCGTAGATCAGGTCCAGCTGTGCCTGTTCTGCATAACGACCGAAAGGGTAATACGTTTCGAGGGCATCCAGGCTTTGCTCAGCTTCGTTGAAGTTGCCGGCGTTCATGGCCTTACGCGCGTTCTCGTAGTAGGTTTGTTCCGGTAGCACTTCCACGTCTTTGTTGGAGGCGCAGCCGGCAGCCAGCGCTATGATTGTGGAAAGTAGCAGTAATCGGACAACTGATCTCATGCCGGAATCCCGTATAATGGTCAGACTTATGATTGGATTGGCCATTGTAACGGGGAAGGCTGCCCATGTGCAGTGTTAACGCAAGTATCTCCGGCTAATCTGACTGAAACGTAACATCGGTACTAAGCCGATGTCCTTACATTTGAAAGCATAGTGGCGAAGCGAGGCTTGATGTCTTCCGAAAACAGAATCACCGGCCAGTTCAAAATCCCTCCGGGTTTGAGCGATAAACGACTCGATCAGGCGGCGGCCGAGTTGATGCCCGAGCATTCCCGCTCCCGTTTGCAGTCGTGGATTAAAAGCGGCGTACTGACGGTTAATGGCAAAACCTGCAAGCCCAGAGACAAGGTGATGCTCAACGATGTGCTTGAGCTGGATGCCGAGCCGGAAGTCAAAGTGACGTGGGAGGCAGAGCCCATCACGCTCGATATCGTTTATGAAGACGAGCATTTGCTGGTCATCAATAAGCCGGCTGGCTTGGTAGTGCACCCGGCAGCGGGTCATGCCGACGGCACTTTGGTGAACGCGCTTTTGAACTACGCGCCCGAGGTCGAAAACCTGCCTCGTGCCGGTATTGTGCACCGTCTGGATAAAGACACGTCGGGTATTATGGTCGTGGCCAGAAGTTTGATTGCCCACACCTCGCTGGTAAACCAGCTCCAGGAACGCACCATGGGCCGGGAATACGAAGCAGTAGTGGTGGGTTCGTTGACCGGTGGCGCCACGGTGGACGCACCCATTGGCCGCCACCCGCAAGATCGCAAGCGTATGGCGGTGGTGTCATCCGGCAAGCCTGCGGTAACCCACTACCGCTTGATTGAGCGTTTTGCAGCCCATACTCATGTGCGCTGTAAGCTGGAAAGTGGCCGAACGCACCAGATCCGTGTGCACATGACTCATGTAAGGCACCCGCTGGTGGGTGATCCGGTGTATGGCGGCCGTCTGCGTCTGCCCAAGGGCACAACCGAGGAGCTTCGGGTTGAGCTGGCCGCGTTCAATCGTCAAGCTTTGCACGCTCGCAAGTTGACGCTGGAGCACCCGGAAACCGGTGAAACCTTGAGTTGGGAAGTCGAGTTGCCGGAAGATATGGTTCAGCTCATAGCGGCATTGCGTAAGCACGCCCTAGAACTGGAAGAAAATGATTTCTGAAAGCAATCTGCTCCGGCCTGACTGGCCTGTATCTGCGCGGGTACAGGCACTCTGTACCACCCGAAAAGGTGGGGTGAGTCAATCGCCCTGGCAATCGTTAAACCTGGGTGTGCATGTGGGCGATAACCCGGTTGACGTGGCCCGGAATCGTCAATGCTTGGCCACGTTCATGGGTGTCAACTCCGATCAGCTTGGGTGGCTGAATCAGGTGCACGGCACGTGGGTGGTAGAGCTTACACGCGATAACTTGAACAACTGCCCCGATGCCGACGCCAGCTTCACCCGTGAACAAGGCGTGGTTTGCGCTATTCTAACGGCGGATTGCCTGCCGGTGATTTTGGCTGACTGTGATGGAAGGGTGGTTGGTGCTGCCCATGCCGGTTGGCGGAGCCTATGCGGCGGTGTGCTGGAAAATCTGATTCGTGCCATGGCGGTGGAGCCATCAAAGCTGACCGCGTGGTTCGGGCCATCAATAGGGCCAGCGAACTTCGAAGTGGGCCCGGAGGTGCGAGCGGCGTTCGTCGAGCAGCAGTCCGAGTCGGCCTACGCCTTCTCCGAACAAGGTGCACGCCCCGGGCATTTTATCGCAGACATTTATGAATTAGCCCGTTTGCGTCTCTCCCGCGCAGGGGTTTCCGATATCTCCGGGGGAGGATTGTGCACAGTGGATGATCCTGAGCGATTTTATTCCTATCGCCGAGACGGCCAGACAGGCCGTATGGCAACTTTGGTCTGGCTTGCCTGACGGGCGTCAATTTTCTGACATTATTTCGTTTGCCTTCCTTGAAGTCTCTTTTCTAGCCCCTACATTAGTTAACAAGACATCGCGAATGCCTTTCGTTCCGCGCCCCTATCTATGTGTGGAAATTTCGGCGCGCAGAAGCTAATCGGGGAAATATGGCTATGAGAATTGATAAGTTGACCAGCAAGTTACAGGGCGCCCTCGCAGACGCTCAGTCGATTGCAGTCGGAAAAGACCACAACTTTATTGAGCCCGTGCATTTGATGCTGGCTTTGCTCGACCAGCAGGGCGGATCCGTCAAACCACTCTTGCAGCAAGTGGGTGTGGAGCCCAGCCGGGTGCGTCAGGCCGCTGCCAGTGAAATTGAAACCCTGCCAGAAGTGCAAGGTAACGGCGGGGATGTTTCCATGTCCAACGACATGGGGCGTCTTTTTAACATTTCCGACAAATTGGCCCAAAAGCGTGGCGATCAGTTTATTTCCAGTGAACTGATCTTGCTGGCAGCGGTTGAAGACCGAGGGTCGCTCGGCCGTATCCTGCGTGAGCACGGTGTAGACAAAGTGGCTTTGGAAAAGGCCATCGATGACGTGAGAGGTGGTGAAGCTGTGAATGATCCCGGGGCGGAAGAAAATCGACAGGCGTTGTCGAAGTACACCATCGATCTGACCGAACAGGCCGTTGCCGGCAAGTTGGACCCGGTGATTGGCCGGGACGACGAAATTCGCCGCACCATTCAAGTATTGCAGCGTCGCCGTAAGAATAACCCGGTGCTCATCGGTGAGCCGGGGGTCGGTAAAACCGCCATTGTCGAAGGTTTGGCGCAGCGTATTGTGAATGGTGAAGTGCCGGACAGTCTGAAAGAGAAGAAAGTACTGTCGCTCGATATGGGAGCGTTGATCGCCGGAGCCAAGTTTCGCGGTGAATTTGAAGAGCGTCTGAAAGCGGTTCTGAACGAACTGTCGAAACAGGAAGGTCAGATCATTCTCTTTATCGATGAGCTTCACACGATGGTTGGTGCCGGTAAAGCGGAAGGGTCGATGGATGCAGGTAATATGCTCAAGCCCGCGTTGGCGCGAGGTGAGCTGCATTGCGTTGGTGCTACCACCCTGAACGAGTATCGAGAGAATATTGAGAAAGACGCAGCCTTGGAGCGTCGGTTCCAGAAGGTGTTGGTCACTGAACCGACCGAAGAAGACAGCATAGCCATTCTTCGGGGCCTTAAGGAGCGTTACGAGGTTCACCATGGGGTGGAGGTGACAGACGGGGCTATCATTGCCGCGGCTAAATTGTCGCACCGGTACATCACCGATCGTCAGTTGCCGGATAAGGCCATTGATTTGGTAGACGAAGCCGCCAGTCAGATCCGTATGGAAATGGATTCCAAGCCGGAAGCGCTGGATCGGCTCGAGCGACGCCTGATCCAGCTCAAAATTGAGCGCGAAGCGCTGAAAAAAGAAACCGATGCGGCTTCCAAAAAGCGTTTGGAAGAGTTGTCGTCTGTGATTGGCGATGTCGAACGTGAGTACGCGGATCTGGAAGAAATTTGGAACACGGAAAAGGCCGCTCTACACGGTTCTCAGAAAATCAAAAGCGAGCTGGAACAAACCCGAATTGATTTAGAAAATGCTCGCCGTAGTGGCGGCCTAGGTAAAATGTCGGAGCTGCAGTACGGCAAGATTCCAGAGCTTGAACGGCAACTGGATATGGCGAGCCAAGCTGAAATGATGGAGATGACACTGCTTCGCAACCGCGTCACCGAGGAAGAAATTGCCGAGATTGTGTCGAAGTGGACCGGCATCCCCGTTTCCAAAATGATGGAAGGTGAGCGCGACAAGCTGATGCGTATGGAAGAGGCGCTGCATGGCCGGGTGATTGGTCAGAACGAAGCGGTGGAAGCGGTTTCTAACGCCGTGCGTCGTTCCCGTGCTGGTTTGTCTGATCCCAACCGCCCCAACGGTTCTTTCTTGTTCCTTGGGCCGACCGGTGTCGGTAAAACCGAGCTGTGTAAAGCCTTGGCGGCGTTCCTGTTTGATACCGAAGACGCCATGGTGCGCATTGATATGTCCGAGTTCATGGAGAAGCACGCCGTGGCTCGCTTGATTGGTGCGCCTCCAGGGTACGTAGGATACGAAGAGGGTGGTTACCTGACCGAAGCGGTTCGCCGTCGGCCATACTCTGTGCTCTTGTTGGATGAGGTGGAAAAGGCGCACCCGGATGTATTCAACATTCTGTTGCAAGTGCTGGACGATGGTCGTCTGACGGATAGTCAGGGGCGTACGGTGGACTTCCGCAATACGGTGGTAGTGATGACCTCGAACCTGGGCTCTCACATCATTCAGGAGAAAGCCGGCGAAGAGAACTATGAAGACATGAAGTCCGCGGTCATGGAGGTCGTTGGCACCCACTTCCGGCCGGAATTTATCAACCGTGTTGACGACGTGGTGGTGTTCCATCCGTTGGCCGAGAGCCAGATTCAGGGTATTGCGAGCATTCAGATTGAGAATCTGGCGAAACGTATGAAGGAACAGGATATGAATCTGGAGCTGGGTGAAGAGGCTCTGCATTTGCTGGCGGAGGTGGGTTACGACCCGGTGTATGGCGCACGTCCGTTGAAGCGAGCGATTCAACGTTTAATCGAAAATCCGTTGGCGCAGAAGCTGCTGCAAGGAGAGTTTGTGTCTGGCGATACAGTCAAAGCCAAGGTGGATGGAAGTGAGCTAACGTTTACGAAAGCATAAGCTGTCAGCCAGAATTGACCGTAATAAAAAAGCCTGGGGCTGTGAGTCCTCTGGCTTTTTTATCGATGCACGTTACTGGTCCGTGTTGTTATCCGGAGCTGGGCCGCAGTTCTCTTCTGCAAACGCTTCGAATTTTTCCCGTTGCACGTCGATTTCTTCCGGGCTCAGGTAACGCTGCTCGCCATTCTCTTCAACCCGAATGCGCGCGTTGCTGCTGATCACTTTCAGGTTAGCTTTGGCGGTTTCGCAGTTGGCCTCGCGCTGCTTGCGATTGGCTTCTTCAACCGCGGATTCTTTCTTTCGTTCGGCGGTTGCCTGCTGTTGCTCTTCAAGCTGGTTCAGGCGTTCTTGCGGGGTCGCTCGGTTCGAACTGGTGTTTCGGCTGGTGCCCGAGCGAACATTGACCTGCTGGGCTTTCTTGCCGGTTGGTTGTCGATCGCCAAAATGGGTTACGCCGTTGTCGTCCGTCCATTTGTATACTGAACTATCAGCGGCCAGGCCGGGAGTCGCGGCCATCAGAATAGAAAATATCAGTATCTTTCGGTTCATGTCGTTGCCCGTTGTTCGTTTATCGCCTGTAGATGGTGCCACCAGTGCAAAGGTTTTTCTTTCGTCTGGTTCAAAACTCTAGCATGGATATTTGCGCAGTATGGCAGAGAAGAGCATAAAATGGTGCCAATTAAGCCACAACGGCTATTGACAGCGAGTTTCCCGCTGTCAGAATTACCATCTGCCTGAAGATAGGGATAAATACGGCTCGGCAATCCCGAACAAGTATCCCCCGTTAATCACCACACCGAGTGCGCCATTACTAGGCGGGCGATGGTTGTTGCTAACGTTGCAACCCGTTGCCGGCCGTTCTCCGCAACCCTCAGGAGTGCGGCTGGCCAAGAGACAACCTCTAAGGAATTGGTGTGTAGGAGTACGCCGGTACCGCTTTCACAAAAAGCTGGTTAACCGTGGATCCAGGCAACCGGGACGAATCCCGGCTCATTCACTTGTAGAAGAGGGTAGAAAACGTGGAGTTATTGTCTGGTGCCGATATGTTGATCCGGTCCCTTGAAGATGAAGGTATCGAGCACGTATACGGCTATCCGGGTGGCGCAGCCCTTCATATTTATGATGCGCTGTTCAGGCAGAATAAAGTCAAACACATTCTGGTTCGACATGAGCAAGCAGCGGTCCATATGGCCGATGGTTATGCCCGTGCAACCGGAAAACCAGGAACTGTCCTGGTGACCTCTGGCCCTGGCGCTACCAACACGATTACTGGCATTGCCACCGCATTTATGGATTCAATTCCGATGGTGGTTCTGTGTGGGCAGGTTGCATCCACATTGATCGGCGAGGATGCTTTTCAGGAAACGGACATGATCGGTGTCTCTCGTCCTGTGGTGAAGCACAACCTCAGCGTTAGGCACCCGGAGGAAATCCCGGAAATTATCCGCAAGGCCTATTACATTGCCTCAACAGGTCGTCCCGGCCCGGTTGTTGTCGATATTCCTAAGGATATGACGGCGCCCAACGAGCGTTTCGAATATTCGTATCCGAAAAAGGTCAAGCTGCGTTCTTACAATCCGGCAGTACGTGGTCACGCTGGGCAGATCAAGAAAGCCGTTGATATGCTGATGGCTGCCAAGCGCCCGGTGATCTATGCCGGCGGTGGTGTCATTCTTGGTAAGGCCTCCGACCAGATTACCGAACTGACCCGAAAGCTTGGCTTCCCGATTACCAACACATTGATGGGCATTGGCTGTTACCCGGCAACAGACAAGCAGCATTTGGGCTGGCTTGGCATGCACGGGACCTATGAGGCCAACATGGCCATGCACCACTCCGACCTGATCCTCTGCGTAGGCGCCCGTTTCGATGACCGGGTAACCAACGCGACGGAGAAGTTCTGTCCGGGGGCGAGAATTATCCACATCGATATCGATCCGGCATCGATTTCCAAAACTATTGATGTTGATGTGCCGATCGTTGGTCCGGTGGATGCCGTGCTGAAAGAAATGCTGACTTTGGTAAAAGAGTCCAAAGAGAAGCCGGAAGCCGATGCCTTGGCGTCCTGGTGGAAGCAAATCGACGAATGGCGCGCTTTCCACGGTATGCGGTACGAAACCAGCCCGGATGTCATCAAGCCGCAAGAAGTGGTTGAGATGCTCTGGAAGCTCACCAAAGGTGACGCGTACGTGACGACCGATGTTGGCCAGCATCAGATGTTTACGGCGCAATACTATAAGTTCGATAAGCCAAATCGTTGGATTAACTCCGGTGGTCTGGGCACGATGGGCTTTGGTTTGCCAGCAGCGATGGGTGTCAAACTGACCCACCCGGATGAAGAAGTCTTGTGCTTCACCGGTGAGGGCAGTATCCAGATGAACATTCAGGAACTGTCTACCTGTAAGCAGTACGATCTTCCGGTCAAGATCATTAACCTGAACAACCAGGCCCTGGGCATGGTGAAGCAGTGGCAGGATATGAACTACGAGTCTCGCCATTCGCAGTCCTACATGGAATCGCTCCCGGACTTCATCAAGCTGGCGGAAGCCTATGGCCATGTCGGCGTGCGCATTGATCGCAAAGAAGATCTTGAGCCCAAGCTGAAAGAAGTTCTGGCGATGAAAGACAAACTGGTGTTCGTAGATATTTATGTCGATCGTTTTGAGCATGTGTACCCCATGCAAGTTGCCCGTGGTTCAATGAAAGACATGTGGCTAAGCAAGACGGAGAGGGTGTGATCATGCGTCGAATCATTTCTGTATTGTTGGAAAACGAGCCAGGCGCATTGTCCCGAGTGGTTGGGTTGTTTTCACAGCGAAACTACAACATCGAGACGCTCACGGTTGCGCCGACTGAAGATCCTACTTTGTCACGTCTGACCGTCACTACGTCCGGTTCCGACAAGGTTATCGAGCAAATCACCAAGCAGCTGAACAAGTTGATTGAAGTGGTAAAGCTGGTGGACCTTACCGAAGGTGCCCACATCGAGCGGGAAATGATGTTGGTTAAGCTGAAAGCAACAGGCTCTCAGCGTGCCGAGATCAAGCGCACTGTGGATATCTTCCGTGGCCAGATCGTTGACGTCACCAGCTCGGTCTATACCGTCCAACTGGCGGGTGATAGCAGTAAGCTTGACGGCTTTATTCAAGCTGTTGGCACGTCTGGAATCCTGGAAGTGGTGCGTACCGGTGTATCCGGTATCGCGCGAGGCGAAAAGGTGCTCAGCCTCTGATAGGCTGGAAAACAAATTGAATGCCATGGCCGTTCGTGGCCAATACTTTTAAAAATTGAGGTTTGAAATGCAGGTTTATTACGATAAAGATTGTGATCTTTCCATCATCCAGGGCAAAAAAGTTGCCATTCTTGGTTTTGGTTCACAGGGCCACGCCCACGCGTGCAACCTGAAAGATTCTGGCGTAGACGTTGTTGTTGGTCTGCGTCCGGGCTCTTCTTCAATTGCCAAAGCTGAAGCCTACGGTCTCAAGACCAGTGACGTGGCGTCTGCGGTCGCTTCTGCTGAAGTCGTTATGGTTCTGACTCCAGACGAATTCCAGGCTGAATTGTACCGTGACGAAATTGAGCCGAACCTGAAGCAGGGCGCCACTCTGGCCTTCGCGCATGGTTTTGCGATCCACTACAACCAGGTCGTTCCCCGTAAAGATCTGGACGTGATCATGGTTGCTCCGAAGGCGCCTGGCCACACCGTACGCACCGAGTTCACCAAAGGCGGCGGTATTCCTGATCTGATCGCGATCTTCCAGGACGCATCTGGCAACGCCAAGAACGTTGCTCTGTCCTACGCCAGCGGTGTGGGCGGTGGTCGTACCGGTATCATCGAAACCACGTTCAAAGATGAAACTGAAACCGACCTGTTCGGTGAGCAAGCTGTTCTTTGTGGTGGTGCGGTTGAATTGGTTAAAGCCGGTTTCGAAACCCTGACCGAAGCGGGTTACGCTCCGGAAATGGCGTACTTCGAGTGTCTGCACGAGCTGAAGCTGATTGTTGACCTGATGTACGAGGGCGGCATCGCCAACATGAACTACTCCATCTCTAACAACGCTGAGTACGGCGAGTACGTAACCGGCCCAGAAGTGATCAACGATGAGTCCCGCGCAGCGATGCGTAACGCTCTGAAGCGCATCCAGAGTGGCGAATACGCCAAGATGTTCATCTCTGAAGGTGCTCTGAACTACCCGTCAATGACTGCTCGTCGTCGTGAAAACGCCGCTCACGAAATTGAAGTGGTTGGTGAAAAGCTGCGTTCCATGATGCCGTGGATTTCCGCGAACAAAATCGTGGACAAAGATAAGAACTGATCCGGAATTTTCGGTACGGTTTGAAAGCGCGGCCCTAGTGGCCGCGTTTTTCGTATATACTCCGCACAAATGCTTTCCGGAGTTGAAGGAATGACAGAACAGAATACATCGACAAGCAAAACTGACCCTCACCACGCTGCCGAAGCAGAAATTGAAGCAGGGGAGGTTATCGAAGAAGAAGTAGTAGAGGGGGCCAAGGTGCGGCGGAAAGGTATCTTTTTGCTGCCGAATGCCCTGACAACTGCATCGCTGTTTTCGGGTTTTTACGCAATCGTTTCTGCCTCGAACGGGGTGTTCGATAATGCCGCTATCGCGATTTTCGTTTCCATGATTCTGGACGGTCTCGATGGTCGGGTTGCGCGGATGACTAATACCCAAAGCAAATTCGGTGAAGAGTACGACAGCTTGGCCGATATGGTCGCTTTCGGAGTGGCGCCGGGGCTGGTGGCGTTTTTCTGGTTGCTGAATGGTATGGGCAAGTTGGGCTGGGCCGTTACCTTCATCTATGTAGCTGGCGCGGCGCTTCGACTCGCGCGTTTCAACACCCAGATAGGGTCTGTAGACAAGAAATACTTTGTCGGTTTGGCGAGCCCGGCCGCTGCTGCCTGTGTTGCAGGCCTGGTTTGGAGCTTTCACACGTTTGAGCCGGCGGCCTGGTTGACGGCGTTGACCATGATCGTCGTTGGTGGGACAGGTGTGCTGATGGTCAGTAACATTCTATACCGAAGTTTTAAGGATTTGGATTTGCGGGGCAGGGTGCCTTTTGCTGCCATTCTACTGGTGGTGCTCATCTTCGTAGTGATTGCGCTTGATCCGGCTACGGTATTGTTCTCTGCGTTTTTGATCTATGCGGCCTCGGGGCCAGTAAGGGCACTGTTTCGCCGCAAAGGCAAGCGCGCTTAATTGATCAATCATTCCCGCCCATTGTCAATGGGCGGGAATTTCTCCGGAAAAGTGTGGTCTACTGATAGAACCACGACATCTGGAGCCTGCAAATGCATTTCAAGAAACGCCCATCCTGGGCTATCTCCGAATCCGAAGTCACGCCCGAATCTGTCTACCTGAATCGTCGTAAATTTATGTCGGGTGTTGCCGTATCCGCTGTTGCATTGGCGGCCCCTGGACTTGTTTTGGCAGACTCGCATGAGAAGTTGCCCGCCCTGAATTATCGAAAGGCCGACACCTACGCACCGAACGAAGACCTCACTCCGTATAAAGATGTTGTTCGATATAACAACTTCTATGAGTTTGGGCCGGGCAAGGAAGATCCGTCTCGTCATGCCGATCCGTTGGTGGTTGATCCTTGGTCTATTGACGTTGAGGGTGAGTGCGCGCGGCCCGGCCGCTACCGGTTGGAAGATCTATTAAAACCGCACAGCTATCAGGAGCGTATCTACCGGTTGCGGTGTGTAGAGGCTTGGTCGATGGTGATCCCGTGGGTGGGAATTCCCCTGGCAGATGTGCTGAAACAATTAGAACCAACATCAAAAGCGAAGTACGTTTATTTTGAAACCCTTGAGCGTCCGGAGCAAATGCCTGGACAGCGATCTTTGTTCAGTACGATCGATTGGCCCTACCGGGAAGGCCTGCGAATGGATGAGGCTATGAACGAACTGCCGTTCTTGGCGGTTGGCTTGTATGGCCGAGAGCTTCCGAATCAGAACGGCGCGCCCATTCGCTTGGTGGTGCCTTGGAAGTATGGGTTTAAAAGTATTAAGTCGATTGTCCGGATCCGCTTTATGGAGCAGCGGCCAAAAACCAGTTGGGAAATGATCGCCCCGGATGAATATGGCTTCTACGCAAATGTAAATCCGGAGGTTAATCATCCGCGCTGGAGCCAAAAGCGAGAGCGCAGACTGCCGTCTGGTATCTTCAGCCCGAATTGGCGGGAAACTGAAAAGTTCAACGGATACGGCGAGCAGGTAGCGCACCTATACAAGGGTATGGATTTGGCGAAGTTCTATTGATGTTGGCTAATTGGAGTAAAACAACCACTCTTCGTGCGGTGAAGGTAGCGCTTTTCCTTGCGGCTTTGGTTCCGCTGTTCTTGTTAACTCAGCGCATTGTCCTTGGGGATTTGGGACCAGATCCCGCTCAGGCGATTACTGAAAGCTTGGGTAAGGCGGCGTTTCAGTTGCTATTGGCAACTTTGTTGATGACGCCTTTCCGAAAACTGACCGGTTGGTCGGGATGGATCCGGTGTCGGCGAATGCTGGGGTTGTTTGTTTTCTTTTATGCCGTCCTGCATGTGGTGGCTTTCTTACAGTTGATTTTAGGGTGGGGGGATTTGTGGGCTACCTTTACGCGTCGCCCTTATATCATCATGGGTGCTGCGGGATTCCTGTTGCTGGTGCCGTTGGCGTTGACCTCGACACAAAAAATGATGAAGCGAATGGGGCGAAGCTGGAAGCCGTTACATCGACTTATTTATTTGTCGTCTGTCTTTGTATGGTTACACTTTCTCTGGCAAGCAAGAAGTGATGTATTGGAAATGGTGATTTACGGGATTGTGTTGATGCTTTTGCTGCTGGCTCGGGTGTATTGGTTTGGAGTGTCGTCACTGCTGCCGTTAAAAAAGGCCTGAGATCGCCTGTTATTTGATCGTTTTGTTCATGTTTTGGGCGAGCGAGTAGGTGGAAACCGAAGGGTGATGAGTTTTCTTCAGAAAGCCTGTTGACTCCTCGGTGGGTGTCTGTAGAATGCGCATCTCGCTTGAGGGGCTAGCCGCTAAACACGGTCAGCAACGAAGCGGTAACTGCTTGAAAGATTTGAAGAAAACGTTTTAAAGATTCTTCAAAAAGCAGTTGACAAGGTGGCGGTTCAGTGTAGAATGCGCCCCACGATTTAGCAGTAACGCCGGTGAGTTTTTCGGCCGTTTTCGAAGACGAAAGCAGCGGTTAAAATTAACGGTTGACAAGGTGATCAAGCGATGTATAATTCGCGGCCTTGATTGAGCAGCAGCTCAAACGCTCTTTAAAAAGTTGACCAAGTAATTCGTGTGGGCGCTGGCCGAGGTATTTCAGATACGAAATATCAGGACAGTGACTCGTCGAAAATTGAGTTTTGTCTTGAGCAAGAATTAAGAATCTTCGGATTCTTGTATGATTTAAACTGAAGAGTTTGATCATGGCTCAGATTGAACGCTGGCGGCAGGCTTAACACATGCAAGTCGAGCGGAAACGATGGTAGCTTGCTACCAGGCGTCGAGCGGCGGACGGGTGAGTAATGCTTAGGAATCTGCCCAGTAGTGGGGGACAACAGTCGGAAACGGCTGCTAATACCGCATACGCCCTACGGGGGAAAGCAGGGGATCTTCGGACCTTGCGCTATTGGATGAGCCTAAGTCGGATTAGCTAGTTGGTGAGGTAAAGGCTCACCAAGGCCACGATCCGTAGCTGGTTTGAGAGGATGATCAGCCACATCGGGACTGAGACACGGCCCGAACTCCTACGGGAGGCAGCAGTGGGGAATATTGGACAATGGGGGCAACCCTGATCCAGCCATGCCGCGTGTGTGAAGAAGGCTTTCGGGTTGTAAAGCACTTTCAGCGAGGAGGAAGGCTCTAAAGCTAATACCTTTAGGGATTGACGTTACTCGCAGAAGAAGCACCGGCTAACTCCGTGCCAGCAGCCGCGGTAATACGGAGGGTGCAAGCGTTAATCGGAATTACTGGGCGTAAAGCGCGCGTAGGTGGTTGAGTAAGCGAGATGTGAAAGCCCCGGGCTTAACCTGGGAACGGCATTTCGAACTGCTCGGCTAGAGTGTGGTAGAGGGTAGTGGAATTTCCTGTGTAGCGGTGAAATGCGTAGATATAGGAAGGAACACCAGTGGCGAAGGCGGCTACCTGGACCAACACTGACACTGAGGTGCGAAAGCGTGGGGAGCAAACAGGATTAGATACCCTGGTAGTCCACGCCGTAAACGATGTCAACTAGCCGTTGGGGATCTTGAATCCTTAGTGGCGCAGCTAACGCACTAAGTTGACCGCCTGGGGAGTACGGCCGCAAGGTTAAAACTCAAATGAATTGACGGGGGCCCGCACAAGCGGTGGAGCATGTGGTTTAATTCGACGCAACGCGAAGAACCTTACCTGGCCTTGACATGCAGAGAACTTTCCAGAGATGGATTGGTGCCTTCGGGAGCTCTGACACAGGTGCTGCATGGCCGTCGTCAGCTCGTGTCGTGAGATGTTGGGTTAAGTCCCGTAACGAGCGCAACCCCTATCCTTGGTTGCTAGCAGGTAATGCTGAGAACTCCAGGGAGACTGCCGGTGACAAACCGGAGGAAGGTGGGGATGACGTCAGGTCATCATGGCCCTTACGGCCAGGGCTACACACGTGCTACAATGGCGTATACAGAGGGCTGCCAACTCGCGAGAGTGAGCCAATCCCTTAAAGTGCGTCGTAGTCCGGATCGCAGTCTGCAACTCGACTGCGTGAAGTCGGAATCGCTAGTAATCGCGAATCAGAATGTCGCGGTGAATACGTTCCCGGGCCTTGTACACACCGCCCGTCACACCATGGGAGTGGATTGCACCAGAAGTAGTTAGTCTAACCTTCGGGAGGACGATTACCACGGTGTGGTTCATGACTGGGGTGAAGTCGTAACAAGGTAGCCCTAGGGGAACCTGGGGCTGGATCACCTCCTTAAACGAAGCTGAATGCTTCGGTCAGAGTCCACACGAATTACTTGGTTAGCGAATAAAGAGAGCAATTGGGTCTTTCAGGCCCGACTTGGCTTGTTATTGCAACAAGCAAAACCGGGTCTGTAGCTCAGGTGGTTAGAGCGCACCCCTGATAAGGGTGAGGTCGGTGGTTCAAGTCCACCCAGACCCACCAAAATCGCTCAGCTCAGCGTTATCGAATGACTTGCGTAGCAGGCTACGCGGCGCCATCCGATGCCTCGATCTGAACGATTTAGTTTTACTCACATAGAGTGAAACGACAATAGCTTAAATGGGGCTATAGCTCAGCTGGGAGAGCGCCTGCCTTGCACGCAGGAGGTCGGCAGTTCGATCCTGCCTAGCTCCACCAAAATTTTACTGACTAACTTCGGTTAGCAGTGTACAGAAACAAGTGTTTCGATCTAATGACAACGGTCATTCGTCGAAGTCCTTCTTTCTGATCACTGGGTCAGATTTGCTCTTTAACAAATTGGACGAGATAGAACACGAATATTCTTCTCTCATTATCTCCGAGAGAAAATATTCAAAGTGATAACGATTTCAAGCGTTATCCGGTGTTGTCGTTGAAGTGGTTGTTATATCGCTTCAAGTGACTGTCTCTTTTTAACTTGCATCAGGCTTGCCTGGTTCAAGTCTGAATCGAGCACAGTTGTCTTGGGGTTATATAGTCAAGCAACTAAGCGCATACGGTGGATGCCTTGGCAGTCAGAGGCGATGAAAGACGTGGAAGCCTGCGATAAGGTTCGGGGAGCTGGCAAACGAGCTGTGATCCGGACATTTCTGAATGGGGAAACCCACCCGATTTCGATCGGGTATCTTGCACTGAATACATAGGTGTAAGAGGCGAACCGGGGGAACTGAAACATCTAAGTACCCCGAGGAAAAGAAATCAACCGAGATTCCCTAAGTAGCGGCGAGCGAACGGGGACTAGCCCTTAAGCTAGACAACTGATAGGAGAAGGCTCTGGAAAGTGCCGCCATAGTGGGTGATAGCCCCGTATCCGAAATCTGAGTCTAGTGAAATCGAGTAGGTCGGCGCACGAGAAACGTTGACTGAACATGGGGGGACCATCCTCCAAGGCTAAATACTCCTGACTGACCGATAGTGAACCAGTACCGTGAGGGAAAGGCGAAAAGAACCCCTGTGAGGGGAGTGAAATAGATCCTGAAACCGTATGCGTACAAGCAGTCGGAGCAGACTTGTTCTGTGACGGCGTACCTTTTGTATAATGGGTCAGCGACTTATGTTCAGTGGCGAGGTTAACCGTTTAGGGGAGCCGTAGGGAAACCGAGTCTGAATAGGGCGATTTAGTCGCTGGGCATAGACCCGAAACCGGGCGATCTATCCATGAGCAGGTTGAAGGTTGAGTAACATCAACTGGAGGACCGAACCCACTGTCGTTGAAAAGCCAGGGGATGACTTGTGGATCGGAGTGAAAGGCTAATCAAGCCCGGAGATAGCTGGTTCTCCCCGAAAGCTATTTAGGTAGCGCCTCGGACGAATACCACAGGGGGTAGAGCACTGTTTGGGCTAGGGGGTCATCTCGACTTACCAACCCCATGCAAACTCCGAATACCTGTGAGTACTATCCGGGAGACACACGATGGGTGCTAACGTCCGTCGTGAAGAGGGAAACAACCCAGACCGCCAGCTAAGGTCCCAAAATACCAGTTAAGTGGGAAACGATGTGGGAAGGCTCAGACAGCTAGGAGGTTGGCTTAGAAGCAGCCATCCTTTAAAGAAAGCGTAATAGCTCACTAGTCGAGTCGGCCTGCGCGGAAGATGTAACGGGGCTCAAACTGGTTACCGAAGCTGCGGCTGCATACTTTGTATGCGGGGTAGGGGAGCGTTCTGTAAGCCTGCGAAGGTGAGTTGAGAAGCTTGCTGGAGGTATCAGAAGTGCGAATGCTGACATGAGTAACGACAATGGGAGTGAAAAACTCCCACGCCGGAAGACCAAGGGTTCCTGCGCAACGCTAATCGGCGCAGGGTGAGTCGGCCCCTAAGGCGAGACCGAAAGGTGTAGTCGATGGGAAACGGGTTAATATTCCCGTACCTTGGATAGCTGCGATGGAGAGACGGAGAAGGCTAGGTGAGCCGGGCGACGGTTGTCCCGGTTTAAGCGTGTAGGGAGTGGACTTAGGTAAATCCGGGTCCACAATCCTGAGACGCGACGACGAGTGCCCAAGGGCGCGAAGTCATTGATGCCCTGCTTCCAGGAAAATCTTCTAAGCTTCAGGCTATTCGGGACCGTACCCCAAACCGACACAGGTGGTCAGGTAGAGAATACCAAGGCGCTTGAGAGAACTCGGGTAAAGGAACTAGGCAAAATGGTGCCGTAACTTCGGGAGAAGGCACGCCGGCGTGTACGTGAAACCCCTGCGGGTGGAGCGGAAGCCGGTCGAAGATACCAGGCCCCTGCGACTGTTTATTAAAAACACAGCACTGTGCAAACACGAAAGTGGACGTATACGGTGTGACGCCTGCCCGGTGCCGGAAGGTTAATTGATGGGGTTAGCACTCGTGCGAAGCTCTTGATCGAAGCCCCGGTAAACGGCGGCCGTAACTATAACGGTCCTAAGGTAGCGAAATTCCTTGTCGGGTAAGTTCCGACCTGCACGAATGGCGTAACGATGGGGGCGCTGTCTCTACCCGAGACTCAGTGAAATTGAAATCGCCGTGAAGATGCGGTGTATCCGCGGCTAGACGGAAAGACCCCGTGAACCTTTACTATAGCTTCACAGTGAACTTTGAATATGCTTGTGTAGGATAGCTGGGAGGCTTTGAAACCAGGACGCCAGTTCTGGTGGAGCCAACCTTGAAATACCAGCCTGGCATGTTTGAGGTTCTAACTCTGACCCCTTATCGGGGTTGAGGACACTGTGTGGTGGGTAGTTTGACTGGGGCGGTCTCCTCCCAAAGCGTAACGGAGGAGCACAAAGGTGGGCTAAGTACGGTCGGACATCGTACGGTTAGTGTAATGGCACAAGCCCGCTTGACTGCGAGACAGACACGTCGAGCAGGTACGAAAGTAGGTCATAGTGATCCGGTGGTTCTGTATGGAAGGGCCATCGCTCAACGGATAAAAGGTACTCCGGGGATAACAGGCTGATACCGCCCAAGAGTTCACATCGACGGCGGTGTTTGGCACCTCGATGTCGGCTCATCACATCCTGGGGCTGAAGCCGGTCCCAAGGGTATGGCTGTTCGCCATTTAAAGTGGTACGCGAGCTGGGTTTAGAACGTCGTGAGACAGTTCGGTCCCTATCTGCCGTGGACGTTGGAGATTTGAGGAAAGTTGCTCCTAGTACGAGAGGACCGGAGTGAACGAACCGCTGGTGTTCCAGTTGTTTCGCCAGAAGCATTGCTGGGTAGCTATGTTCGGATAGGATAACCGCTGAAAGCATCTAAGCGGGAAGCCCCTTCCAAGATGAGATCTCCCTGAGGCCTTGAGCCTCCTGAAGAGCCGTTCAAGACCAGGACGTTGATAGGCTGGGTGTGTAAGCGCTGCGAGGCGTTGAGCTAACCAGTACTAATTGCTCGTGCGGCTTGACTATATAACACCCAAGACAATTGCGGATAACGCACTAAAGAAATCGTATCACGTTCCATCTCGTCCCCCAGTGATCAAACCGTTTTGTCTGACGACCATAGCGGCTTGGAACCACCTGATCCCATCCCGAACTCAGAAGTGAAACAAGCCTGCGCCGATGGTAGTGTGGCACTTGCCCATGTGAGAGTAGGTCATCGTCAGACTCTTAATACCAAAAACCCCAGCTTCGTACGAGGCTGGGGTTTTTTCATTTCTGGATGCCCATTCTGTTACTTGCTGGTCAGTTCAATGACGTCACCGGCTTACGCTCCTGAAACTAAGAAGTGATATACTCGCGACAATAAACAGCACTTAAACATTTAGTTTCTGATGGGAGCCCGGCAATGGCTGCACCTGATCATTTGGTGATTTTCGATACAACTCTTCGTGACGGCGAACAAAGTCCCGGCGCGACGATGAATAAAAATGAAAAGCTTCGTATCGCCAAGGCCCTGGAAAGGCTGAGGGTCGATGTAATTGAAGCTGGCTTCGCCATTGCCAGTCAGGGCGACTTTGAGGCGGTCAAAGCCATTGCTGAAAGCATCAAAGAGTCAACGATTTGTAGTCTTGCCCGAGCACTCGATAAGGATATCGATCGAGCGGCAGAGGCGATCCGGCCGGCAGCTCAAGGGCGAATTCATACTTTCATTGCGACTTCGCCTATTCATATGCAGCATAAATTGCAGATGAAGCCGGACGAGGTCGTAGAGCAAGCGGTACGTGCCGTGAAGCGAGCGAGAAGCCACGTTGATGATGTGGAATTCTCCTGCGAGGACGCTGGGCGTTCAGAGCTCGATTTCTTGTGTCGTATTATCGAAGCGGCAATCGATGCGGGTGCGACCACCATCAATATTCCCGATACAGTGGGTTATGCCATCCCTGCGGAGTTCGGGGAGACGATACGCCAGCTGCTGAACCGTATACCCAATGCCGATAAGGCGATCTTTTCTGTTCACTGTCACAACGACCTCGGCCTCGCCGTGGCGAACTCTATCGCCGCGGTGACGAATGGTGCACGGCAGGTGGAGTGCACGATCAATGGCTTGGGCGAGCGTGCAGGTAACGCCTCCCTTGAAGAGATTGTGATGGCGGTACGCACTCGTAAAGACCTGTTCAACATCGATACCCGAGTGAACGCAGAGCATATTGTTCCCGCGTCTCGCCTGGTGTCGACCATTACCGGTTTCCCTGTCCAGCCCAACAAGGCGATTGTTGGGGCTAACGCGTTTGCTCACGAATCCGGCATTCACCAGGATGGTGTGCTGAAACACCGCGAAACCTACGAGATTATGAAGGCCCAAGACGTGGGCTGGCATACCAACAGTTTGGTACTGGGTAAACACTCGGGGCGCAACGCGTTCCGCACCCGTTTGCAGGAATTGGGGATCCAGTTTGAGACCGAGACCGAGTTGAATGAAGCGTTCACCCGCTTCAAGGCACTGGCTGACCTTAAGCATGAAATATTCGACGAAGATCTGCAGGCCATCGCCAGTGATACCAAACAGAAAGAAGAGGTTGGGCGCTATGGTCTGGTGTGCATGAAGGTTGCATCAGAAACAGGCGTTGTGCCAAAAGCCACGTTGACCATGACGGTCGATGGCACTGAGCATACGGTTACTTCTGAGGGCAGTGGTCCGGTTGATGCCGCCTTTAAAGCGATTGAATCATTAGTAGATTCCGGTTGTAACCTGCAGCTTTACTCAGTCAACAACATCACCAGTGGTACCGATGCTCAGGGTGAGGTGACGGTTCGACTTGAACGTGGAGGGCGAATCGTTAACGGCGTAGGAGCGGACACCGACATCATCATCGCGTCGGCCAAAGCTTATATCGAGGCTCTTAACTTGGTAACTTCGGGCGGCATTCGTCAGCATCCACAGGTTGCTGATGTCTGAATTCGTGCGGCTGGCTTTACGACTAACGATTAGGTGTTGTTGATATGCATACCGAAGCGGCAAGGCAATTCTACCTCGGCGTCGCCGGGGTCAGGATGTGGTATGCGCGCGAACCGCTTCCCGGCGCCGCGCCCAGCCCCGAGTACGACTTCAGTGAGTTCAACGATGAACCGGCCATGCCAGAGCTTGGTGTGGCCGCATCAGCAGCACCCGCGCAAAGTGATCCGGAGCAAGCTGCCCGTAGTCGCGACAAGATTGCTCACCTCCAGAGTTTGATGTCAGCGGTTGAAGCGCCAGCAAACTCGCCTCGACCAGCGGAGCCTGCTGAGCCTCAGAAAACTGCGATTGTAGGTAAAACGGATTCTTCTGAAGACATAGCTGTTCCCGATGAAGAGCTTCCGCGCGCTTTCGCTCATGTGCCCGAAGCTGTGCCGCGCGTGTTTATTCAGGCATGGCGGGGTAACCGCTTCTTGTTGATCGCAGAGATGTCCGAGGATACAAGCTTCTCGCTACAAGAGACGTTGGCAGCGAACATATTGAAAAGTGTGGGAGAGGCATCACCTGTTGGGCTCGGATCTATCCACTGGCCTTTGTTCAATAATCTTAAAGTTTCGCTCAATCGCGTCGAGCATTTACTGGAAGCGATTTCCGCACGATACGGTGCCGAGAAAGATCGTCAGATTGTGATTCTGGGTGACGAGAGCGATTTGCTAGAGCAGGCATTCGGGAAACCAGCGGCCGTAAGGTTTTCAGGGAGCTTGGCGAAGCTCGCATCCGATCCCTTGATGAAGCGAGAGCTATGGCAAATGATCAAACCCCTCTCGGCTCTATGAGGGCCGACCAAGTTGCAGATTCCGGCATACGTCGGCTCACCCCAAGTGATCTTCCGCGAGTGATGGAACTGGAGCGGCTTGGGCATTCGCACCCCTGGACTGAGGGCATCTTCCGAGACTGCTTCAAGGACAGTTATCGGGTGTGGGCGTACGTTTCCGAAAAAGAGCTCGTTGGCTACACGATCATAAGTTATCAATTCGATGAGGCACACTTACTTAACGTGTGTGTACACCCGACTGTTCGAGGCATGGGGGTAGGGCGAAAGTTGCTCCAGCATGCGATAGCGGTCGCGGTCGAAGATGATTTGGCGTGCATGATTCTGGAGGTTCGTAAAAGCAATCGCGCAGCAACGTTGCTGTATCGAAGTGAAGGTTTTAAGCAGATTGGTGTCAGGCCAAAATATTACCCCGGCCCTTCGGGCGGCGAAGATGCGAGAGTCATGGAGTTGCAGTTCACCTGAGCCCCCGCTAGCCCGTATAATACCCCGTTTATCATCCATTCCATTCAGGCTGTTGTCTTATGTCTAACCTATCGAGGGAAGTGGCCAATCGCCATACCTTTGCGATTATCTCGCACCCGGATGCCGGTAAAACCACCATTACTGAAAAGGTACTGTTGTTCGGTCAAGCGCTGCAGAAGGCCGGTACGGTAAAAGGCAAGAAGTCTGGCCAGCACGCTAAATCTGACTGGATGGAGATGGAAAAAGAGCGTGGCATTTCAGTAACCACCTCGGTGATGCAGTTTCCCTATGGAGGAAAGCTTGTAAACCTGCTGGATACCCCAGGCCACGAGGATTTCTCCGAGGATACCTACCGTACCCTGACTGCAGTCGATTCGTGTCTGATGGTTATCGACAGTGCCAAAGGTGTTGAAGAGCGGACCATCAAGTTGATGGAGGTTACGCGTCTTAGAGATACCCCCATTATCACTTTCATGAACAAGCTGGACCGTGATACTCGTGATCCGATTGAGCTAATGGATGAAGTGGAAGACGTACTGAAAATTGCTTGTTCACCGGTGACCTGGCCGATTGGTATGGGCAAGGGCTTTAAGGGTGTGTATCACTTGGTCCGTGATGAAGTGATTTTATACCAAACCGGTCAAGGCCATACCATTCAGGAACGGCGTGTTATAAAAGGGCTGGATAATCCGGAATTGGAGGAAGCGCTTGGCGGCTATGCCGCTGACTTGCGGGATGAAATCGAGCTGGTGAAAGGTGCTTCGCACGAGTTTGATCAAGAGGCTTTCCTGGCCGGTGAGCTGACCCCCGTATTTTTCGGTACCGCGCTGGGCAACTTTGGCGTTGATCATATGCTTGATGGTCTGATCGAGTGGGCTCCAACGCCCCAGGCGCGTGCCACGGATGTGCGCACGGTTGAGCCCGAGGAGGAAGGCTTCTCTGGGTTTGTCTTCAAAATCCAGGCGAACATGGACCCCCAGCACCGTGACCGGATAGCGTTTGTTCGAATCGTTTCAGGCAGCTATAAGCAAGGTATGAAGGCGCGTCACGTTCGTATCGGTAAGGATGTTCGCTTTTCCGACGCCCTAACGTTCATGGCTGGTGACCGAGAGCATGCTGAGCAGGCGTTTGCGGGCGATATCATTGGCTTGCACAACCACGGAACCATCCAGCTTGGCGATACCTTCACTGCGGGCGAAGACATGAAGTTCACCGGTATTCCGAACTTTGCTCCGGAGTTGTTCCGTCGGATTCGTCTGAAAGATCCATTGAAAGCCAAGCAACTACAGAAAGGCCTCATTCAGCTCTCCGAGGAAGGCGCGGTTCAGGTGTTCCGGCCATTTAAAAACAATGACCTGATTGTTGGGGCTGTCGGCGTGCTGCAGTTTGATGTGGTGGTTGCGCGATTGAAGAGTGAGTACAAAGTCGAGGCTATCTATGAGCCGATCAACGTAGCAACTGCACGCTGGGTAACCTGTGACGACGAGCGCAAGCTGGAAGAGTTCCAGCGTAAGAACCAGGAGAATGTCGCGCTCGACGGTGGTGACCGGTTGGCTTACATCGCACCGACGATGGTAAACCTGAACTTGGCTCAGGAGCGTTACCCGGACGTTCAGTTCCATAAAACTCGAGAACACTAACGAAGCTTGGTGGAGCCACGCATGCGCCTGTTCGATGCCCATTGCCATTTCGACTTCCCGGAGTTTGATGAGCGCCGGGATCAAGTGTTGGCAGGTGCAAGGGCACAGAGTGTAAACGGCTTGGTTATGCCTGGGGTCCGGTGCCCCGATTGGGGGCGGTTGGCATCTTTGTCAAAGCCTGAGGTGGGGCTGTGGTATTGTCTAGGCATCCATCCTTGGTTTGTGGGTGAGCATGGCGAGGAGGATCTGGAATCGCTAGAAGCTGCGCTCGAGAAAAGAGAGCCAGGGTGTCTGGCTGTTGGGGAGTGCGGCCTTGACGGTCTGCGCGGCTCGATCGATGGCCAGAAGCCGTGGTTTGCGGCGCAAGTACAAATGGCCGCTCGTATGGATTTGCCGCTGGTGGTCCACTCTGTAAAAGCTCACGACCAAGTGGCTGCCCTTCTGCGGTCAGAGCGCTGGGACGGCCGCGCGCTGATTCACGGCTTCTCCGGAAGCTATCAGCAAGCCTGTCACTTTATTGAGTTGGGCTGCTATATTGGTGTGGGGGGAGTGATTACTCACGCCCGCTCAAAGAAGACCCGAGACGTAGTCGCTCGCTTGCCGTCTGACACGTTAGTGCTGGAAACCGACGCGCCGGATATGTCGCCGGCGGGAGTTGCTAAGGGGCAGAACTCCCCGGAATATATACCTGATATATTGGCCCAGCTGGCTCAACTTCGGGGCGAGCCTAAGGAAAGGCTTGCCGAGGTGGTGCTGGAGAATGCGAGTACACTCTACGGCCGGCCGGCCGATGTGTTGGCGCCAAATTAAGCGTTTTGTAGGGGATTTACGAGACAAGGCGACGTAGGGTTGGCTTTCTTTTGGGGTTCGAGTATACTTCGCGCCCTGGCTTTTCAAGGCGATGTCACTATCTCAGCCCCGAATAGTGCCAGCGCAAACTAGGTATGGACCTCCCCCGGATGCCTTGCATGTACCGGTGGTGGTTTCTAACGTTTCTTTTAGCGTTCAAGGCGGAATCAATGAAGACTCTGAGTGCGAAACCAGAAACTGTAAAACGTGACTGGTACGTTGTAGACGCAGCCGGCAAGACGCTGGGTCGTCTGTCAACCGAAATCGCCCTTCGTCTGCGGGGCAAGCATAAGCCTGAGTATACCCCTCATGTGGACACTGGCGATTATATCGTTGTTATCAATGCCAGCCAGGTGAAGGTTACCGGCAACAAGGCATCTGATAAGATGTATTACAGCCATACCGGCTTTCCAGGTGGAATCAAATCCATCAATTTCGAGAAGCTGGTTGACAAGGCTCCCGAGCAAATTATTCAGAAGTCTGTGAAAGGCATGCTTCCGAAAGGTCCGCTTGGTCGTGCCATGTTCAAGAAGCTGAAAGTGTACGCCGGCGCTGAGCACGCGCATGCCGCCCAGCAGCCCAAAGAACTCGACATTTAACGGAAGGCGAATATGTCTGTAGCACAAAATTACGGTACTGGTCGCCGCAAGTCGTCCACGGCTCGGGTTTTTATCAAGCCGGGAAGCGGTAACATTTCTATCAACGGTCGCACTATCGAAGAATTCTTCGGTCGTGAGACGCTTCGAATGATCGTGCGTCAGCCGCTGGTTGTTGCGGGTTCTGAAGATCGTTTCGATATCAATATCACAGTTAAGGGTGGTGGTATCAGTGGTCAGGCTGGCGCAATTCGCCACGGTTTGACTCGCGCCCTTATGGATTACGACGAAACACTGCGCCCATCGATGCGCGAAGCGGGTTACGTTACCCGTGACGCACGTAAGGTTGAGCGTAAGAAGGTTGGTCTGCGTAAAGCGCGTAAGCGTCCGCAGTTCTCCAAGCGTTAATCTGCACCTTGTGCCGATGGAAAAACCCGATCTTTTGGTCGGGTTTTTTTGTGCCTTAAGACTGTAAAAAATTTTGATCTGGCGCAGGGATAAGCCCGGCACTGGGCCTTTCTAACTTGTAAGCGAAGGTTAATTTCATTACCATTTCCTCGCTTATAATTTTGGGTTGTGAAGTCCTTTTCGAAGCGCAGTATCGGTGTTTCCGCGTCTGTGCCTCGCCTGATGGGAGAAAACCATAATGAGTAATGGCGACGTGAGCCAAGGTCGGCGCCGATTTCTAATCGGTGCCACATCCGTGGTAGGTGGTGTCGGCGTCGTCGGTGCAGCTGTTCCTTTCGTAGCGTCCTGGAATCCCAGCGCAAAAGCGGAAGCAGCCGGTGCACCGGTAACAATGAATGTCGACAAAATTGAGCCAGGTCAGCAGGTGACTGTTGAGTGGCGAGGCAAGCCAGTGTGGGTTGTGCGGCGGTCACAGGAAATGCTGGATCGTGTCGAGGAGATGACCCCTCGGTTGAAAGATCCAGAATCAACCGCAGCCAGCCAGCAGCCGGAATACATCAAGGGAGCATCACGCTCTCTGAAGCCGGAGCTTATGGTTCTGGTAGGCATTTGTACGCACCTTGGTTGCGTTCCTACCTACCGTCCGGAGGTGGCTCCTGCAGATTTGGGTGAAGAGTGGTTGGGTGGGTTCTTTTGCCCATGTCACGGCTCCAAGTTCGATTTGTCCGGCCGCGTTCTCAGTGGGCAGCCAGCTCCTCTGAACCTGGAAGTACCGCCTTATCGGTTCGATAACGATTCGACCATGACGATTGGTCTTGATCCGGAGGCAGCGTAATGCAAAAACTTATAAATTGGGTAGATGAGCGTCTTCCTATTGTTGATGCTTGGAACAACCACTTGGCGAAGTATTACGCGCCCAAGAACTTTAATTTCTGGTACTTCTTCGGCTCGTTGGCCATGCTTGTTCTGGTTAACCAGTTGGTTACCGGTATTTGGCTGACCATGAGCTACAACCCGTCTGGCGACGGCGCTTTCGCTTCCGTCGAATACATCATGCGTGATGTTGAATGGGGCTGGTTGTTGCGTTATCTCCACTCTACGGGGGCCTCTGCGTTCTTCGTGGTGGTCTATCTCCACATGTTCCGTGGCTTGATGTACGGCTCCTACCAGAAACCTCGTGAGTTGATCTGGATCTTCGGCATGCTGATTTATCTGGTGCTGATGGCGGAAGCCTTTATGGGCTACCTGCTGCCATGGGGTCAGATGTCTTACTGGGGTGCCCAGGTTATTGTTAACCTGTTCGGTGCTATTCCGGTGATCGGTGAAGATTTGTCTTTGTGGATTCGTGGTGACTACCTGATTTCCGGTATCACGCTTAACCGCTTCTTTGCCTTGCACGTTGTTGCGTTGCCGATCGTTCTGTTGGCATTGGTTGTGCTGCACATCCTGGCGTTGCACGAAGTGGGTTCAAACAACCCTGACGGTATCGACATTAAGAAAAACAAAGACGAGAACGGCATTCCGAAAGATGGTATCCCGTTCCATCCGTACTACTCAGTGCACGACCTGCTGGGTGTGGCGGTGTTCTTCTTTATCTTCTTTATCGTGGTGTTCTTCTTCCCTGAAATGGGTGGCCTGTTCCTCGAGAAACCAAACTTCGAGCCAGCCAACAATCTGAAGACGCCGGCTCATATCGCTCCGGTATGGTACTTCACGCCCTTCTATGCGATGTTGCGTGCGGTAACCGTTGATCTGTTCGGTCTCGATGCCAAGTTCTGGGGTGTGGTTGTCATGGGTGCTGCGATTGCCATTCTATTCGTGTTGCCTTGGCTGGATAGAAGTCCGGTTCGGTCAATCCGCTACAAAGGCTGGCTGAGCAAGATTGCTCTGACGATTTTTGCGATCAGCTTTGTGGTGCTGGGTTACTTGGGTATCGTTCCGGCGACGGAAGGTCGTACCACCGCCGCCCAGATCTTGACAGCGTTGTACTTCGCGTACTTCATCCTCATGCCGTTCTACACGCGCATGGAGAAAACCAAGCCAGTGCCAGAGAGGGTGACAGGATAATGAGAAAGCTGATATTTGGTCTTTTCATAGCGATCCTGCCAGCGCTTGGGTTGGCAGCGGGTGGCTCGGTTCATCTGGATGAGATGACTCCGGATCATACTGACAAAGCGTCTTTGCAGCGTGGTGCGGCCTTGTTCACCAACTACTGCATGGGTTGCCACTCTATGGAGTACGCCCGTTACAAGCGTGTCTCTGACGATTTGGAGATTCCTGCGGCGTTGTACGAGGAGAATCTAATCTTCACTGGCGCCAAAATCGGGGAGTTGATGAAAAACTCCATGGACAAAGGTATGGCTGCGGGTTGGTTTGGTGCTCCGCCACCTGACTTGACGCTAGAGACTCGTCTGCGTGGCGAATCCTGGGTTTATTCCTACCTGCGTGGATTCTACAAAGATGACAGTCGTCCCTTGGGAGTGAACAACGTGGTCTTCGATCTCGTTGGTATGCCTCATGTGATGGTTGGTCTGCAAGGTCTGTGTGCGGTTAAGCCCAATATTGGCGTTAAGCCAAATGTTGAGCCCCTCAGTGGTAACATCAACAACAGTGATGTGTGCCCTGAGTATGCCATCGAAGGCAGCATGAATGGTGCTGAATTCGATCAGGCAATGTGGGATCTGACCAACTTCATGTCCTACATGGGTGACCCGGTAAAAGTTGAGCGCGAGCGTCTTGGTATTTTCGTGCTGATCTTCGTGGCCATCTTCTTCGTCTTCGCATACTTGCTCAATCGCGAGTACTGGAAAGACGTACATTAAGATTTAGGGTATAATCCTTAATCCTAGATTCCAGCGGTCCCTTCAAGGACCGCTGGTTTTTTGCGTTTACTGGATTGTTTCGATTTTTGAATCGTGAGGTAGCTTATATGGGCGTTGTGACCAAGCGGTCATCAATGACTTTTTTCTCGGACCCAAACAGCCATTACAGCCATCGTGTGCGTATTGTATTGGCGGAAAAGGGTGTTACCGTTGATGTTGTTGATGTGGAGCCGGACAACCCTCCGGCAGAATTGGCGGATATGAACCCGTACAACGCCGTACCGACATTGGTGGATCGTGATTTGGTTCTATACGAACCGAACATCATGATGGAATACCTGGATGAGCGTTTCCCGCATCCACCGCTTTTGCCTGTGTACCCCGTTGCACGAGCTAACAGCCGCTTGATGATCCACCGGATTCAGAAAGATTGGTGTGCTTTGGTTGATCAGATCGTTGCTCAGCCAACCGGTAAGGCTTCAGATGCCGCGCGTAAAGAGCTGAAAGAAAGCTTGCTGGCGACCGGCCCTCTGTTTGCGGAAATGCCGTTCTTCTTGTCTGAAGAGTTCACCATTGTGGACTGCTGTATTGCGCCGATCTTGTGGCGTCTGCCGGCGCTCGGTATCGAACTGAGCGATAAAGACAAGCAGGCCAAGCCGCTGCTCAAGTATATGGAGAGTATCTTCAGTCGCGAAGGCTTTAAGGCTAGCCTTTCTGATCTTGAAGAAGATATTCGCAGCTGATGGCATAGCGCCCGGCTTCCAAATCAGGAGTTGTTGTAGTGTCTGATTTAAATATTGCCATGACCTCCAGCCGCCCCTACTTGGTAAGGGCGCTGAATGAGTGGATTCTGGACAACGACTGTACCCCGTATATTGTGGTTGATGCGGGTGTTCAGGGTGTTCAGGTGCCGACAGAGCACGTAGCTAATGGTCAGATTGTTCTGAATATCAGTACTGGTGCCGTACGGGGTCTGGTGATTGGTAATGGAGCGATTGAGTTTAGCGCTCGATTCGGCGGCGTACCCATGCAGGTGTTCATTCCACTGCAGGCTGTGCTGGCAATTTATGCAAAAGAAAATGGTGAAGGAATGGTGTTCGGCAGCGAGCCGGGCTTTCCTGATCCGGAAGGGGATGATGTTCCCGCTCCGAAAGCGGGCGAAAGGCCTTCTGGCCGGCCGACGCTAAAGGTAGTGAAATAAAAAAAGCCGGCTTGCCGGCTTTTTTTTACCCGCCAAATAGCTTCGCATCGATCTGATCGCACAAAGCATTGATGATCACCATCATTAATGGTGTGGCTTCGTGGGGTGACAGATCGTTCAACGCAACTTCGTGGTCTTCCGGGTGCATCAGAGAGGTGATGTCCGATTTCTCCCGTGCGCTGAGGACGACAACCATCATTTCCCGATCGTGGGCCGCCTGAATAGCTTGAATCAGGTTGGCTTTGTGGCCGTCATCGACAACCACAAATAGTAGGTCTCCGGGTTTGCCCACAGCCCTTACTTGCCTTGAGAAGGTGTCATTAAAACGATTGTCGCGGCAAATCGCAGAGTAGGTGGTCGCGTCCGCGCCCAGGTTGATGGCGGGGAGCGCGGGACGATCCTGGTCAAACCTTGAGAGCAGTGCCGTGCACAGGTATTGCGTAAGCACGTTGGCGTTGCCATTCGCGCAAGCGATAATTTTGCCATCCTGGAGCAGTGTGGTTACGAACGCATCTGCTACGGTTCCAATGGCGGGGCCTGCGGTGACAGCAGCTTGCGCTGTCTGTTCCATGTGGTTTGCAAACCAGTAATTGATTCGTTCTTCGGTATTGGTCATGGTGCCGGTACTAATCTGCCTGAATTGCATTTTTAACCCATTGTACCCGGTATTTGCTGGTAGTTCCCGGCGTAATACCAACCACGTCGATGCGCGCTTCTGTATCCCATAGGTTGTTTCGATGAAGATAAAACGAGGCGGCCCTTATCAAACACTTCTGCTTGCTTGCGGTGATTGAGTCTAGAGGATCTACCAAGCTGTTGGTTTTGCGGTACCGCACTTCGAAAAACACTAACACGTCGCCGTCGAGTCCGATGAGATCAATCTCTCCGCCCCGGTTGTAGACGTTGCGTTCAATTATGGAGACGCCCCGGCTCGTAAGGTAACGAGCTGCCACCCCTTCGTAGAAGTCGCCTAGCGCCTTTTTGCCGTCCTTGGCCATGACTAATCGTTAGTTCGTTCTTGTTCGTCGGAAACGAGCGCGTCCGGGGATTTTGTTTCGAGTATTTCGGGGGTGCCATTAACAAATTTGGCCCACAGCTGTTCTCTGTGTATGGCGCCAGATGGGGCCATGGTAAGCGTGCCCGTATGTCCATCGATGGCAGCATCTTTGACCTGCTGTAGAAGCGGTAAGCGCTTGCTGAGTTGCCAGGCGTCAGCGCCCATAGCGAACAGGCGGCCCAATTGGCCTTTGGTGCCACTTAGGTACTGTTCCGCATCGCTACGTAACGGGTTGTCTCCCGCAAGAACCCAAGGGATATCCGTGAAGATCACGTTGTTTAAATCGCGGTCACGGCTCGGGTTGGGGATACCTTCGTAGGTTATAGACGGCGCATAGACCGGAAGATTGCCTGCGAAATAGAAAGCAAACAGTGGTTTGAACTGCCGGGCGATGGTCGGTGCGGCAACCATGACAATGGCTTCGGCATCCTGGCGTGGTCGGGGTTCGAATTCCACGTTCAGGCCAATGGTGCGCTCAACATCGATTGCGCGCTGGCGAGACGCCGTTACGCCAAGAACGTCGGCGGTAATGGCGCGAAGGTTGTCTTCCGGGATGAATCGCTGTACCTGCAGTGCCGTTACGCCAGTTTCTTGAAGTTTATTGGTCAGAGCAGAGGTAACTCGGTCTCCCCACTCGCCGTTAGGGATGAGCGCGAGAATCCGAGTGATGTTGTCTGCCGCAAGTTGTTCCGCAATTTGTCGCGCTTCGTCTTCGGCAGAGAGGCCGTATTGGTAAAGGCCGCTAGGTGCTTTGCTGTCGCTAGGTAAATAGTTTAGACCGAGCACAGGGACGGGAAGGGTGTTCATATCTGCCAGTTCTGTTAAGCCGTCTTTCTCAAGTGGGCCAACGATCAAATCAGCGTTGCCGCTGCTCAGTTTGCTGTAGAGGTCGCGAAAAGACTGGTTGGTTGTATCCACAACGCGGATATCGGTTTTGCTGCGATTGGCACTGATGTCATTGTAATAGGCCGAGATGAAGCCGTCTCGAATAGCTTTGCCTGCACTGGCTAGGGGGCCGTTGAGTGGCAGCGCCAAGACAATGTTTTCTGGTCGTAAGGAAGAGATGTCTGCCATAAGGGCCAGATCTTTCGGCAGAGTTTGGGCGGCAGGATGTCCTGGCCAGTTGTTTTGCCATTCCCGAATGAGTCGACCTTGTGCATCCAGGTTGCCGTCTGTGTTCCGGAGTGTCATCGCCAGTTCAAGCCAACCTTGGTTTTCAAACCCGATGGCGTTGTCGGTATTGGCTTGCAGCTTGGTTGAGCTAACGTTCTTCAGTTGGCTCCAGATTTTGTCGTGAATACTCTGCGGGCTGGTGCTGCTATCGGTCTGGCCAAGCAAGATCAGTGTTGTCGCTGCATCAAGAGGCTTGCCTGCTAGCGCGTAGGTTTGTGCTTGCAGGTTTGCAGCTCGGGGCAACAAATCGCTGGGGTAGTTTAGGAAATCTTCAGCGTTGCCGGTGGCGGCGAGTTCTTTGGCCCAGGCTCGGTCATCCAACTCGATCGCGCTGGCCATAGCAAGCAACCGCTGCTGTTCGAGAGGCTGGCCTTTGGCTGACTTTAACAGGTTGTGCCGAAGTATTTTCCTGGCCGCGGTGTGATTGCCTTTGTTCTGGTAATCGCTGGCTATGCGGAGCAGGTAACGCTGGGCGCGTTGTGGGTCGTTTTCATCCGCCGCTATGGTTAGGGCCTGTTCCGGCGTTTCGGCAACATGAGTGTCAAGATTGATGGACGCACAGCCGCTAAGCAGGGTCATCAGCACGGCAAGTAGCGTTAGCGTAGGTAATGAGTTGCGGTATGTCATCATGGCAGGCTCGGTCGTCTCCGGATCATTGGGCTTGTGATGCCGCTAATTAGCTGGCAAGTTTACCAGCTCCCGGCGTATTTCACATGACGTGGCTGTCATGGGCCGGCTATATAATCATGTTATCCATTCTCCGGAGTCATTTTATGCCCAGTTCTGAGCGAACGCCCGTTAGTGCCGGTGGACAGCTATACGTTGTCGCAACGCCGATCGGAAATCTCGATGATGTAACGGAGCGTGCGCGTCAGGTGTTGGCTAAAGCCGATTTAGTGGCGGCGGAGGATACGCGTCATAGCGGCAGGTTGCTTCAGCATCTTGGGCTAAACAAACAGATGCTTGCGCTCCATGATCACAACGAACGGGCTCGGGTCAGCCAGATCCTTGATGCTTTGTCGCAAGGGCAGAGTGTGGCCTTGGTGTCCGATGCGGGTACGCCTCTGATTTCCGATCCTGGCTACATACTAGTGAGAGAGGCTCGGGCGGCTGGCTATTCGGTTTCACCAATACCTGGCGCATGCGCTCTGGTGGCAGCGCTTTCCGCAGCCGGCTTGCCGACCGATCAGTTTTTGTTCGCAGGCTTTTTGCCGGCTAAGCGGGTTGGGCGAAAGACTGCGCTGGAAGGTTTTAAGCATCAGCCGGCGACGCTGGTGTTCTATGAGTCACCTCACCGAATCACCGACTTTATGGAAGATCTCATCGAGGTTCTGGGTGCGGATCGAGAGTGCGTGTTAGGCAGGGAGCTGACCAAAACCTTCGAGACCTTCTATGCGGGACCTGCTGGAGAAGTGTTGTCGGAGCTGCTAGCTGACCCGCACGGAGCCAAAGGGGAGTTCGTGGTGATGATCCGAGGCTCGGAAGGTGTGCAGGGTGCAGAGGCTTCAGTTGATGCTAATAAATTGCTGGCGATGCTGGTTAAAGAGCTGCCGGTGAAAAAGGCGGCGAGAATCGTGGCGGATGTATGTGGTCTGGGGAAGAATGAGCTCTATCAGCGGGCCTTAGAGATGAAGGGAGGCTAAAGCACTTGCGCGTAGGCGGCTGTAGGGGTATTGTCAGCTCCGAGCTCGCCAGACAGTCGCCGCCGGTTTTACCGGGGGAGGAAAGTCCGGGCTCCATAGGGCAAGGTGCCAGGTAACGCCTGGGCGGCGCGAGTCGACGGAAAGTGCAACAGAAAATACACCGCCTAAGTGCCTTCGGGCGCCGGTAAGGTTGAAATGGTGCGGTAAGAGCGCACCGCGTGACTGGCAACAGTTCACGGCATGGTAAACCCCACCTGGAGCAAGACCAAATAGGAATCCGTTGGCGTGGCCCGCGCTGGATTCGGGTAGGTTGCTTGAGGCCTGTGGTGACGCAGGCCCTAGATGAATGACTGTCCAAGACAGAACCCGGCTTATCGGCGAGCTCTTTTTCCTATCATTATTTAATGTGCGTACTTCTCACAACCCTGCGGTTATAGCCAAAAGATCTTATGCTTTAGGTTAAGTGTTCAGAACGCTCTGCAGGTTCTTGTTTTTTCTCTACTTCTCTTCGTCTTTTCAGACTCTCCATAAATTTCTATTTCGTAACCTCTTGTCATTAAAGGAACTTTTGGCCTTGCGACAGCGAAAGCGGCGCTTGCATTGTCTTTTGCGTGTTTCTATAGTGTGCGGAAGTGGGAAAAAGTGGTTTTTTGTGGAAATGGCACCCTTGGATGCGACGTAAATGAGCAACTTTCTTGGCAGTCATGCCATCAATATGGACGCGAAGGGTCGCTTAGCGATTCCGACAAAGCTGCGCGAAGAGCTCGCGCAGCTTTGTGGTGGCCGTATTGTTTTGACTGCCAGTGCCAATACAGATGAAGAGCGTTGCGTACTGCTGTATCCAGAGCCCGAATGGGAAGTCTTACGACCCAAGATTGAAGCTTTGCCCAATATCAAGAAGCCAGTTCGTCGTTTGCAGCGTCTGATGCTCGGTAACGCAGCGCCCATGGAGCTTGATTCGGCTGGCCGCATTCTTGTACCGCCCACACTTAGAAGTTACGCCTATTTGGAAAAGAAATTGATGTTGATCGGTCAGGGTAATAAGTGGGAGCTCTGGAGCGAAGAGCGTTGGGTGGCCTGGCTGGATGAGTCTTCTGACGATGACGATGTGCCGCCTGAAATGGAGGCTCTGTCACTATGACCAAGCCGGATTCTGACTCAGTTGAAGGTTTCAGGCATCGCTCCGTGTTGCTCGATGAGGCCGTCGACTATCTGGTTAATGACAGCGCAGGCTGTTATGTCGATGGCACGTTCGGGCGCGGTGGACATAGCCGGCTCATTCTGAGCCAGCTCAACGAACAGGGGCGTTTGTTAGGTGTCGATAAAGACCCTGAGGCGATTCGGGTGGCAGAAGAGTTGGCGGCCAGCGATCAGCGGTTTGACTGGTTTCACGGCTCGTTTGCTGAGCTCACTGGCGCATTGGATGCCAAGCAATGGCCGACCGTCAACGGTGTATTGATGGATCTCGGTGTGTCGTCGCCCCAATTGGATGATGCTGAGCGCGGGTTCTCGTTTATGCGCGATGGTCCTTTGGATATGCGGATGAACCCACAGCAGGCGCCAAGCGCGGCGCAGTGGCTGGCCAGTGCGGACGAGAAAGACATTGCAGACGTGATTTTCCGGTACGGCGAAGAGCGCTTCTCTCGCCGTATTGCGCGTTTGGTGGTTCAGCGTCGAGCTGAGGAGCCTTTGGAGACGACTCGGCAGTTGGCTGAGCTGGTCGCCGAGGCGGTGCCGAAGAAAGAGAAGCATAAACACCCGGCGACACGCACCTTCCAAGCAATCCGAATCTATATCAATCGGGAGCTGGAAGACTTGGAAATCGGGTTGAAAGTCGCCGCGGAACGCCTGGTTCCCGGTGGCAGGCTGGTGGTGATCAGCTTCCATTCGCTTGAAGACCGTTTGGTTAAGCGGTTTATGAGGGATTTGGCTCAAGGGCCAAAGATTCCAAAAGGCGTGCCAGTGACGGCGGAGCAGATGCAGTCTTCTTACCGTCTGGTCGGTAAGGCCAATAAGGCCAGCGATCATGAAATAGACGAGAACGTTCGGGCTCGCAGTGCTGTTATGCGGGTATTGGAACGAAGAACCAACTGAAGCGAATTCGCAAGGGAGCGAGACGCCATGGGTGCCGTAGCTATAGAACAACCGACGAAAACCGCAAAACTGAACAAAGAGAAAGTCCGAGAAGGCGTTGTCTCGGCAGTTCGAGTTTCTAGAGAAGTCTTCGATACAGCTCGTGAAAAGCAGGTTCTCGTGTCTTTGGTTCTATTGCTGGTGCTGACGGTCTCCGCTATTGGGGTGGTCGTGAGCGCGCACGAGAACCGAGAGCTCTTCAATGCGTTGTCGACACTGCAGCAGCAACGTGACGCCCACGAGAGGGAGTGGAGTCAGCTTTTATTGGAGCAGAGTGCTCTGAGTGCTCATGGTCGTGTTGAGAACCTGGCAGCAGAACGTTTTGGTATGAGAGTTCCGGGGCGGCAGGATATCGTGCTGGTGCCTTTGATGACGCCGATTGCGGCTAACTAGAACTATCACAGCAGCAAGGTGGCCAATTTGTCCGCTCGAAGCGAACAGACAAACAGCAGGGTGCAGCGACTGGTGGCAGGCTTGAAAGCTTGGCGCTTTTACTCTGTGCTGGGCGTTTTTCTGTTGGTGATGCTGGGCATTGGTTGGCGGCTGACCGATTTGCTTGTTGTTGATAATGATTTTTTACGCCAGCAGGGTGATGTTCGCACTATTCGAACAGAGTCCATTGATGCTCACCGCGGTGTGGTGACGGACCGCCATGGCGAGCCGTTGGCAGTGAGCACCCCGGTTCAGACTGTATGGGCGAACCCGTCAGAAATTGATCCCGAGCATCCGAAGTTGGCGGTGCTCGCCAGACTGTTGGAATTATCCGAAGGGGAGCTGCGCCAGCGCCTTCGCGATTACGCGAGTCGTGAATTTATCTATTTGCGCCGTAAGGTTCAGCCTGCGATGGCTAAAGAAGCTTTAGCGTTGGGGCTCGGCGGCATTTATGCGCGCCAGGAATATCGTCGTTACTATCCCGCCGGTGAGGTGACTGCTCACGTTGTCGGCTTTACCAACATAGACGAAGACGGTCAGGAAGGTATTGAGCTGGCCTACAACCAATGGCTGGAAGGTGAGCCGGGTGCAAAGCGTGTTCTTAAAGATCGTCGCGGCCATATCATTAAAGATTTGATGTTGGTGAGTGATGCCCGCCCCGGCAAAGATCTTGAATTGAGCATCGATCTCCGGCTTCAGTACCTTGCCTACCGTGAGCTGAAAGCGGTTGTGGGAGCTCATAAGGCCCGCGGCGGGACTTTGGTTATGCTCGATGTCAGTACCGGTGAGGTACTGGCGATGGTCAATCAGGGCTCGTATAACCCGAATGACCGCTCACAGTTAGCCGTCGAGAATTTACGCAACAAGGCTATAACCGATTTATTCGAGCCGGGTTCCACCATCAAGCCGTTGACGATTGCGGCAGCTTTGGAGTCTGGTGAGTACAGCATCAATAGCACCATTGATACCTCGCCCGGTTATCGTCGCTTCGGACGCTTCACCATTCGGGACTATCGAAACTACGGTGTAATGGATCTGACCAAGATTATCGTCAAATCGAGCAACGTTGGGGTCAGCAAGATCGCGAACGACCTGGGTGGGGATGTTCTGAGTAATCTGTTCTCGCGCATGGGTCTGGGGCAGGCAACGGGGATTGGTTTTCCCGGTGAAGCCGTCGGTGTCCTGCCCGCCCGTCCGAAATGGCGTCCGGTTGAGGAAGCAACCCTGTCATATGGATATGGCTTGAGCGTCAATGCCTTGCAGTTGGCTCAAGCCTACATGGTGTTGGCCAATGGCGGCATACGGTATCCGGTCAGTCTCTTGAAGCAAGAGCAGCGGCCACAAGGGCAGCGGGTTCTAAGCGAAAAAGTGACCTATGAAGTCCGAAAGATGCTGAAAGATGCCGTAGCGAAAGGCACGGGAGGCCGAGCTCAGCCGGGCCTTTACGCGGCTGGCGGCAAAACCGGAACGGTGCACCTCGTAGGAGCACACGGCTATGAGGACAGCATGTACAAGGCGATTTTTGCGGGCATGGCACCGATTGACGATCCGAAAATCGTCACGGTGGTGGCCGTAGATGCGCCTCAGTCTGGCGAGTATTACGGTGGTGAAGTGGCTGCGCCGGTCTTTGCCCGGGTCATGGGAGATGCGTTGCGGTTGCTGAATGTGAAGCCAGAGCTGGAAGTTACTGATGTTGGAGCTTCGGCTTCCGGGGATAGGGGGTAGCTATGTGTATCACGTCTATTAGTACCCTGTTGCAAGGCATTGTTGACGTGCCTTCAGTGTTTGATGTCACTATCCATGGTCTGCAAACGGATAGTCGTAATGTTGCTTCTGGTGACGCATTTATTGCGTTGTCGGGGGCAAAGACTCCGGCCGATGCCTACTTAGATCAAGCAATCTCGGCTGGTGCCACCGCGGTTCTATTGGAAGCAAAGATGCCGCAAGAGTGTCATGAGCGCCACGGTGCTCTGATTGTTCCGATTGTTGGCCTTAGGGATCAGATGGGGCGCATCGCCACGCGTTTTTTTGAACATCCCTCTCGGCATTTGCGGGTTGTAGGCGTGACGGGTACCAACGGGAAAACGTCGGTCACTCAATACATCTCGGCGTTGTTGCAAGAGGCGGGTACGCCCTGCGGAGTGCTTGGTACTCTAGGTTACGGTATGCCCGGTAGTTTGCAGCCAGCAACTCACACCACTCCGGATGTCGTTCAGGTTAACCGTATATTGCACCAGATTCGCCTAGATGGAGGTCGCGCCGCGGTTATGGAAGTGTCTTCCCATGCATTGGCGCAGGGGCGTATTAACAAAGTTGCCATGACCGGGGCGGTCTTCACCAATCTGACCCGGGATCACTTGGATTATCACGGCACCATGGAAGCCTATGGCGAGGCCAAGGCTGGCTTGTTTCGCCGCGAAGAGCTGCACTTCTCTGTCATCAATTTCGACGACCCGTTTGGGCGCCAGTTATACGAACAGATAGAAGGGTTGTGTGATCGGGTACGGTACAGCCTCCATGAAGCCCAGACAGAGCTGTGGTTGAAAGAATTTACCCCGACTGCTTCGGGTTTTCGTGCGACGGTCGATGGCTTGTGGGGCGAGTTTGTATTGGAAGTGCCTCTGTTGGGCAGTTTCAACGCGAGCAATGTTTTGGCCGCTATGGCTACGGTGTTATCGCTGGGTGTTCCGGTCGATCGTGCCGTAGATGCCTGTTCCAGGTTGGTGCCTCCAGCAGGCCGATTGGAAAAGTACACGGGGGCAGATGGCCGTTGCGTGGTCGTTGATTACGCACACACGCCAGATGCGCTGGCCAATGCGCTAGCGGCGCTGCGACCTCACACGGAAGGAAAACTGATCTGCGTATTTGGTTGCGGCGGTGATCGCGATCCGGGCAAACGCCCTGAGATGGCGGCTGAAGCGCAGCAGCGAGCGGATGTGGTCATCGTGACGGATGACAACCCGAGGTCAGAAAGCCCGGCGCACATTGCCAAAGATATTGAAGAAGGTTTCTCCGAAGGCGCCGATTATCAGGTTATCCATGACCGAGCGACTGCCATTGCCCAAGCTGTCGCCATGGCCGGCCCGAAGGACTTGGTGTTGGTGGCGGGCAAGGGGCACGAAACCTGGCAGGAAGCGGCGGGCCAAAAAATTCCTTTCAGTGATGCTGAACAGGTACAGAATCAGTTGCACCTGAATGGAGGTGTGGCATGATGCGCGCCTTTTCGCTGGCCGAAGCCCAGTCTTGGCTAGGTGCATCGTTGGCGGGAAAGCCGGTTGATGCTGAAAAAATGCGGTTTGAGGGGGTATCCACCGATACCCGCGCGGTTGGTGATGGTCAGCTGTTTGTCGCTCTGCGTGGCGAGCGGTTCGATGGTCATGAGTTTCTTGAGCAGGCTCGCTTGCAAGGCGCCGTTGCTGCCGTAGTAGAAGCCGCAGACGATTCGGTGCCATTTCCGCAACTGGTGGTCGATGACACGGTTAACGCGCTTGCAGTGTTGGCGGCCGGAAATCGCAACGAAAGCAGCGCTCAGTTGGTGGCCATCACTGGTAGTAGTGGCAAGACAACCGTGCGCCAGTTAACCGCCGCGATTCTCGCGCAGATGGGCGAGGCACTTGCGACCGAAGGTAACTTGAATAACCACATTGGTGTGCCGTTAACGCTGTTCCGGATGGCGCCTGAACATCAATACGGTGCCGTTGAACTGGGTGCGAGTGGTTTGGGTGAAATTGCCCACACCGTTGCTCTTGTGCGCCCGCAAGTAGTGATTCTGACCAACGCCGGTCAGGCGCACCTCGAAGGCTTTGGCAGTTACCAGAACATCGTCAAAGCTAAAGGCGAGATCGTTGACGGCGTCGCCGAGCAGGGTTTGGTTGTACTCAATCGGGATGACCCTGCATATGATCAGTGGCTTGCGCGGGCCGGCAGACGCCGGGTCGTAAGTGTGTCACGGATGAAGCATCCGGAAGCGGACTATCGGGCTGAGGCTCAGATTGCGCCCGATCAGACCATGGCGGTCAAGGCGAAAGGCCCCGATGGCTGGTGCTGTGAATTCACCCTGCCGCTGGTTGGTGAGCACAATATCAGTAACGCCTTGTGCGCCATTGCCGCGTGTCGCGAACTGGGTGCAACCGACGAACAGCTTGTGCAAGGGCTAAGCGGCGTCCAAGCCGTCAAGGGGCGCTTGCAGGTGTTAGAGCCTGTCCCGGGATTTACGATCATCGACGACAGTTACAACGCGAATCCAGCTTCCATGAAGGCCGCGATTGATGTGCTTTTCGGATACCCGGGGCCCCGGGTGGCTGTGTTGGGCGCTATGGCTGAACTGGGTGAACAGGTCGACGACCTGCATGCCGAGGTCGGGGCTCACGCCAAAGAAAAAGGTATTGAACGTTTGTTGCTGGTGGGGCCGGGTTGTGAGGGCTACGCCAAGGGCTACGGACAAGGTGCTGAACAATTCCAGACCCATGAGCAAGCTGTGGATGCCATCGTTGATGGCCGCCAAGGTGCCATGGTGGTGCTGGTCAAAGGTTCTCGAAGTTCTGCCATGGATCGCGTGGTGGAGGGAATGCAGACAAAGGTGAAAAACGCATGCTGCTCTGGCTGACAGAGGTTTTATCTCAATATTTTTCTGCGCTGACGGTGTTTCAGTACCTGACCGTGCGCGCTATTTTTGGAGTGCTGACAGCACTCCTGATTTCTCTGATGATCGGTCCGCTGATGATCCGTAAGCTCAGCCAGTACCAGATTGGGCAGGCGGTTCGGGATGACGGCCCTCAGACCCATCTGAGCAAGGCCGGCACGCCCACAATGGGTGGTGCGTTGATTCTTGTGGCAATCGCCATTTCAACGCTGCTGTGGGCAGACCTGAGCAATCGCTATGTCTGGACCGTACTGCTGGTTACCATTTTGTTCGGTGCGATCGGCTGGGTGGATGATTATCGTAAAGTGGTTGAACGCAATCCCCGTGGTTTGCCCGGTCGCTGGAAGTACTTCTGGCAATCGGTGATTGGGGCCGCTGCTGCCGTGGTTCTGTATGCAACTTCGACGTTGCCGCAGGAAACGTCTTTGTATCTGCCGTTCCTGAAAAATGTGTCCCTGACTCTGGGGCCAGTTCTGTTCATTCTGCTGACTTACTTCGTGATTGTGGGTAGTAGCAACGCGGTGAACCTGACTGATGGACTGGACGGGCTGGCCATTATGCCCACTGTGATGGTTGCCGGTGCGCTCGCCATCTTTGCTTACGTCTCGGGGCACGCCCAATTTGCCAATTATTTGTTGATCCCACACCTGCCGGGTACCGGAGAGCTCATCGTATTCTGTTGTGCTCTAGTCGGCGCGGGCCTTGGGTTCTTGTGGTTTAACACCTATCCCGCCCAAGTGTTTATGGGGGATGTAGGTGCGCTGGCATTGGGCGCGGCTTTGGGTGTGGTCGCGGTCATTGTGCGCCAGGAAATCGTCCTGTTCATTATGGGCGGAGTGTTCGTGATGGAAACCGTCTCGGTGATTCTTCAGGTGGCTTCGTTCCGCCTGACCGGGCGCCGTATCTTCCGTATGGCACCGTTGCACCACCATTTTGAATTGAAAGGTTGGCCGGAGCCGCGAGTCATCGTGCGGTTCTGGGTGATTACTGTGGTTCTCGTACTGATTGGCTTGGCCAGTCTGAAACTCCGATAGGAAAGTAACGTCGTTATGAGTGTCATTGTTTCGGATCGTCGCACATTGATCGTAGGGCTCGGGAAAACCGGGCTCTCGTGCGTGCGCTATTTGTCCGAACAAGGCCGGTCGGTGACCGTGGCAGATAGTCGTGCTAACCCGCCGGGGCTGAACGAGCTGAAAGAGCGGTGGCCGGAAGTGCCTGTGCACCTCGGAGAGTTCGACCCAGGTCTGTTTGCTGAGTTCAGCGAGCTCGTGGTCAGCCCGGGTATCAGCATCGCCGAGCAGGCCATTGACGCGGCTGCGAAGAGTGGCGTATTAATTCGCGGTGATATTGATCTGTTTGCCGAGGCCGCTGATGCGCCTGTCGTTGCCATCACGGGATCTAACGGGAAAACCACCGTAACCACCTTGCTGGGTGAAATGGCGAAGGCCGCCGGGCGAAAGGTGCAAGTGGGTGGCAATATTGGTACGCCGGCTCTGGATCTACTCGGAAAGGGCGCAGATCTATACATTCTTGAGGTTTCAAGTTTCCAGTTGGAGACCACTGACACCCTCAACGCTGTGGCAGCCACCGTGTTGAACGTCAGCGATGATCACATGGATCGTTACCCGGATAAAATGGCGTATTTCCAGGCTAAGCAACGGGTATATCGCGGCTGCCAGCACGCCATTGTCAATCTTGATGATGCGCTGAGCACGCCAATGGCGAGGGACAACCTCCGTTTTCTGTGTTTTGGCTTCAATCGCGTCAATCCCGATACCTTCAGTACCCGTGATGACGACCAAGGTACCTGGATTACCTTTGGTTTTGACAACTTGCTGCTGGCCAGCGAATTGAAACTGATGGGGCGCCATAACATCAGCAATGTGATGGCTGCTTTTGCGCTTGGCCAGGCCGCCGGTTTGCCAATGCCGGTCATGTTGGATGTGGCCCGAGAGTTTCGCGGTTTGCCGCATCGCTGCGAGTTTGTCCGGAATCTGGATGGCGTTGATTACATCAACGATTCCAAAGGCACCAATGTAGGCGCAACCGTCGCGGCCATCGAAAGCTTGGTGCCAGATCAGGGCAAGGTCGTTTTGATCGTCGGAGGCGATGGTAAAGGTGCTGATTTTACTCCTTTGGCCGAGCCGGTTAAGGCGTGTTGTAGAGCGGTTGTTTTGATTGGCCGCGATGCGATCGCAATTTCTGACGCGCTCGGGCAAAGCGTTGAAACGATTTCTGCAGATTCTCTCGGGCAGGCGGTTGCTAAAGCCGGAGAAGTGGCTTGTGCTGGCGATCGGGTGTTGTTGTCCCCGGCCTGCGCCAGTTTCGACATGTTTAAGGACTATAACGACCGTGGTGATCAGTTCCGCGCGTTGGTGGAGGTGCTGTGATGCAAGTAGCAGCCAGCATTTCGAAGCTCCAGACCAAAGGGCTTGAATTTCAGCCACTACCAGTTTTAGTGCTGACCTCCGTGGCTTTGTTGGTGATTGGCATGGTTATGATCTCGTCCGCTTCTATGGACGTGGCCGCAGCAACGCTAGGTAACAGTTATCACTACGTGGTACGGCAAGTGATTTTCGCCATGCTCGGTTGTTTGGCCGCTCTGGTTGCCGTGAATATTCCGATCTCTTGGTGGGAGCGCAGTGGGTGGCTTCTATTGGGTGTCGGCATACTGGTTTTGGTTTTGGTTTTGACACCGCTTGGTCGTACGGTTAACGGATCAACTCGCTGGATACCGATGGGCGTCTTTAACGTTCAGGTTTCCGAGGTCGCTAAGCTGTGTTTGATCGCTTATCTCTCGGGATATGTTGTTCGCCGTCGTGATGCCCTGCTGAATGATTGGTCCGGATTTATTCGGCCATTGTTGGTGTTGGGGCTGGCGGTTGGATTGCTGATGATCGAACCGGATTTTGGCGCCTCGGTGGTGCTGAGTGCCGCGGCCGCCGGCGTGATCTTCTTGAGCGGAGTTCGGCTCACGCGCTTTCTGCCGCTGATTGGCCTGATGGTCGTTGCCGGCACGGTGTTGGTCGTGAGTGCCCCATACCGTTTGAAACGGGTCGTCAGTTACCTCGATCCCTGGAAGGATCAGTTTGATAGTGGTTATCAGCTCACTCAATCGTTAATTGCATTTGGTCGAGGCGAGTGGACAGGCGTGGGGCTGGGCAATTCAGTCCAGAAGCTGTTCTTTTTGCCAGAGGCCCACACTGACTTCATTTTCGCAGTCATTGCCGAAGAATTTGGTCTGATCGGGGCGCTGATCGTGGTAGCCCTGTTTACCGCTCTGGTGGTGAGCGGTTTCGTGATCGGTCGCCGAGCCGAACGAAGTGGCATGCCATTTGGGGCATGTTTCAGCTATGGGATCGCGATGCTGGTTGGTTTGCAGGCGGCCATCAATATGTGTGTAACGACCGGCCTGCTGCCAACGAAAGGGCTCACGTTGCCATTGGTTAGCTACGGTGGTTCCAGTTTGTTAGTGACGTGTGTGGGTCTGGGTATCATTGCCAGGGTCGAAATGGAACGTTTGGATAAAGAGAAAATGGCGGCAGACAAACCTGCCCGAAAAGTTAAAGGAGGCGCGGTTTATGACTAGTCCTCGTCGCTTCCTCATGATGGCGGGTGGAACAGGCGGCCATGTATTCCCAGCACTGGCCACAGCTCGGGCGTTGCAAGAGCAGGGCCATGAAGTGCATTGGCTCGGTGCCAAAGGCGGCATGGAAGAGCGGTTGATTGGTGAGACCGAAATACCGCTGTCGCTGATTCACATTAAGGGTTTGAGAGGCAAGGGCAAGCTGGCGTTGTTGCTGGCACCGTTCCGGTTGATGCGAGCGCTCGGTGAAGCCTATACCCATCTTCGCAGAATCAACCCAGACGCTGTTGTCGGTATGGGTGGGTTTGTTACTGGACCGGGTGGGGTGGCTGCCTGGTTGCTGCGCAGACCGTTGATTATTCATGAGCAGAATGCGGTTGCGGGCATGACCAACCGGTTGTTAACGCGCTTCGCGAGCATTGTGTTGGAAGCATTTCCCGGTAGTTTCGGTGATAAGACGGTGACCCGCTGCACCGGGAATCCGGTGCGTAAAGACTTGGCAACATTGCCAGAGCCCAAGCAAAGGTTTGAGGGTAGAACCACCCCCGCACGAATTTTGGTGGTAGGCGGCAGCTTGGGCGCGCAAGTGTTCAACCAGCAATTGCCGCAGGCGCTGGCAACTTTGCCTGAAAGCGAACGCCCGGAAGTGCGCCACCAGTGCGGTGAAAAAAATGCAGATGCCGCGCGTGAAGCTTATGAAACCGCGGGGGTTGAGGCCAGTGTTGAGCCCTTTATCCGCGACATGGCTGAAGCCTATAGCTGGGCAGATCTTGTCATTTGCCGGGCAGGCGCATTGACCGTGTCGGAGTTGTGTGCAGCGGGTGTCGGCGCGGTGCTGGTGCCTTTCCCACACGCTGTAGATGATCATCAAACCCGCAATGGCCAGCACATGGTGAAAGCGGGTGGCGCCATTCTGATTCCTCAGTCTCAGCTGACACCTGAATTGTTGGCCGACACACTGAAAGATTTAGCGGGTAACCGCGAACGCATCCTGAACATGGCACAGGCCGCTTTTTCGCTGGCGCGCCCTGATGCAACGGAGAGAGTTGTGAATTACTGTCTGGAGGCCGCCAATGGCTGATTCGAACAATACACCGCTGGTGTATCAGGTTCCCGAAATGCGCCGTATCCGCGGTATCCACTTTATTGGTATCGGTGGCGCAGGTATGAGCGGTATTGCTGAGGTCCTGAAGAACCAAGGCTATGACGTATCTGGCTCCGATATTAAAGAGAGCGTGGTTACCGACCGCCTTCGGGCCATGGGTATTCAGGTTTTCATTGGCCACCGTGAAGAAAATAGTGCGAATGCAGATGTTGTCGTGGTGTCGTCTGCCGTGTCGTCGGATAACCCGGAAGTGGTTTCAGCGCGCAGTCGCCGGGTGCCGATCGTACCTCGTGCCGAGATGTTGGCCGAGATTATGCGTTATCGCCACGGTATTGCGGTTGCCGGTACCCACGGTAAAACCACGACCACCAGCCTGATTGCATCGGTGTTTGGTGAAGCGGGTTTGGATCCCACCTTCGTTATTGGCGGCAAGCTCAACAGCGCCGGCACCAACGCCAAACTGGGTGGTTCCCGTTATCTGGTGGCAGAGGCCGATGAAAGCGATGCGTCCTTCTTGCACCTGACCCCCACGATTTCAGTGGTCACCAATATCGAAGCTGACCATATGGAAACCTATGGCGGCGATATTGAAAAACTGAAGCAGACCTTTGTGGACTTCTTGCACAACCTGCCGTTCTACGGCATCGCAGTGATGTGCGTGGATGATCCGTACGTTCGGGAGATTATCCCGCGCATTTCTCGGGCCATCATCACCTACGGCATCGACAATCCGGATGCCGATTATCGGGCTGAAAATATTTCTTCCGACGGCTTGAAGACCCGTTTTGTGGTGCGTCGCCCTGGTGGTCGCTCCGATCTGGATGTCGAACTTAAGATGCCGGGCCGGCACAACGTGCTGAACGCGCTTGCAGTGATCGCAGTGGCCACCGACGAAGGCGTTGATGACAAGGCCATTTGCCGTGGCTTGGCTGGCTTTGCCGGTGTGGGTCGTCGTTTCCAAGTTTACGGAGAATACAAAACAGCCAACGCGCAGACCACGTTGGTGGATGACTACGGCCACCATCCAACGGAAGTAGAAGCGGTTATCAAGGCGGCTCGCGGAGCCTGGCCTGATCGTCGCATTGTCATGTTGTACCAACCTCACCGATTCACTCGTACTCGCGACCTGTACGAAGATTTTGTTCGGGTGCTTTCCGAAGTCGATGGCCTGCTATTGATGGATGTGTATTCCGCAGGCGAGGCTGCAATTCCGGGAGCGGATGGTCGGTCTTTGTGCCGCAGCATCCGCCAGCGTGGCAACGTCGAGCCGGTATTCGTTGAAGACAACCAAGAGATTGAAGCTCTTCTGGAAAAGATACTTCAAGACGGCGATTTGTTGATTACCCAAGGTGCTGGAGACATTGGTGGCGTCGCGGCACGCCTCGCCGCAACAGGAGTAGCGAAGAGTGAGTGATATGAGCCATACCGACTCCGACAACTATTTAGCATCGCCCGAGCTGGTGAAAGGCTTGGGCCGGGTTGCGGTCTTTATGGGAGGCAACTCTGCCGAGCGGGAGGTCTCTCTGAATAGCGGCGAAGCCGTGTTGTCGGCACTGCAGTCGGCAGGCGTGGATGCCCACGGTATAGATGTGCAGGGCTGTTTGCTGGGCGCCGTCGAGTCCCCGAAGTTTGATCGGGTGTTTATCGCTCTGCATGGCAGAGGCGGTGAGGATGGAACCATACAGGCGATTCTGCAGCAGGCAGGCATTCCTTATACCGGTAGTGAAGTGTTGGCATCTGCGCTGGCGATGGACAAGTTACGCACCAAGTACGTGTTCGAAGGCTGTGGGCTTCCGACACCGGCGTTTCGCGCGATGAAGTCTGCTGATGAAGCGGAGGATATTGTGGCCAAACTGGGCACTCCGCTGAGCGTAAAGCCCGCTCACGAAGGTTCCAGCATCGGTATTCGCAAGGTGCGCAGCGTTAGTGAGCTGGCAGAGGCCTACGAAACAGCTGCAGCCATGGATGACCTGGTGCTGGTGGAACAGTGGATTGAAGGCCCGGAATTTACCGTTAGCTTACTGCAAGACAAGGCACTGCCCGCGATTGGCCTGAGCACCGATCACGATTTCTACGATTACGATGCGAAGTATCTGGCAGGCGACACGCGCTACCGCATTCCGTGTGGTTTGTCGGTTGAAAAAGAGCTGCAATTGCAGCAGTTGGCGCTAGATGCGTTTCGTGTGGTTGGCTGCCGAACTTGGGGACGTGTAGACATCATGCAGGACGCGCAAGGTGAGTTCTGGCTGCTGGAAATTAACACCGTACCGGGAATGACCGATCACAGCTTGGTACCTATGGCAGCGAAAGCGGCTGGCATCGGTTTTCAAGAACTGGTGGTGCGGATTCTGGAAGACACTTTGGTGGAGGCACCGAATGCTTGAAACACTACTGATCCGGAGCCGGGCGGTACCGCCTGAGCAGCCCCGGCGACGGGGGGCAACCACCCTAGAGCCAGGGCAAGACCGGTTTGGAGTGTTGAAAGCGATATTGGCGGCTGTGCCTTGGCTGCAGGTCGGATTGGGAGCAACGGTGGTTTTGCTGGCGGCGTTGGTCCCTTGGGGAACTGATCGCCTTTTGACGGCGATGGATCAACAGATTCTGGCCGTCGATGTTCAGGGCCAGTTTGTTGGTGACAGCCGGATCGGAGTTGAACGCGCGGCGGGTGCTTGGATTGGTAAAAGCTATTTTTCAACCGATCTGGCCGACATCAAGGCTGTATTGGAACAACGGCCATGGGTTGAGTCTGCGGCGGTTAAGCGCGTGTGGCCCGGGCGTTTGGTGATTGATATTCGGGAAAAAAAGCCGCTGGCTTATTGGAGTGACGGGCGGCTGGTTAGTCGATCCGGCGAGTTATTCTCGCCGCCGAATCCGGAAGTCGCTGGCCGCTTGCCAAAGCTTTCGGGGCCGGATGAGCGAGTGAGAGAGGTTATCACCATGGCTCGGAAAATGAGTGAGCAGCTTTACGGTTACGGGCTTGGTTTTGCAGGGCTGGCGCTCGAGGCACGAGGTGCCTGGACGCTGACTCTGGCAAGCGGCATTGAAGTGGTGTTGGGGCGCGACAAAGTTGAACAACGATTTGAGCGCTTCATAACGGTTTACGAGAACCGGTTGGCCTCCCGCGTGGACGAAGTCAGCCGGGTAGATGCCCGCTATACAAACGGCATAGCGGTGCAGTGGAAAGCGGATGCAGCAGTTGCTGCACCGAAGTCCTGATAACGATTATTACGAACTTGGGGTTTGGTGAATCACATGTCATCGGTTGAAACGGAAAACATGATTGTCGGCCTGGATATCGGAACCTCCAAGGTGGTTGCGATCGTCGGCAAACGCAAAATGGATGGAACCATTGAAGTCGTCGGAATTGGCTCGCACCCATCTCGCGGTCTTAAGCGCGGCGTGGTGGTGAACATTGAAGTCACCGTGCAAGCCATCCAGAGGGCGGTGGAAGAAGCCGAGTTGATGGCAGGTTGTCGGATTCATTCCGTGTATGCGGGCATTGCTGGCAGTCACATCAAGAGTTTGAACTCTCACGGCATTGTCGCGATTCGGGACCGTGAAGTGACTCAAGCAGATATTGACCGGGTTATTGACGCGGCTCAGGCGGTAGCGATCCCGGCTGACCAGAAAGTGCTGCACATTTTGCCGCAGGAATTCGTCATCGATAACCAGGAGGGCATCAAAGAGCCTATGGGTATGTCTGGTGTTCGCTTGGAAGCCAAGGTGCATTTGGTCACTTGTGCTGTCAACGCGGCCCAGAACATCGATAAGTGTGTGAAGCGCTGCGGCCTGGAAGTGGATGACATCATTCTGGAGCAGCTGGCCTCCAGCCACGCCATCCTGACCGAAGATGAGAAAGAGCTTGGGGTTTGCGTAGTGGATGTGGGTGGCGGGACTACTGACATCGCCGTATTTACCGGGGGCGCTATCCGCCACACTGCCGTCATTCCTATCGCCGGCGATCAGGTGACCAATGACATCGCGATGGCCCTGCGCACGCCGACTCAGAACGCGGAAGAAATCAAAATCAAATACGCCTGTGCGCTGACCCAGCTTGCAGGCGCTGAAGACACCATCAAAGTGCCCAGCGTTGGTGATCGGGCGCCGCGCGATCTTTCCCGTCAGGCGCTGGCGGAAGTCGTCGAGCCTCGTTACGAAGAGCTGTTCACGTTGGTGCAGTCCGAACTACGCCGCTCCGGATTCGAAGAAATGATTCCGGCAGGCATCGTCATCACGGGCGGTTCCTCCACCATGGAAGGGGTGGTCGAGCTGGCCGAAGAAATCTTCCACATGCCGGTAAGGCTCGCCTGTCCGCAGGCGGTATCCGGCATGACGGAGGTAGTCAACAATCCGATATACGCCACTGGCGTTGGCTTGTTGATTCATGGTTTCCGGCAAATGGACCTTGGCCGGACACCGGTGCTCAAAGCTGAGGATGCTCCCTCATTGATTGAGCGCATGAAAGCCTGGTTTACCGGTCAGTTCTGACGGCAAACAGGAAGTAGTACACGAAGGTTTCTCGAAAATACAAAATCAATGAAATAGCCGGTCTGGATAGATCGGAAACAGCACGAAGGAGTAGGGGATATGTTTGAACTCGTCGATAATGTTCAACAAAGCGCAGTCATTAAGGTTGTCGGTGTTGGCGGTGGCGGTGGTAATGCCGTACGTCACATGCTTAACAGCGACATTGAGGGCGTAGAATTTATTTGCGCCAACACAGACGCCCAGGCACTGACAGACCTGGACGCGCGTCAGATCATTCAGTTGGGTGGCAACATCACCAAAGGGCTGGGTGCCGGTGCGAACCCGGAAGTGGGGCGCCAGTCCGCTCTTGAAGACCGTGACCGCATCGCTGAAGCGCTGAACGGCTCTGATATGGTATTCATTACCGCTGGCATGGGTGGCGGTACCGGTACCGGAGCCGCGCCTATCGTGGCCGAAGTGGCCCGCGAAATGGGTATTCTGACGGTAGCGGTGGTTACCAAGCCGTTCCAGTTTGAGGGCGGCAAGCGCATGAGCGTTGCCGAATCTGGCTTGAAAGAGCTGGAAGAAACCGTTGATTCATTGATCACCATCCCGAACGAAAAACTGCTGGCGGTCATGGGTAAGAAAACCAGTCTTCTGGACGCATTCGCCGCAGCCAACGATGTTCTGCTGGGTGCCGTTCAAGGTATCGCTGACCTGATCACCCGCAACGGTATGATCAACGTCGACTTTGCCGACGTGAAGACGGTGATGTCCGAGATGGGCATGGCCATGATGGGTACAGCTCGTGCAACCGGTGAAAACCGTGCGCAGGAAGCTGCGGAAGCCGCTGTTCGTAGCCCGCTTCTCGAAGACGTTAACCTGCAGGGTGCCAAAGGTATTCTGGTTAACATCACTGCTGGTATGGACCTGAACTTGGGTGAGTTCACCGAAGTGGGTGACATCATCCGTGAATTCGCCTCCGAATCTGCCACGGTTGTTGTGGGTACTGTGATTGATCCGGAAATGACTGAAGAGTTGAAGGTCACGGTTGTGGCGACTGGTCTGGGTGGCGATCGTGAAAAGCCGACCAAAGTGGTGGATAACTCGCGCACTCTGGATGGCAAAACCGATTACAACCAGTTGGATCGTCCGGCGATTCTACGTCGTCGCGCAGTCACTCAAGGCAATGTAGCACTGGACCAGAGCAAAGAAAGCGAAGAGCAAGGCGTGGACTATCTCGATATTCCCGCATTCCTTCGTAGGCAGGCTGATTGATACTCTGTCTCGATGCTGACTGATAGGCGTGCATTCATTATGGATGCAAGGTGTAAGCCTTTGTCAAAGACGAGCTGATTGATCATAGCCATAAGCTATTGCATAAGTTAACTAAACTTGTGTTGGTTAAATGGTGCTCAGTCTTGAATTCTGATATTCTGCGGGCAGATTTTTGCTGAGAATATCGCTCTTTTGTGACGGAATAATGACCGATGATTAGACAACGCACACTCAAAAACACCATCCGCGCGACCGGTGTTGGCCTGCATTCAGGGGAAAAGGTTTACCTGACTCTGAAGCCGGCCCCGGTCGATGCCGGAATCATCTTCCGGCGCACGGATCTCGACCCAGTAGTCGAAATTCGTGCCTGTGCGGAAAATGTGGGTGAGACCACGCTGTCCACGACGCTGGTAAAAGACGGTGTGCGTGTGGCAACAGTAGAGCACTTACTGTCTGCTATGGCTGGTCTCGGAATCGATAACTGTTACGTAGAGCTAAGCGCTGCCGAAGTGCCTATTATGGACGGATCGGCCGGCCCGTTCGTGTTCCTGCTGCAATCCGCAGGCATTGCCGAACAAGATGCTGCCAAGCGCTTTATCCGTATCAAGCGGGAAGTGACGGTTGAAGAAGATGGTAAAAAAGCCACCTTCCTTCCGTTCGAAGGCTTCAAGGTCAGCTTTGGTATTGATTTCGATCACCCGGTGTTTAAGGGCCGCGCCCAAACCGCAACGGTCGACTTCTCAAGCACTTCCTTCGTAAAAGAAGTATCTCGTGCCCGTACATTTGGGTTTATGCGTGATATCGAGAAGCTGCGAGCCATGAATCTGGCCCTTGGTGGTAGTGTCGATAATGCGATTGTGGTTGATGACTACAAAATTCTGAACGAAGACGGTTTGCGCTACGACGACGAGTTCGTTAAGCACAAAGTGTTGGACGCGATCGGGGATCTTTATCTGCTTGGCAACAGTTTGATTGGTGAGTTCCGTGGCGTTAAGTCGGGTCACGGCTTAAACAACAAGCTGCTGCGTAAGCTCAAGGCCGAAGAGGAGTCGTGGGAAGTTGTGACGTTCGAAGACGAAGCGACAGCTCCGATTTCTTATATGAAGCCTGTGCTGGCGGTCGAGGGCTAAGGCGGGACGCCTTAATCTCGGACGTGGCTTGCGAGTTTTTCGAGAACCTCGCGTAGAGCTTTATCCTTCGTGTGCCCGGCCTCCTCTTCGAGGAGTCGGGCATTTTCTTTGCTGAGAGGTATCTTTTCGACCTTTTTGCGAGCTTCGTATCGGGCGGGCGCGACTTTTATGCGAACCTTCCATACAAACCGAAAGAGCTCGTTATTCCTCAGCGCTTCCATAATCTCGTGTTGGCGGAACCTGAGTCGAGTAGCTTTGCTGGCGGTATCCGTTGACAGCACAAGCTCACCGTCCTGGCAAGCTACAAAGCGAGTGCCCTTCGTCAGCTCGGCGGGAATGGCTGCGAGCACGATCTGTTCAGCCTCGACGTGCATTCCAGCTTTTGCGACAAGTTGTTTCAGTGTTGTTCCGGAACTCGACGAAACTGCGCTGAAGATCGTTTTTTGATCGATTTTTTTGCTCATTGTCGGGTTTTGCTCGACTCTGCGGTTTACGATTGGTTACACTTCGGCACGTTTTATACGTAGCGTCTATAATACGGCCGTTTTACAGTGTGACGGACGGCAATGTCTACCGGATGCTACGACTTTTTTCAGTGCGTAGTTGTTGCTAAGGATAGCAGACCCGCTCGGAACCACTCCGGGTCGCAGCACTACATGGATATGGTTGCGACTCCCTTTATGACACCGAACGCCGATATGAATGTAATTTTCGTTGGCAAAAGCCATGGCCAGCCTCGAACGCTAAACCTCAACGCAGCTATGATAGCCGGCCTGTTTTTGGGCGTGGTCGCAGTGGTACTCGCAGCAGGCTGGGGTGGATACCGCTTTGCCATGGAAAGAGTGGCAGCAGCGGAGCCGACCGAATCTGAACTGGTGGCTGAATGGCAGGCAAAACTGCAAGAGCAGAAAGCTGAAATGGATCGGGTACGTCAGAACGTTGATCTTCAGATTGATGCTCTGACCCTTCGGCTGGGCCGTATTCAAGGCAGTTTGTTGCGCTTGGATGCGTTGGGCCAGCGGTTTGTTGAGTCCGGCATTGTGACCAGCGATGAGTTTAATTTTGATCAGCCCGCCGCAGTCGGTGGTCCTGAAGAGGGTGGGCTGCAGGCCGATTCCTTCAGTGCCCCTGAATTGACCGATATGATCGACCAGGTCGAAGCCCAAATTGACGACCGTGAAAAACAGTTGCGCCTGTTGGAAAAAGTGGCTTCGCGCCAGAAGCTGGAAGACGAATTATACGTTCAGGGGCGCCCGATCACCTGGGGTTGGTTGTCTTCGAAGTATGGCTATCGGTCTGACCCCTTCACCGGAAAGCGAACTTGGCATAGCGGTGTTGATCTTGCCGGTAAAGACGGCAGTGACATCATCGCGGTGGCTAGTGGTGTAGTTACCTACGCCGATGAGCGCTATGGCTACGGCAACTTGGTCGAGATTGATCACGGCGAAGGGTTAGTGACCCGTTACGCCCATGCCAAGGCCATCAAAGTGAAGGTCGGGGAAATCGTCCAAAAGGGGCAGAGTGTCGCGCTAATGGGCAGTACGGGTCGTTCTACTGGCCCACACGTACATTTTGAAGTTATCCGCAACGGAAAACCTGAAAACCCCGAAAAATATATCCGCCGCGCAAGCCGCTGATTTCATTCCCGTGAAGCCCTCCTTTTGTCCTTCGCCTAAATAAGGTTAGAATGCCGGCTTCCTCCGTTTAACTGAAGAAGCCGTGGTCTATGTTCACAAAGCTCGCAACCAAGATGTTTGGCAGTAAGAACGCTCGAGAAATCAAGCGGATGCGCAAGGTTGTCTTGCGTGTCAACGAACTTGAAGAGCAGTTTAGCTCACTGTCGGATACCGAATTGCAGGGCAAGACGGCCGTGTTCCGCCGCCGCCTGGAAGAGGGCGAAACATTAGATGCCGTCCTTCCCGAAGCTTTTGCCACCGTTCGTGAGGCCAGCCGCCGTGTGATGGGAATGCGCCATTACGATGTCCAGCTGGTGGGTAGTATGACTCTGCACGAAGGGCGCATCGCTGAGATGAAAACCGGTGAAGGTAAAACGCTGGTTGCGACCGCCGCGGTGTATCTGAACGCTCTACCGGGTAAAGGCGTACACGTTATTACCGTGAACGATTATCTGGCCCGTCGAGATGCCGAGTGGATGGGCAAGCTTTACCGCTTCCTCGGTATGGATGTGGGCGTTGTTGTAGCTGGTCAGGCGCCGGAAGAAAAGAAGGCCGCGTACCAAGCTGACATAACCTATGGCACGAACAACGAATTTGGTTTTGATTACCTGCGCGACAATATGGCCTTCAGTATTGACGACAAGGTCCAGCGCGGGTTGAATTTCGCCATTGTTGACGAAGTCGATTCCATCTTGATCGATGAGGCGCGCACGCCGCTCATTATTTCGGGCGCGGCGGAAGACTCCTCAAAGATGTACCAGGCCATCAATACACTGATTCCAAGTCTGGAAAAGGGTGAGGTCAGTGAAGAAGGTGAATCCTCCGGCGACTTCACTATCGATGAAAAGTCTCGTCAGGTGGAACTGACCGAAACCGGTCATGAAAAAGTCGAAGAGCTTCTGCTGGGCCGTGGTTTGTTGCAGGAAGGTGAGAGCCTCTACTCCGCAGCTAACCTGGGTTTGTTGCACCATGTGCATTCCGGCCTTCGGGCTCACCACTTGTTCCAGAAAGATGTGGATTACATCGTTCAGGGTGGTCAGGTGGTTATTGTTGATGAACACACCGGTCGTACTATGCCGGGCCGTCGCTGGAGCGAAGGGTTGCATCAGGCGATCGAAGCGAAAGAGGGGCTCAAAATTCAGGCTGAAAGCCAGACACTGGCTTCAACCACCTTCCAGAATTACTTCCGTCTGTACGAAAAATTGGCTGGCATGACCGGTACGGCAGACACCGAAGCGTTCGAATTCCGTCAAATCTACGCGCTTGACGTGGTGGTGATTCCGCCGAACAAACCGATCCAGCGTATTGATTACAACGATCTGGTGTATCTGACGCAGGAAGAAAAATTCCACGCGATCATTGACGAGATCAAGGACGTAACGGCCGAAGGCCGGCCGATTCTGGTGGGTACTGCCTCTATTGAAGCGTCTGAATTGTTGTCGATGTTGCTGAAAAAAGCGCGTATCGATCACAAAATTCTGAACGCCAAACAGCATGAATCCGAAGCACAGATTATTGCCCAAGCAGGCCGCCCAGGTGCCGTTACCATCGCTACCAACATGGCGGGTCGTGGTACGGACATCGTGCTGGGGGGTAACTGGGAGTTTGAAGCCGCTGGCATGTCTGAGGCCTCGGAAGAAGAGATTGGTCGATTGAAGGCTGAGTGGACCGAGCGCCACAATCAGGTGCTGGAATCCGGTGGCTTGCACATCATCGGTACCGAGCGCCATGAATCTCGCCGGATCGATAACCAGCTGCGTGGTCGAGCGGGTCGGCAGGGCGACCCGGGTTCTTCCCGTTTCTTCCTGTCGCTGGAAGACAACCTGATGCGGATCTTCGCGCCAGAGCGTGTGAAGAACCTGATGCAGGCGATGGGCATGAAGAAAGGCGAGGCCATCGAGCATCGCATGGTCTCCAACGCGATCGAAAAGTCCCAGCGCAAAGTGGAAGGTCGCAACTTCGACATGCGTAAGACACTGTTGGAGTACGACGACGTTGCCAACGATCAGCGTACCGTGATCTACGAGCAGCGTAACGAAGTCATGGCCTCCGAAGACGTATCTGAAATGGTGGATACAATTCGGGAAGACGTGGTTGATACGCTGATTAGCGAATTCATTCCGCCTCAGAGTATGCCCGAGCAGTGGGATGTGGCTGGTCTGGAAGGGCAGCTGCAATCAGAGATGGCGATTGAGCTGCCGATTCAACAGTGGCTGGAAGAAGACAGCAAGTTGTTCGAAGACAATCTGCGCCAGAAAATACTGGATGCGATTGTCGCCGAGTACAAGGCGAAGGAAGAGATCGCTGGCGTCGAATCCATGCGCAAGTTCGAGAAGCAGGTCTTCTTGCAAGTGCTGGATACGCTCTGGAAAGAGCATCTTTCAAATATGGACCACTTGCGTCGCGGTATTCATTTGCGCGGCTATGCCCAGAAAAATCCCAAGCAGGAATATAAGCGCGAAGCGTTTAATCTGTTCGAAAACATGTTGGACGGCATGAAGCGGGATGTTGCTCGAGTTCTGAGCCATGTTCGCGTGCAGAGTCGTGAAGAGATGGAAGAGGTAGAGCGTCGCCGTAAGGAAGAGCTTGAGCGGGAAATGGCCCGAGCCAACCTGCGACACGATGAAACCAGTGCGGCTGCTCCGGCACAGGGCGAAGGCGAAGAAGGGCAGCAAACAACGCCGGATACCTTTGTCCGCCAAGAGCGCAAGGTAGGCCGAAACGAACCTTGCCCTTGCGGGTCTGGTAAGAAGTTTAAGCAATGCTGCGGTAAGGTGAGTTAAACCGACACCGAGACGCACGAGCCAGAACCCGCAAACTGCCTGATCAAGAGCAGCTTGCGGGTTTTGTCGTTTTCAGATTGGCATTCATTCAAGGAGATAAGCATGGCGGTTGGTCCCGGAACTTTGCCGGAGTTTCATCCGGTAGCAGGGGTAAAGATTGGTGTTGCCAGTGCGGGTATCAAAACGCCTGGCCGTGAGGATGTTGTTGTCTTTGAGCTGGCATCGGATGCCCGAGTAGCGGGTATATTTACCCAAAACCAGTTCTGTGCCGCCCCTGTTGTGCTGAGCCGCCGCCATCTAGCTGAAACAGCACCCCGTTACTTGCTGATTAATACCGGAAATGCCAACGCCGGTACCGGGAGTGCCGGGCTGGCGAATGCAGAGCGCTGCTGTGCGGCGTTGGCAGAAAGAGCGGGTGTGGACACAGCCTGCGTATTGCCGTTCTCTACTGGCGTGATTGGCGAGCCGTTGCCAGTTGATAAGATCGTTGGGGCATTGCCAGACGCGTTAGCCAATGCCGGCGAAGATCGTTGGGCAGAAGCAGCCAGGGGCATTATGACGACCGACACCCGACCGAAGGGAGCGTCTTGTCAGATTGATCTGAATGGCCATAAGGTAACGATTTCGGGTATCAGCAAAGGCGCGGGCATGATTTGCCCGAATATGGCAACCATGCTTGGATTCATTGCCACGGACGCCAAGATTACGCCGGACGCTTTGCAGGCTTTGGCCTCCGAACTGGGTGAGAAATCTTTTAACCGGATTACCATCGACAGCGATACCTCGACTAATGATGCTTGTATGCTCATTGCCAGCGGCACCTACGATGGCCCGGAAATTACCGAAGACAGCCCGTTGTTCAGTGAACTCAAAGAAGCACTGCGGAAAATCTATCTGAATCTTGCTCACGCCATTGTGCGCGATGGCGAAGGGGCTACCAAGTTTGTCACCATCGATGTGGCCGGTGCGGCGAATCAGCAAGAGGCGCTGGATGTGGCGTACACGGTGGCGCATTCGCCGCTGGTGAAGACCGCGCTTTACGCGTCAGATCCGAACTGGGGCCGGATTTTGGCCGCGGTCGGTCGCGCCGGCGTTCCGGACCTTGATTTGGAGGCACTGGAAATTCACCTCGGCGATGTGTGTTTGGTTCGTGATGGCGGTCGTGCCGACGATTATTCCGAAGAGCGTGGCCAAGCGGTGATGGATCAAGAAGAAATTACCATCGCCATTGACCTCAAACGCGGTGAAATTCGGGAAACGGTATGGACCTGCGATTTATCTCATGACTATGTGACCATCAATGCCGAATACCGAAGCTAACCGAACGACCCTGCCTAAGCTGGTACATGTCGCCGTAGCGGTGATTATCCGAAATGGTCGCGTGCTGATTGCGCGCCGCCCGGATCATGTCCATCAGGGCGGCCTGCTGGAATTCCCTGGTGGCAAAGTGGAGCCGGGGGAAGGTGTTCAGCAAGCCCTGGTGCGCGAGATTGCGGAAGAAACCGGTTTGGCGGTGCCATCTGAGAGTCTTGAGCCGGTTATTGGTATTCGCCACGACTATGGTGACAAACAGGTCTTTCTGGATGTGTGGAAAACCTTCGCCGCCAAAGGCGAACCCGAGGGGCGGGAAGGCCAGCCGATCGAATGGCTGTCGCCTCATTCGTTACAGGATGAAGACTTCCCAGCTGCGAACCGGCCAATTATTCGAGCCTTGAACTTACCCGGGAATCTACCAATAACCGGTGCTATGGCATCGTGGGAAAATGGTCTGGTTCGTTTTGTTACTGCATTGCCTGCGTTGAAACCCGGATTGGTGGTGCTGCGGGCGCCAGAGTTGGCAGCTCATGATTATCGGCAGCTAGCGAGAGCCGTGTTGGCCGAGAGCGAAGGTTCTGAAATAGGTGTGATGCTGCATGGCAGTCCGGACTTGCTTGCCGAGTTTCCGGAAGCAGCGGGCGTACACTTGCCTTGGCGTGAGGCTGAGAGGTTGTCAGAGCGTCCTGTGCCTGCGAATCGCTTGTTGGGTGTGTCATGCCATAGTGCTGAGCAATTGCGCCACGCTGAGCGTTTAGGTGCGGACTACGCCGTATTTGGCCCGGTCTTGCCAACGGCCAGTCATCCCGGTGAGCCGGGCTTGGGGTGGCATGAATTTGAGCGCCAGGTATCGGCGGCCGTAATCCCGGTTTATGGATTGGGTGGTTTAGCACTGGAGCATCAGGCTCAGACGCGGGCATGTGGCGGCCAAGGCATTGCCGGCATCAGCTTCTGGTGGCCGCGCCATGAAAACCGAAAGGTTGGAACTTAATACAAAGGGAACCAAGCGTGAGCAAACTGACCCATCTTGATGAAAAAGGCGAAGCGCGGATGGTCGATGTGACGGAGAAAGCCGTTACCGAACGTGAAGCGCGGGCTGAAGCAACGGTGCGTATGTTGCCGGAAACACTAAGGATGATTATCGATGGCGAGCATCCGAAGGGCGATGTCTTGGCCACTGCCCGGATTGCGGGCATCATGGCCGCCAAGAAAACCCACGATTTGATTCCGCTTTGCCATGCGTTGAACCTGACATCCACCAAAGTGCTGTTGTCGCCAGGTGCTGACGGTGCGTCGGTTCATATTGAAACCCGCTGCAAGCTGTCTGGCCAGACCGGTGTTGAGATGGAAGCGCTGACAGCCGCCTCGGTGGCTGCGCTGACGCTCTACGATATGTGTAAGGCTGTGGATAAAGGGATGGTGGTCGATAACGTTCGGCTGCTGGAAAAAAAAGGCGGTCGTTCCGGTCATTGGTTGGCTGAGACTACGCCCCGCTAGCGGCCACGTGATAGAATGCCCGCCCCATTTGTCAGAACCACGAGGAATTACAGTGGCTGTTCGTTACATTGAGACCTGCCGTTTGCCTACCCCCTTTGGTGTCTTCGATATGCACGGCTTTGAAGAGATTGAAACCGGGAAGGAGCACGTGGCCCTGACGTTGGGTGATATCAGCACCGATGAGCCTGTGTTGGCGAGAACGCATTCCGAGTGTCTGACCGGTGATGCGCTTTATAGCATGCGCTGCGATTGCGGCTACCAGCTTGAAGAAGCCTTGCGCAGTATTGCCCGGGAAGGGCGTGGCTTGTTGATGTATTTGCGTCAGGAAGGTCGTGGCATCGGTCTGCTGAATAAAATCAGGGCTTATCGCCTGCAGGACCAAGGTGCCGACACAGTTGAAGCCAATGAACAGCTGGGTTTTGGCGCCGATCTACGGGATTACAGCATGTGTCAGGACATGTTGAAGCACTTGGGCATTGGTCATTTGAAGCTGATGACCAATAATCCGAGAAAGGTGAAGGCACTTGAATCGTATGGTGTGAACATTGTTGAGCGGGTGCCTCTGCATGTAGGCCGAAACCCCCACAACGAGCATTATCTCAATACCAAGCAAAGTAAGCTGGGACATTGGCTCGAAACCCATCAGGACGACGACCCGGCCTGATCCCTCTTTAAAAAAGCGCTGGCGTTCACCAGCGCTTTTTTCTTATTTGGCTGCGCTAACTGGCCGGCTATGCAGGCGCTCCAGCCGCCCGGCGATCGCATTTTTGATCCCTTCAGCATTCAGCCCGCACTCGGTCAACAGCTCCGACGGCTTACCGTGATCGATAAAACGGTCGGGAAGGCCTAATTGCATCACCGGCAGGGTCACTTCATTGGCGCACAGGAATTCGGTGACGGCGCTGCCTGCACCGCCTGCTATCGCATTCTCTTCCAAGGTGATAAGCAAATCGTGCTGTTCCGCTAGCTCCAGCACCAAAGTCTCATCCAGTGGCTTGACGAAGCGCATGTCGGCCACCGTGGCGTTTAGCTCTTCAGCCGCTTTCAACGCGGGCTCGAGCAGCGGGCCAAAGTTCAGTATGGCAACACGAGCGCCTTCACGAATACGACGGCCTTTACCGATTGGCATTGGTGAAAGCTCTTGCGCGATCTCGGCCCCCGGGCCGGTACCTCGAGGGTAACGCACGGCTGCAGGGCCTTCGTGTATCAAGCCGGTGTGCAACAGTTGGCGGGTTTCGTTTTCATCAGATGGGGTCATGATGACCATGCCGGGAATGCAACGCAGATAACTGATATCGAACGCGCCGGCATGAGTCGGGCCATCTTCACCTACCAGCCCTGCACGGTCGATCGCAAACAGGACATCGAGGTCCTGAATGGCAACGTCATGAATCAGCTGGTCGTAGCCTCTCTGGAGAAAGGTTGAATAAATTGCGACGACTGGTTTGGCGCCATCACAGGCAAGCCCCGCAGCGAGCGTCACCGCATGCTGTTCGGCAATGGCGACATCAAAATATCGATCGGGGAAACGCTCGGAGAAGCCCAGCAAATCCGAGCCTTCGCACATGGCTGGGGTAATGCCGACGATGCGATCGTCCTGTTCAGCCGCATCGCACAGCCATTGGCCAAATACGTTGGCGTATTTGGGGCTGGCAGGTTTTGGCGCTACGGGTTCCGGCTTGTCGGCCGGGACCGGCTCAATCTTGTTGATGGCGTGGTAGCCAATCGGGTCTGCTTCGGCAGGGGCAAAACCTTTCCCTTTGGTGGTCACGATATGCAAAAACTGCGGGCCGTCGAGGTCCCGGATGTTTTCCAGCGTTTCTACCAGTAATGGCAGGTCGTGACCATCAATGGGGCCGATGTAGTTGAAGCCCAGTTCTTCGAACAACGTGCCGGGGGCGATCATGCCCTTGAAGTGCTCTTCCGTCTTTTTTGCCAATGCCATCAGGTTGGGGGCGCCAGCAAGCACTTTCTTGCTACCGTCGCGGACCTGGTTGTAGGTGCGGCTTGCCAGCAATTTGGCGAAATAATTGGAAAGACCGCCCACATTCCGTGAAATCGACATGTCGTTGTCGTTCAGTATCACCAGCATATCGGCGTGCAAATGGCCAGCGTGGTTCAGGGCTTCAAAAGCCATGCCTGCGGTCATCGCACCGTCACCAATCACGGCGATGCTTTTACGCCCGGTTTTCTGCATGCGCGCAGCAATGGCCATGCCCAAGGCGGCACTAATCGAGGTACTTGAGTGCCCCACGCCAAAGGTGTCGTATTCGCTCTCGGCGCGCTTTGGGAAGCCGGCAAGCCCGCCTTTGCGGCGAATGGTGCCCATCTGCTCTCGACGACCAGTCAGAATTTTATGGGGGTAAGCTTGATGGCCCACATCCCAGACCAGCCGGTCTTCCGGTGTGTTAAATACGTAATGCAGGGCAACACTTAGTTCCAGAACACCCAAGCCAGCACCAAAGTGCCCGCCGGTTTGGCCTACCGTCCAAAGCAGGAACGATCGCAGTTCCCGGGCCAGTTGAGGCAGGTTCTCCGGTGCCAGTTCACGTAATTGAGCTGGAGCGTCAATACGGTCCAGCAGCGGTGTGTTCGGCCGCTGTGAGGGGATTTCCCTGAAGATATAAGTGTCCTGCATCAGCTCCGGTCTTTCTCGAAAATATGAATTCTCTGGCGGGCATTATAGGGAACAGTGGTGGCTGTTTCATGCTTCTCGGGCCAGATGTTACAAAACGATGTGTTGCCGTGTGTTCATGCGGTTGTTAGTGGTTTCTTGTGACCACGTAGTCAGCCATCGCTCGCAGTGGTTCAGCCTCTGGGCCAAAGCCTTCCAATGCCCGCAGGGCTTGCTCCAGCAGCGTCGCAAGATGCGCCCGTGCACCTTCGAGCCCAAGCAGAGTCGGGTAGGTCGGCTTCGCTTTGGCAGCATCCGAGCCCTGGCGTTTGCCAATGATGGCCGTATCACCCTCGATATCCAACAGATCATCCTGAACCTGAAAGGCCAGTCCCAGCGCCCGGGCGTAATTTGCCAGAGCAGAGCGTTGCTCCGAAGTGACGCTGGCGGCGGTTACCGCGCCAAGATCCACGCTGGCTTCAATCAATGCTCCCGTCTTGTGACGGTGCATGTTTTCGAGCTGATCGAGGCCTAATTCAATGCCCACGGATTCCAGATCAATGGCTTGTCCGCCAACCATGCCTGCGTGCCCGCTGGCTTGAGCCAGTTTGGCGATCATGATGACCCGCTGGCTATCGGTTAAGTCGGGTGCGCTGGCCAGCAAGCTGAACGCCAGTGTTTGCAGGGCGTCGCCGGCGAGAATGGCGCTAGCTTCGTCGAATGCAATGTGGGCGGTCGGTCGGCCTCGGCGCAGGTCATCGTCATCCATAGCGGGCAGATCGTCATGAACCAGCGAATAGGCATGGATTAATTCCAATGCACAGGCGGGGACCAGGGCGATCTCTTCATCGCAGCCAACGGCCCGAGCGGCAGCCAGACAAAGCGCTGGGCGAATGCGCTTGCCACCACCCAGTACACTGTAGCGCATAGTGTCTTGCAGTCGCTCAGACGCGGAGTCCTGGCGAATGCTGCGATCAAGTTCGGCATCGATGCGTTGGCGGCATTGTTCAATATAGTGAGTCGCCAGAGCGGTGTGATCAGTCATCAGTGAGTATCATCCGCAGCGAAAGGACGTGTTTCCAGGGAGCCATCACTGTTCTGAATCAGTTGCTCAACCCGCTGTTCGGCCGATTTCAGAGCGCTTTGGCACTCGCGGGTCAATTTAATGCCTCGCTCGAACGCCGCCAAAGATTGCTCCAAAGGCAGTTCGCCCTGCTCCAGATCCCGTACCAGCTTTTCGAGCTCGTCCAGGGATTTTTCAAAGTCGGCTATCGATGTCTTGTCTTTGTCACCGGCCATGGGCGTCCTCCGCTCCAATGTGTCAGGAAATGCGCGGATTATAACAGAGTCCCCGAGCTATCGCTGCCAGCGGAACTCTCGCTTTTCGAGCTTCTGTGCGAACGGTCCCCAAGTTTGCTCTGTTACCTGTATCTCGCCTAGCGCTGACAGCGTAACAATGGTGGTGGCACGGGTGCCGTAGTGCTCGCCACTGATAAACGGAGATGAGAGAAAACGTTCAGTGTCCATCCCAACGCCGGTGTCTGGCAGTTGGTTATCGGGGGCTGGCGTGGTGTCTTGCAGTACAGAAATCAGCTGGCTGTGCATCGCGTTTGTATCGGCGTGGGCTGAGTCTATTGATTGACCGACGGCCGCACGTAGGCGCAAAAGCTTGGGCCAGGGAGTTTGTAGCAAATGGTTGCTGAGACCGTAGATACCCCTGAATACTTGCCTTCCTGGGTTGGCATCCCGGTTGCTGTAATACCAGCCACTGCTGGGGGATAGCGATACCAGATTGAATCCTGAATAGCGTTCGGGCTCCGAGCTTAACGAATGCTTTAATTCCGTGTAGGGCTGGCTGAGGGCATTCAGGGGCAGTTCGCCCCGACTGCTACGTCCCGGTTCAGGGCTCCCCTCGCGGACATTGGTGACCGCGGTTACGTGGCCGTCAGGTGAAACTGCCAGCCAGGTGCCGCCGGATTTCAAATCGCGGCCTGCAAGGATTTCTAAACCGTTGTCTGTCGTCCACCAGTCCATTGCTGTAGTGGGGCGCCGGTAAAATTCATCACGATTGGCGGCCACCACAAGCGGGTACTGACGGCTTTGGCCAAGGGCGAAAACAATGGTGCACATAACAGGTAATCATCCTTACTCATCGGGGCTGCAGCGATTGACAACAATGCGTATCATACCAGCCTGAATGCTTCCCCGGACCCTAAACGATTATGACCCTGATTGGCGTACTTGTTCTGTACCTGTTGCTAGGTGCACTTGCTGGCACTATGGCTGGCCTGTTCGGTATTGGCGGCGGTCTGGTGATCGTGCCTGTGCTGATTTTCAGTTTCAACTTTATGGAGTTCAGCCCGGAGATTGCCGCGCATTTGGCCATCGGGACCTCGCTGGCGACCATTTTGTTTACCTCGATTAGTTCTATTCGCACCCATCATCAGCATGGCGCCGTGCGTTGGGATCTTTTTCGCCCTATGACGGTCGGAATCATTGCGGGCGCACTATTGGGCGCTTGGACGGCTGCTATGTTAAGCGGGCCGTTCCTTGAAACGATTATTGGTGTGTTCGCTATTCTGGTGGCACTGAAGATGATTCTGGAAGTGAATCCAAAGCCAGGTAGAGATGTGCCCGGCACTGCTGGATTGGGCGTGGCTGGCGGTTTCATCGGCTGGGCTTCTGCGATTTTCGGGATTGGTGGAGGCACGATTTGCGTGCCTTATCTGACGTGGTCCAACGTCCGCATGCAGCAGGCCGTTGCCACGTCGGCCGCTTGCGGTTTTCCGATAGCTCTGGCGGGAGCGGTCGGGAACATCTGGACCGGATGGCAGCATCCCGAATTGCCAGGCATGAGCCTAGGATTTATTTACTTGCCCGCACTCATTGGCATTGTCGCCACCAGCGTAATATTTGCCCGTTTAGGGGCCAAATTGGCACACCGCCTTGATGGCCGCCTTCTGAAACGTATTTTTGCCATTGTGCTGATTATCGTCGGCCTACGATTCCTGCTGAGCTGAGAGTCTTTCCATGTTGCAATACCCACAGATTGATCCGGTCGCGATCGCGATCGGCCCCCTTAAAATTCATTGGTATGGTCTGACCTATTTGGTCGGCTTTGCGGCCGCGTGGTGGCTGGGGAACATCCGTAGCCGTAAACCATGGTCACCGTTGAAGGAAGAGCAAGTTGGAGATTTGATTTTCTACATGGCGCTGGGTGTCATCCTCGGTGGCCGTTTTGGGTACGTCGTGTTTTATAACTTCGATGCCTTTATTGCAGACCCGCTTTGGTTGTTGCGGGTCTGGGAAGGCGGGATGGCGTTCCACGGTGGCTTGCTGGGTGTCATGGTTGCCATGGTGTGGTACGGCCGCAAAACCGGTGCCGGGTTCTGGAAAATTGCCGATTTTGTGGCTCCGCTAGTGCCGGTAGGGTTAGGCGCAGGCCGTGTCGGTAACTTCATTAACGGCGAGCTTTGGGGCAAACCGACGGATTTGCCATGGGGCATGGTGTTCCCACAGGCACAAGAGGCATTGGCCCGTCACCCGTCACAGTTGTATCAGGTTGCGTTGGAAGGCGTGGCGCTATTTGCCATTCTATGGTGGTTCTCGGCGAAAGAACGGCCGAAAATGGCGGTCTCGGGCCTCTTTTTGTTGTGTTACGGCGTGTTCCGTTTTCTGGTCGAGTTTGTCCGCTTGCCAGACGCGCACCTAGGGTACTTGGCCTTTGATTGGGTCACCATGGGACAGGTGTTGTCGTTGCCCATGATCATTGCTGGCGCTGCCTTAATTGCCATAGCTTACCGGAGAGAAACATCATGAAAGCTTACCTCGACCTGATGCAAGATGTGGTTGATAACGGATTTGATAAGGGTGACCGTACTGGCGTGGGAACCCGTTCGGTGTTTGGCCGGCAGATCCGTTTCAATTTGCAGGAAGGCTTTCCGTTGGTGACCACCAAGAAAGTGCATCTGCGCAGTATCATCTGTGAGTTGCTGTGGTTTCTGCAAGGGTCCACTGACAACAACTGGCTCAAAGAACGCAAGGTGTCCATCTGGAACGAGTGGGCATTGGAGAATGGCGATCTGGGGCCTATTTACGGTAAGCAGTGGCGTAGCTGGCAGTGCCACGATGGGGGTGTGATTGATCAGATTAGCGAAGTGATCGACCAGATACGCAATAAGCCAAACTCCCGTCGTTTGATCGTTTCAGCCTGGAACCCGGCTGAGTTGCCGGATGAATCCATTGGCCCGCAGGATAACGTGCGGGAAGGGCGTATGGCGTTGGCTCCGTGCCACTGTTTGTTCCAGTTTTATGTGGTTGACGGCAAGCTGTCTTGTCAGTTGTATCAGCGCAGTGCAGATTTGTTCCTGGGTGTGCCGTTCAATATTGCTTCCTATGCGTTGCTGACGCATATGATTGCTCAGCAGTGTGATTTGGATGTTGGTGAGTTTGTGCATACGTTTGGCGATTGTCATTTGTATCAGAATCACCTGACTGACGAGATTGTGTTTGAGCAGTTGAAGCGTGAGCCTCGAGCTTTGCCGAAGCTGGTGATGAAGCGTAAACCTGCTTCGATTTTTGACTATGAGTTGGAAGATTTCGAGTTTGAGGGGTATGACCCGTATCCGGGGATAAAGGCGCCTATCGCTATTTGACCTTTGCTAACTCCAAATTCAAATGGGAATCAGACGAAATGAGAAAAGCACTCATCGTAGCCATGGCCCGAAATCGGGTTATCGGTCGGAACAATGCGCTGCCTTGGTATTTGCCGGGAGATTTGCGTTACTTCAAAGAAGCCACTATGGGTAAGCCCATTCTTATGGGGCGAAAGACTTGGGACTCTATTGGCCGGCCCTTGCCGGGGCGGATGAACCTGGTTATTTCCCGAAACCCAGAGTGGAAAGCTCCAGCGGGTACAGTATCGGCCACATCATTGGACGCAGCATTGGTGAAAGCCGAGGCTCAGGCTGAGCTGGATGGTGGTGAAGAGGTGATGATAATTGGCGGTGGGCAGATTTACGCAGAAGCCCTGCCGATGGTCGATCGGATTTATATTACGCAGGTACACGCCGAAGTTGACGGGGATGCCTACTTTCCGGAAGTGAACTGGGATGAGTGGGAAGAGATCGGACGCGAAGATTTCTCCGCGTCTGACAATAATCCTTACGACTACAGTTTTGTAGTCTATCAGCGTAACCGGTCGAGCTGACCGGTTACGCTAGCTGGCTTATGAGCGCGGAGCGCGCTTAGGGCCAGGTTTTCCACCGGGCTTACCGCCACCAGGACGACCTCGACCGCCGTCTTTTCGGGGGCCGCCGCCGGGCTTACCGTCTTTACGGAAGTTTTTGCCAGGACCGCCTTTGCGGAAGTTGCCTTTACCGGAAGGGCCGCCTCTGCGACGTGGCGGAGCTGACGAAACTTCAGGCAGAGCTTCAGGCTGCTCAAGTGGCAGTGAATCTGGCTGAGACGCTTCCATCCAGCATGCCAAGGCACCGGCTACTGCCGTGATGTCCATGTCGTTGCGTTCGGCGATGTCGTCCAGCAAAGCAATCGCTTTGGCAGCGCGAGGATCGTCGGTGAAGCCCAGTAGTTGTGCTTCAAACTGCTCAACTCGCATTTGCTGCAGCGCAGCCGGCGAAGGCAGTTGGTACGGTTCCATGGGCGAGTTGGTGGCGCGTTCTAAAGTGCGCAACCAGCTACGCTCGCGGGGAGTCACCAGCAAGATGGCTTTACCGGTACGGCCTGCACGACCCGTACGACCTACGCGGTGAATGTAAGCTTCGGTGTCGTAGGGGACGTCGTAGTTGATAACGTGGGTGATTCTGGGAACGTCCAGGCCACGGGCAGCTACGTCGGTAGCAATGATGATGTCTTTCTTGCCGCGCTTCAGATCTTCAACGGTTTGCTCACGCTGACGCTGGTTCAAATCGCCGCTCAAAGGCGCAACGGCGTGGCCGCGGGCTGACAGTTTTTCTGCGAGCAGTGTGGTTTCCGCTTTGGTGCGAACAAAGATGATTGACGCGTCAAACGGCTCTACTTCCAGAATGCGGGTCAGGGCGTCGAGCTTGCGCTCAGCGTAAACCGGCAATACAAACTGAGAAATACGCTCAACGGTGCGAGTTTCGCTTTCAATGCGGACCTCGGTAGCGTTCTTCAGATATGTCTGGGCAACTTTTTTGATCTGCGGCGGCATAGTGGCCGAGAACAGGGCACGCTGGCAGTTCGGCGGTGTTTTGGACAAGATTGCCTCAACATCGTCGATAAAGCCCATTCGCAGCATTTCATCGGCTTCGTCGAGAACCAGAGCTCGTAGGTTTTCTAGTCTCAGAGTACCTTTGCGCAGGTGGTCCAGCATACGGCCGGGAGTACCCACGATAACCTGGGCGCCACGCTTCAGGCCGCGAATCTGGGGGGCGAAGTCTTGGCCGCCGTATATTGGCAGAACGTGGAACTGTTTGAACTTACTAGCGTAGGTAGTAAAAGCTTCAGCTACCTGGATGGCCAGTTCCCGGGTGGGAGCCAATACAAGAATCTGAGGCTGTGCAATGTTCGGGTCAATGCGGCTCAGCAAGGGCAGTGCAAACGCCGCAGTTTTTCCGGTGCCGGTCTGGGCGACACCCAATAAATGGTTGCCGGCCAGCAGGGCAGGAATGGATTGCGCCTGGATGGGCGATGGTGTTTCGTAGCCAACGGCGGATACGGCTTCCAGGACGGCTGGGTCCAGCCCCAGTTCGGCAAAAGACAATTCTGACATGAATGTACTCGGTATTCGGAGGATATGACATTGCAAACGCAATGCATGATTTTCGAGGATTATAGTCGTTTTGTGGCGCTATTGACATATTTTATGCTGTAGGTCAGGTAGGTAGTTGCCGGGGCGGCTGTCTTGCCAGCTGTCAGGAACTGGGGCAATCTCTAATGTTTGCAGGCTAACGGTCGGAGAATAGGCATGAGATTTGATGAGCTTTTAGAGGGTGTACGCCAGGGCTTGGATGTAGTGATACCGGCGAGTTGGGGGCAAGGGCGAGCAAGTTTTGGCGGCGTGGTTGCAGCGCTGACTTATGAAGTGGTGGTCTCCAAGGTGGCTCCCGGTCGGCCCCTTCGTGCCATGCAGATTTCTTTCGTTGGGCCGGTGGAGGCGGATGTTCCTGCGGTTTTTGAGGTGGAGGTTCTTCGTGAAGGAAAAGCCGCCTCACAGGTAACCGGGCGTATTGTACAGAATGGCGAGCCTCGCCTGGTTTGCTTGGCGAGCTTTGGTGGTGATCGCGATTCTGCTGTTCAGGTGGCTCCTTTAGAGGGGCCCGTTGCCAAACCGGTTGACGAGTGTCCCGAGCTTCCTTACATCAAGGGCGTAACTCCGGAATTTACCCAGCATATTGAAATGCGCTGGGCGTTTGGACATATGCCGTTTTCCGGTAAAGGTGGACGCGAGATGGGCGGTTGGATGCAGTTCCGAGAAACGCCGGATGCTATGACGGATGCCCATATTATTGCTTTGGCGGACGCATGGCCGCCGGCTATTTTACCGCACTTGAAGGGGCCGGCTCCGGCGAGCTCACTGAGCTGGAATCTGGAAATTATTCATCCAAGGCCTGTGATCGCCCCCGGCGACTGGTTACTGTACCGGGCCACGGTTGATCAAGCGGGTTCAGGTTATGGGCATACCCATGCGGGTATTTGGACAGCTAAAGGTGAGCTAATAGCTTTGAGCCGGCAAGCGGTGACTGTCTTTGGTTGAGCGGAGATGGCTGCGTTCAGGCGGCCCTCTCTTGTTTCAACGCATCGATAATGACTCTGGCAAACGAGTTTGGTGAGTCTTCCTGCAGGAAGTGCCCCCCCGGAAGAGTCATGTGCGGCTGCCCATACGCGCCCGGTATACGACGCTGCATTTGGCGATCAACGCCGCGGGTGAGGGGGTCGCCGCTGCTGAAGCACGTAATGAAGGGTTTGCGCCACTTCTCGAGCTTGCGCCAGGCTTCGCGATTTGCGGCACTGGACGTATCAGCATGAGAGGTGGGGATCAGCGCAGGGAAAGCTCGGGCGCCGCCTTTGAATTCGTCCCGTGGAAATGGCGCTTCGTACGCAGCCAGTTCCCGCTTCGTCAGTGTTCTTTCGGTGCCGAGTTGTACCATTTTACTGACAGGAAACCAGGGGCTGTGGTTGGCAAAGGCTTTCCAGACTTTAAACGTTGTTGAAACCCGTGTGCCGCCGGTTGGCAGCATGCCGTTTCCAACAATAATGCGGTTGAATCGGTCAGGGTTGTCTGCCACCAACCGTAAGCCGAGTAAGGATCCCCAGTTTTGACAAACCAGCGTGGCTCCCCGGATGTCCAGTGTCTCCAGCCAGCGGGACAGCCAGCGTAGATGGTTGTCGTAGGAATAGTCACTGAGTGCGGCGGGTTTGTCGGATTTTCCAAAACCAATCAGATCGGGTGCCAAAACCCGGTGACCAGCTGCGGCAACAATCGGGATCATATGTCGGTAAAGGTACGACCAAGTGGGCTCGCCGTGCAGCATGATCACGGGAGCTCCAGTTGCGGGTCCGTCGTCCACGAAGTGCATTCGCAGGCCGGATTCGACCTCTTGATAATTTGGAGGAAAAGGGTAATCCGGTAGGCCTTCGAAGCGTGCTTCGTCGGTTCTCAGGATACGCATGCCATCGACTATCCTAACTGATTGGGTGCGCGACTGTCGGTCGACAATCTTAGGGGTTCAGAATAAAACAGTTGAAACGTTTGTTTGTTTGAGTTGCGTAACAGAGCGTTGTCGGTTTGAATCCGGGCTTGTCTTGTTGCGCCGTTTTAGTGCGGAGGGTTGTCAGTTCGGGCCATTTTTTGGATCGATCACGGGGCGGCGATTGGATCGTTTGTCGTCCCAATCTAGTTCTTCGGGGTTATACCAACCAATTGCATCCAAGACTTTTTCACGGGTGCGGGCCGAAAGAGTTGGCCAGAGCTCTTGGAAGTCGTTCAAGCCCATCTCGCGATAGCGCTGTTGTTTGCTGGTCAAACGGCTGATGATTTTTGGAAGTTGCAGAGCCTCTCCCAACTGTCCAGGCACTAAAACGTCCTGCCCCATCACCTTTCGGCGATGCATGCGGGCAGCGAGCACTCGCCGCAATTCGGTGGCCGCGTCAAGAGCCGTCTCAAGGCTGAAGTTTTCAGTGGGCAATGACATAACGAGTTCAATGGTTGGTCAATAACCATCAACTATAACGCGAAGTTGGCTACAGTGGCCACGCTGTCGTGGTAGTCTTAGCTTCCGTTTGTTCCCCTGTTTGTAGGTCTGATCCGATATGTACGCCAAACTTGAAACACGAACTTTTCTGGCGATGCTGGTGGGCGTTTCTTTAGCGTTCGTTCTGCTGATGAAGCCATTCTTGGGCCCGATTTTTTGGGCGGTGGCAATTGCGCTTATATTTCACCCTGTTCAACAACTTCTTCATAAACGGCTAGGTGACAGGCCCAATACCAATGCGTTGATCACGCTCTTTGTGTGTTTGGTGATCGTCATTCTTCCGGTCCTCGTTCTCGGCACTGCGATGATTGGTGAAGGGGTGGGTATATACCAAAAAATTCAGGATGGCGAGATTCGCCCAGGCGAATACATCGATCAGGTCAATACATCATTTCCCGCTATTCAATCACTTCTGGCGCAATTTGATATCAACGTTGCGGAGCTTAGAGACCGAGTGGTGAGTGCTTTTTTAGGGGGGAGTCAGTTTTTGGCCAAACAAGCATTAGGGTTGGGTCAGAATACGTTCCAATTCTTCCTTGGACTGGCGTTGATGACTTACTTGGCGTTCTTTCTTCTTCGGGACGGCAGTAAACTTGTTGAATTGATGATCAAGGCGTTGCCGCTCGGAGATGAGCGGGAACGGTTGTTGTTTGCGAAATTTGCCGAGGTGACTCGAGCAACCGTCAAAGGCAATCTTTTGATCGCCATCATTCAGGGAGCATTGGGCGGCATCATTTTCGCTGTGCTCGGCATCACCGGTGCCTTGTTGTGGGGGGTGGTTATGGCGATTGTGTCGTTGTTGCCCGCGGTTGGCGCCGCGATTGTATGGGTGCCGGCGGCTATCTACCTGGCTGCGGTTGGTGATGTTGTATCGGCGGCTGTGCTTACGGCATTTGGTGTGGTGGTGATTGGTCTGGCGGATAATCTGTTGCGGCCTATTTTGGTGGGTCGGGACACCAAGTTGCCGGATTATCTGGTGCTGCTGTCAACGCTCGGTGGGATAGCGATGTTTGGTATCAACGGGTTTGTCATGGGGCCTTTGGTCGCGGCTTTGTTTATGGCTTTCTGGGGCATCTTTATTCGGGAATTCAGTGAAGGGGCAGAACAAGAGGCGCAACAACGGAACAGCGAGCACGGTTCTGAGCTCTGAAATATGTTACGGTTTTTTTAAGTCATAACTAGACTGTGCGCTACAACATAATAACTAGATAGGTACCGCAAGGTATCAGGAGTAAGGCAGGTGAGAACCATGAGAACAGTTGTACGTCATTTCGGTAAATCGACGCTGTTGGTTGGAGCAATCACAATGGCGGGGCTGGTTCCAGCAGCTCAGGCCAACGACACGGTTGCCCTCAAACATGCGCTATATGGGGCCGGCTATGACATTAGTAATGTCAGCCCCACTATGGATGACAGTACACGTGCCGAGCTGGTTCGCTTTCAGGAAGATCAAGGGTTGAAAGCCAACGGCATGGTTACTGAAGAAACGAAAAAGGTGCTGGGCATGGTTCCTGTCCAGCAGGTCGCTTCATCAAGTGTCAGCAGCGCCGCCGCTCCGGTACCGGCTAAAACCGCCGAGGCAGCAAAAACTGTTGCTGAACCAGCTACCAAGAAAGCTGATGAAGCGGAAGAGGACGATACCTGGTCGCTCTGGTGAGCGGTCAGCCCGAATATAAAAAAGCCCGGCTCTGACTGATCCGGGCTTTTTTATTGGTAGGGCGGGTCAGTCCAGTTTGGACGAATCTCTGACCGCGCCCTTGTCGGCACTGGTTGCCAACAGAGCGTAAGCCTTGAGGGCTGTTGAAACCTTGCGCTCTCTGGTTTGATCCGGCTTCCAGCCTTTTGCGTCACGTAGGCGGCGACGCTCGGTTAGCTCGTCATCGCTGAGCTGCACGTTGATCGAGCGGTTCGGGATGTCGATCAGGATGGTGTCTCCGTCTTCGATCAGGCCTATGGCACCTCCGGCAGCGGCTTCGGGGGACGCGTGGCCGATAGATAGACCTGACGTGCCGCCTGAGAACCGGCCATCGGTCAACAAAGCACACTCTTTACCCAGCCCCTTGGATTTCAGGTAGCTGGTGGGGTAGAGCATTTCCTGCATGCCGGGGCCGCCGCGAGGGCCTTCATAGCGAATGATAACCACGTCGCCAGACTTTACTTCATCGTCGAGAATGCCGGCGACGGCAGAGTCCTGACTTTCAAACACCTTAGCCTTACCTTCGAAGACAAAGATGCTTTCATCAACGCCGGCAGTTTTTACCACGCAACCGTCCAGGGCGATGTTACCGTAAAGCACCGCAAGGCCACCCTCGGATGAGTAGGCGTTTTCAACCGAGCGGATGCAGCCGCTTTCGCGGTCGCCATCAAGGCTTGGCCAGCGAGTGCTCTGGCTGAATGCGGTTTGGGTCGGAATGCCCGCAGGACCAGCTTTGTAGAATTCGATCACTTCAGGCGTGGGCGATTGCATGATGTCCCATGTTTTCAGGGCTTCTTTCATGGTCTTGCTGTGAACAGTTGGCAAATTGCTGTTGATCAAACCACCGCGGTCCAGCTCGCCCAGAATCCCCATGATGCCGCCCGCGCGGTGCACGTCTTCCATGTGGTATTTCGGCGAGTTTGGCGCCACTTTGCATAGCTGCGGCACTTCCCGGGATAAGCGGTCAATGTCGGCTAAATCGAAGTTCACTTCACCTTCCTGAGCGGCAGCAAGCAGGTGCAGAATGGTGTTGGTTGAACCACCCATGGCGATGTCCATGACCATGGCGTTCTTGAACGATTCGAGTGACGCGATGCTGCGAGGCAGTACGCTGTCATCATCCTGTTCGTAATAACGTCGGGTGTTTTCCACGATCTGACGGCCGGCTTTCAGGAACAGTTGTTCGCGGTCAGCGTGAGTTGCCAGCATTGAGCCGTTCCCCGGTAGTGCCAGACCAATGGCTTCAGCCAAACAGTTCATGGAGTTGGCAGTAAACATGCCGGAACAGGAGCCGCAGGTAGGGCAGGCGCTGCGCTCGTATTCGGCTACTTTCTCGTCGGTGGCGGTCGGGTCGGCGGCGATCACCATGGCATCGACCAGATCAAGCTTGTTTTCAGACAGCTTGGTTTTGCCGGCTTCCATCGGCCCACCGGAAACAAAAATAGCGGGGATGTTCAGGCGCAGGGCGGCCATCAGCATGCCCGGGGTGATCTTGTCGCAGTTGGAGATACACACCAGCGCGTCGGCACAATGCGCGTTGGCCATATACTCAACCGAATCGGCGATGATTTCACGGGATGGCAAGGAGTACAGCATGCCGTCGTGCCCCATGGCGATACCATCATCAACCGCGATGGTGTTGAATTCTTTAGCAACACCGCCGGCTTCTTCAATTTCACGGCAGACCAGCTGGCCCAGATCTTTCAGGTGAACATGACCCGGCACGAATTGGGTAAAAGAGTTAACGACGGCTATGATGGGTTTGCCGAAATCTTCGTTTTTCATACCAGTTGCACGCCATAGGGCGCGAGCTCCGGCCATGTTCCGGCCGGCTGTCGATGTGTGCGAACGATACTGGGGCATGATGTGCTTTTCTCTCCCGATTGATCTTATTAAAGCTATATTAAAAGCTGTAAACATCAGAGGATACCAGATTCAGTGCGTTCGCATGGCTGTTTTGGTCGTGTGTGATTAGAATATGTAACAACGATATTCATTATCTTGAGAGTTTATTTATGGGAAGCCAGGAACGGCTAACGCTTCGTCGGTTGAAAGATTTTAATCCCCTTGGCCGGCTGACAGATGGTCAGCTCGTGGTGTTGGCAAACCGGGCCGAGCGCCGGGCCTTCAAACGGGGCGCGAAGATTCTCGAACGCGGAGAGCGTGACGGGTTGGATTACTTTTTGATTTCCGGCTCGGTGCAGTTGGCATCTCATGATGGCCGAAATTCGGTCATTCAGGCGGGGACCGACAAGGCGGTTAACCCGATCGCGAGGCTCCAGCCGCGAATGTACGACGTTAAAGCGTTGGAGCTTTGTGAGGTGCTGGTTGTTGAGCAAGAAATTCTCAACCAGCTGTTGCGCGATGCCCCAGTGGCGCAGGATGGGATGGCATCATCGGTTGACGAGGTTGGTCAGAGCGAAGAGCATCAGGTGTTGATGGAGTTCTATGCCAAGTTGCGATCGAACCAGTTACAACTGCCAAGTGTGCCGGATGTCGCTTGGAAAGTTCGACGGCTTGTTGAACGAGAAGATACTGGTGCAACCGAGGTGGCTGCAGCAGTGTCGGCTGACCCAGCCATGGCGGCGAAATTGGTTCGCGCCTGCAACAGTCCCTTGTACCGTGGTTTCAGTGACGTTCGAAGCGTGCAAGAAACGGTGGTTCGTTTGGGGATGAGAACAACCCGGCAACTGGTGACGGTGTTCGCTATGCGGGAAGTATTCAAATCTCAGCAACCCACGTTAAAGAAAGAGATGGAAGCCTTGTGGCAGCATTCTCGCGAGGTGGCGGCTTTGTGTTGGGTTTTAGCAGACCATGCAACGGGCGTGAACCCGGAAGAAGCGATGCTGGCGGGGTTGTTACACGATGTGGGCGTGGTGCCGGTGCTGGTGCAGGCCGAGAGGCATGTAAATCTGTTCGCAGACGAAAAGAACCTGCAGCATGCTATCTCGGAGTTGCGGTCGGACGTTAGTTGCGCTGTCCTGGAAAATTGGTCATTTCCTAAAAACTTTATTGAAGCGGCTCGTTATGCCGAAGATTGGAGCTATGAGAGCCGTGACCCCTCGCCTCAGCTTGTGGATATCGTGATTGTGGCTCAAATGCACGCCATGATTGGTTCCAGCAAGAGTGGCGGTTTACCGGCTTTTGATCAGGTGCCCGCTTGGCGCCGCTTGGGTGAGCTGGAGTTGAATGCTTCCCGCAGTCTGCAAGTGCTCAGTGAAGCGAAAGATCGGGTAAATGAAGCTCAGAAGCTATTGTCTGGCCGTTAAATTAACATGCAACCGGGGTCTGCTTTGCAGTGAATGAAACCCATATGAATGTGCCTATATTTCCGTTGAATTCCGTTGTCTTGCCTCAAGGGCGCATTCCTTTGCAGCTGTTCGAGCCTCGATATATCGATATGTTGAGCCGATGCCTGAAGGAAGATCGCGGTTTTGTGATTGTGCTCTTGCAGGAAGGCCCTGAAACCTCGAGGACCACGGCGTTTTACGACATTGGCACCTACGTGCGCATCATTGATTTCCAGCAGCTGGATAATGGATTGTTAGGCATCACGGTAGAGGGTGAAAGCAAGGTTACGGTGGTTCGAACCTGGCAGCAAAAAGACGGCTTGAATTTGGGTGACGTGGAATGCTTGATGTCCGAAGTCGAGAGCGGTGTGCCGGAGCGTTACCATGAATTGCCTTCGGTGCTTAGGGCTCTGTTTCGGCACCCCGCGATACAGAATCTCGACATGAAGGTGGACTTTGACGACGCACGGCATGTTGGATGGCGTCTCACGGAATTATTACCCCTGGATACCCCCGAAAAACAACGTTTGGCCGAGCTGCAAGATCCGTTGGAGCGTCTTGACCGGCTACAGCGTCTGTTGGAAGCGCTTGAAGGCGACGGTTAGGGCCTCGGAGCATAGTTCTGTATGGCTAACCCCCATTGCTCTCCGATGTAAAAAGCGCCAAACACTAACCAAATGATGAGAGCGATCCAGGAGACCGCATCAGCCTTGATCGGGACCCGGTCATAGCGGCTATAGCTAGCTCGGATAATGCCGGTAATCGTCAGCCCCAGAAAAAATCCCCCTAAAACGTCAGTGAACCAGTGTACCCCGAGGTAAAGTCGGCTAAGTGCTATCGGAATCAGGGGTAACGACAACAATACATAGCTTTGCCATCGTTGTTTTTGAGCGTTTTCGGCGGCAATGAAGCTAGCCGCCAGTGTCACTAAAACCGTAGCGCCGGCCGTGTGGCCACTGGGAAAAGCGCCAGACTCAGGGGGGCTAAGCACCTGATCGGGACGGCTTATGCCAATGCCTGCCTTGAGTAACCATACACTGACGGCAGTCAGTAGAGCTGCTGTGATGATGTGGATGGCGGCCGCGTAGTAGCCTCGGAACGCAAGACATGCGGTTGCCAAGACCGCGGCTGCGACTAAAACGGGAGGATCGCCGGCAAGCGTAAAAGCGATCATTGGTAGGTCCAGCAGTGGTTGCCGGAGCAATTGGAACCATTCACTGACCAATTGGTTGAGCAAGAGCAGGTGGCCGCTGAGCGTGACCAACTGGGCAAGAATCAGAAACAGTGCCAAGGCCGTGGTGGCCATCATCAGTGAAGGCAGCGGAAATTCGCCGCTGCGGGCGGGCCGGGTGCTCGTGTATAAACGCCAGAATCTGTGGGTGGCATCATAGGCCGCCATGCGCGTTTCTAGCCAGTGATACAGCCGACTGCCTTCACCAAGACCGAGTCGCATTCTAAGCGTGATTAGATACACAATGAGCAATGCGGCGCCACTGATGCCGAGGACCCAATAGAAATGGGGCGGCGGTTGAATGCCCGTCGCGAGTGCCGCGCCAACCAGGTAGCCCGGCAGAATGTAAGTCAGCGCCCAACCGACCGCAGACAGCAGATTAAACGCAAGGAAGCGTTGCCAAGGCATGTAAAAGGCACCGGCAATTAAAGGGATGATGGGGCGTATAGGGCCTACAAAGCGACCAATGATGACGCTTTTGCCGCCGTGGGCATGGAAAAACGTTTCCCCGCGGGCTAACAATTTAGGGTAGCGGCTCAGTGGCCAAACTGAATGTAGGCGACCCTGAAGCATCCGCCCGATGGCAAAACTCAACACGTCTCCCGCCACAGCTCCCGCGCCCGCCCAGATAAGGGCTTCCGACAGCGGCATGCCGGATTTTCCGGCTAAAGCCGCAAACGCAAACAGCATGGCCACGCCGGGCACAATAATGCCCGCCACGGCGAGAGATTCAATAAAGGCCGTGGCAGCGAGTGCCAGCGCAAGCCATCCAGGGTTGGCTGCGACCCATGTTGTTGCCTCATTAAGCCAGGTTTCGGTCATGCTTTAACAGGTTCTCCGGGGCTAAACCAAGCTGAATTGGCACCTCTTGTGTGCGCCTCTTCCATGGCGCTTGTGGCACGAGACCGCAATGAGTAGGTGCTGGTGTCGCCATTGCCGCGAGTGGTGCACCCCAGACTAACGGAAACTTTGCCGATTTCGGGCCAGTCGTGCTCTATGAGCTTGCGGCGAATGCGCTCGGCTATCACTCGAACGCCTTCTTCGGGTGTGAAGGGGAGGATCAGGAAAAATTCAGATTCATTGACGGTGTATAGAGTGTCACCGGTTCGAATGGTTTCGAACAGGTGCCCGGTTATGTTCTTTAGCAAGTTTTGTAGCCCGTTTTTTCCGTGCAGATCCCGAATTTCTTCTGCATGGCTAAGGCCGATGCTAACAACAGAAAGCGGGTGTCCGGTGGCAATGGCTCGGCTGATTTCTTTTTGCAGTGTTTCATCAAGAAAACGAGCGTTATGAGCACCCGTAATCGGGTCTGTGGTGGATAGGTTTTGAGCAGATTGGGCCATGTAGTCGTAACCCCAAATATAGAACCCGACCACCGTCAGCATGAGCATCAGCCCTGAGCTGGATATAAGCGCGTCAGCGAACGGTTGTTCTACCAGCAATGAGACGGACACCGTTGCGACCAATAAAACTGACAACGCAAGCCCTTGGCGAAGCGGCAAAATGGTCAGGTTGAGAACCAGAAGCGGCATCGCCCAGTGACTGATGCCCGGCGCATTGAGCGTCAGCGAGGAAATGAGCAATCCTGCGTTTAAAAGACTGAGAATGATCAGGTGCCCCGGCGCTGACAGTTGCTGACGGCGAGAAATAAACGTGTAGATCAGGCCCGCGAACAACAGTGTCGCCATCATTGAAGCAAGGTAGAACAGTTGATAAAAACCATAGCGCAGATTTTGGAATGCCAATGCGCTGATAAAAACAGCCGCCAGCGTGTAGGCTACGCTGTGGGACCAGGTTCTTAGCCGGGTTTCTGTCATTGTGCAGCCCCTTTGGTACCTGAAAGGTTGTTGGGTACCGGATTGCTGTAGGCTTGTGTTCGGTTACCACCTTGCTGTTGGGCGCGCCGTAGTGCATTTGAAGCGCTGATTTGCAGGCTGTCAGCATCATCGCCAATGTTTAAGCCGGCAACGCCAGCGCTGACGGTCAGTTTCAGGCCGTGAGAGGTCATCAGGGTGCGCAGTCCATTCCGAATGCGTTCGGCGGTATCCGCGGCTTCTGCGGTATTGGTGCTCGGCAGTATTGCCAGAAACTGCAAATCGGCCATTCGGTAATAGGTGTCGAAATCCCGAAGCTGCGAATGCAGGTACCGGCCGATGCGAGGCAGAATAGCGCTGATGTCGGCATCCGGATCAGTATCGCTCAGGTGGGTATCGAGCCCTATTGCCATGGCCGAAAGATGAGTGCCTTCCCGCTCACTGCGTTGTATTTCCTTGTGTAAATCTGCTGACAAGTATTCCCGGCTTGCCGCTTGGGTTAGCTGATCAGTGCGGCGCAAGGGCTTGAGCTGGCGGTCTTTGTATTTTTGAAGAAGAATCAGGATTGCTCCGAGCAGTGTGGAGAGCAAAAAGGCGCTGATCATCTGGTGCCGGTCGGGTAGCGTGATAAACCATTGTGTGCTGGATATCACAAACACAACGCCAATAATGGTTACAACGGTTGCCAGATAAGCCGGAACAAACCCGAAAGTGATCAGGGGGAGGGCATACAGCCAGTGGCTCAGAGCCCAGGGGCCGCGCCATAGTGCGATAAACAGGGCTAAATTCAGAGTAATAAAAAACAGTATGCGCAACTGTGGCCACGGCATGAATTGTCTGCGGCGGTTGCCGTGCATGCCGGTCAGAAACAGGCCCGCTGTAGACGCCGCTGCGGCCGCCGCTAGTGGTTCTCTCAAAGCAGCAAACCCCGCCGCGGTTAACGCGAGAACAACGAAGCCTATTTTCGACAGCTTGCTAGGCAGAAATTTTTCGGCCAACTGGGGCATGGTGACAGTCCTATACCGGCACATCCGTTGAATATTGAATCCTGTGCAGCGGTATAATAGTCGTTTGGGGTGCGGACTTGAAACGGGAAAGGTAAAGTAACCCACCGGTTTTAGATTTAGCTTGCATATAAGAAGGTATATCCATGAACGTTGCAGCGTATATGACGGAGCTCGGCCAGCAGGCTCGGGCCGCCGCCCGAGAAGTTGCCAGATCAACGACTGAAGTGAGAAATCACGCGCTTTCAGCCACCGCAGACGCACTCAACAGTGCTCGTGCAGAGCTTGCGCAGGCCAATCAGAAAGATCTGGAGAACGGCCAGGCCAACGGGTTGGATGCTGCGATGCTTGATCGACTAGAGCTGACCCCAGCCCGCATTGATACGATGATCGAAGGCCTGAAACAAGTGGCAACCTTGCCAGATCCGGTAGGCGAGATTACGGATATGACCTATCGCCCGTCCGGTATTCAGGTGGGAAAAATGCGGGTGCCATTGGGGGTGATTGGTATCATTTATGAATCGCGACCAAACGTAACCGTTGAAGCGGCGAGCCTGTGCTTGAAGTCCGGCAATGCAACGATTCTTCGAGGCGGCTCTGAAGCTATCCACTCTAATCAGGCCGTGGCTGCCTGTATTGCGCAGGGCTTGGCTGCTGCCGGCTTGCCGGAAACTGCGGTTCAAGTTGTTGAAACCACTGACCGAGACGCAGTGGGGGCGTTGATCACCATGCCACAGTATGTGGATGTGATTGTGCCTCGCGGCGGGAAGGGGTTGATTGAACGAATCTCGCGGGACGCCAAAGTACCGGTGATCAAGCACCTTGATGGGGTGTGCCACGTCTACATTGACAGTCACGCTGATCCCGAGAAGGCTCTCAAAGTTGCGGTCAATGCCAAGACCCATCGCTACGGCACCTGCAACACCATGGAAACTTTGCTGGTGGACGAGGAAATTGCTGAAGACATGCTGCCGTTGCTGGCGGCAGAATTTAAAGCGAAAGGTGTTGAATTGCGGGGCTGCGAGCAAACACAAAATATTCTCCCCGGCATCGTTGCGGCGAGTGAAGAGGATTGGCACGAAGAGTATCTTGCACCGATTCTTGCGGTGCGGGTGGTAGCGGGGTTGAACGGCGCCATAGATCACATCAACCACTACAGTTCTCAGCACACAGAAAGCATCGTAACCGAAAACTACACCAGAGCGCGTCGTTTCCTGACTGAAGTGGATTCCAGTTCGGTGATGGTAAATGCCTCAACACGATTTGCCGACGGATTCGAATATGGATTGGGAGCTGAAATCGGTATCTCCACCGACAAAATCCATGCCCGTGGTCCGGTTGGGCTGCTTGGCTTAACGTCTCAAAAATACGTGGTGTTTGGCGATGGCCACATTCGGGCCTGATTGATGCACGTTATTTACGGCGGAACCTTCGACCCGATCCACCACGGACATCTGAGATTGGCGCTGGAAGTGGCAGACGCGTTGCAGGTGCAGCAAGTGGATCTGGTACCTTGCCACATACCGCCTCATCGAGGTGATACCAGCGCAACCTCCGCTCAGCGGCTCGAGATGATTCAGCTTGCGCTTGCTGGCGAATCGAAGTTGCGTGTTGATGACCGGGAATTGCAGCGCGCCGGGGCATCCTACACCGCCGATACGCTGCGGCAACTGCGACAGGAGCTGGGCCCTGCAAAGCCTTTGGTGATGGTGGTAGGCACCGATGCCTTCGCCAGCTTTGATCAGTGGCGAGAGTGGAAGGATATTCCGGCCTTGGCGCACATCGTAGTAGTTAAACGGCCGGGGTCGGATTTGCCGGCCGGGAGTGCAGCCAGCTGCCTGCTTGAAGAGCGCCGTGCAGTAACCGAAAAAGATCTGTGGCAGGCCCCTGCCGGAAAAATTCTGGAGTTTGACGCACCGTTAATCGAGATATCAGCAACTGGGATTCGCCAACGAATTTCTGGCGAACTTTCACCTCGTTACCTTCTACCCGATTCGGTGTTGCAGAGAATTCATGAGCAAGGCCTTTATGGTGCCTGCCCTGACAGAAACTTTTAGTGCTACAATCGCGCTTGAATATCACTAATCGGGCGGCCATCTGGGCCAGCGCCCGGAACACAGGGTCATTATGCAGGCAGAACAACTGAAAGATCTGGTCGTAAACGCGCTGGAAGACATCAAGGCGCAAGACATCAGCGTGGTTGATGTTCGTGATCGTACCAGCGTTACTGATTTTATGGTTCTCGCATCGGGTACTTCTAGCCGGCACGTGAAATCACTGGCTGATTCCGTGGTTATCGAGGCAAAAGAGCAGGGAATGCGAGCCAATAACGTAGAAGGTGCGCCGGGCAGCGACTGGATTCTTGTCGATCTGGGCGATGTGGTTGTGCATCTGATGCTGCCAGCAGCCCGGGAATTCTACGACCTGGAACGCTTCTGGCGTGATGCGCCAGAAGCTGGTGCGGCAGGCAGCGAGTAATCATGCGCCTGCGTTTGATCTGCGTGGGGCAGAAGATGCCCGACTGGGTCACTGCGGGGTATAACGATTATGTGCGCCGAATGCCTCCGGAGCTGCCCCTCGAGTTGACTGAAATTGCCATGCCTCACCGCGGCAAAAACCCCGATATCCCGAGACTTATGCAGCGTGAAAGCGATTCGATCCTTTCCGCGGTGGGCCAAAGGGATACGGTGGTTGCTTTGGAAGTGGGCGGGCGACCGTGGTCAACGGAAAAGCTTGCTAGCCAGCTGGAGCGCTGGCAGCAAGATGGTCAGGACGTGTCGTTTCTGGTGGGTGGCCCGGATGGCTTAGCCGACGCTTGCCGACAACGTGCCGACCAACAATGGTCACTTTCTCCGCTTACCTTACCTCACTCTCTGGTCCGTATTCTGCTAGCAGAACAACTGTATCGTGCCTGGTCGATCACACGTAATCATCCTTATCACCGGGCCTAAGGTGAACTATGGCTTGGGGTGAATTCAAAGACACCGCGGCAGAGCGCCGGTTATTTCAGCGTCGTGCTTTGGTGATGTTGCTATTCGTCGTTCTGCTGATGACGGGTCTGTTGGCCCGCATGTATCAGTTGCAAGTTGTTGAACATGATGTGTACACCACGCTGTCTGATAAAAACCGCGTACAGGTTCAGTCAGTGCCGCCGCCTCGTGGTTTGGTGTATGACCGAAACGGCGAACTTATAGCGGAGAACCGGCCGGTCTTCAGTTTAACCATCGTGCCCGAGCGGGCGGCTCCGATTGACGACACACTGGCCCGTTTGGGGCGTATTCTCGCGATTGCCGACGAAGACCTCGAACGCTTCAAAAAGCGTTTGAATGAGCCTCGACGACCTTTCCAAGAGATCCCCTTGTTTTATGACCTGGGGGAATCTGATATCGCCAAGATGGCCGTTCATCGGCATGAATTTCCCGGTGTAGAAGTTACCGCTGAATTAGTTCGTTACTACCCCCACAGTGATCTCACTGCCCATGCCCTAGGGTTCGTTGGCCGTATTAATCGCGAAGAGTTGAATAGGATTGATCCCGTTAACTATGCGGGTACCAATTACATTGGCAAATCCGGGATCGAACGCTTCTACGAAGAAGTCTTGCACGGCCGGGTTGGCTACCAGCACGTTGAAACCAATGCCCGAGGCCGTATTTTGCGCGTACTGGAGCGTGAAAACCCTGTGCCGGGTGAGGACCTTGAATTGCATCTGGATTTGCGCCTTCAGCGCAAAGCCCATGAATTGTTAGAAGGGCGACGCGGAGCCATTGTGGCAATTGAACCGGCCACCGGTGGCATCCTGGCGCTGGCAAGTGTGCCCGGTTTCGATACCAATAAGTTCGTAACAGGTATCAGCGTGGCGGACTACCGCGCACTTAGCGAAAGCATCGACAAGCCACTATTTAACCGGGCGCTGCGTGGCCAGTATCCACCAGCCTCAACCATTAAACCGATGATGGCGGTGGCAGCGCTGGATAGCGGAGTGACAACCCGTGACCGGAAAATCTGGGATCCGGGGTATTTCCAGTTACGCGAAGGCGGTCGCAGGTACCGTGACTGGAAGCGTTCCGGGCATGGTTGGGTAGATTTGAAGCATGCGATGGCGCAGTCTTGCGATGTCTATTTTTATGATGTGGCCGCCGACATGGGTGTCGATACCATGCATCGTTACTTGTCGGCATTCGGCTTCGGCGAAGACGCAACTCTGGACGTATCCGGGGCTTTGAGCGGTTTGTTGCCTTCTGACGGCTGGAAACGCGCGATGCGTGACCAGCCATGGTACCCGGGGGACTCTGTAAACATGGGGATTGGCCAAGGCTTCTTTCTGGCGACACCGTTGCAGCTAGCGACGGCAACAGCGCTGATCGCTAATCGGGGTGAGTGGGTTGAACCCCGCCTGCTGAAAGATATTCGTGGCGAGGGGACCGCGTCAGAGTTTTTGCCAGCCGAGACCCACAAACCATTGGTTCTGAAAGATCCGGAAAATTGGGAATATGTGGTTGATACCATGGAAGAAGTGATGCACGGAGCTCGAGGTACCGCCCGGCGAGCCGCACGCGGTGCCAATTTCAAAATGGCAGGCAAAACCGGAACTGCACAGGTGTTCAGTTTGGGGAAAGACCAGGAATACGACGCCGAAGAGATCCGGGAGCGGCTTCGGGATCACGCCTTATTCGTTGGTTTTGCGCCGGCCGACGATCCAAAAATTGCCGTGGCCATCATTGTCGAAAATGCTGGCGGTGGCAGTAGTGTCGCAGCCCCCGTAGCCAGAGGCTTGTTTGATGCCTGGTTGGAAGAGTTTCCGGCAGCAGAATCCGCCCAAGTAGCGGGCTTGTCAGACCAAAGTGAGAGTGAGCACTGATGGCGCTGGGGAAGAGTTTGCTGGAAGGGCCGGCGGATAACGCATTAGGTCGTTCGCGCAGCATATGGAGCATATTGCATCTGGACCCGGTTCTGATGTTTCTGTTACTCATGCTGGTTGGCGGCGGCTTGTTTGTCTTGTATAGCGGTGCGGATAGAAACATCGATGTGGTCAAAGCACAGGGTATCCGGCTGGCCGTGGCTTTTGCTGTGATGCTGGTGTTTGCTCAGCTTGACCCGGCCGTATTCCGGCGCTGGTCGCCTTGGTTGTACGTACTTGGGCTGGCCGGCCTGGTGGCGGTCTTGCTGGTGGGAGTGGGGGCCAAAGGCGCGCAACGCTGGTTGGCAATCCCCGGGCTACCAAGGTTCCAACCGTCAGAATTGATGAAGTTGGTGGTGCCGATGATGGCCGCTTGGTATCTCTCCCGTTACTTCCTCCCGCCTACGTTTGGGCGTGTAATGGTCGGATTGTTTATCGTGTTGCTTCCGATGTTTTTGATTGTCCAGCAACCTGACTTGGGAACTTCGTTGCTAGTGGGTATGGCGGGTATTTTTGTCGTGTTTTTTGCCGGCATGAGCTGGAAACTCATCACTGCGTTTTTTGGTGTGGTGTCGGTTTCCGCGCCGCTGATGTGGTTTTTTGTCATGCGGGATTACCAAAAACAGCGTGTGCTTACCTTGTTGGATCCACAGAGCGACCCGTTGGGAGCCGGCTGGAATATTATTCAATCTAAGACTGCGATCGGTTCCGGCGGGATGGACGGCAAGGGATGGCTCCAGGGGACTCAGTCTCACTTGGAGTTTTTACCGGAAAGTCACACCGATTTTATCGTTGCTGTGTTAGCCGAAGAGTTTGGGTTTGTTGGCATGCTGCTGCTGATGGCTTTATATTTTTTGGTCATTCTGCGCTGTCTATTCATCGCGGTGTCGGCTCAGGATTCCTATGCAAGACTGTTGGCTGGCGCGTTGACTATGACCTTCTTTATTTACATCTTCGTCAACGTGGGAATGGTCAGCGGGCTATTGCCGGTGGTCGGTGTGCCCTTGCCGCTAATCAGTTATGGTGGAACCTCGGGAGTCACGTTAATGGCAGCTTTCGGGGTGCTTATGTCGATCCACACCCATCGCCGGATGATTACCGCCTGACATCAGGTGAATCATGGCTGGCCGGTAATGGTTAAGGCCAGGGGGAACCCGTTACAATATTGCAGGTCAGTAAGCTCTGACAAACCAACACGATGAGTTGCGCGCAGCTATGGCGAATATGTTTAACATGGGTTTTTTGGTGGCGGTGATCGCAGTGGTCTTATCTGGCTGCTCCAGTACACCCGAGGTCGATCATTCATCACGATACACCATGAAGCAAGACCGTGCGCCAGACGGAGATTACGACGTCAGCGGCCTAGCCGATGCCGAGCCTCGCTACGAAGCTCCCCGCCGGGCGGGTAACAAGTCGCCCTATAAAGTATGGGGCAAAAGCTACCATGTGGTGGAGTCGAATGATGGTTACGTAAAGCGGGGAACCGCCAGTTGGTACGGGCAAAAGTTTCATGGCCATAAAACTTCGAATGGCGAAGAGTTTGATATGTACAGCATGTCTGCTGCCCATAAGTCACTTCGCATCCCGAGCTATGCCCGAGTGACCAATCTGGATAACGGCCGCTCTGTGATTGTTCGGGTAAACGACCGGGGCCCATTTCATGGTGACCGGTTAATCGATTTGTCGTACGCGGCGGCCAAGAAACTGGGTTATCAATCCCGCGGTACAGCGCACGTAGAAGTGGCGGCCATTACCGTTAAGCCCGGCGGCTCTATGTTTTTGGCTGGGCAGCCTTATAGCCCGAATGGCGAAACTGTGATGGCCAAACCTGCTCCGGAACCTGTCGAGCCCCAAAAAACGGCGGTTGAAAGCGCCCGCAAGGCGTTGTTTGTGCAACTAGGGGCTTTTGGTAGCCTGGAGCCAGCGAATGCAATGCTCGCTCGTGCTCAACGAGAACTTGATGATCCCGTCCGGGTGCGGCAAGTTTCAACGAGTAACGGGCGCTTCCACCGGGTGCAAGTGGGCCCGTTTGGCACCGAAGATGATGCCCGGTATGCCCAGAACCTGATTGAAGCAAAAGGTTTCGGCAACTCCATTGTTCTTACGGACACACACTGAACCCTCTGAGTTCAGAAAACACATAAGACAAACCTCTGACAGCGAATGAAACAACCCATGGCTTTCAAAATGTTTACTAGAATCTTTCTTCTGGCTCTGTCTTTGACAGTGTTTTCTGCGCAGGTATCTGCGCAATCCGTGCTGATACCTTCGGCGCCCAAAGTAGCCGGTAGCTCCTGGGTGCTGATGGACCCGCTCAGTGGCAGTGTGCTCATGGAACACAACAGCAACGAACGCCTACCGCCGGCCAGTCTGACTAAAATGATGACGGCTTACATCGTTGAGCGTGAACTGGATGAAGGTCGAATTTCCATGCAGGACACGGTGCCCATTAGTGTAAATGCGTGGCGTACGGAAGGATCACGTACCTTTCTTCGTGAAGGCACCACGGCGACCGTTCACGATTTGCTGAAAGGTGTCATCATCCAGTCAGGCAACGATGCTTCGGTGGCTTTGGCAGAGTTCATTGCCGGTAGCGAAGAGGCGTTTGTCGATATCATGAACCAGCAAGCTCAATTGCTTGGCATGAAGAACACGAATTTCCGGAATGCTACTGGTTTGCCGGCACAGGATCATTTCTCTACTGCCTATGACCTCGCACTTCTGGCGCGGGCCATTATTCAAGATTACCCCGAAAACTACCCGATTTATGCCGAGAAGCATTTTACCTACAACAACATCCGTCAGCCGAACCGCAACGCGTTGCTGTGGCGTGATGACAGTGTTGATGGCCTGAAAACAGGTCATACCGACGAAGCGGGTTATTGCCTTGTTGCGTCAGCGAAGCGAAATGATACCCGTTTGATTGCCTCAGTGATGGGTACCAGCAGCTCAGCAGCCCGTGCGCAGGAAGTGCAGAAGATGCTGAACTACGGTTTTCGTTATTATGAAACCGAGCGCTTGTTCAGTGCTGGCCAAGAGCTGATGGCGGCGGATGTCTGGGGTGGTGTGGCTGATCAAGTCTCGGTTGGTATGGCTGAAGATGTGTATGTCACGATTCCAAGAGGCTCCCGCGATAAACTGGAATCTACGGTAGACCTTGATTCTGTGATCAAAGCGCCCATTAAGATGGGTCAGGAACTGGGGCAAATACGTGTGCTGCTTGATGGCGAAACCGTGGTCGAGCAACCGGTTCTGGCGCTGACTGAAATTGAGCAAGGCGGCCTGTTCAAACGCCTGTGGGATTCTATCAAGCTCTTTTTCATTCAATTATTCAATTAAGAACGCGCGGAACAACCGCGACGACGTGGGAGTATAGGGCGGTATGACTGAGCCGAAAGCACCGAAAATTGAGTTTCCCTGTGATTACGTGATTAAGGTGATCGGAGACTCCGCCCCGGATTTCATCGATGTGGTTACGGCCATTGTCGAGAAGCATTCGCCGGGTATTGATAAGGCTGACATAACCGTAAATGACAGCCGGAACGGTCGGTTTTGCTCGGTTCGGGTAAAGATTGTGGCCACCGGGGAACCGCAGCTTAAAGCGCTGTTCGAAGAACTGAAGGCTACTGGCCGCGTTCACATGGTGCTGTGATGACAGATCTTATCGTCCGTTCCCTAGGGCAACAACCGTACATGGAAGCGTGGGAAGCGATGAAATCTTTCACCGCATCCCGCGATGAAAGCACGGTTGATGAGCTTTGGTGCCTCGAGCATCCCAGAGTGTTTACCCAAGGGCAGGCAGGTAAGTCTGAACACATTCTTTTGCCGGGTGATATTCCGGTTATCCAGGTGGACCGGGGAGGCCAGGTTACCTATCACGGTCCCGGGCAGTTGGTTGTTTACTTGCTCATTGATCTGACTCGGCGCAAGTTGGGCGTTCGGACGCTTGTTGATGAGATTGAGCAGGCGATCGTCCGCACCTTAGCCCATTACGCTATTGAGGCAGCGCCCCGACCTGATGCGCCGGGTGTTTACGTCAACGGTGCAAAAATCGCCTCGCTGGGATTGAGGGTACGGAAAGGCTGCTCTTTTCATGGGTTGGCCTTGAACGTGAACATGGATATGGAACCATTCTTGCGCATCAACCCGTGTGGGTATGCCGGCATGTCGATGTCGCAGGTCAGTCATTTTGTGCCGGATGTGTCGGTGTACGACGTGGAACAGCATCTGGTTAAAGAGCTGATTAACGGGCTAAACGGGCAGAACGTCGAGTTCAAACAGGGCTGGTGAAGCGGCACACATTGGCCCGTATAACAATCCTCGTGGGGCGGATCGGATAAGCGGTCTGCGCGCAGTGTCGATATAATGTAGCGTGAGAGTTGTTGGGCGGTATCTTTAACTGACCACATATTCGAACACCTCACATTAAGACAGGTTCTTCATGTCTACCAAAAAGTCCGGAAAATCTGTTTCTCGCATCAAGACTGGTAGCTTTGAGCGCCGCCTGTCTCTGACCAAGGCCGGTTTGTTCGCCGGTACCCGCATGGCCTCCCACATGGCCACGAACTGGTTCAGCAGTAAAGAAAACCGCGATCAGCGGCACCGTGCCATGCTGTCTAGTCAGTCCCGTTTTCTGGTGGACGAGCTGGGCAAACTCAAAGGCAGTGTGGTGAAAATTGGCCAGGTGATGGCGCTTTACGGGGAACACTTTCTGCCGGACGAAGTCACCGAAGCTCTGCACACGTTGGAAGATCAGACCACTTCGCTGGAGTGGTCTGCCATTGAGCGGGTGATCAAGTCCGAAATGGGTGCTGACCGGTTGGCCGAGTTGGAGGTTGATCCAGAGCCTATCGGGGCTGCGTCTTTGGGACAGGTACACCGCGCAGTTCGGAAACACGATGGGTTGGAACTGGTGTTGAAAGTTCAGTATCCGGGGGTAGCGGATGCCGTAGACAGTGATTTGAACGCAGTGGCCCAATTATTGAAAGTAGCTCGCCTGGTTAGCTTTGGCCCGGAGTTTAATGACTGGCTGGAAGAAGTCCGGGAGATGATGCACCGCGAAGTCGATTATCGGCTGGAAGCGCGCACCACTGAAAAATTCCGAACAATGCTCAGTGAGGACACACGATTCGTTGTACCTCGGGTGCTGCAGGAGTATTCGACCGATCATATCATCGCTTCCACCTACGAACACGGTCATTCCGTGAGCTCTCCTGAAGTAGCCGCATTACCACAGCCGCGGCGCAGCGCACTGGGGAAAGCGGCCCTAGAGTTGTTCTTCAGTGAGCTGTTCGATTGGGGTGAAATTCAGACCGACCCAAACTTTGGCAACTATCGAATTCGAATTGCCAACGAACCGGGTGAAGACAGCGGGCAGGACAAAATCGTGTTGCTCGATTTCGGTGCCGTGCAAAGTTATTCCGACGAATTCCTCGCGCCGGTCATTCAGATGATCAAAGCCTCCTATGAAGGGGATCTCGAAGCCGTCATCGATGGTGGTGTGACGCTCAACTTTATGAGCCGTGAGTGGCCAGAAGCCGTTTTGGAAAAGTTTGGCTCCGTGTGTATGTCGGTATTGGAACCCTTGGCCCAGGATCGAAGCCAGTGGCCCGATTACGCGGTAAACAGCCAGGGTGAATACCGCTGGCGACAAAGCGACTTACCGTCCCGAGTTGCCAAGCAGGCTGCCCGTTCGGCCATCAGCCGGTACTTTCGGGTGCCGCCCAAGGAGTTTGTGTTCCTGAACCGTAAGCTGATTGGCGTTTATACCTTTATCGCCGTGTTGTATTCGGAATTTAACGGCGAAGACAGTCTGCGGCGTTATCTCTATCCCGAGTAACACTAGCTGAAAGCCTTCTGAACCGCCCAGATGACGAGGGCGTAGCGGAGGCCTTTGCCGATTCCTACCAAAACAATAAAGTTCAGCCAGGGCACTCGCATCACGCCCCCAATGAGTGTCAGGGCATCCCCGCCCAATGGTAGCCAGCCGAGTAACAGTGACCATTGCCCGTACCGGTTAAATCGGTTTCGGGCCTTGTGCAGTTGCATCTCACTAATCGGGAACCAGCGTTTGTCTTTAAAGCGATCGACTTGCCGGCCGATAACCCCGTTAACAACAGAGCCCAATGTGTTTCCTAGGGTGGCCGCGAGCCAAAGCCAAAACAGTGGCAGTCCTTGATTGGCCAAAGTGCCTAGCAGTATCTCGGAATACGCGGGTAGCAGCGTGGCGGCAGCAAAGGATGTCAAAAACAGGGTCAGGTACGCCATGGGCGCTCCATGTTCTACTATGGGTTTTAACGCTTACTTTAATAGGTTTTGGTTTCTATGAAACACCTTTCGCTCCGTTTCAAGCTATACGGCCTGGTGATCGCACTGTTATTGCTGCTCAGCCTCAGTATCGTTTTGACGGCGCAATGGTCGCTGGGTGACATGAAGGAGCGTCTGTCCGCCGACACGGGCGATACCGTACAGGGTATTGTGATGGAGCAACTCGGTGCAACCGCTGGCCAATACGGTGAATTGGTGGCAGGCGAGTTTGAAACGGCTTACCAGGTACCGGAAATGCTTCGGGTTTTGGTCAGTCAGAATATCGATGATGACAAGTACGGGCGCATGAGCCGATGGGCGCTGCAGGATACGGTTGGAGCTGTGCTGACAGCACACCGGCATCTGAGTGCTATCTATGCCCAATTCGAGCCTAATGCATACGATGGGCTGGATGAGTTTTTCAAAGACGGCGCCGCAGAACACAGCAGCGATGCCGGCACACTGGATATCTACTATTTCAGAAACCCGGAAGGCGAGATTGAATTCAGTCGCACCGAAGACTCGTCGGAAAAGTATCTGGATGCGCGTAACGAGTTTGGCGAGCGCGAGGCTGAGTGGTATCTGTGTTCGATGGATTCTCTCAAGCCGTGTCTGCTGGAGCCCTACGACTACGAAATCGAGGAAGGGTATACAGAGTTGATGACCAGCCTGATCGTGCCGGTGTTAAGCGAGGGGCAATTCGCTGGCGTGGTTGGCATCGACATCAACCTCACCACGTTACAGGGCATGGTGAAAGAGGTCAGCCGGGACCTGTATGAGGGCGAGTCGAGAGTGACGCTGTTGAGTGAGCGAGGTCTTATTGCCGCTTCCAGCCATTACCAAAAATATCTGGGACGGCCGCTGCAGGAGGCTCTGCCCGAACTGGCACCGACATTCACCAAATTGCATCAAACGGATGGTCGTTTCGATGACGGACACACCCTTGCTGTCGCGTATCCTGTTAAGGTCGCGCTGCCGGGTAGCCAATGGTCGTTGTTGATCGAGGCGCCCCGGGAAGTCGCTCTTGCCAGTGTGAATGACATTACCGGCTTGTTGTCGGCCGAGGTAGCAAACACCGCGACACGACAGGCGATGGTTGCAACGACCGTGGTGTTGGTGGCCATCGTGTTGTTGATTCTGTTGGTACGTTCGGTGACCCGGCCGCTGAATGAAATCCGCGACAGAATGCAGAATCTGGCCAGTGCGGAGGGTGATCTGACGCGCGAGCTGGATATCGATACCCACGCGGAACTCATCGATCTCGCCGGCGGGTTCAATCAATTCCTCACCCGCCTGAGAGAAATGATCAGTGATCTGAAAGAGGTTAATGTCAAAGTGCGAGCCCAGGCCACGGATATGGGGGCGGTCAGTCGCGACATTGATGATCAAACCGGCCAACAGCACGGTGATATCGACAGTGTGGTTACCGCAATGAATGAGATGTCCGCAGCAGCAGGCGAAGTGGCTGGTTTTGCGGGTGAAGCGGCCGATAATGCCCGTGCTGCCCGCGACGGCATCCAGTTTACCCAGGACACCTTGGGCTCAGCAGTCAAAGAGGTGGACGCGCTTGCCAATGATATGGGGCAGGCAAGTTCTGCGATTGGGCATGTGGAGCAGCGTAGTGAAGAGATTAATCGGATCATTGAAGTGATTCGTGGCATAGCCGAGCAGACCAACTTGCTGGCGCTGAATGCTGCCATTGAGGCTGCCCGGGCTGGCGAACAAGGGCGAGGATTTGCGGTGGTGGCGGATGAAGTGCGAAGCCTTGCCTCGAAAACCCGTGAATCTACCGATGAAATCAGCGATATGATCGAAGCGTTGAAAGGAGATGTTACGGGAGCTGTGTCGGTGATCCAGCATGGGGTAGACCGTGCCTCAGGCGCTGTGGATGGAACGCAGGAAGCAGCCCACTCTCTGGCCACGGTTGTTGATCGCATTGCCGTGATCGTCGAGCACGTTACTCAAGTGGCCACGGCGGCCGAGGAGCAAAGCTCGGTGAGTGAAGAGATCAACCGCAACTTGACCCAAATCGGGGATGCGGCCACGGACCTGCGCGAATTGGCGCAGCGGGTTCGTCAAAGTGGCGAAGCGCTGGACGGACAGGTCCAGGTGCTGGATGGGGAGTTGGAGCGCCTGAAAACCTGAGTTGGGTCACCGCCGGCTCAGTATCGGTACTTACTATGAGCACTATGTGCAGGATCAATTTTTAATTTTTTCTGCAGATGTCATCATTCAACGCAATTGACGTTATTTTCTTATTCACCGCAAGGGTTAACCCTTGTTGCAGGAGGTTGTTATGGAACAGGTCACTATTTACGGGCGTACAAGTTGCGGGTTTTGCTTGCGAGCCAGAGACCTGTGTGAATCCCAGAACATTCCGTACACCTGGGTCGATATGGTAAAGCAGGGTTTGAGCAAGCAGGATGTTGCGGAACGGATAGGTCAGCCGGTTTACACGGTGCCGCAGATTCTGGTCGGCTCCGAGTATGTGGGCGGTAGTGATGAGTTTTTCGCCTACGTGCGCCAGCACGGGGTCTAAGTACGCAACGAGCGGATGCTTCTTTAGAGTGTCACAAAAAAGCCCGGTTACTTTTCAGTCACCGGGCTTTTGCGTTCAGGTCTCGCTGATCAGAGCTTGAATTCCGTTTTCAGCTTCTTCTCAACCAGCTGGTTCTTCAGCTTGGCAACCTTTGGCAGGCCGTTCTCGAACGGCGGGAAGTTTTCGCCTTCGATCAGTGGCTGCAGGTAGTCACGACATTCCTGAGTGATGCCGAAGCCATCATCGGTAATGTAGTGGATGGGCATTTTCTTTTCCTGGTTCGCCACTTCGCTCAGGTTGGCTTCACCGATTGACCAGCGGTAAGGCTTGACCTGATCACGTACGATCGTTGGCATCAGAGCCTGCTTGCCAGCCAGAGCCATTTCCACCGCGGCTTCGCCGACAGCATAAGCTTGTTCTACGTCAGTGGCCGAAGCAATGTGACGAGCAGAGCGCTGCAAATAATCAGCGACGGCCCAGTGATACTTATGGCCCAGAGCTTGTCTGACCATATTCGCCAGAGCCGGGGCTACGCCGCCCAGCTGAGTGTGGCCGAACGCATCTTTGGCGCCAGCATCGGCAACAAAACGGCCGTCGTCGTATTGGGCGCCTTCGGAGGCCACCACCACACAGTAGCCATAGTCCTTCACGCACTGATCAACCCGTGCCAGGAATTTCTCGCGGTCGAACGGAACTTCAGGAAACAGGATGATGTGCGGTGGCTCGCCTTCTTCCTGGCCTGCCAAGCCGCCGGAAGCTGCAATCCAGCCCGCGTGACGGCCCATAACTTCGAGAATGAACACCTTGGTAGAGGTTTCGCACATGGACTTGATGTCCAGGCTGGCTTCCAGAGTCGAGGTGGCAATGTACTTGCCGACAGAGCCGAAGCCCGGGCAGCAATCGGTGAAGGGCAGGTCGTTGTCGACGGTTTTAGGCACACCGATGCAGGTGATCGGGTAGCCCATTTTGTCGGCCAGCTGAGAGACTTTGTAAGCTGTGTCCTGGGAGTCACCACCACCGTTATAGAAAAAGTAGCCGATGTTGTGGGCACGGAACACTTCGATCAGTCGTTCGTATTCACGCTGATTTTCAGAAAAGTTCTTCAATTTGTAGCGGCAAGAGCCGAACGCTCCACCCGGGGTGTGGATCAGGGCCTGAATGTCTTCGTCAGACTCCAGGCTGGTATCGATCAGTTCTTCGGTCAGTGCACCGATGATACCGTTGCGACCGGCGTATACTTTGCCGATCAGATCCGGGTACTTACGTGCTGTCTGGATAACGCCGCATGCGCTGGCATTAATGACGGCGGTTACCCCGCCAGATTGGGCATAAAATGCGTTCTTGATCGCCATCGCGGGCTCAAGCCTCCTGCTGGTTCAAAGTTGGCGCGAATGATACGCCAAACACGGCCGTTTTTCATGAGGGGATGCCGACTCTTGACCCCGCAGAAAGTATGGTAGAGGCTTGGCAGGATTCAAATCGGAGGCAATACCCTAATGCATATACATATTTTGGGCATCTGTGGCACCTTCATGGGCAGTTTGGCCGTGATCGCACGGGAGTTGGGTCATACGGTGACCGGTTCCGACCAAGGTGTTTATCCCCCCATGAGCACGCAGCTTGAGGCCCAAGGTATAGCGCTGATGGAAGGCTATCGAGCGGAGAATCTGGAGCCCAGGCCTGATTTGGTGTTGATCGGTAACGCGATGTCCCGCGGCAATGTGGAAGTTGAAACGGTGCTTAACCGTGGCATCGATTATATGTCTGGCCCGGAGTGGCTGTCGCGAGAGGTATTAAGGCATCGGTGGGTGATGGCCGTTGCTGGCACCCATGGTAAAACCACCACCACGTCCATGTTGTTATGGATTCTGGATCAGGCCGGGTTTGATGCCGGTTATCTGGTGGGCGGCGTGCCGCAGGATTTTCCGGTGTCTGCACGGCTGGGTACCAGCGATTTCTTTGTGATCGAAGCCGATGAATACGACAGTGCGTTTTTCGACAAACGCTCCAAGTTTATTCACTATCGCCCAAACACATTGATTCTGAACAATCTGGAATACGACCACGCCGACATTTTCGACAGCGTTGAGGCCATTGAGCGCCAGTTTCATCACGTGGTGCGCACGGTGCCGTCGCAAGGCCTGATTATTCGCCCCGCCATTGATGCGCATTTGGACAACGCGTTGGGCATGGGATGCTGGAGCCCGGTTCAGGACACCTCTGTTGGCAGCGAGATTTCCCGTACCACCGACTGGCGCGCAGAGCTTCTGCGGGAAGACGGCAGCCAGTTTATGGTCATTCACCACGAACAGCCGGTGGCGGTGTTAAAGTGGGGTTTAACCGGCCAACACAACGTACGCAACGCTCTGTCGGCCATTGCGGCTGCGCGTCATGTGGGTGTTACGCCCGATCATGCTGTGGCGGCGCTGTGCCGGTTCTCCGGTGTGAAGCGCCGCATGGAATTGGTGGGTGAAGTGGGTGGCGTGACCGTCTACGATGATTTTGCCCACCACCCTACGGCAATTACGTCTACGCTCGAAGGGCTTCGGAATCAAGTCGGCGACGAACCCATTCTGGCGATTATCGAACCCCGGTCGAACACCATGAAGCAGGGCGTGCATCAGCAAACCCTGATTCCCAGCACCGCCGCGGCAGACCGTGTGCTGTGGGGCAATCTGAGTGAGATGGATTGGTTGCCGCAACTGGTGGAAAGCTGGCGGGCAGAACACGGCGAACTGGACCATCACAGTGTCGAGGGTTCTGTGGAGGCGCTGATCGCCCGAGCATTGGAACAACTGCCGGAAACCTGCCACATTGTCATTATGAGCAACGGTGGCTTTGGTGGTATTCACCGTAAACTGGTAGCGGAATTGGAGAAAGTACGTGGCTGAGGCTCCGCAGGTCGTTAATCTTGCTATCACCGGAGCGTCCGGTGCCCAGTACGCGTTGCGTTTGATTCAATGTCTGGTGGCCAATGGTTGCCGGGTGAATGTGATGGTCAGCCGGGCAGCGCAGATTGTGATTGCCACTGAGACCAACTTTCGCCTGCCGGGCTCACCGCCGGCCATGGCTGATGCTTTCACCGCTTATGCCGGTGCCGAAGAGGGGCAGGTTCAGGTGTTTGGCCGTGAAGACTGGTTTTCGTCTCCGGCCTCCGGTTCTGGCGAAAAGGCCCCGTTGGTGATCTGCCCCTGCAGTACCGGAACGCTTTCGGCATTGGCTACCGGTGCCAGTAACAACCTGATTGAACGTGCAGGCGATGTGGCCTTGAAAGAGCGCCGACCGCTGATTCTGGTACTGCGCGAATCACCTTATTCGGAAGTCCATCTCGAAAACATGCTCAAGCTCACTCGCATGGGCGCCGTCATCATGCCGGCAAGTCCCGGGTTTTATCATAAGCCGCAGTCGGTTGATGACTTGGTGGACTTCATGGTGGCGCGGATTCTCGATCACCTGAGCTTTCCCCAAAAGCTTTTGCCTCGCTGGGGCGAATAGGAATATCTGAACTCGATTGATGGTTGCGTTGGTTTTGGCCAAACCGATTGATGGTTTTCACCATTGAGCAAAAAAACCGCTCGTCACAGACTGGGTGAAGAACAAAACCAACCAACTCGACACTTGAGGTTCTGCAATGATTCCACGCACTCTGTTTGATGCTGATCTTGAAGGTTTCCGCGATTCCGTTCGTAAATTCCTGGAACAGGAAGCTGCTCCTTACCATGAACAGTGGGAGAAAGATGGCCAGGTAAGCCGTGAGCTATGGAGTAAAGCGGGTGAGCTGGGCTTCTTGTGTCCGACCATGCCAGAAGAGTACGGCGGCGTCGGTGTAGATTTCCGTTATTCGGCTGTGGTTATGGAAGAAATTTCAAAAGCCGGCCTGTCGGGTATTGGCTGGACTTTGCACTCGGACATCGTGGCGCCTTATATCCTTAACTACGGCTCTGAGGAGCAGAAGCAGAAGTATCTTCCGAAATTGGCTTCCGGTGAAATGATTGGTGCTATCGCCATGACAGAACCCGGTGCTGGCTCCGATCTGCAGGGCGTGAAAACGACCGCTTTCCAAGACGGTGATCACTACGTCCTGAATGGCTCGAAAACGTTCATCACTAATGGCCAGCTTGCCGATTTGGTGATTGTTGTCGCTAAAACGGATCCGAAGGAAGGAGCCAAGGGCACCAGTTTGCTGATCGTTGAATCCTCTTCGGAAGGTTTTGAGAAAGGGCAGAACCTGAACAAGGTGGGGATGAAAGCTCAAGATACCTCTGAGTTGTTCTTCCAGGATGTAAAAGTACCGGTTGAGAACCTGCTGGGTGCTCGAGAAGGGCAAGGTTTCTTTCAGCTTATGCAGGAGCTGCCTGCAGAGCGTTTGCAAGTTGCACTGACCGCCGTAGCATCTGCAGAAGCCGGATGGCAATGGACACTGGATTATGTGAAGGAGCGTAAAACATTCGGAAAGCCCGTGATTGCGTTCCAAAACACCCGCTTCAAACTGGCGGAACTGAAAGCTGAAATCACGGCTGCTCGAGTATTCACGGATCGTTGTTTGGAACTCCATCTGGAGAAGAAACTGGATATTCCAACGGCGGCCATGCTAAAGCAGCTCACCACCGACCTGCAGTGTAAAGTTATGGACGAGTGTGTTCAGTTGCACGGCGGTTACGGCTACATGTGGGAATACCCCATTGCTCGTGCCTGGGCCGATTCTCGCGTGCAGCGTATTTACGCAGGCACCAACGAAATCATGAAAGAAATCGTCGCCCGCTCCTTCTAACGTCCCTCCAGACGACAGGCTTCGAGTGATCAGGCCTGTCGTTTACCAAACTTTACAATTTGCCAAGCCGGTCAAGGTCTCCGGCTTCGGTATTCCCTACAGTAACGGCACAACCTTCTAACAAGGATAAATGGTTGCCGTGATGAAACGCCTGCTCAGTCTTTCCGTTCCCCTGTTGACACTAGTGCTCGTAGGATGTGGTGAAGAGTCCGACCAGCTACCGGTTGATGGCCGTGATTTTGATGGTGTGAGCTACAGCAAGCCGACACCTTATTCGGGGCGGGTTATTGATGGTTACCTTCGCAACGCTCGCGTCTGGCTGGACCTGGATGGCGATGGGCAATACAGCAAGGGCCCGCTAGAGATTGTGTTAGCTAACGGTGGAACTTACACGCTGGCAAATGGCGAGCCCACGGCCATGACCGCTGCCGGCGGGCGCTTTGATCTGGATATGTCGGAGTTCGACGTCCCGGGTGCTTTGGGCAAGAATTTAGATCCCAGAGATTACCCTTTGTATGCGCTGGCGTTGCCCGGAAAAACTCTGGAGGAAACCCGTAACGGTGAGGTTGCAGTCGCGCGGGCTTACCTGATGTCGGCCAGCCCCGGTGTGACCAACGTGACGCCGCTGACCACGCTGGCCCGTTACCGCGCGGTGGTGGGTAAATCCATCAGCCCGGAGCTTGGTATTGTCTCGCCGGAGCGCTATGCCGATCTGAGTGGGCTGAATTTGCTGAAAGATTATGTGCTCGCCAGCGATGACAGAGCCCATGCCTACGCCCGAGCTTTGGCCCGTTTTATGGCGAGCCAGATTCCGGATGACTACAACGCGTTTCTAGCGAAAGATGGCCGTGAGGGTAAAGAACGCTTCCTGTCAGCCGAATCTGTACGACTTCTCGGAATTTCGTTAGTTCAGAATGCCTCAGAGGTAATGCAACGGGTGGATGCAGCCGCATCCGGAGGGAATTACGCCAACGTGGATCCGAGCGCACTGGATTTGCCGGTTGTTCCCATTGAGCTGAGTAATCCGGTGCTTTTGACAGGCGCAAGCATCGCAGCGCACTCAGATCGTTCCAGCACGTTGCCCGCGAGAGATCTGAGCCCCTCTGCCGAGCTGATGTTCGACTACTCGGAAGCTGGACAGTTGTTGTCGGTTTCCAGTCAGGGCTGTATGGATCCATCGTTGCCTGAACTGATGCGGTTGGTGCAAGTAGATGGCTACATGGCGGCACTGAACACTCAGTGGCTGCCTGGAGCGTCGTTGTCCGGGCTTAGTCACGACTTCTACGAAGAGGGCGGCGTGCATGAACGAATCGTGTTTGATTGGTCAAATAAACGTGCTTACTTTGACACTGTTACCCAGTGCCATAAGGCGACGCATGGTGTCGAACCAGACAGTACCGAATTAGGCGGAAGTGCTGAAATTGAGTGGAGCTGGTCGGATAAGAGTGCCGTTGTTGAATCGGTCTCAGGGCGCCCGGATAGAACCCTATCACTGATCGCTCAGAATTCGCCCGCTGAGGCGTGGGAAGGAAGTAAAATCAGTGGGTATCGCATTGAAAATGGCGAAGCAACGTCGGAGCGTGCGGTTGTTTTCAAGAATGCGAAGACGGGTGATGCCTGTGTTCCAGCCGGAACTGAGGACGCACCGGCGGTCCTGGAGGACGCCTATGTGACCCGGCTTTTCGGGGTTACTATTTTTGAGGGTGAGAACGCTTATGAGCGTGCCTATGAGTACGATCATCGCGCCTACACGAACCAAAATTCTGAAGTGTCCGAAGAGCTGGGTGTGCAGCGGCTCCTCAGATACCCTGTGCAAAACTCAGCGGTAGCGACTCTTGAACGTGTAGATTCTGCCGATGGCGCGTTTCGGTGGCACTTGTCCTACCCGAATCTGAATCAGGGCGATGTAACTGCGGAAACGGTGAACTACGTTCAGCAGGCTGAGCTGAAACGTGCTGGAACAGTATCGACATGCGGTGAGCCTGTTCAGGAGAGGGCTGGAGTTGCATTTGCACAGGTAATTTATGGGTATAAAACCCTCACGGATTATTTAATCGAAGGGTTAGAAAGCGAGGTGTCTGAATAGCCTGGTTGGACCAGGTTTTCAGACCTTATAGGAGGGGCCGGGTTCCAATTTCTACCGTCACGCAATGGAGATTGTCGTGGCGAGTAGTTGTGTAGTGCCATCCGATCCGCTGACTGAGCTTTGTCGTCAGTTCCAGTCCGAGCCCGTATCAGCTCTGGTAAGTCGGTAGCCTCGGATTGAAGGGGCATATCTGGCTCATGATTCAGCCAGAGCAGCGTTTCGGTAAGATGTTTCATGGTCAGACTCGCACGGTCGATACGATCGACGATGTTTTGCTCGTCCTCGAACTTTTCTCGTTTCTGCGTCAGTTTTCGGTGCAGCTCGATGTTGGAGCGGATGGTGCTGATGGGTGTCCGGAGTTCGTGGCTGGCGTGCCTGAGAAACCGCCGCTCACGGTCTACCGCTTGCTGCACCGAGGAGAGACTGTTTCGGATAAGCTCCGCCATTTCATTCAGCTCAGGATAGGAAAAATCCGGCACCGGATCCGAGAGTTTGTCGTTGTCGAGGGAATGAGTCCAGGCGCTATCTTCTTGCTTGAATAATTGGTCAGGCTTGCCCGGCTCATTCATGATCCAATGTTTCAACCGCTATGGCGGTGGACCAAGGCAGAGCCGGATTCTTCCAACTCTGGCTGGACCTAATATAGGGTCAGGGTCAAGTGTTATAAAGCGCCAGTTTGGCCTTGGGTCTTTCTTTCGGGGGCATCCTGTTGGGTGTGAGTCCGGGTAAACTCGCCGATTGCAGTAATGGCTGAGTCTGCGGCCTTTATCCAGCCGTAATGCAATTGAAAAACATGCCAGAGCCCATCGAATCGGGTCAGGTCACAGTCAACGCCAGCGGCCTGTGCTTTTTCTTTTACCCGTTGGGCGTCGGATAGCAGGATCTCCTCTGAGCCCACTTGAATCAGTATGGGCGGAAAGCCCGAATAGTCTGAATTAAGGGGGGAGGCGGCATATTCATCCCCTTGATAAGCCTCGGCAGCCCAGCGCAGCCAGCCTTCGGACAGCATTGGGTCACGATGGCTGTGGCTGGTTATGGTGTCGCCGCCAAGGCCGGTATCGGCCCACGGTGAGATAAGCGTCAGCGAGGCTGGAAGCGGGATGCCGTTGTCCCGTAGCTTGGCTGCCAGGGCGAGAGTGAGTCCCGCGCCGGCAGAATCGCCGGCAATGCTGAGACTGGCTGGCGGCTGTCCTTGTTCCAGCAAGGCGCAGTAAACGGCAAATGCATCATCGAGGGCGGCTGGGTATGGGTGTTCCGGCGCCAGCCTGTAGTCCGGCAGCCAAACCTGGGCGCCTGCAGCATCGCCCACCGCAGCCGCAAGTTTGTGGTGGCTGGCGAAGCCTCCCATCACATAGGCGCCGCCATGCAGATAGAGTACGGCTCGTCCTGGCTCAGCCGTTTTCGGAAGAACGCAAAGGGTAGGTACATCGCTCAGTTGGGTTGAGCGGTACGTTGCCCCCTTGGGGCCGCGAAGTGTGGCTGCGGCAACACGGCCCCAGAATCGCTGAAATGAGACGGGAACGCGCGCCGACAGTGCCGGCTTGATCACCAGACGTATTCCCCAGGATAGTACGCGCTCCATGGTCAAGTCTCCGAAGCAGTCGAGAGCGGCTGCAGTTCGTAGTCGTGAAGGTCCAAAGTTCCTGTTATAAAGCGATAGCTGAAAGTGAACCCTGGCCAGTTGTTGGTGTTCTTTCCTGATGCGGTTTTGTACCAGGAGGTGCAGCCGGCTTCCCAAACGCTTCCTTTAAGCTTCTCCTGAATCCGGGAGGAGTACTCGCTTTGTCGCCCTGCCTTGACGTTCATGTAGTGCAGGCCAGGGTCCTGAAGCATGCCGATGCATTGGGTCACGTAGCGAATCTGGGATTCCAGCATGAATACGATAGAGCTGTGGGCGAGGTTGGTATTGGGCCCGTACAGAATGAATAGGTTCGGGAATCCGGAAACACTGATGCCTTTATACGCCTCGGCACCCTCTTTCCACGCCTGGTTAAGATCCAGTCCGCCCAGGCCGGTCACTTTCATCGGGGCTAGGAAGTCAGTCGCCTTAAAGCCGGTGCCATAGATGATGGCATCCACTTCGTGTCGTGTGCCGTCCTTGGTGATGATGGCATGCTCTTCAATGCGCGCGATCTGATCGTTGATCAAATCAAGGTTGTCCTGATTGATCGCGTCATACCAATCGTTGGAAATGAGCACCCGTTTGCAGCCAACCGGGTAGTCAGGAATGATCCGTTGCCGTTTTACAGGGTCTTTGATTTTTTTCTTGGCAAGGTTCTTGGCCTGCCATTTGAAAACGTTCAGCAGAAAGCCGAATCGTGTGAAGGCCAGTGCCCGGCTTTCGTTCTTCCAATAGATCATGGATCGGTATATGCGATCCACAGCCGGAATGGATTCAAAGACCCATTGCTCGAACCCTGTGAACGGGCGATCCGGTTTTGGGATAACCCATGCTGCAGAGCGTTGGAAGAGCTTAAGCTCTTGCACCTTGGTTACGATCTGGGGAACAAACTGGATTGCACTGGCGCCCGTACCGATCACCGCAACCTTCCGGCCTGTCAGGTCGTAGTCATGATCCCAGCGGGCCGAGTGGAAGACCTTGCCTTTGAAGCTCTCGATACCTTCAATATTAGGATAAGTCGGTTGGTTTAGTTGCCCGGTTGCGGATACCAGTGCTGTCGCCTCGTAGCGGTCGCCACCTTTGGTTTCAATAATCCAGAGGCCACTGTCTTTGTTGAACGCGGCTGATTCAACTTCCTGGCTGAAGTGTATGTGATCCTGAAGGTCGTATTTGGCAACACAGCCTTCCATATACGCACGAATTTCAGGTTGCAGGCCGAATTTCCGGCTCCAGTTGCTCTTTGGCTCAAAGGAATAGGAGTACAGGTGAGACTGTACATCGCAGGCCGCGCCGGGATAGGTGTTGTCCCGCCAGGTTCCGCCAACGCTCGCCGCCTTTTCCAGAATGGTGAAAGAGTCGATACCCGCTTTCTTCAGTTGGATGGCCATGCCAAGGCCGCCAAAGCCGGTACCGATGATCAGGGTATGGCATTGTGTCGTCTTGATGTTGTTGTCTTTTGCGCTCACGTCCCGTTCCTTGCCATTAAGTCTTGGAAGATTGGGCCAGTTTAGGAGGGGGGCTCTTGCCGGACGACCATCTGGTAGGACAAAATATCAATAAAAGCGGACATAATGGTGTTAAGGGGAAAGGTATGTCTATCTGGGATATCCAGCGTACCGTCGTGAGTGCCCGTATATTGACAGACCTTGCGGTCGAGCTGGGCATGCCGGAGGCAAAGGTGCTTGCCGGGACCGGTATCAGCGCTGCTCAACTGCGATCGGCCGAGTCCCTGGTTGAGGCTCGGCAAGAGTTGCGGTTGATTTCAAATATGGTGGATGGGCTTGGCCATGTGCCTGGGCTTGGTGTGCTGGCCGGTATGCGCTATCACTTTAATGCTTTTGGCGCGCTGGGGTTTGCGTTGGTAAGCAGCAGTACGCTGCGAGACGCCATTGAAATCGGGCTTAAATATGTCCAGTTGACCTTTGCCTTTTGCGCGATTGAACTCAAAGATCGGGATCGCGAGGTCTACATTCGCTTTCGGGCCGAAGGGATTCCAGAAAAACTTCGGCGGTTCATTGTCGAGCGTGACAGCGCCTGCTGCGTTACCTTGCAGACCGACATCTTCAGGAATTTTTCGCCCATTAAGTACATGTGTTTTGAATTCGAAACGCCGGTGGATGTTGCCCCCTATGAGACTTTCTATGGGGTCCAGCCGCGCTTTGAGGAAGCCGGTAATGACATGGTTGTGGATCGCGACCAGCTCAATGAGCCTTTGCCGCAGGCGAGTGAGTTGGCTCGTAGTGCCGCAGAAGTACAGTGTGACGCACTGTTGAACCACCGATTGGAGAGGGCAGGGCTTTCGGCCAGGATCCGGCAGTATTTGGCCGGTCAGGCCAGGGATATGCCCGGCATGGAAGAGGTGGCGAAGGCCATGAACACGATTCCGAGAACCCTTCGTCGGCATTTGTCCCAGGAAAACACCAGCTTTGCGGAGCTTCGCGACGAGGTCCGGCAGGCGTTGGCTGAGGAATACCTTGCGGGGCCGAAATTGTCGGTGGAGCAGGTGGCCGAGCGGCTAGGTTACTCAAGTTCGACCAGTTTTATTAACGCCTATAAACGCTGGTATGGAACGACGCCAGCTGCGAAACGAGCGGGCGAACTCGTGGAGCATGGCCGGCGTTCGTGCTGACGTTTTGAGAGGTAGTGCCAAATTAAATTGAGTGATTGCTCAATAATCAGCTAGAGTGATGGTCGGATGGAAAAACCGTGATTGCCTAGGAGCTGAAAGCGATGAATCCGAAGATCGATTATTACTTTACCTGCATTTCCCCATTTACCTATCTTGGCCACCGCGCATTCCTTGAAACAGCCAGAACCGCTGGCGCTGACGTCAACTTCAAGCCGGTTAGACTGGCAAAAGTATTTGGCAATTCCGGCGCGAAACCTCTCCCTGAACGCCCGGTATGCCGACAGGAGTATCGCCTGCTCGAAATCGGGCGATGGGCGAAGAAACGCAGCCTGGCGATCAACCTCGAACCTGCGCATTTTCCAACAGACCCCGGCTTGGCAGACCGGTGCGTTATTGCCCTGCAACAAGCCGGCGAAAACCCTGGCGAGTTTGTTCAGCTCGTTCTGGCAGCCTGTTGGGCGGAGGAGAAGAACATCGCGGACGAAGCCGTGATTCGTGAGATTCTGAGCAGCCTACAACTGGATGCCGAAGCTTTGGTGGCGGCAAGTGGGTCAGTCGCTGTTGGTGAGCAGTACGACCGCAACACCGAAGACGCGGTTGACCAAGGGGTACTGGGCGCGCCGGCCTACTTGTTAAATGGGGAACAGTTCTGGGGTCAGGACCGGATTGAGTTGCTAGCGGAGACTCTGGAATCCCAACGCGGTGTGAAACAATGATCGATCTCTATTACTGGCCCACGCCTAATGGCCATAAAATCACCACATTTCTTGAGGAAGCGGGGCTGGAATACCGAATCCATCCAGTGGACATCAGTGCCGGAGACCAGTTCAAGCCGGAATTCCTCGCCTTCTCACCCAACAACCGTATGCCCGCGATCATCGACCACGCCCCTGAAGATGGTGGTAGACCTGTTACCGTGTTTGAATCCGGTGCCATCCTTCTTTACCTCGCGGAAAAAACCGGTCGTTTCCTTCCGGACGATCTCCGAGGGAAGAAAACCGTGCTGGAATGGCTGATGTGGCAGATGGGAGGGCTGGGGCCGATGGCGGGCCAGAACCATCACTTCGTCCAGTATGCCCCTGAACGAATTCCGTATGCGGTCGATCGTTACGTCAACGAAACCAACCGTCTTTACGGAGTACTCGATGCCCGTCTGGCAGGCCGGGACTGGATTGCTGATGACTATTCCATCGCCGACATGGCCATCTATCCCTGGATCGTTCCTCACGAGCGGCAACAGCAAACCTTGTCTGACTTTCCCAATCTTGAGCGGTGGTTCCGCGCCATGCAGGCAAGGCCGGCAGTGGTCACGGCCTATGAGAAAGGGCTTCCCTGGTCCTCTCGCCCCGCGGTCACCGATGAAGGGAAAAAACGGCTGTTCGGCCAAACGGCGGGTGTTAAAAAACAAACATAGGGCATCGTGTCTGGATATTCGTTGTTTTCCGAACCATTCCGATACGGGAGTGGAGTAGCGGTTATTCAGGTCTTTCTTTGTTGGCGGATTACGTCGTTCGCAATGTGACCCATCTGAATGTCCGCTTTGCGACCAAGTCGAGCTTTCTAAGCTTTTACACAAAAGCGAACATTCGCACTGCTCCCGTTTCAACACGTTCTTGTAGACGAAAATGATTGCGCACAGTGCCTGGTTTTGGGTGCCTGGGCTAACTCCGCGATTGACGGCCAGGTGATTCAGAAAGCGCTCAATTTCGTAATTTCCCATTATTTCCGGGTGTTTCTTGTCATTGAACAGAATGAACTGGCGAACCCAGTAGAGATAGGACTTCTCGGTTCGGTAGCTGTACTGTTTTGTTCTGATCTCTGTGCGAATCGATTCCAGAAACGGTGATGTCACTATAATCGCCCTCCTTGGCTAAACGCCTGTATATATGTACAGTTATAATTAAAAGCCCCCAAAAATGCTAATTTTTTGCGGTTTAATTTGCTCAATGCTGCACACTTTTCACAGAGCACCTCTGTAGGTGACTGTTTAAGAAGCGGAATTTTTAGATCCCCTGGATTTAACTTGCAAAAACGTGCACGTTAAACCCGCGTGCAAGCTTTTGACAGAGGCGAGGCTGGTTGCGACCGCAAAACTAGGCTTGTAAAACGATGAAAATGAACGATTATTGGAGCTGTGACGCAGTTTTAAATGAGGTAGTGGGTTTGCGGTTTAATACGAATTCAAACTAATAAGCTGTTATACATCAAGAGGGATTCACAGTGTTCCTTGTGCTTAACGATGGAGAGCAAATGAAATTTGCGGACACCGAATTTTCCCATCTCGAAGAATTGCTGGTTTCCATCGATGTGTCCTTGGCTAAAACAAATGCACAAATAATGAGATTAGATGTCTGGGATAGGGGCTCCCTGTGCGACAAAGGTGAATATCTTATCGGAGCAGGGTTCTGTGCCATGCAGCGATACCTATTCGACATTCTGCGTGATGTGAAAATTGATCCTGGACTCGCAAGAGGACTGGGGCCTAAAAGTAAAAATGGCGTCGCAGTAGCGAAATTGGTCCACTCTGCGGCCAACTATTGGAAGCATGAACCCGAGTGGCATTATTGGCTTTCAGAACTTCAAGGTAGGACGCAAGAAACAGTAGACACCATTCTCCATAGCAGGGATTCGGCTGATTACCCACTATCAGATTTGCTTGCTGACTTGTGTGGAGAAAATGAGCTATTGCTGGTTAACTGTCTGCCTTACTTGAGTGAATGGCGCTCGGCGGTTTGGGAGGACATTTCAAAAAATGTATAACAAGTGCAGTCACGGCGACGCCCATTACATTACACCTTTGGCTCCATTCCATGGGCGCGCATGCTGCAAGCGTTAGGTGAAAGTATGACACCGGAAGCTCTCGAAGTTATTCAAGATCTTGAAACAAGATTGGCCTTGCCAAAGGATTTTTTCATCAGTCTTGCCGGTGGTGACGATTGGTCTTTCATCATCAAATTAAATGCTCTGTTTGAGGCCTCAGCAACTGACCTCCTGTGTAAAAGACTGAGAGCTCCTGAGCTTGAGAATTCATTCGCACACCTCGACTTCGGTAACGCAAAATTTGGAAAAGTAACGTTGTTGCGAAAATTGGGGTGTCTCGATAAGCAAGAGGTGAGATTTCTCAAAACCCTTTATGAGTTGAGAAATCGAGTAGCGCACAACGTCACTGACGTTTCGTTTAGACTCAAGGATTACACGGCATCGCTGGACGCTAACCAGAAAAATTCGTTCTTGGACGCGGTACTCGCGGGAGGCGACGAATATATTCAATGGAACTGTGAACAGAGGCCCCGCAGAAAATTTATCGAAACCTATCCAAACCTGGCGATTCTGATGACATCAGCTGAAGTTCTAGCATCGATGTGTCAGCAATCCGAAGATTGGGGGAAGTCCGTACCGGCCCTGACGAGCCTCAACCGGACAGCCTTGTCGCCGCTTGGCTCTGCCAAGGCTGCAGCTGAACAAAAACGTTAGGCAATAAAAATGGATACCAAAGATTTAATTCCTCTAATTGGAGTCGCCGTCGGTTGGATGTTAAGCGAAGCAAGTACTCATGCACGAATATCTCGTGAAAACCGGAAAACGATCAACAAAACAATAACTACCCTCCTGCAAATGAGGAGGGAAACCAAACGAGCTAATTTTCTGCTCCAAGGTGGACAAGAGTATTACAAAGATAACTTCTCAGAGGCCCATAGAAAGCATCTGATGGAGTTGCACCTACAGCCTTTAGCATTGGAGCAGCATTTGAAGGTAGCCGAAGAGTTAGCGGGTGTTAACCCACTTCTATCAGTGAAATTGCATGGCCTGCTCGTATCTCAAAAGGCTTTTATTAGCCAAAATCTTAAAGCTATGGAAGCGGCACCAGAGCTTTATGAATTCATGTTGTCCTTATTCACGGTTATGTACGAAAAATCGGCCGAGAAGCTAAAGAAAATGATCTTGCGTCTCGCGCTGCAGCAGGGCCCAATTACCTGGGCTAAATACGTATTCTTCTTTCGCTTCCAAGAAATGGAAATGGAAGATTGGGGTGAACAAGCAGATAAAATCGCAAAAGACTTCATCCCCATGGAAGAAGATGCCTAACAAGTGCAGGCACGGCGACGCCCATTACATTGCGCCCTCGGCTCTATTCCATGGGCGCGCATGCTGCAAGCGTTGAGGCTGTAGAAAAACCCTAAATCGGACCGGTTTTGGTAGCATTGAGCAAACAGACAAGGAGTCGTCGGGATGCCTCGTTTCAAGCACTACAACTACGACCAAGATGCGATGGTCGTGATCAATTACCAGGAGCAGCTCCAGCCGGGCACCTTTGAACACGCCGTTCATTACCTGATTGAACACAAGCTGGATCTGTCTGTGTTTCATCCCAAGTACCGCAACGACAACACCGGCCGCATGGCCTACGATCCAGCTATTCTTCTGAAAATCATCCTGTTCGCCTATTCCAAAGGCATCACTTCCAGCCGTGAAATCCAGTGGTGCTGCGAAACCAACATCATTTTTAAAGCACTGTCCTGCGACACCGTTCCGCACTTCACTACCTTGGCCAAGTTCGTTAGCAGCCACGCTGAGGAAATCGAAGAGCTGTTCGAGCAGGTGTTGCTGGTGTGTCACGAACAAGGCTTGCTAGGCAACGAGCTGTTTGCCATCGACGGCTGCAAAATGTCCTCGAACGCCGCCAAAGAATGGTCGGGCACCTTTAAGGAGTTGGGTGAAAAACGAGACAAGCTGAAGCGGCTGATTCGCCATCATCTGCGTGAACACCACGAACGGGATGAGGCCGAAACCGAAGCCGAACTGGATAGGGATATTCGCCGTGCGAAAACCATCCTATCGCTAGACGAAGCGATGACCAAAGTAGACCGATTCCTAAAGACGAGCAGCCCAAGGATGGGGCAAGGGAAACGGCGCAAGGAAGTGAAGAGCAACCTCACCGATAACGAAAGCGCCAAGATGACCACCAGCAAAGGCACGATCCAGGGCTATAACGGCGTGGCCACGGTGGACAAGAAACACCAGGTCATCGTGGATGCTCAGGCCTTCGGGGAAGGGCAGGAACACCACACCCTGCAACCCGTGCTGGAAACGGTCGAAGCTCGCTTCAAGAAGTTGGGTATTGCTGACAATATCTACCAGCAAGGTGTTGTCGTTACGGCGGACACGGGCTTCGCCAACGAAGCGAACATGAAGTATTTGCACGAGCGGCAAATCAACGGCTACGTGCCGGACAACAAATTCCGAAGCCGGGACCCCAAGTTCGCGCAGCAGAAAGGCAAGTACGGAAAACGGCACCAGAACCTGCCCAAAACCGGATGGAAAAACATCATTCCTGCAAGTGAATTCCAGTTCGATCCGGTGAGCCTTACCTGTATCTGTCCGGCTGGCAACGCCATTAGTTACCAAGGCACACGGGAAACCGAGAACGGTAAGACCCGGGTGCAATTCGAGGGCCGTCTGCTCCAGTGCAGGCATTGCCCAAAGAAACATCGATGTATGCAAAATCCGGCGTCAGCTAACCACCGCACAGGTTCTGGGCGGCAAGTCTCGTTCACCATCGCAAACAAACGGCTTCCGAACTACACGGATTGGATGAAGCATCGGATAGATAGCCCGCAAGGCAAAGAAATCTACAGCCACCGCATGTCGGTGGTGGAGCCAGTGTTCGGCAACATCGGTACAACGAAACGTCTAAACCGTTTTAGTCTGCGTGGAAAGCGAAAAGTGCAGGGGCAATGGCAGTTGTATTGTTTGGTGCACAATATTGAGAAACTGGCGAATTATGGGCAGATGGCTGCGTGAGCGGGGGGAAACAATGACCCTTGAAATGCCGCATGGCCGAAGGCTAAGAGCGCCTGAACACTGAAATAGCGGGATTGAGGTCTATAGCGGGCAATCAATCCGGAAACTGGAAATTGCTGGGCGAACTGGCCGGCTAACACAAACGAGATTGTAGGCGGTGGAATGCTCGCTTGTTTTTGGGTTTTTCTACAGCCTCGTTATGCATAGAGGACTATGAGAGCACTAATCGAGATCGTTATTAAAGTTTTTGCCGCGTACTTGGTCTTTAGCACGGTGGGAAACTATGTGCCTCTGGCTTTTGTTCCTGGGGCCTGGAGTGGACCAAATTCACCAAACATTGAATATTTGGCAGTAGGCGTCTTGGTACCCATCGGTATTGGCATTATTTTATGGCTTAGAGCCCCGAAAATTTCCAAGAAAGCTTTTTCTACCGAAACACCAGGGCCGATAATTCCTGAGAGTGGAATTGTAGCCGCAGGAGTGTTTTTGATCGGCGTTTATTGGCTCATCCGCTCGTTTAGTGTTGTGGTGACTCAGTTAAGCGCTCAGGCACCGATAAATTATGGTTGGTGTGTGGTTTTGATTTTGTCTTTCGGCTTGATTCTTGGTAACCACGTATTAGCCAAGATATTCCGAAAACTTCGTGCTGCGGGAACCAATACATAGCCAATCGCTTAAGTACGTTCCCGGCCCGAGGGCCGTCCACCGGATGCCCTTGTCAGGGCACTGCTTAGCTTGGCGTTATACAGACTAGGGAGAGTCAGAGTTGGAGTTAGCGAATGTAGTCCCTTGGGGCCGGTCTTTCGCTGAGAGGTGTGAACTACCGTTTTCAGAAAGGCGCCACTGAGATGTTGGTGGCGAAGTCTGTATAACCAGTGGCCTTGGCAGACGCACCTCCGCTGTGCAGCCGATACGCCACAAAACCATGCGTTATTTGTATTTCATCCGCAGGCCATGGAAGAAATTTTATGTCTGATCATTTCGGTTCTTGCCTGTGTGGCACTGTGAGCTTTGAGGTAACCGGTGACTTTGATAGCTTTTACCTGTGTCATTGTCAGCATTGCCAAAAAGATACGGGTTCGGCTCATGCGGCAAACCTATTCTCACAGTCAGCTAACTTGGTCTGGCGGTCGGGTGCAGATGCAGTGACTTCCTTTACGCTGCCAGGCACTCGTCATAGCAAAAGCTTTTGCAAGCTCTGTGGTTCAGCACTGCCAAATACTCAGAGCGCAGGCTTGCTCGTCGTACCAGCAGGGTGCCTGGATACTAAAATTTCTATAGCGCCAACAGCGCACATTTTTTCATCCAGCAAAGCTGGTTGGGATGGGGAGTTCGGGGAAGTGCCGGAGTTCGAAGGGCTGCCAGATTGAGCGATCGGCGTGACAGGTGTTCGTGGCCAAACGACGAGCATAGCCTGAGGGCAGAAACGTTCTAATAGGTAAGAGTTACGAATTGGATAAAGCTTGCCATTTCTTGAGGGAAGAAATGGTGCCGAGGAGAGGACTTGAACCTCCACGGGGTTGCCCCCACTAGCACCTGAAGCTAGCGTGTCTACCAATTTCACCACCTCGGCAGGTGATTTGCAGTTGCGCTGTTTGTTCGAGAAGAACGAGCGTTTCTGCCAAGGCTGAAGGGTGCCCCTCAACCGATGGCGCGTACTTTAATAATTCCGTTCTGACCTGTCAAACCTTTTAGTGAAAAAAAGTTTTGACGGTATTTATGCTTATTAATGTCCCCCTTGTCATGCAGGTTTAAGATGCCAACGTTATACTGTATGAGTTGATGAATTTTGCCGCAGTGTTTGCGGCCTGAATAACAAGGACCCGAATGGTTTCCAAGAAAAAAAATATACGGGACCCTCACGCTGATCGTGAGGCCCAGAAATACGATAACCCCATCCAAAGCCGGGAGTTTATCCTCAATCATCTGAAAGAGCGTGGCGCCCCAGCCACTCACGAAACCCTGTGCGAAGAATTGGGGCAGGCGTCTGAGGCCGGTGTTGAGGCATTACGCCGCCGTTTGATTGCGATGTGCCGTGATGGGCAGTTGATCTGTAATCGCCGGAACGCGTTTTTGCCGATCGAAGAAGCCGCTTTGGTGACGGGTAAGATCTCGGGGCACCGGGATGGTTTTGGCTTTTTGATACCCGATGATGGCAGTTCCGACCTGTTTTTGACTGCGCGTCAGATGCGCCAGGTCTTTCATGGTGACAGAGTTGCTGCGCGAGTTGATCGTGTTGATGACCGTGGCCGCCGTGAAGGTGTGATCGTCGAGGTGCTCGAACACCGTACCGAGCAAACCGTGGGGCGTTTCTTCAAGGAGAGCGGCATTGCCTTTGTCGTTCCTGAAAATGCTCGTATCAATCACGAGATTCTGATTCCGGACGAGAATGTCGGTGCTGCTGTGCACGGTCAGTATGTGGTTGTTGAAATCTTGCGCCAGCCAACCGTGCGCACCCAGCCAACGGGGCGCGTCGTCGAAGTGTTGGGAGAACACATGGCTCCGGGCATGGAAATAGACGTTGCCATTCGCTCTTATGAGATTCCGCATGGCTGGTCTGAGGCTGTCGGCGAGCAAGCAGCGGCGATCCCTTCGGAAGTTGAGGAAAAAGACAAGGTAAACCGCGTTGATATTCGAAATATGCGGCTGGTGACCATCGATGATGAGTCCGCCCGTGATTTCGATGATGCGATCTACTGTGAGCCGCGCCCTCGCGGTGGTTACCGCTTGGTCGTGGCGATTGCCGACGTGTCTCATTATGTGCGCGCTGGCTCCCCGCTTGACGAAGAAGCGTTCGAGCGTGGCAACTCGGTTTATTTTCCGGATCACGTCGTACCGATGCTGCCGGAGAAGCTGTCCAACGGATTGTGTTCGTTGAATCCGAGTGTTGATCGTTTGTGCATGGTGGCAGACATGACCATCAGTGCAGCGGGCAATATCAGTGGCTATACCTTCTATCAAGCGGTTATGCGTAGTCATGCACGGCTGACTTACAACAAGGTAAGTGCCATGCTGGAGCATCCTGACACCGAGCAGGGTTATCAGCTGAGTGCGCATTACGCAGACTTGTTGCCGCACCTGCATAACTTGTACGAGCTTTACAAACTTCTTCGCAAGGCGCGTACCGAACGTGGCGCGATCGATTTCGAAACCACTGAAACCAAGGTGGTGTTTGATGCGGAGCGTAAGATTGAAGAGATCGTGCCGGTGCACCGAAACGACGCTCACAAGATCGTAGAAGAGTGCATGTTGTGCGCAAACGTGGCTACGGCCCGTTTCCTGAAAAAGCACAAAATGCCGGCGCTGTATCGGGTGCATGACGGCCCTTCCGAGGAGCGTTTAGGCAAGCTGAGGTTGTTCCTGAGTGAGCTGGGGCTTCAGTTAGGCGGCGGTGATCGGCCAACGTCAGCGGATTACCAAAAGCTGTTGTCTGAGGTGGCCGACCGGTCGGATGCCCATGTGATTCAGATGGTCATGCTGCGGTCGCTGAGTCAGGCGGTTTATAGCCCTGAAGAAAGTGGTCATTTCGGGCTCGGGTTTGCCAGCTACGCGCATTTTACATCGCCCATTCGACGTTATCCGGATTTGATTGTGCACAGGGCTATTAAGTCTTGCATTCATAATCCCGAGGTTCAAAAGGATGTGGTGTCACCCAAGCAGCTTGATGCTGAATTGGCGGCTTACCCCTACGACTATGCCAAGGTTGAACAGTTGGGTGAGCATTGCTCCATGACTGAGCGGCGCGCAGATGACGCGACCCGCGATGTGATGGCCTGGCTCAAGTGTGAATTCCTCAAAGATCACGTAGGCGAGGAATACGCCGGTGTCATTGCGGCGGTTGTGCCCTTTGGTTTCTTCGTGGAGTTGTCCGATATTTATATTGAAGGGCTGGTACATGTATCGACCCTGAATGGCGATTACTTCCATCACGATGCGGCGAAGCACCGAATGATCGGAGAGCGCACGGCTGTGAGCTTCCGCTTGGGTGATGAAGTGCGAGTGAAGGTTGTTCGAGTTGGGCTGGAAGATCGCAAGATCGACCTGGAGCTGACCAGCAAGCCTCAAAAGCGCACCGCCGACCGGGATGCGCTTGATATTGCCAAGCGAGAGCCTCGTAACAAAGGTGACCGAGCCGGCAAGGGCGCTAAGCGTGGGAAGTCTGGAAAACCGGCCAGCGCGAAAGAGCGGCTTGCCAGCGAGGCTGCCCGAGAGGCCGTGAAAAAAGGCTCTAAAGACAAGCCGGCGGCTGCCAGCAAGAAGCGCAAGAGCCGCAAGTAACCAGCAACACAGGAATTAATCGCAAGTGTCTCAGGAATATGTATTTGGCTGGCATGCCGTGGATGCAGTGCTGAAGCGGGAGCCAGAGCGTTTGTTGCGCGTTTGGATCCAAACCGGCCGGCAGGACAAACGTGTGAAATCGGTGACCGAGGCGCTGGATGGCTTGGGTGTGCGCTGGAGTGTTGTGCATCGCCGTGAATTAGACGAGCGAGTGTCTGGTGTGCATCAGGGCGTGGTAGCTGAAGTCTCGGAAAGTCGCGAATGGACCGAGGCAGATTTGCTGGCGCAGCTGGCATCGAGCAATAAGCCGCCGTTCCTGTTGGTGCTGGATGGTGTAACCGATCCTCACAATTTGGGCGCGTGTATGCGCACTGCAGACGCTGTCGGTGTGCAGGCCGTTATCGTGCCGAAAGATAAGTCGGCAAGCTTGACGCCTGTGGCCAGGAAAGTGGCCTGTGGCGCTGCTGAAACCGTACCGTTTGTGCGAGTCACCAATCTGGCGCGCTTTCTGCGCGAATTGAAAGATCAGGGTGTTTGGCTCATTGGCACGGCAGGCGAGTCAGATGCCAATTTGTTTCAGGCTGACTTTAAGGGGCCGGTGGCGCTGGTGATGGGAGCGGAAGGTAAGGGGATGCGTCGCCTTACTCGTGAGCACTGTGATCAGTTGGTGAACATTCCGATGCACGGCCATGTTGATAGTCTGAATGTCTCGGTGGCGACGGGCGTGTGTCTTTACGAAGCGCTGCGCCAACGAACCGGTTAATCCTTGCACGATAACCCTTGTGGGCATAGAATACGTCACCCCTTTTAGAAGGGGTGGTTTTGTATTGCCTGGATTCAGGGGATCAGAATCTCGCTTTTGATCAGGCAGTTTCATACAAAGCCTTGTCAGCAAAGCAAAAAGAAGCCGGCAGCTTAGCTGTCACCTCCTTGCTTTCCATGCTTTGGAGTGGTTCCGAAAGGAATCATCTGAGCCGAAAGCTGTTTAACCCGTAGGGAGAACTCATGCGTCACTACGAAATCGTATTTATGGTACATCCGGATCAGAGCGAGCAAGTGCCCGCGATGATCGAGCGTTATACCGGCCTCATCACTGAAGATGGCGGTCAGGTACATCGCTTGGAAGATTGGGGCCGTCGTCACCTGGCATACCCGATCAACAAGATTCACAAAGCTCACTACGTGCTGATGAACATTGAATGTTCACAGGCTGCGATGGACGAGCTGACTCATAACTTCCGCTTCAACGACGCCATCATCCGTGAGCTGATTCTGCGTCGCGACGAGGCTGTTACTGATCTGTCTCCGATGAAAGCCGCTGAGTCCCGTGAGGACCGTCGTTCCGGCGGAGAAGATCGTCCACGCCGTTCGGCTGAGTCTGGCGAAAGCCAGAGCACTGAGTCCAAAGGCGAAGAAGAGTAATTCATCGGAGTTAGGAGTTAAGTTATGGCTCGTTTTTTCAGACGTCGTAAATTCTGCCGATTCACGGCAGAAGGTGTTAAAGAGATCGATTACAAGGATCTGGACACCCTGAAAGGCTACATCACTGAAACCGGCAAAATCGTGCCCAGCCGTATCACCGGCACCAAAGCACGTTATCAGCGTCAGCTGGCTACCGCTATCAAGCGTGCCCGCTACCTGGCACTGCTGCCGTATACGGATAGTCACGACCACTAAGCACAGATAGACAGGACCCGGGACCATGCGTGCACTGGCACAGTATGTAATGCGCGGTCCCATGCAGGCCGGCGGAGTTGCAGTAGTTTCTACTATTGTTCCTTTGTTGTTCTGGATAGGCGCAGCAGTTACGGCCCTTGTCATAATGCGACAGGGGGTTCGGCAGGGGCTTACTATTGGCCTCTGGGCACTTTTGCCTGCATTGGGTTGGGCCGTTTATGGCCAGAACCCAACCGCACTGTTTGTGTTGCTGCAAACGATGTTGATTGCATCGGTCTTCCGAGCATCGCTGTCTTGGGAAAACGCGCTGTTATCCGGCGCCTTTCTGACAATACTGAGCGGGCTGATGATGCCTGTGATGTATTCGGCACTTTTGAATGAACTCGTTCAGATAGGTGTCGATTTTTATGACCAATACAACGCTGAAGTGGTTCAGTCTCTGGGTAGTGATCTGGAGGGAATCATCCGAAGCGCGATGAGCGCCAGCATTGCGGGCTCGGCTTTCGCCATAGCGATTGCCATGGCCCTGTTGGCGAGATCCTGGCAGGCAGGGCTGGATAACCCCGGTGGTTTCCAACGAGAATTCCATGCCTTCAGATTGTCGCCGGCCATCGCGGTGGTATGCGCTGTAACCATGGTGTCGGGCTCGTTGTTGGAGCTGAATCCGGTACTTGTGGCCTGGGCTGCAGGCATGCCACTACTGGTGGCAGGTTTAGCCTTGGTTCATGGTGTGGTTGGTCGTAAGCAGTGGGGCGGTCAGGCGCTGTTCGCGTTTTACATTGTGTTGGGGCTGTTGGGTCTGAATCTAATGATGCTGTTGTTGGTTCTGGCTTTTGTGGATAGCTGGCTGGATATTCGGGAGCGCATAGCGCCAACCGGACCGGCTGAATAAAGCACGAAGAGGTTAACGAGATGGAAGTTATTCTGCTCGAGAAAGTTGCAAACCTTGGCACTTTGGGCGACAAGGTAAATGTAAAGGCCGGTTACGGTCGTAATTTCCTGCTACCGTACGGCAAGGCTGTACCTGCTACGGAAGCAAACGTAAAGGCGTTCGAAGAGCGTCGCGCTGAGCTGGAAAAAACCGCTGCTGACAAGCTGTCTGCTGCCCAGTCCCGTGCGGAAGCTCTGGAAGGCGGATCCTTCACCATCAGCTCCAAGGCTGGTGACGAAGGTAAGCTGTTCGGCTCTATCGGTGTTCGTGATATTGCAGACGTTGTTTCTGCTGGCGGCACCGAAGTCGAGAAGAGTGAAGTTCGTCTGCCAGAAGGCCCACTGCGGACCACTGGCGAGTACGACATTGAGCTGCAGCTGCACTCTGACGTTGAAGTTACCATCAAGCTGGCGGTTGTTGCCGAGTAATCGGTTAATCTCAGTAGGTAAGTTCAGCGACCGCGGAAGCCTAGGCTTTTCGTGGTCTACAACAAGCCCGAGCCGGAAACGGTTTCGGGCTTGTTTGTTTCTGGTATTCTTGTAGTCCTGTTTTCATTCCTTACGTGTCTGGTGTCTATGGCAACTCCTTCTCCTAAACCTGCATCTCTTGATTCAGAAACCAGTCGTATCAAAGTTCCACCCCATTCGGTGGAAGCAGAACAGGCCGTATTGGGTGGCCTGATGCTGGATAATCGACGTTTCGACGAAATATCAGAAATGATTTCGGCCTCTGATTTCTATCGCCAGGATCACCGTTTGATATTTGGTGCCGTCGAGCGGCTAGCCAGTGAAAGCGAACCTTTGGATGTCGTTACTCTGGCCGAATTTCTCGAGCGGGCCGGAGATATTGAAGACGCGGGCGGCCTTTCTTACCTCGCCGAATTGGCAGAGAAAACCCCCGGTGCTGCTAACATCGCAGCCTATGCGGATATCGTGCGCGAACGCTCTGTTCTGCGCCAACTGGTTGAGGTGTCCGGTAAGATTTCCGATTCTGCCTTTAATCCGCTAGGCCGAAAAAGTAGTGAAATACTGGATGAGGCAGAGCGCAGTGTCTTCCAGATAGCCGAGGCGCGCACCAAAGAAGGATCAGGCCCCAAAGCCATTAACCCGATTCTGGCGACAACGCTTAGCCGCATCGAGGAATTGTTCGAATCGGGTGAGCAAACCACTGGCTTGACGACAGGGTTCCGGGATCTGGATGACCAGACCTCGGGTATGCAGCCCGCAGACTTGATTATTGTTGCTGGTCGTCCATCCATGGGTAAAACCACTTTTGCCATGAACATCGTGGAAAATGCCCTGATCAGTTCGGGTACGCCGATTCTGGTGTTCAGCATGGAGATGCCCGCGGATGCTCTGGCCATGCGTATGCTCTCTTCTCTGGGGCGGATTGACCAGACTAAGGTTCGTGGCGGTAAGCTCGAAGAAGACGACTGGCCGCGCCTGACATCGGCGGTCAGCCTTCTGAAAGATAAGCCTCTGTATATTGATGACACCCCGGGCCTGAGCCCCACAGAAATGCGTTCTCGAGCGCGCCGGATAGCCCGGGAAAACGGCGGTAAAATTGGCTTGATCATGGTCGATTACCTCCAGTTGATGCGGGTGCCTGGAAACACAGAAGGCCGAACTGCGGAAATCTCTGAGATTTCTCGATCTCTGAAAGGCATTGCGAAAGAGCTAAGCTGCCCTGTGGTGGCGCTATCTCAGCTTAACCGGAGTCTTGAGCAGCGCCCCAACAAGCGGCCCGTGAACTCTGACCTTCGGGAATCCGGTGCGATCGAGCAGGACGCCGACGTGATCATGTTTGTGTATCGGGATGAGGTCTATAACGAAGACACTCAGGATAAAGGCATCGCAGAAATTATCATTGGTAAGCAGCGGAACGGTCCGATCGGTACTCTCCGGCTGGCCTTTATTGGTAAGTACACCAAGTTCGAAGACTTGGCCCACGGGGATTACGGCGATTACGGGGGTGACTATTAATGCCGCGCGCAACTGTTGCCAGAATTGATCTGGATGCACTGAAGTTCAACTACCAACTGGCGCAAGCCAAAGCAGGTTCAGCGCAGGCGATGGCGGTGGTCAAAGCTGACGGCTATGGCCATGGCATTCAGCCGGTCGCGCGGGCGCTGGCCAGCGATGCCCGAAAATATGCAGTGGCTTGTCTCGAAGAAGCGCTGGAGATACGTGCCGCCGGTTTACATCAGCCAGTTGTCATGCTGCAGGGCGTGCACCGGCGAGAAGATCTGGAGCTGTGTTTTCAGCAAGGTTTCGAGCCGGTATTGCACAACAGTCAACAACTGGAGTGGTTAGCCACAAGCCCCGCGCCAGCGTATTGGTTGAAAGTGAATACCGGCATGAATCGGTTAGGCTTCAGGCCCTCGGAGCTGTCTGGCGTCATGGCAACACTTGATGAGAAGGGTCAGCGAGCTGAACTGCAAGGCTTCGTGACTCATTTTGCATGCGCCGACGACACCTCGAGCTCCATGACGCAGGAGCAGACCCGTATCTTTGAGCAGGCTACAAAGGCTTGGCCGTCGCTGATGCGCAGTGTGGGTAATTCCGCAGCACATTTTCTGCCTGGGCAGCCGCTTTACGATTGGAGCCGGCCGGGCATCATGCTTTACGGTGGGTCTCCCATAATGGGTAAAACCGGACCTGACTTGGGGCTAAAGCCAGTCATGACGCTTGAGGCGCCTTTGATTACAACGCGAGTCGTCAAACCCGGGGAATCGATTGGCTACGGTTCAGCTTGGGTGGCGGGATCGGAAACGCGCATGGGTATGGTGGCTGTCGGGTATGGCGATGGATATCCGCGCCATGCTGGCACAGGAACGCCTGCGGCCGTTCTAGGGCAGCGCATTGGGCTTCTTGGCCGGGTATCGATGGATATGCTGGCGGTTGACCTGACGGGTGTGCCCGAGGCTCAGGAAGGCGACATGGTAGAGCTGTGGGGCAAGACGGTCAGTGTAGACGAAGTGGCTGCCTGTGCTGGTACCATTGGTTACGAGCTACTAACAGGAGTAACGGCTAGGGTGCCCCGGGACGGCTCCTGATTGCAAGTCCCGAGAGGCGATAGCCGAGCTTACTGAGCCTCAGGTTCGTGAATGATTTCTTCGATGAATTCCAGGATAGAGGTCAGGCTTTGGTCGTTTAGTTTTTTCAGTACTTTGTGAACCACCATTTTGCTGCCTTTGAGCATGCTGCTAATGCCCACTTTGGCCATGCTCATGGTCATATTGCCGGCATTCAGGCGCCGTAACGGTTCCAGAAAGAAGAAATCAAGGCCGTTTTCGGTCAGGTCTACAATCAGGTTATACAGCTTTTCGATGGCTTCCTTGTCGGCTTTGCCGCGCGCTTTCAGCTCGCTCACCGTGTACAGAGCTCGGGTGCGAAGTTCGTCAGGGATGGGAGCAACAATATGGCTTTGTTGTTTCAGCATGATCAGTCCTGGTGTTGTATGCTCGTGGTGGCAGCGCAAGGGTTCTGCTGCGAGGAGCGTGGTTCGTACTGACAATAAGTCAGCGGTTATACAATGCGATGAATGGTGCAGCAAAACCTTCGTTAAGGCCATTGGCCTTAAAGTGGATTAGCCCCTGTCATATCAGCGAAATTCGGAGGTAGTGAATTCCCGTGCATGTATTAGTTGTTCACGATTACGGCCTGTTAGGCCGGGTGCTTCTTGACCGCTTGCGGGCCTCACACCTGCGGGTTAGTCCTCTGCTGATAAGCGATCCTGCGAAGGTGGATTTGCATGCGTTGGCAAGCTGGATTCCGAATGACACGGACTTGATCGTTAACGCACTGTGGTTAGGCGATCCTGAACTGGCTGAAACTGACCGTGAAGCCGCTCATGAAGCCGCATTCTCACTGCCGTTGGCTCTTGCCGGCCACGCACTGGAGCGCGGTATGGCCATGCTTCAGTTGTCGTCGTGTTATGTGTTTGATGGCCGCAAACAAGATGCTTATATTGCCTCCAATCCCGGCCAGCCAATTAATGAATTGGGACGCTGGCAATGGGAGTGCGAGCAAGCATTACGCAGTCAGTTGCCACGGCATATTATTTTACGGACCGGGTGGAGCCTGGCCCGAATTGCGAAAAAAGTTTACGAAAACAGCGCTAATGCGGAGTCGCTACCCCTACCAGGCCGTTGTCACGGCCAACCCGTGGCCGTGAAGGATCTGGCCCGTGTCATGGCCGCTATCATTATGCAGCTGGATTGTGGCGCAGAAGTCTGGGGGACCTACCAATATGCGGGGGCGGAAGAGATATCCCTTTACGAATTAGGGTTAGCTATCGCCGATATGCCGGGTATACCGGAAGGCATTCGGGTAGTGGATGAAACGCCGGACTGGGGTTGTCTAGAGCCCGTGAACACAACCATGGTGTGCACTAAAATCCGCAATACCTTTGGCATAAAGCAGTTGCCTTGGCGGCGTTGGTTGGAAGAAGAGTTTTTGACAGCGACAGCCGCGGCAAAGCCCGAAAACGAGCCAGCTCAATAAGCTGGGCTCGTTTAGGATTGCGATGACCGGCAGGCTTGCTTGCTCACTTCGTGCGTCACAGTCTGCAAGGCTTCGACATCAAGAAGTTCAACCTCTCGCCCTTTCGCCCGTAAGATGCCTTGGCTTTGAAAACGTGTAAACACTCGACTGACGGTTTCAACCGCAAGCCCCAGGAAATTGGCAATGTCGTTTCTTGGCATGGGCAGAGTAAAGGTCGTGCCTGACATCCGGCGGCGGCGGAAGCGACTGGAAAGTGAAAGAAGTAATGCTGCGATACGTTCTTCCGCAGTGTTTTTGCTGAGCAGCATAGCCAGCTGGTGACTGCTTTGGATTTCCTTGCTCATCAGCTGATACATATGGTGCTGAAGTTCAGGCAACTTGATGGTGAGCTCTTCAAGCTTATCCATAGGGAACTCACACAGGTTAGTGCGCTCCAGAGCTTTTGCTGTGCAGGCGTATTGGTCGCCGCCCAAACTATCCAGGCCGACAAGCTCGCCCGGCATAAAGAAGCCTGTCACTTGCTCTTCGCCACTTTCCGTAATGATGGACGTTTTGATCGAGCCGCTCTTTACAGCGAAACAGGATTTGATCGGTGCGCTTTGGTCAAAAATGTGTTCGCCGCGATTGTAAATCTTCCCTTGCTGAACAATGTTCTCCAGGCTGTCCAGATCGTTTTCCTCGACCGCAAGAGGCAGGCAAAGATTGCTCAGGCTACACTGATTGCAAGAGGCTTTGAGCGGAGAAACAGAGCGAAGCGGAATTGCCTTAACCATAACCAAAAAACCTGAATGAAATTGTGTAAACAAGCGCTCCGAAGACGACGACTTGTTAAGCGTTCAGCAAGTATACCAAAATAAGATAGCTCTAAAATGAATGTACGAGCTACCGGTATTTGTGCTTAATTCCTAGGATCTAGCGTTTGCGGTCTTTCTGTTTGCGTTCCTGCTCTTGGGCTTCTTTTTGTGCCGCTTCGGCTTCTGCTAAAGCTCGGGCCTCTGCCAGTTCTTTTTCGACCATCGCCGGTGTTTCCAGTGAAATCCGGCCAATGGTGCCAGCCCTGAACTCATTGATGAGCACTTCGGAAACCTTGTGCAGGTCGGGTACACCCCCTCGGCCCAAGAAACGACGCTTTGCGGCAATAGCGTCCATCAACGCCAGCCCGTCTCGTGGGGATTCGTTGAGGCCGTAACGGGACATGGCTAATTCCGGGTAGGCATCTACCAGATAATCCGCCTCGAACATGGCAACGTCTTCAAAATCCAGTACGGCGCTACGAATTGCACCGCTAACCGCAAGACGGTAGCCACACTGCTCGGGTGATAGTTTTGGCCAGAGGAAACCGGGCGTGTCGTACAGCAGAACATTGTCCGGGAGTTTGATGGCTTGTTGAGCACGCGTCACCGCAGGTTCGTTACCGGTTTTCGCCGCAGGTCGGCCCGCTAGAGTATTAATTAAGGTGGACTTGCCAACGTTTGGGATACCCAGAATCATCACCCGCAAAGCGCTTTTCTGCCGGTCGTGGTCAGGTGTCATTTCCTCGGCGAGTTTGAGAATGTTCAAAGCTTCCTGGCGCTGATTGTGGGTGAGGGTGATAGCTCGCACTCCCCGTTCCTGTTCCAGCCATTCCAGCCATTGTTCCGTAATTTCCGGATCAGCCAGGTCCCGTTTGTTCAGCACTTTGATCAGAGGCGTGTCGCCACGTAGCGATGGCACCAGCGGGTTTTCGCTGCTGAAGGGGAGTCGGGCGTCAACCACCTCGATGATGAGATCCATCTGGGGCATGACTTTTTTGATCTCCTTTCGGGCCTTGTGCATATGCCCTGGAAACCAGTTAATGGCCATGATGTCTGCTCCGTATGGTGTGGAAAGTCGCCATTATGCAGTGGAATGACTAAATTTTCACATTTCGGAGATGCCGGCGTGGTGCGGGGTACGGGCGGACGACACAAAAAACTGTACAAAAAGCAGGGGGATCGGGGTGAAATCGTTTGCATGAATGATTTAGGGTAACAGGCTCTGAAACGTAAATTGACCGTATTGTGGTGCATCCACCACTCAAATTTGGAGTGTAGTATGAAACTGAAAAAGATTATTGGTTCGGCATTGGTAGCCCTTAGCTTGTCTATGCCGGCAATTGCCCAGCAGGGACAAACGGACCAAGTTGCCCAATTGGCGCAGATGGTGGGTTTGTCGGATGACCAGCAGGCCGAAATTCGCGGCATCATCAGCGAGATGGAAGGCGAGCTGGGTGAACTGCGTCAGGATGCCCAAGGCCTACAGCGTGAGCTTCAAGGTGAAATTAAGGCTGATTATGACGAAGACAACATTCGTTCGCAGGCTGAAAAGTTGGGTGATGTGACCGGTGAAATCGCGGCCCTTTCCGCTCTGATGCAAGCCAAGGTCGATGCGGTTTTCACTGAAGAGCAGCGTGACGAGCTTGAGCGCAAGATGCAGGAAATGCAGCAACAGATGCAGCAGCAAATGCAACAGTCTCAGTAATAGTCAGTTACTGACGCTAGTCCAAATAAAATCAAATAAGCCGCCCGAGTAACGCTCTGGCGGCTTATTTAATGGTGAGTCTTATTCCACGTGTTTGACAGGAATCTGCATAGCTTGGGGAGGTTCTGGAACTTCCGGTACCGTCAGCCCCAGATTGTTCTTATCGAACACCCGGTCGGCCCGGTAGCTGGAGCGCACCATCGGCCCTGACGGTACTTCCATGAAGCCTTTCTCTAAACCGATCTCTCGGAACCGGTTGAACTCATCCGGCGTCACGTAGCGCTCTACAGGCAAATGATTCGGGGTAGGACGAAGGTATTGGCCGAGGGTCAGGATATCCACGCCAATAGCGCGCAAGTCATCCATCGTCTCAAGGACTTCTTCCTCGGTTTCACCGAGGCCCAGCATCAGGCTGGTCTTGGTGAGCACGTCGGGCCGATGCTTCTTGGCGTGGGCCAAAACGCTCAGGGTTTTCTCGTATCCGGCGCGTGGGTCACGCACACGGCTGGTCAGGCGCTTTACGGTTTCGACGTTCTGGGCAAATACGTCCAGACCGGAATCCACCACCTTTTCAACATCACTCATCACCGCATCGAAATCCGGTGTCAGGGCTTCCACGGCAACTTCCGGTGTGCGCTGTTTGATAGACGACACGCAGGCCGCGTAGTGAGCTGCACCGCCATCTTCCAAGTCGTCCCGGTCTACAGAGGTGAGCACGATGTAGCGCAGGCCCATGAGCTCAACGGACTTGGCGGTATTCTCCGGTTCTTCCGCATCCAGCCAGCCTTTCGGGTTGCCGGTGTCGACGGCGCAGAATTTACAGGCACGGGTGCAAACAGAGCCCATCACCATGATGGTGGCGGTACCGTTGGTCCAGCATTCGCCGATGTTCGGGCAGTGGGATTCTTGGCAAACCGTGCTTAAACGATGCTCTGACACGTTGCGACGTACCGCTTCGAAGCGTTCCCCCCCGGGCATGCGCGCTCTTAGCCATTTTGGCTTGCGCTCCAGAGGTTTGTCTTCCGCATTTGAGACTGTTCGCTTTACGCCGTCTTTGATGGCGGCGAAACCGTGTTCGTTGCGGAATTTAGAACCACTGGAAATGCGGGGTTTTGCGCTGTCGCTCATGGCGTCGGGAGCTCTCGAATTAGAAAAGGTGAGCTCTAAAGGTTAAAGGGCAGGGCGTACAGTTACAAGGTGGATACGGGCAATCACGAGGGTACCGGGCACGACTTTGGTCGTACCCGGTTGATGCAAATCAGGCTTGGGACTTTTCCAGAGCCTGCGCAACGTCGGCAATGATGTCTTCAACATCTTCGATGCCGATGGACAAGCGCACCAGATCTTCGCTCACACCCGCGTTCTTGAGTTCGTCTGCGTCAAGCTGACGGTGGGTGGTCGTGGCTGGGTGGCAAGCGAGCGACTTGGCGTCACCGATGTTGACCAAACGCAGGATCAGATCCAATGCATCGATGAACTTGGCTCCGGAGTCGCGGCCCCCTTTGATTCCGAAGCTCAGAATGCCAGAGGCTTTGCCATCGCAAATCTTCTCGCAGGTTGCCTTGTAGGGGCTGTTTGCCAGACCGGCGTAGTTTACCCACTCGACCGAGGGGTGGTCTTGCAGGAACTGGGCGACTTTCTCAGCGTTCGAGCAGTGGCGTTCCATGCGCAGTGCCAGCGTTTCCATGCCCTGCATGATCAGGAAAGAGTTGAACGGCGACAGAGCGGCTCCGGTGTTACGTAGCGGCACGACACGGCAGCGGCCGATAAAAGCGGCTTCGCCCAATGCTTCGGTGTAAACCACGCCGTGGTAGGACGGGTCTGGCTCGTTCATCATCGGGAACTTGTCGGCGTTGCCTTTCCAGTCAAATTTGCCGGAATCCACAACAATGCCTGCTACCGTTGTACCGTGACCACCAATGTACTTAGTCAGTGAGTGAATCACGATGTCGGCACCGTGTTCGAACGGGCGGCACAGAACTGGCGTAGCGACGGTGTTATCCACGATCAGCGGAATGCCGTGCTTGTGGGCAATTTCGGCCCACTTCTGGATGTCTACAACGTTGCCTGCAGGATTACCAATGGATTCGCAGAACAGGGCGCGAGTCTGGTCATCAATGGCGTTTTCCAGACCTTCGTAATCGTCGTGGGCGACCATCTTGCAGTTGATGCCTTGGTTAGGCAGCGAATGTGCAAACAGGTTGTAGGTGCCGCCGTACAGCTGACCCGTACTAACGATGTTATTGCCAACGCGGCAAATGGTTTGCAGTGCGTAGGTGATAGCTGCCATGCCGGAAGCAACGGCCAGCGCGCCAATGCCGCCTTCCAGGGCGGCCATGCGTTCTTCCAGAACCGCGTTGGTGGGGTTCATGATGCGAGTATAGATGTTGCCTTGAACTTTCAGATCAAACAGGTCAGCGCCGTGTTGGGTATCGTCAAAGGTGTATGACGTGGTCTGGTAAATCGGCGTGGTTGCAGCCCTGGTTGTCGGGTCGCTTTTAAAGCCGGCGTGCAGGGCGAGAGTTGCTGGTTTCATGACAACATTCCTTGCTGATGAGTTGTTGGTTATTGGCTAAGGAGGCCGAGTATGCCACAGGCCGTGATCATCGAATAGGTGGTTGTACTTAAGGTGTTTTGTGGGTGTGTTTCAGGTCATGGCGCCGTATACCAAAGCCCGTAACTCCTGACGTATAGGATAAGACGACGATGGCATCAGTTGTGTCATGAAGATGACCACCAAATCTTCCTCCGGGTCTACGAAAAAACTGGTGCTGGCTAATCCGCCCCAGCCAAATTCACCTTCAGATCCGACGGTATGAGAAGCCGCGACATCCGTTTTTACCGAGAAGCCCAGCCCGAAGCCGCTGCCTTGGTAAGGTGTTTCGCTGAACCCGCCGACAGACAGCGCAGGGAGATCCTGATTCTCGGGCAGATGGTTTCGGCGCATGAACTCCAGTGTTTTGCGCCCGATAATTCGCTGTCCCTGATACTCGCCGCCCTGACACAGCGCCTGAGCGAACTTGTGATAGTCGTCGATGGTGGAGACCAGTCCGCCGCCGCCAGATAGGAAACGCGGTGGCTTCAAAAATTTTGAGCGTTCCGGGTCGTCCTGCAGTTTCATGGTATCGCCGGGCTGATACAGATAGCAGGCCGCAAATCGGTGTTGTTGTTCAGGGCGCACGTAAAAGCCGGTGTCGGTCATCCCCAGTGGCTGGAAAATGTGATCATCAAAATATTCGTTCAACCGTTTGCCGGAAAGTACTTCGACCAAGTATCCGAGAACATCGGTTGATGCTGAGTAATTCCAGGCCGTCCCGGGCGAGAATTCCAGAGGTAGCTCGGCCAGTCTTTCTACCAATTTTTCCAGCGTGAGAATCGGGCTCCCGTCCAGCTTCAGCTGGCGGTACGCAGCATCTACTTCGGTGCGCTCGGTAAAGCCGTAGGTGAGGCCCGAAGTGTGGGTCATCAAATCCCGAATGGTCATCGCTTTGGTGGCCGGTTCAGTTTCAAAGTCTGGGTAACTGCCGCTTTTATAAACTCGCAGATTCCGCCATGAAGGGATGTACTTGTGCACCGGGTCGTTCAGCAGAAATTTGCCTTGTTCATAGAGCTGCATCATGGCAATCGAAGTAACCGGTTTGGTCATGGAATAGATGCGGAATAGGGTGTCCCTCTGCATCGGCCGGTTTCGCTCTACATCCATGAGGCCTTGAGCCTGAGACCAGACCACTTTGCCGTGACGGGCCACCAAGCATACCGCGCCGGGTAGCTTGCCGGGTTGGATGTAGCGTTCATCGAAATGGCGTGTGAGTCGCTCGAGAGCGTTGATGGATAAGCCGGACGCGATGTTTTCAGGCATGGCAGCAGATTCCAGAAGGTATAAAAACAAAAAAGCCCGATCCAAGATGGTCGGGCTATACAGAATACTGCGGCCGGCGAGCGGAGTCGATCCGCTATTCGGTGAGGCCAGCCGGTTGCTCGTTATCCGGGAAAACGGTGTCATAACACCAGGTGAATACGAAGGCGTAGATGAGATAGAACACGACAAACGCGATATCAACGATCAAGGCTTCTAATAGCCCGATTTCCATCCACCAGGCAATGATGGGCAGAAACACCAGCATCAAACCGAATTCAAAACCGATTGCGTGTATGACGCGTACCTTCAGAGTTTTTCGGGTGGTGCCTGTGATGCGCTTGAGGCTGTGGTCAAACATTAGGTTGTAGAGGTAGTTCCATACCGTGGCGATGGTCGCTCCAATCGCGGCGAGCACGCTGGTTTGGCCGAGGTCGAAGTCAAAAACGAAAGCGGCGAGAGGTGTAGATATCAGTAGGCCAATAACTTCAAAGGAAAGGGCTTGGCGAATTCTGTCTTTGGTAGTTCTCATAGCAAGGCTGCCATGCAAAGCGGGTCGTCCCGCACGAATCTCCCGGAATGGGTGAGGTCGTCCTCAAAACAGAAAAGGGCCACCGCGTGAACGGTGGCCCTTCGAATACTGGTAGCAAGGGGCGGAGTCGAACCGCCGACCCCAGCATTATGAGTGCTGTGCTCTAACCAACTGAGCTACCTTGCCAAATCGTTTTGGGGATCACCCGAAACGAGGCGCGTATTTTCGGCATTTGGCCTCAAGCTGTCAAGGCTTCTTGGACAAAAATTCCCGAAAAATTACACGTTGAAGCGGAAGTGGATAACATCGCCGTCCTGAACGATGTATTCCTTGCCTTCCAAGCGCCATTTACCGGCGTCTTTTGCTCCGGCTTCACCGTTGAACTGAATGTAATCGTCATAGCCGATGACTTCGGCTCGAATGAAGCCGCGTTCGAAATCGGTGTGAATAACCGCTGCGCCTTGGGGGGCAGTGGCACCAACGCGAACCGTCCATGCGCGGAGTTCTTTCACGCCTGCGGTGAAGTAGGTTTGCAAGTCTAGCAGTGCGTAGCCGGCGCGGATAACGCGGTCCAGTCCCGGCTCTTCCATGCCCATTTCGTCCAGGAACATGGCTTTTTCATCGTCTTCCAGTTCAGAGATTTCGGCCTCGATCTTATTGCAGATGGGGACGACGGCTGCATTTTCAGACGCGGCAATTTCGCGAACGACATCGAGGTGAGGGTTGTTCTCGAAGCCGTCTTCGCTGACGTTGGCGATGTACATGGTTGGCTTGATGGTGAGCAGGCACAGCTCACGAATCAGTGCCAGCTGATCTGCGTCGAGATCCATGCTGCGCACGGGTTTGCCTTCGTTCAGGACGGGCAGCAGCTGCTCAAACATCTCGAGCTGGGCTTTGGCGTCTTTGTCGCCGCTCTTGGCAACACGCTGTACGCGTTTGATCGCCTTCTCAACAGTGTCGAGGTCGGCAAGGGCGAGTTCGGTGTTGATGATCTCGATGTCGGAAGCCGGATCAACTTTGTTGGCAACGTGGATGACGTTGCTGTCTTCAAAGCAGCGAACAACGTGTGCAATGGCGTCGGTCTGGCGGATGTTCGCCAAGAATTGGTTGCCAAGGCCTTCGCCTTTGGACGCACCAGCAACCAGACCGGCGATGTCCACGAACTCCATGGTGGTGGGTACCACGCGCTCGGGTTTGACGATCTCAGCCAGTTTCGTCAAGCGCGGGTCGGGCATAGCGACTACGCCAGCGTTCGGCTCGATGGTGCAGAACGGGAAGTTCTCGGCGCCGATGCCGGCTTTGGTGAGAGCGTTGAACAAGGTTGATTTGCCGACGTTTGGTAGGCCGACAATGCCGCAGTTAAATCCCATGGAATGCCTCTGCTGGAACTGATAATTTGCGCGGATTATACCGGTGTATCGGTATAGGTGCGAGTAAGGGGTTGTGACGTGATCAGGCTGTCGGTTTGAAGCTGTGCAGGCGATTCATGGCCGCTGCCAGTTTGCCGCTGGCTGCATCCGGAAGTACGCGCATGATTTCGTCGGTGACTGCGTTCAGTTCCTCGGTTTCTTTTTTCCCGAGGCGGCCAAGAACGTAACCCGTCACCTTGCGGCTGTCGCCGGGGTGGCCGATGCCGATTCGAAGACGTTGGAAATCTTTGGTGCCCAGATGTGCGATAGCGTCGCGCAACCCGTTATGGCCGCCGTGACCACCGCCTTTTTTTAGTTTGGCTGTGCCGGGGGCGATATCGAGTTCGTCGTGGGCGATCAGGATGTTTTCAGGCGCGATCTTGAAGAAATCCGCGAGTGCCTTGATGGCCAGGCCGCTGCGGTTCATGAACGTGCTGGGGTTGAGCAGATGCAGGTCAAGGCCCTGCCAATGAATGCGAGCGTAAAGCCCGTGGTACTTCTTTTCGGGGCGGAGCGTCTGACCCGCATCGCGGGCCAGAGCTTCGACGAACAGGGCGCCGGCATTGTGGCGGGTATTCTCGTAGTCGGCGCCGGGGTTACCCAAGCCAACAACCATGACAATATCCTGTGCCATATGCCAGTCCCTCCGGAGTAATTACTCCTCGCCGCCTTCCTCAGCTTCTTCAGCGTCTTCGGCGTTATCAGCCTTAGCGCCTTTCGGCTTGTTGATAGATACAACAGCCTGGTCGTGCTCAGCATCCAGAGCAGGGATGCGAACGCCTTCTGGCAGTTTCAGGTCGCTCAGGTGAACAACTTGATCCAGCTCAACGTCGGTCAGATCGATCTCGATGAACTCAGGCAGATCCTTAGGCAGACACGCAACTTCAACTTCGGTCAGCAGACGGAAAGCTACGCCACCGAATGTCTTGATCGCAGGAGCTGTGTCTTCGTTCACAAGGTGAACCGGAACATGAACAACGAGCTCGTGGTCTTTGTCTACACGCAGGAAGTCAGCGTGGATCAGGCGCAGTTTGTACGCGTGACGCTGCAGGTCTTTCAGGATAACGCTTTCTTTCTTACCGTCCAGATCGATGGTCAGGATCTGTGAGAAGAAAGATTCGTTTTCCAGAGCTTTTTTCAGCTCGTTTTCCCAGATGGAAATGGAAACGGCATCTTTGCCTTCGCCATAGATGATTGCTGGGATTTTCTTTTCCTCACGACGCAGGCGGCGGCTCGCACCTCTCCCCTGATCGTCACGAGGAAATGCTTCAATAACAAATTCCTGGGACATGATATGTACCTCAATCGTCATCTGAACCGCCCGCGACCAGGCTTTTGGACAGATGATGTTTTTGAATAGCCCGAGAATTATTTCTCAGACTGACTAAAAGAGTCGGGAGCCTTGTTAGGCTCCCGACTCGGATACGGTTTCAGCGTGTTTTACCAATCTGAATTTGCGCTTCTATTCGGGGTTTCCGAATTACACGTTCTCAAACAGGGCGCTGATTGATTCTTCGTTGCTGACGCGGCGGATAGATTCCGCAAGCAGGCCAGCCATACTGAGGACGCGGATTTTATCACAATTCTTCGCTTTGTCACTCAGCGGAATCGTGTCGCAGACGATCAGTTCGTCGAGCTCAGATCCGTTAATATTCTCGATTGCCGGGCCAGACAGTACCGGGTGGGTAATGTAGGCAACAACGCGCGAAGCACCGCGATTTTTCAGGGCTTCAGCGGCTTTGCACAGAGTGCCGGCGGTATCCACGATGTCATCCACCAAGATGCAGGTTTTGTCGGCAACATCACCGATGATGTGCATAACCTGAGATACATTGGCTTTCGGGCGACGTTTGTCGATGATGGCTAGGTCAGCGTCGTCCATGCGCTTGGCAACGGCGCGGGCGCGAACAACACCACCTACGTCAGGGGATACAACGACAAAGTTTTCGAAACGCTGCTTTTCAATGTCTTCCAGCATCACGGGTGTGGCGTAGATGTTGTCTACCGGAATATCGAAGAAGCCTTGAATCTGGTCTGCGTGCAGGTCAAGCGTCAGTACACGATCCACGCCGATGCTGGAGATCATATCGGCTACGACCTTAGCGCTGATGGCGACTCGTGTTGAGCGAACGCGGCGATCTTGACGTGCATACCCATAATAAGGAACAACTGCGGTGATTCGTGATGCGGAGGCGCGACGCAGGGCGTCAGCCATCACGATCAATTCCATCAGGTTGTCGTTAGTGGGGTAGCAGGTGGGCTGAATGATGAAAACATCATGGCCACGTACATTCTCATTGATCTCAACGGTGGTTTCACCATCGCTGAAGCGGCCAACAGTGGCTTCGCCCATGGGAATGTGAAGTTTTTGTGCGATTGCTTTGGCAAGCTCGGGATTGGCGTTGCCAGCGAAGATCATCAGTTTTGACACGACGGCATCCTTCTCGGTATCGGCGTTTGATTCAGAAGAAGCGGGAGAAAGGTGGCTGGGGTGGCAGGATTCGAACCTGCGCATGACGGGATCAAAACCCGTTGCCTTACCACTTGGCGACACCCCAGTATCGTGCTTTTCTGGCATCATCTTAGCTCTGTTAGCTTTGTGTGAAGTGGTGAAATATTCACCCCTTTAGCTACGAACCCTTTGATGCCGGAGGGTTTGCTTTCCCAGATGATCCGCGCTGCGGATTCTGTAGGGAAACGTCCAAAAATGCAAGCCCCGGTTCCGGTTAATCTTGCAGGTCCGAATTGTGCAAGCCATTCCAGGCTTTGGTCGACCTCAGGATACAGTTCACGAACTACATCCTCGCAGTCATTTCGGTACCTCGAGGCGTCTCCCTCAAAAGCGGGGCGTATTTTCAATTTTGGGGTGTCTCTTGTCAACCCTTTTTCTGAAAAAATCTTTCCAGTGTTGACTTCACAGTTTGGTTTTAGCACCAGGAACCAGTCCTGGGGCGGGTTTGCGGGGGTCAGTACTTCACCCACACCTTCTCCAATGGCTGCTTTGCCGCGAACAAAAACCGGCACGTCTGCACCCAAGGCCAGGCCGATGTCGGCCAGCTTTTCTTCACTAAGGTTCAAGTCCCAAAGATAGTTCAAGCCGAGAAGCGTGGTGGCAGCATTGGAACTGCCGCCGCCCAATCCGCCGCCCATGGGCAGGCGTTTATTTAAACGAATGCTAACGCCGGGTAACGGTTTCGCGCTGTGTAAAGCCAGTGACTGGGCGGCACGGATGATGAGATTCTGGTCATCGGGGACGCTTTCGATGGAATTTTCCAAGCGTACCCCGGCCTGGTCCGGGGTAAGAGTGAACGTCAGCTCGTCGCCATAGTCCAGAAACTGGAACAGGGTTTGAAGCTCATGGTAGCCGTCCGGGCGCTTGCCGGTGATGTGCAAAAACAGGTTTAGTTTTGCTGGCGAAGGCAGGGTGATGCAGGTCGACACGGAATTAATCCTCTCGCTGCCAGCGGCTGATCACAACACGGACTCGTTTGTCGCCCTTCAGTGCGGTGATTCGTGCGGGCAGTTCGGGTAGGGCTTCTATGAACGGCTGCCAGCGATCGTACCGTATCTCCCAGCCATCTTGTTCGAGAATGGCCAGCTTATTTTGTTCATCAAACAGCAGGCGAAAATCACCGTCCGGAGCGGGCAATCCTCTGATCCACCAGGTTAAATTGTCGATGGGGAGTTGCCAGCCCGTGGCTGCCTGGATCAGTTTTTCAGGTTCTGAAGACTGGTAACGGTCTCCATTCGGCAACGTCAGCTGAATGTATCCAGGCACCCCTTTTAATTGGGTGCCGCCCATCCCCAGAAACGATGAAGACAGTGCCAGGTCGTAGCTTTCGTTGCGCTGTTGCCAGCGGTTGATCACCGCAGTCCCGCTGTCGGAGGGTTGTTTGACGGCCAATTTGCCCGACAGCAGCCAGTGATTGAATCGGGTTAATTCGTCCGAACGAGCAGCCCACTCAGCGGGTGGCTGTTCAGTCATGCCTTCGGGCAACGGTTCTAGTTGTATGGTGGTACAGCCAGTTATTGAGGCTAGCAAGGCTAACAGAGTGAGCGTTCTGCGAATCATTCTTCGTCCCCTTCGCTGGTCAGACGCTCGATGGTTTTGAGAAGAATCTCGTGATCGGGGTCTTCATCCAGGCCTTCTTCCCAGACAATGCGAGCTTGTTCTTCCTCACCGATGCTCCAAAGCGCTTCGCCGTAATGGGCTGAGACTTCAGGGTCGGGATAGGCGCCCCAAGCTTCCGACAGGTACTCTAGCGCTTCCATCGTGCGGCCTTGCTTGAACAAGACCCACCCCAGGCTGTCCAGAATGGCAGGGTTGTCCGGGTCGAGAGCAAGGGCGCGTTCGATGTAGCCTTGCGCTTCCTGCAGACGATCGGTTCGCTCTATCAATATATAGCCGAGAGCGTTGAGGGTGATGGAGCTGGTTGGTTCTATGTCGAGGATCGCTTTCAGGTTTTGCTCTGCCTGCTCGTGTTTACCGTCAGCGTCCAGCAGCATGGCGCGCGCATAGCGAGCTTCAACGCTTTTTGGGTGTTCTTCGAGTGCCGTCTTGGTGGCGGCTAATGCCTTTGCTTTCATGTCTTGGTCAATCAGCAGATTGATTTCGAGCAGCCAAAACTTTTCGGCTTGTTGAGGGGTGTTGGCTCTTAGCGATTGTATATGGCTGAGCGCTTCATTCAGTTCGCCTGCCTGAGCTTGCAGCTCACTGGCGCGTGACAGGGCGGGGAAGTAGTAGTTGCCGGATTCCACGCTTTGGTAGTGATTGATGGCCAGTTCTATGTTTCCGGCTTTTTCTTCAATGCGGCCAAGGTAGAACTTGGCTTCGTCGGTGTGGTGGCCCTGGTTGACTAACGCTTGCAGATTTTCGCGGGCAATGTCAGGTTGCTGGTTTTCCAATGCCACTAGAGCGTGGGAGAGTTTCAGTCCCGGTGTTTCAGGATGGCGTTTTACCAGTCGCTGAAATTCGTCTTGAGCGGCTTGCAGCTTTTTCTCGTTAATGAGAATGCGGCCGTAAAGTGTGCCCATCTGACGGTTGTCAGGAAATCGGCGGGTATTGGTGGTGAGGTGGTTCAGCGCCGCCTTAGTTTGGCCGGTTTGGTAAAGCAAGTCGCCTTTGAGTGTGATCGCCGGTTGAAAGTTCGGGTGCGCACTGATTAAGGGCTCCAGGCGGTCCAGACCAGATTGGGAGTCGCCGGAGACTTTCATCAACAAAGCGATACCGTATTCCAAATCCGGCGTGTTTGGATGGCGTTCGGCTAAGCGCAGATACAGTGTCAGTAGTTCTTGTTGCTGCGCGGGAGGAAGTTGAGTGGCCATGGCGGCGAGGCTGTCGAAATCAGCGTCTTCGCCCTGATCCATGATCTTTTCCATGTGAACCAGCGCCGTTTCCAGGTTTTGCCGTTTGACCGCCTGAATGGCTGCTACACGGTGGGCTTGGACGTTTTCCGGCGATTTTTTGAGCCACAAATCAGCCAGTTGCTGTTGGGCGTTGTCGGCATTCAGGGTTTGGGCAATGCGCATGGCCCGTTCGATCACGCCATCGTCTTTGGAGGTTTTCGCGGCCTGAATATAATTGACTAGAGTAACGTCGTAGCGACCTCGTTGTGCCGCGACCTCTGCCGATAAGAGTTGATAAAGTACTTCGGGCTCGAAGTCGGCGTACTCTATATCGGTTTGCTCAGGCGCTGGAGTGGCAATGGGTTCCGGGGCCGGTTGAGTTGATGGCCCTGAAAAACTGGAACAGCCGGATAAAGTGGCGAAGGTGATTCCCAGCAGGCAGGTGGCCAGGTGTGGTGCGTTTCTTTGCATGCAGCGTCCTGTGAGCTCGAGGCTGTGTTTCAGAATGACCGTTCATTGCCTGAAAATTGAGGCAGATCGGATCGTGGTCAAGGCCGAGCGCCTATAATGGCATAAGCGCTTGAAGTTGCCCAACATGTCCGCAGTTGCCGAAGCCCGGGTGTTTTCAGGTGGCAGGCGCGAGCGGGCGCCGGTAGAATGAGGCTGCTTACCTTTCATTGGACTGAGGTGTTTTAAGCTCACAATGGCATTGCTGACACTGGGAATAAATCACCGCACTGCGCCCGTGGAAATCCGCGAGCGGGTAGCGTTTACGCCTGAACGGATGGCTGAGGCCTTCTCCGAACTGCGTGCGGCGACGGGTGCCAGTGAAGCCGGCATCTTATCTACCTGTAACCGCACGGAACTCTATTTGGCGGGCGACGACGATTGCGCGCCAGCGTTATTGCGTTGGTTGGCCGGGTTCCATGAGTTGGACGCGGCTGATCTTGAAAACGTGATATACGTGCACCGCGATTCCGACGCCGTGCGGCACATGATGCGTGTAGCCGCAGGCCTTGACTCTATGGTGTTGGGTGAGCCCCAGATTCTTGGCCAGCTGAAGGATGCATACGCCCTGGCGCGGGAACACAACGCCACGGGTGCCTTCTTGTCTCGCCTGTTTGAACACACCTTTTCTGTTGCAAAGCGAGTCCGGACAGAAACGGCGATCGGCGAAAACCCAGTCTCGGTTGCTTACGCGTCAGTCAGCATGGCGCATCAGATTTTCGCGGACATGTCCCGAAACAAGGCGCTGCTGATTGGTGCCGGAAAAACCATCGAGCTGGTTTCTCGCCATTTGGCCGATGCCGGTGTGCGTGATTTTCTGGTCGCCAACCGAACGCTGGAACGTGCCCAAGCGTTGGCCGAGATCCACGGCGGTAAAGGTATTGTCCTTTCCGAAATTCCGGATTACTTGGCCGATGTCGATATCGTAATCTCATCAACGGCCAGTCCGCTGCCGATTCTTGGTAAAGGCGCAGTAGAACGCGCTTTGAAAAAACGTAAACATCGCCCCTATTTTATGGTGGATATTGCGGTTCCTCGTGATATAGAACCGGAAGTGGGCGGCTTGGCGGATGTGTACCTATACACCGTTGACGATTTGCGCCAGGTGATTGAAGAAAACGTCCGCTCTCGGGAGGGTGCCGCCCGTGAGGCTGAGAACCTGATTGCCAGTGGTGTTCAGGATTTTCTTGATCAGCTGCGCGCGCTCGACGCTGTTTCTACCCTAAAGGTATTCCGTTCACGAGCGGAATCGCTCCGCGACGCGGAAACCGAGAAAGCGCTGAGAGCGCTGCGTAACGGTACCGACCCGGAAACCGCACTTCGCAGTTTGGCGCGGGGTCTGACGAATAAACTTCTGCACCAACCATCTACTCAAGTTCGTAAAGCCATGGCTGAAGGGCGTACCGAAGTTGCGGACTTCTTGCGAGAGCTTTATCAGCTTGAAATGTTGGATGCTGACGAGCCCACCACCACGGAAAAACTATGAAGCCATCGATTAAATCCCGCCTTGAACAGTTAGTAGAGCGGTTCGAGGAGGTGAGTGCGCTGTTAAGCGATGCCTCAGTTATTGCCGACCAGAACAAATTTCGTGATCTTTCTAAAGAGTATGCAGAGATTGAACCTGTGGTGAGATGCTTCCAGGCATGGCAGCAGTCTCTGGATGATATCGCCGAAGCGAAAGAGTTGGCGAAAGATGGCGATGCGGATATGCGTGCCATGGCCGAAGAAGAGCTGTCTGATGCTCAGGCCCGAAGTGAAGAGCTGGATGCCGAGCTGCAACGATTGATGTTGCCGAAAGATCCTAACGACACCAAAAACGTGTTTCTGGAAGTTCGTGCCGGTACCGGTGGAGATGAAGCCGCTATTTTTGCCGGTGACCTGTTTCGCATGTATTCCCGTTATGCGGAAAAGCGCCGCTGGCAGGTCGAGATACTGAATGAGAACGAAGGTGAGCACGGCGGTTATAAAGAGGTGATCGCCCGTTTGTCTGGCGATGGCGTTTACGGAACACTGAAATTTGAATCCGGAGCACACCGAGTTCAACGGGTACCGGAAACCGAATCCCAGGGGCGCATTCATACCTCTGCTTGCACGGTGGCTGTTATTCCAGAAGCCGGCGAAGCGGAAACCATCGATATCAACAAAGGTGACTTACGCGTAGACACCTTTCGGGCCTCGGGTGCCGGTGGGCAGCACGTAAACAAAACCGACTCTGCGATCCGCATTACTCACCTGCCAACAGGGCTCGTAGTTGAATGTCAGGAAGAGCGGTCGCAGCACAAGAACCGCGCCAAAGCCATGAGCCTGCTGGCCTCTCGCCTGCAGAATGCCGAGCTCGAAAAGCAGCAGCAAAGTATGGCCGAAACCCGGAAAAGTCTGGTGGGTAGCGGTGACCGCTCAGAGCGCATCCGCACCTACAACTTCCCGCAAGGCCGGGTGACGGATCATAGAATCAACCTCACCCTGTATAAGCTGGACGAAGTGGTTGGTGGCGACCTGGATGCGGTGGTGGTGCCGCTGCAACAGGAACATCAGGCCGAGTTGCTGGCCGAGCTGTCACAGGATCAGTAATCCCTTGTTGACTTGTGAAGCTCTAATACAAGATGCCGAGGCCAGAATCGGTGGCGATTCACCCAAACTGGATGCTGAATTGCTGCTGAGCCACGTCAGCGGTCTGAGCCGCACTAGCTTTCGGGCCTGGCCTGAGCGGGAAATTACGGCGGAACAGGCGGAACAGTTCTTCGTGCTTGTCGCCGAACGGGTTGAGGGCAAGCCCATTGCTTACCTTCTCGGCCAACAAGAGTTTTGGTCGTTGCCTTTGAGGGTATCCACGTCCACTCTGATACCTCGCCCCGATACCGAATGTCTGGTGGAAGCCGCCTTGTCGCTTGAATTGCCCGAGTCGGCGAAGGTTCTGGATTTGGGCACCGGCACGGGCGCCATTGCCTTGGCTCTCGCCAGCGAAAAGCCCGAGTGGCAGATAACCGCTACCGATCGCATTGCCGAAGCGGTGGAATTGGCCCGCGAGAATAGCCAGAACCTGAATCTCCCGATTTCGGTAATCCAAAGCCATTGGTTTGAAGAACTCCCAGTAGGCGCTTTTGACTTGCTCATTTCCAACCCGCCTTATATTCCGGCCAGTGATTGCCACCTCAGCGAGGGCGATGTGCGCTTTGAGCCAGCATCGGCCTTGGTGGCCGGCAACGACGGTTTGGATGACATTCGGTTGTTGGTCACCCAAGGCTTGGGTTGGTTAAATGCTGGTGGTTGGATGATGTTGGAACACGGCTACGACCAAGGCGATGCGGTTCGGGATTTGTTTACCCAAGCCGGATGGCGCAACATAGAAACCCGCAAGGATTACGGCGGAAACGACCGCATGACCCTGGCCCGAAAGCCAGCCAGCGATTAACTGCGAGACTCTCTATGCTCAGCGATGACGAACTGCTCCGCTACAGCCGCCAAATCCTGATTCCCCAATTCGATATAGCTGGTCAGCAAAGGCTGAAAGAAGCTCGGGTCATGATATTGGGCTCCGGTGGCTTGGGCTGTCCGGTTGCGCTGTATCTAGGGGCGGCCGGAGTCGGGCAGTTGACTCTGGTGGATGACGACCAGATCGAACTGGCCAACCTGCAGCGCCAGATCGGCTTTCAGCAAAGCTGGCTCGGCGACTCCAAAGCCGAGCGTCTAGCTGAACGTGTTCGCGCTATTAATCCCGAAACTACGGTAAATGCCGTCAATCGCCGCGTGGATGGTGAGGACCTTGCGCAGTTGGTGGCTGATGCAACTTTGGTGCTGGACTGCACCGATAACTTCAACACCCGCTTCGCCCTCAACCGTGCGTCTGTTGCTACTGGCGTTCCATTGGTTTCAGGAGCGGCCATTCGGGGTGAAGGGCAGTTATCCGTTTATGACCCCCGAAACCCTGAGAGCCCGTGCTACCACTGTTTGTACGAAGAGCAAGGCAATGAAGACCTGACCTGCTCGGAAGCCGGTGTGATTGCTCCTTTGGTGGGCATGATTGGTGCGGCTCAGGCGATGGAGGCCATTAAAGTCATCAGTGGCGTAGGCCAGTCTTTGGTTGGTCGTTTGCTCATCCTGGATGCCTGGCAGATGCAATGGCGAGAAATGAAGCTCCTAAAAGATCCAGACTGCCCGGTGTGTTCGGTCTAACTCAAAGGTAGAGCCGCCCCAGCCCTGCCTGGTCCCCTTACTCAGTCCTTCAAAGCCTGAAATCGGGCAATCGCTTCTTTCCGGCTTTCCTTCAAATCCACGATGGGCCGAGGATACCCTTTGGGAATCACTCCACCTTTCGACGGATCATGAATCCGTTTGTTATCCAGCTTCGCCAACTCTGGTACCCAGTTCCGGATAAACTCGCCTTTCGGATCAAAACGTTCGCTCTGGGTGACCGGGTTAAATACCCGAAAATAGGGCGCTGAATCTGTGCCTGTAGACGCACTCCACTGCCAGCCTCCGTTGTTAGAGGCCAGAAACCCGTCCACCAGGTTTTGCATAAACCAGGCTTCGCCCAGCCGCCAATCAATAAACAGGTTTTTGGAAAGGAACATCGCGGTGATCATCCGCAGGCGATTGTGCATCCAGCCGGTGGTTTTTAGCTGACGCATGGCGGCATCCACAATCGGAATACCGGTTTTGCCTTCTTTCCAGGCTTCGAAATGCTCACCCGGCTCATTCCACTTCAGCGCCTCTGTTTCCGGCTTGAAGGCTCGGTGCATGCTGAGCCTTGGGTAGTGGTAAAGGATATTGATGTAGAAATCGCGCCAGGCAATTTCGTTGATCCAGGTTTCAATGCCCTCGCCGGAGCTGCCGGTTTGTTGGGCGGCGATCAAGCACTGGCGGCCTGACAAAACACCGTTCGCCAGGTAGGGCGACAGCAGGCTGGTGCCGTCCAGCGCGGGAAAGTCCCGGGTATCGTTGTAGCTGGCGGCGCGCTCTGTGAGAAATTCGTCCAGTGCATCGTGGGCGGCGTTTTCGCCGGTTTCCACCAAAGGCTCCGGAGCGTTCTCGAACGGGGCAGGGAGGGTGTCGGTTTGTTCCGGCGTGACTTCCGCTCCCTTGGCAGAGGGAGATGGATACAGCGTTGGGTGTGTTTCTTCTACCCATACCCGCCATCGGCGTGAAAACGGGGTGAAAACGGAATAAGGCTCGTCTTTCTGAGTGAGAATTTTCCCGACCGGCGCCACGGTTTGATCTCGGTATTTTTTCACTGCTACACCCAGCGAAGATAGCCTGTCCCGGACCTGCTTATCGCGTTTTCGCTCGTTGGCCCCATATTCCTCGTTGAAATGAAGTTGGCTAATGCCGTGCTGGCGGCAGTGTTGTTCCAGTACGTCAACGCTGGAATCAAAGGTATCGGTATGGAGGAAGTTGAGCGTAATGCCAAGCTTGGCCAGTTGCTTTGACAGCGCATTGGCGTGTTCCAGCACAAACTGAACTCGCGCGGCTGACCAGTCGTGCTCCTGCCATTGTTCAGGTGTGACGATAAAGCACGCCCGTACGGGGCGACCGCTTTTGCAGGCGGCGGTCAGAGCCGCGTTGTCTGCGGTGCGGAGGTCGTTTCGAAGCCAGACCAGTTCAGCCATGAGCAGATTTACCTCGTGCTGTGAAGTAGGGGTAATTACAGGCGAAAAATCATTAACTTATATATTCGCTGACCTTGCCTGATTGGATTATAGTTAAACAATAATCCCTGCCAGGAAAAAGGAGTTTTTTCCACGGTATGACTGAGAAATTCGAAAGCCCGCGCGATGGTGTCTGGGCGCATCCCTATCAACTGGTTTCCGGCCAGACGCAGCAGCACCAGCTCGGTCATACCCGTTTGTGGATCACGCTGTTGGATTTGGAGTGGCAGATCCGGGAACAGTCCTCAAAGCAAGGCACAGACCCTGAAAACTGGTACGAATCGACCGGCCATACTCTGCCATCGGCCGACGTGAAGGTTCAGCGCTTCGTGCGTACTAACGATGACGGGCTGCTTTGCTTTGTGCCGGCCATGGCCAACTTGCCGACGGTTATTCGGCCATTTCAGCCCCTGACCATCCCCGCCGGTGCCCGCTGTGTGCTGTACGTGGGTACGACACTTTGGATGAAAGTCTGCGTTGGTGAAGCGCGTACCGAACTGGCCGAGTTTCCGCTGGCACCGCCATCGATGACCTGGCTCGGCCGAAACACCCGCGAAGGTGAGTTGTGCTATGCCTCGTCAACCTATGGCCGTCTGGCTCTGGAGGCTGTGCCTAAACGCCCTTGGCGTGCAGTGACGCCCGTGACGATTATCAATGAGCGGGAAAAACCCTTGCTGCTGGAGCGATTCAGTTTGCCTACACCTCTGCTGGCGATTTATCGGAACGAGCGGGGGCAACTCTGGACATCGGGTGTTACGGTGAAGTGTGAAACCGATATGAGTTCGGCCAGTTTGCACATCGACCATGCGGTAGTCGCTGAAGCGGGCAAGTGCGAAGCCATTGCCCCGGCCCGGGAAAAGTTGGCCCGGGGGCGCAGATTAGTACGTGCCGTGGACAACATCTTTGGTTGATAGCCTAACAGGAGTAGTGCTTTGTTTGATTCGATACAGCAAACAATCGCTGAAATAGCCAACGGCATAGCTTGGGGGCAGTGGTTTTCCGCGGCATTTTTGATGTTGTTGGGTGCGGTGCTCGGCACATTGCTCGCTCGGAGTTTAGGCCGCTTGGTGGGTGATCGCGTTTCCCGCCATCATCAGGTGATGATCCGCCGTTTGTGCTTCTATCTGGTGTTCGTGCTGTTTGCGGTAGCGGCGCTGCGTGAAGCGGGTTTTTCATTGGAAGTGGTGCTTGGAGCTGCCGGTATCCTGACTGTGGCCATTGGCTTTGCTTCTCAAACGTCAGCCTCGAATATTATCAGCGGTTTGTTCTTGGTTATGGAAAAACCCTTTGAGATTGGCGATGTTATTGATGTAGATGCCACCATAGGTGAGGTGGTGGCAATCGATTTGCTGAGCGTGAAGCTACGTACTCCCGACAACCTGTATGTGCGCATCCCCAACGAAACCCTGATTAAAACACGGGTGGTGAACCGGTCGCGCTTCCCGATCCGGCGCATCGACCTGACGCTGGGGATAGCCTACGCCGAAGATGTTGAGCGCGTTAGCGAACTGCTGCTGGAGCTGGCGGAGGAGAATGCCGCCTGTTTGGAAGAACCCAAAGCCTTCGTGCAGGTCACCGGTTTTGGTGCATCGTCTGTGGATTTACAGTTTTCGCTTTGGGTGCCCAAAGATCGTTTCCTTGAAGGTCGAAGCAGTATGATGATTGCTGTGAAGAAAATGCTCGATAGCCACGGCATCGAGATACCGTTCCCTCATACCAGCATCTATGCCGGTAGTCATTCAGAGCCATTCCGGGTGCAGCTGTTGGCACCGGAGCAACATAAAAATAAGGGTGTCCCGGATGTCGATAAGCACGACTGAAGTAACAACAACTACGCCACCAGCCATCGTTGAAAACAGAGTCGGGCTGGGTTGGCGCGAATGGGTAGGGTTACCGGAACTTGGTATTGACCGGATGAAAGCCAAGGTCGATACGGGCGCGCGTACCTCCTGCCTGCATACGTTTCGGACAGAGCCCTATACTGAGAACGGAGAGCGCCGGGTAAAGTTTTGGGTTCACCCTGTTCAAAATGAAATGAAGGAAGTCGTCGAGTGCGATGCGAAAGTGCTGGATGAACGCACGGTGACCGATTCCGGCGGTCACAAGGAACTGCGGCTGGTGGTCGAGACCATGGTCACTGTGGGGGGAGAAAGCTGGCCGATTGAAATGACACTGACCAACCGGGATTCTATGCGATTTCGGATGTTGCTAGGGCGCACCGCCTTGTCGGGCCGCGCTGTTGTGTACCCTGAATCCTCTTATCTTGCCGGCGAACCGGCACCAAGGACCTGATCATGAAAATTGCGATTATGTCGCGCAATCGTCACCTGTATTCGACCCGGCGTTTGATGGAAGAAGGCATCAATCGCGGCCACGAAGTGAAAGTGATTGATTGCTTGCATTGCTCTATGAACATCACGTCTGCAGACCCCAGAATCCATTATCACGAGGAAGTGTTGGAAGACTTCGACGTGGTGATTCCGCGGATCGGTGCCTCTGTTACCTTCTACGGCACCGCTGTACTACGGCAGTTCGAAATGATGGGCGTATTTCCGGTGAACGAGTCCGTAGCGATTACACGTTCACGGGATAAGCTGCGCTCGTTGCAGTTACTGGCCCGCAAAGGCGTGGGCATGCCGGTGACCGGCTTCGCCAATAAGCCAGATAACGTGCCGGAACTGCTGAAAATGGTGGGGGGCGCGCCGGTGGTGATCAAGTTGCTGCAAGGTACTCAAGGTATCGGTGTGGTGCTGGCGGAAACCCGAAAAGCAGCCGAAAGCGTGATAGAAGCTTTTATGGGGCTGAAGGCTGACATTCTGGTGCAGGAATTCATCAAGGAGGCCGGTGGTGCCGATATCCGCTGTTTCGTGATTGGCGACAAAGTGATTGCGGCCATGAAACGCCAAGGTGCCGAGGGCGAGTTCCGTTCAAACCTACACCGTGGTGGTACTGCCTCGTTGGTGCGCATTACCCCGGAAGAGCGGCGCACAGCCGTTACCGCGGCAAAAGCGATGGGTCTGAATGTGGCGGGTGTCGATTTGCTGCGCTCTAGCCGTGGTCCGCTGGTGATGGAGGTGAATTCCTCGCCGGGACTGGAAGGCATTGAAAATGCCACCGGTAAAAACGTTGCGGGTATGATCATTAATTGGACTGAGAAAAACTATAAGCCTTGGAAAACAAAAACCAAGGGCAGAGGCTGATCGTTCATGGCAAGAGCACCGTTTGAAATTGCTGGAGTGCAGGTGAAGGCCGGCACTCGCGAAACCGTGAACGTACAGGTGGCCAAGTTGTACACCCACACGCCGCTGCATATTCCTGTGGAAGTGGTGCATGGCCGCCGTGATGGGCCAGTATTGATGGTGTGTGGCGCTATTCATGGTGATGAAATCAACGGTGTCGAGATCATTCGCCGGGTGATGAAAAACTCGGCGCTGCGTCACCTTCGCGGCACCCTGGTGGCGGTGCCCATAGTGAACATATTCGGTTTTGTTCAGCGCACCCGTTACCTACCCGACCGCCGTGATCTGAACCGGTGTTTCCCCGGCTCAGAATCCGGCTCGTTAGGTGGTCGCATAGCCTATTTGTTGCGCACCCTGATCATGGAGAAGGTGACCCACATCATCGATTTGCACACAGGCGCCGTACACCGTTTCAACCTGCCGCAGATCCGGGCGGAACTGAAAAATCCGGAAACGACCCGCATGGCCGAAGCTTTTGGTGCACCCATCATTATTAATGCTGGGCTGCGGGACGGCAGCCTCCGTGCCTACGCAGATTCCCTCGACATACCTGTCATTACCTTCGAAGGTGGTGAAGCCCTGCGTTTTGATGATGTGGTGATTGCCAGCGGTGTGAAAGGCATTATCCGAGTGATGCGGGAACTGGAAATGGTGCCGGCCAAGAAAGGTCCCAAGGCACCGAAGAAACGATCGGAAACCGCGGCAAACTCGCAGTGGGTGAGAGCCGACATCGACGGCATCATGCGTCCGGTCGCTCGTTTGGGGCAACGAGTGCGTAAAGGACAAAAATTGGCGATGGTTGCTGACCCGTTCGGTGAAGCGGAAGTCGCGATCGCATCGCCGTGCTCGGGCATTGTGATCTGTGTGAACAACTTGCCGCTGGTGAATGAAGGTGAGGCGATTTATCACATCGCCCGTTTTGATGAGCTGGGTGAGGCGGAAAAAGCCATGGATTACTTCCGAAGCTCATACGAAAGCGAGGTGCCCGAAGACGCCGCTGTTCCGGTTCATCCTTGGGATGACCTGCAGAAATAGACAATGGAGAGGCTATGATCTGGCATCAGAACATCATTGAGTTGCCGCCGTACCCACGGGGCTTCAATCTGGTTACCGACGACATCCTCGCGCGGGCGCCGGAGCTGACCAACTGCGAAGTCGGCTTGTTGAATCTTTTTATTCAGCACACCTCGGCGTCCTTGGCGATCAATGAAAATGCGGACCCGGATGTTCGCGGCGATCTGGAGCGACACTTCAATGTGATGGTGCCGGAAAATGCGTCTTACTATGAACACACGCTCGAAGGCCCGGATGACACCACCTCCCACATCAAGAACGTGATCATCGGGCCCTCACTGACGATTCCCATCACTCACGGCCAGTTGGCGCTGGGCATTTGGCAGGGTATTTATCTGTGCGAACACCGGAATCATGCGGGTGGAAGAAACATTGTGGCGACGTTGCAGGGTCGTTGGTGACTTAAAGATAAGTGGAAGTCAGGGCGCTTGGCACCGGTAAAGTTCTGGGCCAAGCGCAGGTAGGCTAACGATTAGTCGTCCAGATGCTTCCCTAGCATGGCGTGGTAAAGCTCACGGTCGCCGATGGCGCCGGTGATTTGTCCGCCTTCTTCAACCAACAGACTGTGGCCGGTGAAGTAGCGAATTTCGACGGCATCTCGCAGTGGTGTGTTTGGGGCGATGCGTGTTGGCTGCTTGGCTAAGCTATCGATGGCTTGTCCTTCTTGCCAGGGTTGGGTCTGAAAGGTTTGGCCATTGCTGGTAACAACCGCTTTTTCCGCTGATTCGGGCGTGTGCAGCCATATGTCGTAGCGCTTGTTCAGGCAACGATTGCCTTGAGCATCTTCCTGAATCTCGTCAATCGGCAGGGCCAGCGAACGAGCCGCCAGAACGTTGAGTGGGTTGGTGCTGGCTACGAAGCTTTTGACGTAATCGTTTTCAGGGTGCAGCACGATCGATTCGGGCTTGCCGTGTTGAACGATCTGGCCATCTTTCATGATCGCGATATGGGAGCCCAGCTTGAGGGCTTCGTCCAAATCGTGGCTCACGAACACGATGGTTTTCTGTAGTTCGTCCTGCAAACTCAGCAACTCATCTTGCAGCTGGTGGCGGATCAGCGGATCGAGTGCGGAGAAGGGCTCGTCCATCAGCAGGATTTCGGATTCGGTGGCCAATGCCCGGGCAAGCCCGACACGCTGGCGCATGCCACCGGAAAGCTCGTCCGGGCGGCACTTGGCCCAGGCCGATAGGCCAACCAGATCCAATTGGCGTGCGACTTTTTTCCGGCGTTTGTTTTTGCTCATGCCTTGAAGTTCCAAGCCGAAGGCCACGTTGTCTTCAACGGTCAGCCAAGGCATCAGAGCAAAGCTCTGGAATACCATGGAGATGCGCCGGGTACGGATATCGCGCTGTACTTTTTCGCTGGCTTGGGTGAAGTCCACCATCTCACCGTCGTGTTGGATGCGAATAGCGCCGCTGGTGACGTCGTTCAAGCCGTTAACGCAGCGTAGCAGACTGGATTTTCCGGAGCCGGAAAGCCCCATCAGTACGCAAATTTCGCCTTTTTTGACGCTAAGGTTGGCGTTCTGAACGCCCACCACCAAGCCCGTCTTGTCGCGGATTTCCGCACGATCGAGGCCTTGATCAATCAGCGGCAATGCTTGTTGAGGCTGTTTGCCGAAGACGACATTGACGTTTTCAAATTCGATCATTGTGAAGGCTCCCCAGCATTACGTTGGCGGAAGAAACGGTCCATCCAGATAGCCAGCAGTACAATGGCCAGTCCGGCTTCGAAACCTTTGCCGATATCGACGGTATTCAGCGCGCGGACAACCGGAACGCCCAGGCCATCGGCCCCAACCAGTGCAGCGATCACGACCATAGACAGCGACAGCATGATGCACTGGGTCACACCGGCACCGATGGAACTCATGGCGGCGGGAAGTTCGACCTTGAACAGCAGTTCCCGGTTGGTGCAGCCGAAGGCCTTACCGGCTTCAGCCAGTTCGGTTGGAACCTGGGAAATGCCGAGGTAGGTCAATCGCACTGGTGCGGCAATGGCAAAAATGACGGTGGAAATGACGCCGGGTACCACGCCCAGACCAAACAGCGTTAGTGTAGGGATCAGGTAGACAAACGGCGGAATGGTTTGCATAAGGTCCAGCATTGGCTGTAGGAATTTGTAGAGCCATTGGCTGTGGGCGGCATAAATGCCCAGAGGGATGCCGATGACTATGCACAGCAGCGTGGCGTAGAGCACCAATGACAAGGTGGCCATGGTGTCTTCCCAATAGCCAATGTTCCAGATCAGCAAGAAGCTGGCGGTGGTAAATAGTGTGAGCCCCCAGCGGCGATGACGGAGGTGGGCCGCCACGGTTAACAGCAATACAAGGGCAGCAGGCGGTATCCATAGAAGGGCGTCGGTCAGCCCATGAATCATGCTTTGTAAGCCTTCGGATACAGCGTCGAAAAAGCCGCTGAAATTGATGACTAGAAAATCAACAACGTCTTCCATGAAGTCGCCGAAAGGCAGTTGATGCTCAGTTATCCAGTTCATGGTTTTCTGTCTTTTTAGGTGCGGGCAGAGCCGGCACGGGAAATGAGTGGTGTCGGTAATTCAGATCAAGCGCCCCGGGCCATCAGCCCGGGGCGTGGTTGTGAAAGCTGCGGTGTTGTGGGGTCAACACACCGGGCTTTACTGCTTTAGGTAAGCTTTCACCGCAGGCAGCGCGTCTTCGCCGTTCAGAGTGGTGACGCCGTCAAGCCAGCTAGTCAGCACGTCCGGGTTGTTGGACAGCCAGGCGTTGGCGGCATCACGCGGGTCTTCGCCGTCGTTCAGGATGGCGCCCATCACTTCGTTTTCCATGGTCAAGGAAAACTTCAGGTTGGTCAGCAGGGTGCCTACGTTCGGGCATTCATTCAGATAGTTTTCACGAACGTTGGTACGAACCGTCGCGCCACCGTAGTTTGGCCCAAAGAAGTCGTCACCGCCGTCCAGATACGCCAGATCGTGGTTAGCGTTCATCGGGTGCGGCTCCCACGCAAGAAAGACCACCCACTGATTGCGGCGAACCGAGCGGCTGACTTGCGACAACATGCCGGCTTCGCTGGATTCAACTACGCGGAAGTCGCCCAGACCGAAGGCGTCCTGATCTACCATTTCCTGAATTAGTCGATTGCCGTCGTTGCCGGGTTCAATGCCGTAGATGCGTTCGTTGAACTCGTCAGCGTGCTTGGCGATATCCGCAAAGCTTGTTACGCCTGCGTCGTACACGAACTGAGGGACGGCCAAGGTGTATTTCGCACCTTCCAGGTTGGTGATAACGTTTTCAACGTCGCCGCTTTCCAGATATGGGCGCACATCGCCTTCCATCGTTGGCATCCAATTACCCAGGAATACGTCGATGTCTTTGTTTTTAAGAGAGCGGTAGGTGACGGGTACAGACAGAACTTTGGCGCTCGGCTCGTAGCCCATACCTTTTAGTACTTCGGAAGCGAGTGCCGTGGTGGCGGTAATGTCTGTCCAGCCGACGTCGGCGAAACGAACGGCTTTGCATTCGGCGGTCGGGGCTGCCGCAGCAGCTCCGCTCATTGCGAGGCCAGCACAGGCCAACATAATCTTTTTCATGGTCGTTCTCCTTTCTTGGCTTTTTGTCACGTCGTTATCGTTGTGCGTTTTTCCAGTCAGGGTGCTCCCACACGGGGGCTGACGAGGGTGGTAGCAGTTCGCGACCGAGGATGTGATCGGCGCATTTCTCGGCCAGCATGATGGTGGGTGCGTTCAGATTACCGCTAACCACACTCGGCATGATGGAGGCATCTACCACGCGTAGGTTGCTCACGCCGTACACCCGGGCTTCTTCGTCAACAACCGCCATAGGGTCGTCAGCTGCACCCATTTTGCAGGTGCACGATGGGTGGTAAGCGCTGTCTGCGTATTCCCGGACAAAGGCATCGATGTCTTCGTCCGTGGTGGCGCGGGCTCCTGGACGGAGTTCTTCGCCCCGGAATGGATCGAAACCTGCCTGGGCGAATATTTCCCGGGTCAGTTTGATGCTTTGCCGCATTTCCCAACGGTCTCGTTCGGTGCTGAGTAGTTTCGGATCGATGATCGGGTGATCCGTCGGGTTGGCGGATTTCAGCTTCAGAAAACCGCGGCTGGTTGGGCGCATAGGGCCAACGTGGGCTTGATAACCGTGGCATTCAGCATCTTTTCGGCCGTGGTCAATCACCTGCGACGGCAAGAAGTGGTACTGAATGTCTGGGTGCTGTACCCCCGCTTCGGAACGAATGAATCCACCGGCTTCCAGGTGCGCCGTTCTGCAGGCACCCCAATCGTGGTTCAGGAACCATTTCATGCCCGCGAGGGTTTTGCCGGGCTGGGTGGTGTACTTGTACAGAGTAACCGGCTGGATCGACTTATGCTGGACGTAGATTTCCAAATGGTCCTGTAGGTTTTTACCGACGCCCGGGCGGTCGGCCACAACAGGAATGTTGTGCTCTTGCAATTCATCGGCTGCACCGATGCCCGAGAGCATCAACAGTTGTGGCGAGTTGATAGCGCCGCCGCTGACAATGACTTCTTTTCGGGCGGCTACGCGAATGATTTTGCCATTTTGTACGTACTCAACGCCCACGGCCTTTTCGCCTTCAAACAGAATGCGCGTGGTCATGGCTCCTGTTTCAGTGGTTAGGTTCGGGCGGTTGAGTGCCGGCCGTAAATAAGCCTGAGCGGCGCTCCAACGTTTGCCTTTGCGGATGGTCATGTCCATTTCGCCAAAGCCTTCTTGCTGGAAGCCGTTCATGTCTTCCGTGTAGGGGTAGCCGGCCTGTTTGGTGGCTTCCAGGAATGCGCCGAACAGCGGGTTGTGCTCGTCGCCGGTATGAACGTTTAGCGGGCCGTTGTCGCCGCGGTAATCGTCGGCACCTTTTTCCCGGCTCTCGGCTTTGCGGAAATAAGGCAATACATCCTGGTAGCGCCAGCCTTTGGCACCTTCGTCGTGCCAGCGGTCGTAGTCGTACGCGTGGCCGCGGATATACACCATGGCGTTCAGAGTGGAACCGCCGCCCCAGACCTTTCCGCGAGGCCAGTACAGTTTGCGGTTGTTGAGGTACTCTTGTGGCTCGGTGTGGTAGTACCAGTTGTACTTGTCGTCCATGAGGTTGTACATCAGTGCCGCAGGCATGTGGATTTTCCAGGTGTCGTCACGACGCCCGGCTTCCAGTACCAGTACCTGTTCATCGCCGCTTTCGCTCAACCGGTTCGCAAGTACACAGCCGGCAGAGCCGGTACCAACAACCACATAGTCAAATTCGTTATCAAACTGCAAAGCTGTCTCCTTCATACGGATGCGGGCAAGCAGCCCGCAGCGATATTCGTGGGAATGGCGGTGTCAGAACGGAGCCTCAAGCGGGGTCATGCCGACGTATACCGACTTGGTCTGGGTGTAGTGTGCGAGGGTTTCGCGGCCATTCTCGCGGCCCAGCCCAGAGAGTTTGTAGCCGCCCACGGGCATTTCGGCAGGGGAGGCGCCAAAGCTGTTGATCCAGCAAATGCCGGCTTCCAGCTGATGAATCACGCGGTGAGCACGGGTGGTGTCGGTGGTGAATACCGCCGCGGCCAGACCATACTCGGTGTCGTTGGCGCGCTTGATCACTTCCTCTTCGGTATCAAATGGCAAGATCGACATGACCGGTCCGAAGATTTCTTCCCGCACAATGGTCATGTCATCGGTGCAATCGGCGAATATTGTGGGCGCGACAAAATAGCCACCTTCAAAGCCAGCCGGCTGAAGAGTTTTACCGCCGGTTAGTAAGCGCGCACCTTCAGCTTTCGCGCTATCGATGTACTTCATCACCAAGTCGCGATGCTTGGCGCTAATCAGAGAGCCGAAGTTGGTGTCGGGGTGTTCGGGGTCACCAGTGATGATGTTGTTCTCGGTTCGTCTCACCAGTTGTTCGATAAAGGCGTCGTAGATTGCACGTTGAACAAAAACGCGAGTGCCGTTGGTGCAGACCTCGCCTTGCGTGTAGAAGTTGCCCAGCATGGCGGCAGACACAGCTTGTTCGAGGTCGGCATCTTCAAACACGACCAACGGTGATTTGCCGCCCAGCTCCATAGTCACGGACTTCAATGATGACGCAGAGTCGGCCATCACGGTGCGTCCCGTTTTCGCTTCACCGGTGAAAGAAACTTTGGCGATGGCGGGCTCGGTTGTCAGCATTTGGCCGACTCGGTAGTCGCCTTGAATCACGTTAAACACGCCAGCCGGTACGCCGGCTTCGATGTAGATTTCGGCCAACTTGATCGCGCCCAGCGGGGTTTCTTCTGACGGCTTGAAAATCATGCTGTTGCCGCAGGCCAGCGCCGGTGCGGATTTCCAGCAGGCGATCTGCAGTGGATAGTTCCATGCACCGATGCCCGCACAGATGCCCAGTGGTTCGCGGCGGGTGTAGAAGAAATCTGCCCCCAAGTGCTGACTTTCGCCGGTAATGCTGCAAGCCTGCCCGGCGAAGTACTCTACTGAATCGGCGCCCGTAACCACGTCAACAACGCTGGCTTCCTGCCAGGGTTTTCCGGTATCCAGCACTTCTATCATCGCAAGCGCGTCGTTGCGTTCGCGCAGAATGCTGGCGGCCCGGTTCAAAATGCGGCCTCGCTCCAAACCACTCATCGCCGACCAGGCCTTAAAGCCCTTTTGGGCGCTTTCAACGGCGGCCTTCATGACCGACTCGTCGGCTTGCTCAACCTGATAGATCACTTTGCCTGTGGCCGGGTTCACGACATCAAACCGCTCACCGCTTTGGTTGGCCATGGGGTGGCCGTTAATAAACGATTGATAAATGGGCAGCGTCATCAGGAAGCTCCGTTATTTACTTGAATGGCTTGGTCTATATAGGTTTTGCACAGGGTGACGGCTTGTGAGGGTTCAATACGGCCTTCACTCATGGCCGCTCGAAGCCAGAAGCCGTCAATCAAGGCCGCGATGGTCTGAGCGGTGCTGCGCACTTGCGGCTCTGGCATCAGCTGGCGTAAATAGAACATTAGGTTGGAGAGCAGGCGGCGTTCGTTCACGCGCTGCAAGCGCATGAGGTCCGGGCTGTGCATGGCTTGGGTCCAGAATGCCAGCCAGGTCTTCGACGACTGGGCGTGGGTTTGGACGCCTGAGAAGTTGGCATCGACAATGGCCATCAGCCGCTCTCGGGGTGTGTTGGGCCGGTCCGCCATCAGTTTCGACACGTCTTGTTGCAGTGAAGACAGCAAACGCCTCATTGTGGCTTCGAGCAACCCCTGCTTGCCGCCGAAATAATGGCTAACAATGCCCACCGATAAGTCTGCAATCGCGGCGATTTTCCCGACCGTTGCGCCCTGAAACCCATGCTCTTCAATCACCTGGAGGGTTGCATCAATCAGTTGCTGACGCCGAATTGTTTCTACTCCGATTCTTGCCATGAGGCCCGGCTCCGCTCTTACTGAATGGGTGTTCAATTTATTGAATGGGTGTTCAATTTTGGTAAGCGTAATGGTTTGAAGACTAAATATCAAATCGTCCAAGCAATACGGTTTTAGTCATGTTTGGGGCTATCTGTGGCCTGCAAGGTGGTTTTTGAGGCTTTTAATTGTTTAGACGGCGAATGAATGTGGTCGAAGGCGGCGATAACCGTGCTGTTGGTGGGTTTCGACCCAAATGTCTGTGAGGGTGTGTGGGTTTCTACCCATTTTCGGCGTTTTGTTTTCAGTTTTGGTTTTTAGATCGTTGTTTTTTATTGGTTTTTGTTTTGTGGTCCGAGGTTTGCTGATACTTGTTTCAGGAGGTCGACGTCGGCCTCGTCTGCACCGAACTAACAAAACGCATCGGGAGCTTTTTTTATGAATCTTCAGACCATCGTGGCGGCAGCGTTCGCCTCATCTGTATTCGCTGCAACACCGGCTGTTGCCCAAGACCGTGCCGGCTGGCCGGACAGTTTCACTGTCGGCACTGCAAGCCAAGGCGGCACCTACTTTGCCTACGGTTCTGGGTGGGCAAATTTTGTTGCGGAAAACCTGGGTGTGTCTGGTGGTGCTGAGATCACAGGTGGCCCCGTGCAAAACATGGCGCTGGTCCATACCGGTGACCTGAAATTCGGCTTGACTACCATGGGCCCGGCTCGTGAATCCCGCGACGGCGAAAGCCCTCTGGCACCGGGCATGAAGATGGACAATGTTTGCGCCATGTTCCCGATGTACGAGACACCGTTCTCTATCACGGCGCTGAGCAGCACCGGTATCGAATCCATTTCTGACATTCCTGACGGTGCGACCATCGGTTTCGGCCCGGCCGGCTCCACGTCTGACACTTACTTCCCGCGCATGATGGAAGCCCTGGGGGTTAACTTTAAGCGCCGTAACGGTAGCTGGTCGGATTTGGGTGGCCAGTTGCAGGACGGCCTGATTGATGTGGTTGCGTTTGCCGCAGGCATTCCGATCCCTGCGGTTAGCCAGCTGGAAGTTCAGACCGATGTAAACATCATTGGTATGAACGATGAAGAAGCCAAGAAGATCGTTGATCAGTTCCCGGTTTCAGAGTTTGTGATTCCAGCCAGCACATACCAGTCTCTGGACGAGCCTTCCCGCGTAGTGTCTATGTGGAACTTCGCCATGGTGAACTGCGACATGCCGGAAAGCTTTGTGTATGAAATCACCAAGCTGACCATGGAAAACAACGAGAAGATGGTGTCTATCCACAAGGCAGCACGTTTCTCTGTTCCAGAAAACTACAGTAAAAACACGGTGCTGCCATGGCACCCGGGTGCTGCCCGTTGGTTTAACGAAAACGGTTACACCATCGAAGCCGACGCGATCAAGTAATCTGGCTTGAGCCCCGGGGCGTGTTATCGCCTCCGGGGCTTGGTTGTTTCTGAAAAGACGCCTTCTTATAGGCAGGACCAATCATGACCAAAGAACATTTTCCCGCTGATGGCGAGAAGCCGTTGGCTGAAAACCTGACGATTAACGAAGATCACCTGCTCGCGCACGATGTTGACGAAGAGCCTGTAGAGGCTAACCGGCGCATGTTTACCGGGCTGCTGTTAAAGTTCGTGATCATGCTGGCCGTTGCTTATTCCGTGTTCCATTTGTACACGTTGAACGTAGCGCCCATGGAAACCTGGTCGTTCCGGATTGTGCACGTCGCCGGCGCTCTGGTGTTGGGTTTTATCTTGTTTGCGGGTGCTCGCTTTGTTTCCTCCGAAGAAGGCGCTGCTCGGCATAGGTGGACATCGTGGATCAGCGCGGTGGCTTTGATTCCAGCCTTTTACGCGTTGTACCAAACCTATTCTTTTGATTTGCAGTTGAAGGCTGGCGCGTTTCGGGTGCCCGCTGAACTGGAAACCTGGCACTTTGGTTGGCCTTTGTTGGCAGCCACGGGCATCGGTACTGTGATGAGCTGGTTTCACCAGCGTGATCGCGCTCGTTTCAGTGTGCCGGATCTGGTGTTGGTGGTGTGCTCGATTACGGTTGCCGCCTATTTGCTGGTGGTGTTTAACACCTCTATGCGCATGACCACGGGCACGGCATTTGCGCCAGTGGGCATTTCTTTCGCGGCCGTCGCGGGTACTGCCTTGATCATGGAGTTGACTCGCCGAGTAGCGGGCATGGCTCTGGTAGTGATCGGGCTGGTGTTTCTTGCTTACGTGTTTGTAGGTCCTTATCTGCCGGGATTTCTGGGCTATCCGGGATTGTCGGTTCAGCGTTTCTTTAGCCAGGTGTACACCGACGCAGGCATCTTGGGGCCGACCACCGCGGTGTCTTCCACCTACATTATTCTGTTCATCATTTTTGCTGCGTTCCTGCAGGCTTCTAAAGTGGGTGACTACTTTGTGAATTTTGCGTTTGCAGCTGCGGGCCGTTCCCGTGGTGGTCCTGCTAAGGTGGCAATTTTTGCCTCTGGTCTGATGGGGATGATCAACGGCACCAGTGCCGGTAACGTTGTATCAACCGGTTCGCTGACCATTCCGTTGATGAAGCGTGTGGGTTACAGCAAAGAATCTGCGGGTGCGGTTGAAGCGGCTGCGTCTACCGGTGGGCAGATCATGCCGCCGATTATGGGTGCTGGCGCCTTTATCATGGCGGAAATTACCGGTATTCCTTATACCGACATTGCCATTGCAGCGATTATTCCAGCGATTCTGTATTTCGCGTCTGTGTTCTTCATGGTCGATTTTGAAGCCAAGAAGCTGGGCATGCGCGGTATGCGCAGCGATGAGCTACCGAACCTGAAGGTTCTGGCGCGTCAGGTGTATTTGTTCGCACCCATCATTATCTTAATTGTCGCGTTGTTTCAGGGCTATTCGGTGATTCGTGCCGGTACCTTGGCGACGGTATCGGCCGCGGTTGTGAGTTGGATTTCGCCCAATAAAATGGGTATCCGGTCGATTTTGCGGGCTTTTGAAATCGCGGCTTACATGTCTATCCAGATCATCGTGGTGTGTGCGGCCGCCGGTATTATTGTGGGTGTTATCTCACTGACCGGTGTGGGCGCGCGCTTCTCGGTGTTGTTGCTGGATGTGGCAGCTCACAGCAATCTGCTGGCGCTGGTGTTTGCGATGTTCATCTCCATTTTGCTGGGTATGGGCATGCCAACCACAGCGGCTTATGCGGTAGCAGCCTCTGTGGTGGCTCCGGGCTTGGTGCAGCTGGGTATTGAGCCGCTGACGGCACACTTCTTCGTGTTCTACTTTGCCGTGGTATCTGCCATTACACCGCCGGTTGCGTTGGCTTCCTACGCGGCTGCGGGTATTTCCGGTGCCAATGCCATGTCGACCTCGGTGGCGTCGTTCCGTATCGGTATCGCGGCGTTCATCGTGCCTTTCATGTTCTTCTACAACGGTGCGCTGTTGATGGAAGCTGAGTGGGTAGAGATTGCCCGGGCACTGATTACCGCCATCTTCGGTGTGTACCTGTTGTCTGCCGGTGTGCTGGGCTGGTTCGCTAAATCCGCGGCCCCGGTTTTGGTGCGCTTGCTGTTGGTTGCGGCCGCTTTGCTGACCATCGAAGGCGGTATGTGGACCGACTTGGCGGGTATTGGGCTGGCAGTTATTGCCTTCCTGATTCAGCGTAAGCGTACGCCAGGACTGGCCACGGCCTGACGTGATTAAGGCAAAGCAGGGCAACTGGCATGGCAGCCGGTTGTCCTGCCGGGTTCCGGACGTTAGTCTAGAGGCTTTTCCGGAACCCGCCCCCATGCTTTATCGGATCAGTGTTGTTGTCGTTCTGAGTGCCACCTTGTTGGCCTCTTGGGTGCTCGGCGGTTGGTTTGGATACCGTCAGCTTGAGAGCGACAGTGTTCAGGAAGCCTTCCGTTACCGGCAGTTGGTTGCCAACGAACTGAATCGTTATATCCCCGTTCCCGAGTTGATCGCGGAACATCCTTTATTGGCAGAAGCCCTCAAGCGCCCTGATGACCCTATCACCTTGCTCAAAGCCAATGAGCAAATGCAGCGCATGGCCACAATCGTGGGCGGCTCAGACATCTACCTGATGGATTTGACCGGTCTCGCGATTGCCGCGAACAACTTTGGCCAGCCCGACAGCTTTGTGGGGAGCAATTATTCATACCGGCCATACTTTTACGATGCGCTGAATACTGGCGGATCGGTGGTGTATTTTGCTTTGGGAACCATGTCGCTTGAGCGCGGCCTATACTTTTCCCACCCGGTCCGGGGGGCGCGGGGTGAGGTGCTGGGCGTGGTTGCCGTCAAAGTGTTGGTGCATGAGCTGGAATCCCACTGGCAGCGCCCGGATATTCAACGGCAAGCAGAAATGGTGGTGTTGGATGGCGACGGCATCAGCTTTCTGGCCAGTAATCGAAAATGGCTGTACCGGGATTTTTCACCAACAGGCGATGCCGCCGGAAATTCCAAAATTCGTCAGCGCTACCCCCAGCGTGACCTGACACCGGTTGATTTTCGTTTGCAGGATGGTCCGTGGGTGTTGTCGGAGCAGGCAGCCCGTATGCGAATAAAAGACAGCAACTCTGAGCAAAGCTATCTGGCGCTGAATGCCGGGTTACCGCGGTTGGATTGGCGGCTGGTGGTCATCGCAGACACGCGCTCGGTATTTTGGAATCGGATTGGCTTTCTGGTGGGTGGTACCGCGATCTTTCTTGCTGGTTTCCTGACTTGGCTGTACTTGCGCGAACGGCAAAGACGCGAGCGGGAACTGGCGGCCCGTGGCGAGCAACTGGAGCGCAGGGTTGCCCAGCGCACCGTGGATCTAAAACGCTCGAACGATCAATTGCTGGCGGAAATCCAGGAGCGGGAAAGCGCCCAAACGGAGCTGCGTGAAACCCAGCAAGAACTGATTCAGGCCGCCAAGCTTGCAGTGCTTGGGCAAATGTCAGCGGGCTTGAACCATGAGATCAATCAGCCGTTAACGGCGATTCAGGCCTATGCCCGTAACAGTCGAAAGTTCCTGGAGCGCGGCGCAGGGGACATGGTCGATGCCAATCTGCAGGAAATCGTGACCTTGTGCGACAAAATGGCGGAGCTGATTCGCCAGTTCAAAGTGTTTGCGCGCAAATCCGAGGGGCCGCCCTCGTTGGTGGACCTGCGGTTACCGGTCGATGCGGCATTGAAGATCATAACGGCGCAGAGCAGCAGTGACGGCATTAATATTCGCTGGCTTCGCCCGGATGCTCCCACGGTGTGCCACGGCGACTTGATTCGGGTTGAGCAGGTGATGGTGAATCTGATGGCCAACGCCGTTCAGGCCGTGGAAGGACGGACAGAGCCGGAAATTCAGGTGGAAATACTTGCAGAGGGTGACTATTGGCGCTGCGTGGTGCGCGATAACGGTCACGGTTTGCCTCGGAACACGGAGCAAGTATTCGAGCCGTTCTTCACAACCCGATCGGTGAAGCAGGGGTTGGGTTTGGGGTTATCGATTTCGAAGCAAATTGTAGAGTCTCTCGGCGGCAGTTTGTCGGGCCAGAACCGGATGGATGGCCCGGGTGCCGAGTTTGTTCTGAAACTGAAACAGCGTAGGGCAGAAGAATGACTGCACCGGTAGTGATCTTTGTGGATGATGATCCCGATATTCGGATGGTGATGGAGCAGACGCTGGCGCTGGAAGACATGTCGGTAGCCTGTTTTTCCGATGGAGAGTCGGCGCTCAAAAGTGTGGGGCCGGAATACGAAGGCATTGTGCTGAGTGACTACAACATGCCCGGCATGAACGGTTTGGAATTGCTGCAGGCCGTGCGCACCATCGATGAAGACATTCCGGTGATTCTGCTGACCGGGCAGGGCGATATCAGCACCGCGGTGTCGGCCATGCAGCAGGGGGCCTATGATTTCATCGAGAAGCCGTTTGATCACGAGGAGCTGATCGAGCTTCTGAAACACGCGCTGGAGAAACGGAATCTGGCGCTGGAGAACCGCCGGCTGAAAGCGCAATTGCGACAACTGGCTAAGCCGGGGCCTAGAATATTGGGGGATTCCCCCACCATGCAGCGGGTGATGGCTACGGTGGAGCCGGTTCTTGATATCTCGGCAAATATTTTGCTGCACGGCGAAACAGGCTCCGGTAAGGATGCGCTGGCCCGTTACATTCATGAGAGTAGCCCGCGTAGCGCACACAACTTCGTTGCGATCAACTGCGGTGCGGTGCCGGAAAACCTGATCGAGAGTGAGCTGTTCGGGCACGAAGTCGGAGCCTTTACCGGAGCGGATAAGCGTCGTATCGGTAAAGTGGAATACGCGCACCAGGGCACCTTGTTTTTGGATGAAGTGGAAAGCATGCCCATGCCGCTACAGGTCAAACTGCTGCGCGTGCTGGAAGAACAGAAGGTGGAGCGTCTGGGAAGTAATCAGGTGCTGGATGTGGATGTTCGGATCATCGCGGCCACTAAAGCTGACCTGAAAAAGCTGTGTGATGACGGCGAGTTTCGGCCAGACCTGTATTACCGCTTGAACGTAGTGAAAGTGGATATTCCGCCGCTGCGGGAGCGGAAAGACGACATTCCCACATTGTTTCATCACTTCGCATTGATTGCCGCCGCTCGTTACGACCGCGAGAGTGTGCCGTTGGACGCGCGCCAGGCTGCGCGGTTAATGCAACACTCTTGGCCCGGCAACGTTCGGGAGCTTCGAAATCTGGCGGAGCGTTACGTGCTGTTGGGGCCTGCTGCGTTAGAGGATAGCGACAGTGCAGATACCCGACATTTAGCGGGTAGGCAAACGCTGTCCGAAATGATGGACGGGTTTGAGCGGGCGGCTATCGTGAGTGCGCTCAATGTATGTCAGGGCAGTATTAAAGACACTATGGTGACGCTCGGCATTGCCCGAAAAACGCTGTACGACAAGATGAAAAAACACGGTCTGGATAAGGCTGAATTCAAAGATTGAGTCAGTGCGGGAGCGTAACCCGCACTGATCCCATCACGGAGATTGTTTAAGGCGCGATTTTCTTCTTGAGCGCCTTGGTCACTGGCCGTGGCAAGCTCGGCAGCGTGCGCAACAGCCACGGTAAAACCTTCCGTTTCACGCCATTCAGAGACTCCGGCACGATCGCTTCGATCAGGTGCGGGCCGGGGTTGTTCTGAGCGTACTCCATGGCTTTTAACAACTCTTCGGTGGTGTGTACCCGAATGCCGTGCACTCCCATGCTTTGGGCCAGCTGGGCAAAATGGGTGACGGGGCCACTGATGTCCAACTGAGACTTGGCCTTTTCGCCTGCCTCTTCGGCACCAACCCGCTCTAACTCGACGTTCAGAATCGAATACGAGGCGTTATTGAAGATAATCGAGGTCACGTTGAGCTGCTCGCGCGCCATGGTCCACAAGGCTTGAATGGTGTACATGGCAGTACCATCACCGATCAGAGCGAACACCGGACGGTCCGGGCAGGCGATGGAAGCACCGGTGGCGCTGGGCAAGCCCTGGCCAATAGCACCACCGGTGAGGGTGATGATGTCGTGCCGGGGAGCACCTGCGGTCATGGCATTCAGCATCAAGCCAGAGGTTATGGCTTCATCCACGATGATGCTGTTTTCCGGCATCATGTGGCCCAGTGCCTTGCAGACTTTCTCGGCGGTCAGTTTTCCACGCGGGCGTGACGGTCGAGCGGGTTGCTGCCGTTCTGGTTCGGCGGCTGCTGCGCCCAGAGAATCTGCCAGGTTGGTCAGGCTGGTAAGCGCATCCTGCTCGGGCGTGGATAGGGTATGCAAAGCGCAGTGCTCCGGTACCAGATCACTGGCTTTGCCTGGGTAAGCGAAGAACGACACTGGCGGCTTGGCATCCACCAGAATAAGGTTGTCGTATTCGGATAATTGCAGCGTGGCTAATTCTGCCAAATAGGCGATCCGTTCAACGGGCGGCAGACCTACGCCCCGTTCAATACGGGTCGGGAAGGTTTCCGCGAACAGTTTTACACCGCTGTGAGCGGCAATGCGGGCTGCGGCCATCAGGCTGGGCTCCCGGAGGGCACTGCCACCGAGTAGAAGGGCCGTTTTTTTTCCGCTGCGGATTGATTCGACAACCGTTTGCACCGTGGCGTCGTCAGCACCAAACAGTTCAGGCTCCGGCAAGGGGGCACAAGGTACGCCGCCTTCGCCCCAGGAAACATCCGCAGGTAGAATTAGGGTGGCAACCTGGCCCGGGAGGCCTTTGGCAGCGGCAATGGCTTCGGCAGCGTCTTGGCACAGCTGTTCGGTGGTTTGGGAGGTGCGCACGAAACCGGGGGACACGTTGCGGGCGACGGTTTCGATGTCTGACTGAAGCTGGGCGTCGTATTTAACGTGGTAGGTGGCGTGGTCACCCACAATGTTCACAATCGGCACCTTACCTTTGCGGGCGTTGTGCAGGTTCGCCAAACCGTTGCCCAGACCACATCCAAGGTGCAGCAGGGTGGCGGCCGGTTTGTCAGCCATCCGGGCGTAGCCATCGGCGGCTCCGGTGGCGACACCTTCGAACAACGCCAAGACTGCGCGCATTTTCGGCTCATTATCCAGAGCGGCGACAAAATGCATTTCGCTGGTGCCCGGGTTGCTGAAGCAAACCTCAATTCCGGCATCTACCAGTGTTTTCATCAAAGCCTGAGCGCCGTTAGGCATGGATCTTCTCCTGATCAGTATTCTTATTGGTTTTACTAAAGGGTTAAGTCAACCTTCGGCCAGGATCGAGCGGGCCGCAGCCCGGGCTGTCATGATGCAGCCCGGCAAAAAGGTTCCTTCCAGTGATCGTTTGCCATTGGCCCCGCCGCCGCCAAACCCCGCGGCTTCCCCCACGCAATAAAGGCCGGGAATCGGCTGGTCATCGCCATCCAGAACACGGCTTTGGAGATCGGTGCGCAGTCCGCCGAGACTTTTTCGGGTGGTCAGCTGCATGTGGATGGCGATAAACGGCCCTGCGCCGGGTTTCTGCAAGGGGGCGGGTTTGCAGGTGCGAAGCCGGTCTGGCCCCCATTGCCGAGCGTGCTGGATCAACCGGATTTGCGGGTCGTTGTTGAGCTGGTTGCCCTTGTGAAAATTGGCGTCGAACGCGTCGGCAGTGGCTTTGAGCGTGGCGGTGCTGATGTCCACCGAGCAGGTCAGTCTGTTCATTTTGTCGGCCAGTTCTTCAAGGGTATCGGCTACCAAAAAGTGCGGACTTTCGTGTTCCATCTGCGTCACCAGTGGCTTGTTGCCGAGCAGCAGTTCTTTCAGGAAAAGCGGGAACTGTTTGTTCCGGATACGAGCGTTATGCTCAGCACCGGAGATGGCAAATTCTTTCAGTGCGATCCGTCGGTTCAACAGGTGCCAGGTCCAGGGTTTTTCCTGGGCCGCGACTTGCTGGCACAGCCAATGGGTGTCGAAGCCGGTAACCAGAGGTTCTGGGCCAATGCGTTCGCCGCGGTGGTTGAGCCATAGGGCAGATTTGCAGGGGATGGTAGAAAGCCCGTGGCCTTCAAAGTGTGGATATGGGTGGGGAAAGCCCGCTGCATAATTCCACATTTCGCCTGCGTGTGTGATGTTTGCCCCGAGATTGTCCTCTGCCCAGTGGTGCAGTTTACCGTCCGCAAACGGGTGTGCACCATTCAGCATCGTTGCCGGTTGCGGGCGGTCTGAAGGCCAGTTAGCCCGGCATTCTTTATGGCTACCATTGATGCCACCCATCGCCAGAACTACGGATGTTGCAGAGAAACGAATCTCTTCTCCGGTCAGTTCGTTGATGGCCACGGCACCCGATACTTTGCCGCCTTTGTGATCCAGCCCGGTAATCCGGTGCTGGTGTAGCAGTGTCAGTCGGCCGTCTGTGTTGGCCTGATGCATGGCCTCAATCATCCGTAGGGTCAATTCCCGGGAGGTGCCCCATACAATGTGATAGCGGGGCACTGTATTGCCATCTGCCAGGCGGCCACGTTCTACCCAGTTTACCGCCGGCATGAATTTCAGCCCTTCCCTTAACAGCCAGTCGTACACTTCGGTGCGGGAATGTTCAACGTAATAGCGGGCCCACTGCGCGGGCCATTCATCGTTGGCGTCCAGTTCGCCAAAGCGCACCCAGTCCTGCAGAGCGAGTTCCGGCGAATCAGAGATTTTCATGCGTCGTTGCAGTGGGGTGTCGACCAGCATCATGCCGCCAAAAGCCCACAGTGCCAGGCCTCCCAAGCGTTTGGGGCTGTCACGGTCAACAAGGGTTACGGACTTGCCGGCCCGAAGGGCTTCCAGGGCGGTGACAATGCCCGCCAGTCCGCCACCGGCAATCAGGATGTCTGAGCTAACAGGATTTGCCATGGTGCGTTTCCGGATTGTGTTTTTGATTTTGTTGTTACAGACCATATAACGCTATGATCGGTTCTGAATTGACTTTAGAGGCCATAATAATTGACTTTAGAAGCCACCGTATCCATGGGCTGGGTCAATACGGTAATTGATGCAGCCGGGCGTTTGGGCATTGCCGAGAATCTGTTGCTGGAAGCGGCCGGGCTGCCAGCAGGGGTGTTATCGCGGGAGCGATGGCCCATCGACTTCATTACCCGCCTTTGGCATGCCGCCGAACAGTGCACGCAAGATTCGGGTTTTGGTCTGAAAGTTGGCGCCGGTGTCCGGCCGGCCAGTATTGATGCGGTCAGTTTTGCCATGCAGAGTGCGGCCACTCTTCGAGAAGCCATCGCCCTAGTGCAAAAGTTTCAGAGGTTGATTTCGGATGGAGGTCGCTTCCAGATGTTGCCGGGCAGCCGTGGCACCTGGATTGTCTACCACCCGCGGCAGGGGCGCCTAGCATTCAGCCCTCATCAGATTGAAGCGGTGCTGTCGGCAGTGGTGAGTCTGAGCGACTGGATTGCGGGTTCATCGGTAAGACCCCTGCGGGTGCAGTTCAGCCAGGCAAGGCTGGGGCCCGAGGCTGGTTACCGGGATGTGTTTGGTTGCCCGGTGGAGTTTGAACAGGCGTTCAGTGGTTTGCTGGTGAGCAATGAGGTGCTGGATGAGCCCTTGCCTCAGGCGGATCCGGCTCTTGCGCAGGTTCATGAAAAGTACAGTGCTGGCCGGCTGGCGGCACTGGAAACGGGGGCTGTGTCTACGGAAGATCTGCGGCAATGGCTGATGGCTCGGGTGGGGCCAACCCTTCCGCGACGAGCAGAAGCGGCCAGGATGTTGGGGCTCAGCGAGCGCACGCTGGCTCGTCGGCTGGAAGCGCAGGGTTGCACGTATAACAGTCTGGTGGATGAGGTGCGCCGGAAGCTTGCGCTGGCGGCGGTACGGGAATCTGCTTTGCCTTTGTCAGAGATCGCCTTGTCGCTTGGATTTGCAGAAGCCAGTACCTTTTATCGTGCGTTCCATCGCTGGACCGGGATGCCCCCTGCTCGCTGGCGCAAGCAGAGGGAGTGCTGATGCCTACAGATTGGCTTCAGCAAACTCGGCCAGTACCGAGCGGGGAACACCTTGCAGGTGGATGTGACCGCCATGGCGGAAGCCCTTGAAGCGTTCGGTCATGTAGGTCAGGCCGGAACTCAGGGGGCTGAGGTAAGGTGTGTCTATCTGTGCCAGATTACCGAGGCAGATTACTTTGGATCCATTACCTGCTCGGGTAATGATGGTCTTGATCTGATGTGGAGTCAGGTTCTGGGACTCATCAATAATAATCAGGCTGTGCTGAAAACTGCGGCCCCGGATATAGTTCATGGATTTGAAGTGCAGGGGTACCTTGCTGAGGATGTAGTCTACGCTGGCGGACATGTTTTCGTCGTCTTCGTGCAGCGCCTCCAGGTTATCGACAATGGCGCCCAGCCAGGGTTCCATTTTCTCTGCTTCGGTACCGGGCAAGAACCCGATGTCCTCATCCAGCCCTTGGGTGGAGCGGGTGGCTATAATGCGTTTGTAGAGCTTGCTGGCAACGGTCATCTCGATACAGGCGGCCAGTGCCAGAATGGTTTTGCCTGAACCGGCAGAGCCAGTCAGGTTGACCAGATGGATGTCTGGATCCAGTAACAGATTCAGCGCCATCGCCTGATAGATGTCCCGTGGGGTCAGGCCCCAGACTTCTTCATTCATCAGATCGTCGTGAAGCAGGTCTTTGATCACCAACTGGTCTTCGGAAACGTCGACCACCTGGCCGATAAATCCTCGCTCATCAATAACGAACTCGTTGATGTTGAGTTTGGCCAGCTCGCCGTCGCGCTTGAGCAGGTGCTCGGTCACGCCGGCGCGCTGAACGGTTTCTACCTTGGCGATGTTGTCCCAGAAGGAGTTGGAGAACTCTTTGTAGCCTTTTGGAAGCAGATCAATGTCGTCCAACAACTGGTCGTTGTGGTAGTCCTGAGCCTCAACGCCAAAGCCCCGCGCTTTCAGGCGCATGTTGATGTCTTTACTGACCAGAATGATGTCGTGAGACGTGTGCCGTTCTTGCAGAGCCGCAAGGGTGTTGATGATTTTGTTATCGTTCAGGTGCTCGGGCAGTGAATGGTTGCCGTTGCGTTCGGTGCTCATGATGATGGCGAGCGTGCCCAGTGGGTCGGCTTTTTTGCCCCTCAGAATGGGCACCCCTTTCTCGATGTCTTTCGGGTTGGCGTCACCGAGCAGTTTGTCGATGTTACGAATCGCCTGACGACAGTCAGCCGCAACCGATTGCTTGCCAGATTTCAGACTGTCGAGTTCCTCAAGGACGGTCATCGGGATGATGACAGCGTGTTCTTCAAAGTTTAGGAGGGCATTGGGGTCGTGAATAAGAACGTTGGTATCGAGGACGTACATTTTTTTTCGAGCTTGCGGTGCTCTTGGCATAGATGCGTTACCTCTGTTGTGTCAGTTGCACTCGGCGCAGCGCTGGGACAGTTCTTTGTCTGAAATTAATTTGAGCATATCGTAAGTGGTAATGATGCCAGTGATTTTTGAATTCCGGGTGACAAAAATGCGGTGCAGGTGTTCGCCCATCATTGTGTTGGCAATATCACGAACGGGGGTGTTTTCATCGACCGCGAATACCAGGGGCGTCATGATGTCTCTGACTTCTACCGGCACTTTGCCCATTTCCTCGAAAATTACCATACGCAGGCGCCGCGCTTCGTCTTGTTCCTCTTCGGTCAGCTTGGGCTGGTCGTTCGAGCGAGACGCGTTCCATCGAAACTCGGTGATGTCTTTGAGGGTGGCAATTCCAATGATTTCGCCGTTGTCGTCGGTGACAGGGCTGCCGGTGATTTCGTTGTCGGTAAGAAACCGGGCCAAGCGATCCATCGTCCAGTTTTGAGGGACCGCTTTGACGGTGGGGGTCATGATCTCGTGGGCGAGAATAGGCATCAGATAATCGCTCTTCCAATCGCAGTGGTTCAAATGCAGCTTAGCCTTTCCTTGGACTGTCGTCACCCCCGTTTGATCAAGCGCTTAGGGGGTGTGAGGAACCACGGCCTCGATGTTGTCGTCGGCTGCCCATTGAATTCGATAATTCTGATATTTTTCTTCACGGGCTACGGCTTCCAAGGCTTTCAAAGACTTCACGGGAATATCAATCACCAGTTGGTTGACCAGCCATTCGGGTAGGGCACCGTTAGGCTCGGTGTGCTGCACCCATACCATGTGGGTGCCTTGTTCGAAGGGGGTGAACCGATAAAGCGTGTTGGAAACGTCAACACGAACACGGCTATTTGTTTCCGCTCGCATGCCCGGCGTGGCGTTCAGGTCCATTATGATTTCGCTTGTGTCGGCGTTGCCCCGGGTGCGAATACGCAACACATAATCCCGGTCGGAAACGGGCCAGGGCATATCGTTGACCGAGTAGGCGTAGCGGTCGTGGAAGTCGCCATTGCCAAACGCGAAAGACTCGGTGCAGTTGTGTACCCATTCTTTGCAGGATTCGGGATTGATCATGACCGCCATCAGGTTGTTTAAAGGCACGTTGAGGTCGGCAACGGCTTTGAACGCCCGAAAGCCCGAACCGGGCTGATCCATGGTGTAGATGCGAATGTTCTCTTCGTGCTTTTGCAGTACCCAGTGTTCCGAGTCTTCTGTTGGCAAAGCCGGGTAGGTGTCGGCAAATGCGGGAATGGTTAGTAATAGGGTGGCGAAGCCGAAGAGGATGCCCATAATGCCACGGACATGGGTGTTGGTCATAAGCTACACTTTGCGGTTAATGGTTAGGAAAAGTCTACCACGCTGCCCTCAGCCGTTTATGGCCGTCATGGGAGTTTGTGAACCAGGTAGCCTCCTGACACCACCCAACCTCGAATTGGCCTGATTTGTCGGAAACTATGACCCAGAAAAAACTGATCGACCCGAAAGGGCGAATTGCCCCGGGGCTGCTGTCCGAGCCTGTGGATATCATTAACTACATGGACTACGACTTGCGCACGGTGATGGACAAACCGCGCACACGGTTAGCCCGGCAGTGGCGCTTTAACCAGTTTCAGTTTGTCAGCGCGATGTCGCCGGGTTGGGTATTTGGAATGGCCATTGTCGATTTGAAGCTGGTCGGATCCGGCTTTTTCTATCTGTTCGATTTTGAATCGGGGCAGATGTTCGAACAATCGTTCCTCCAGCCCTTGGCCCGCAACACCGCGATTGAACCCTATCCGGAGCGCGGCGAGGCGTGTTTCAGAAAGGGGGATGTGTCACTGTCTATCAAACCTTCAGCCGGTGGCCGGAATGTGCGGGTGAGCGCGCCGGGTAACATTGAAGTTGATTTGGAGCTGACCGATGACAAGGATCCTCATCGGTTAGTGTGTCCTGCGGGGTACACGGGTTGGGTGTTCACCCGTAAGTCTGCCGGCTTGCCGGTAGAAGGCGAAGTGCGCTGGGGGCAACAGATTTGGCGAACGGATCAGCAAAGCCGGGGTTCGATCGACTGGAGTTGTGGTTTCATGCGCCGGGAAACCGCGTGGAATTGGGCTTGCCTGGCGGGTCAGAATGAAGAAGGCGTGGCTGTGGGTCTGAATTTGGCGGCGGGTGTTAACGAAACGGGTATGACGGAAAACGCGCTCTGGTTGGATGGCCAGCGTTTTGCGCTGGGAGCAGCCCGGTTCGAGTTCAGCCGGTATCAGCAGGACACCAAGTGGCGTGTGACGACCGAGGACGGAAAAGTCGAGCTGTCGTTTGTCCCCTCGGGTGTGCGCAAAGAGAAGTTGAATGCGGGGATTCTGGCGTCCAACTTTCGCCAGTTTGTCGGAACCTTTGAGGGTACGGTGGAAGATGCGTCGGGCAAAAAAATCCCCGTAGCGGGACTACGGGGATTGATGGAAGACCACTTCGCCCGCTGGTAAGGCGGGCGCAGGTGTTATTGCTCCGGCAGGGTAACGTTCAGCTCCAGGACTGAACAGCTGTCGTTGCGGTCAACTTCGACCTGCACCATGTCATCACTGATTTGCACGTATTTACGTATGACTGCAAGCAGTTCTTGCTGCATCTGGGGGAGGTAATCTGGCTGCCCCCTTTGGCCGCGTTCGTGCGCTACGATGATTTGCAACCGCTCTTTGGCAACGTTGGCCGAGTTTTTACTTTTACTGTTTCTGAAATAATCTAGGAAACTCATCCCTTAGCCCCCCTTGAACATCCGTGAGAAGAAACCTTTCTTCTGTGCGGTCATGAAGCGGTGTTCACGCTCCTCGCCCAGAAGTCGCGCTACGGCATCGTCATAGGCTTGTCCGGCGTCGCTTTCTTCTTCAAGAATAACGGGAAGGCCTTGGTTAGAGGCGTTCAAGACAATCTGGCTTTCCGGGATAACCCCAAGCAGGGGGATAGCCAGAATTTCTTCGACGTCTTCTACGGACAGCATTTCGCCGCGCTCTACACGGCCGGGGTTGTAACGAGTCAGCAGCAGGTGTTCTTTGAGAGGGTCTTGACCCATCTCGGCGCGGCGGGACTTGCTCTGCATAATGCCGAGGATTCTGTCGGAGTCGCGAACGGAGGAAACCTCCGGATTAGTGACCACAATGGCTTCATCGGCGTAATAAAGCGCCATCAGTGCGCCGTGCTCGATACCCGCCGGGGAGTCGCAAATGATGTAATCGAAGGTTTCAGAAAGTTCGTTGATAACTTTTTCAACGCCTTCTTTTGTCAGAGCTTCTTTTTCGCGGGTTTGTGAGGCCGGAAGAATGAACAGCGTCTCGACCCGCTTGTCTTTGATCAGGGCCTGATTCAGTGTGGCTTCGCCCTGAATAACGTTGACAAAATCGTACACCACCCGGCGTTCGCAGTTCATGATCAGGTCTAGGTTACGCAGACCTACGTCGAAGTCGATCACAACTGTTTTGAAGCCCCGTTTGGCAAGCCCGGTGCTGATTGAAGCGCTGGTGGTGGTTTTGCCAACGCCGCCTTTTCCTGAGGTAACGACAATGATTCTAGCCAAGATTCAATTCCTGTTTCGCGGTGGATTCGTCATGTCTTCAACGTCTGTTTGTTATTGCACTACTAGCCTTTCTCCAGTGGCGATACCACCAGCACGTCATCCTTGAGCTGGATCTGCACAGCGCTTTTCCAGCCATTATTTTGAAGATCTTCCGGAATTTTATAGTGTCCGGCAACAGACACAAGCTCTGCTTCTAAAGACTGGCAAAATATTCGTGCAGACTCCGCACCGTGAATGCCCGCAAGGGCTCGGCCACGCAGCGCGCCGTAAACGTGGATATTGCCTGCCGCCAGGACTTCGGCACCGGCTTGGACCGGAGCGAGTATGATCAAGTCGCCTTCGGGTGCGTTTATTTGCTGCCCGGACCGCACGGTTTGGGTGACAATTTTAGCGATTGCCGGCTCCGGTGAGAGCGTTGCTGCCGGGGTTTCAGGGACCGGTTCAGCGGTTTCAGCGACGGGCTCTGGAGTTGTTGCTCTTTCACGAACCGAACCGCCAGGCATCAACGCCAGAGAAGCACCCTTGGCAAGTCGACGTTGATTCTCGTTGGCCGCCCGAACACCGATAACCTGAATGTTATGACGGCGACAGGTACCGATGATCTTGAAGAAGTCGATCTCGCTGTCCAGGCCTTCGTATTTTTCGAGACTGATCACCAGAGGGATGTCTTTGAAAAAACCGGGGGCTTGGCTGATTTTGTCCCGCAGGTTTGCTTCGAATTCATGTTCATCGAAGTAATAAAGCTCCAGCGCGGTTAGCGAAATGTTCGCGCTTTTAAGTTGGAAGCTCTGTTTTACTTCGGGGTTAGCAGTATCGCTCATGAAGACTCGTTTCCCTGATGGGTTACTGGGTGGATTCGGCTCTGGCCCGCAGTGGTTGGCTGTCAAAACGAATGCCGGACCATCCGGTGCTGATGAATTGCCGAATATTACCATGGCTGGAGCCTGTCGGGTCGCCCAGAACCTGTTGGTAATGCTGCGCGAACAGGGCGAGCGTGTCGTTCTCGTTCAGATTGCAGTACTGGCCAAGAGCGAATACCCGGCAAGAACCGCTATTCTCGCCCGCTTCGTTGCGGAGCGGGCCGTTATCAAAACCGCTGGGTTGAAACTCGAAGTGCTGGTCGATCAGAGCGAGGGTGTCGTCGAAATCGGCGTGGCCACCCTGGAGCGATGCCAGATGAATGCGGACGGCTTCGGTGATGTTCATTATTTGTGATCCTGCTTGGGGCCGGTCTGATATTTTTCTTTCCACTGCTCGTAAGGCATGCCGTAGATTTCCTCACGGGCTGCTGGGTCGGATAGCTCGAAGCCACGTTCCTGGGCTTCGGCCCGATACCATTTCGACAGGCAATTGCGGCAGAAGCCAGCCAGGTTCATCAGATCAATGTTCTGAACGTCGGTGTTTTGACGAAGGTGCTCAATCAGCCTTCTGAAAGCGGCGGCTTCGATTTCAGTGCGCTCAGACTCGGGAATAGGGTTGCTCATGATGCCTCGCAATAGGTTGCCGGAGTGAGTTTAGGGTTCCTGACATTCTCGGCATGTTACCGTAAGATACAAGGCTGTATAAACGTACAGATTGTTAACCTGAGCCACGGACTATGCCCCAGCGCAAGATCATCCACGTAGATTGCGATTGCTTTTACGCAGCGGTTGAGATGCGGGACGACCCGACCCTGAGGGATGTTCCGCTGGCGGTTGGTGGTGATGGCGGTCGTGGCGTGGTGACCACCTGTAATTATAAAGCGCGGGCTTTTGGTGTGCGTTCGGCCATGCCCGGCAGTGAGGCTCGGCGTTTGTGCCCGGGCCTGGTGACGGTGCCGACGAATATGAGTAAGTATCGAGCGGTGTCCCAGCAGGTGATGGGTATATTGCGGGACATGACCGATCTGGTGGAGCCCCTGTCGTTGGATGAAGCCTTTCTGGATGTGTCTGAAATTACTGACCACAAAGGCAGTGCCACGCTGATGGCCAGGCACCTGCGTGAGCGTGTGCAACGTGAGACGGGCATCACCATTTCCGCAGGCGTGGCCCCGAATAAATTTCTTGCCAAAATTGCCAGTGATTGGCACAAGCCCGATGGGTTGTTCGTGATTACGCCGGATGAAGTAAAAGACTTCGTGCAGGCGCTGGCCGTCGAAAAGCTGTCTGGCGTAGGACAGGTCACTGCCGGCAAGCTACATACTCTGGGGGTCGCTACGTGTGGTGATATGCAAGCACTGGGCGTTGAAGTGCTTATCGACAAGTTCGGCAAGCAAGGGTATCGCTTGTTTGAAATGGCTAATGGTCGGGATGACCGGCCAGTGGTGGTGTCCCGGGTAGCCAAGTCGGTCAGTGTGGAGCGTACATTTTCTCAGGATCTTGCCGGCAAAGCGGCGTGTGAATCGGTGATGCCGTCACTGGTGGCAGATTTGAATTTGCGCCTTGCTCGCAAGAGCCGCGACAAACCCATTCATAAATTGTTCGTCAAAATTCGTTACAGCGATTTCTCTACCCACACGCTGGAGCGCGTGAGAGAACAGATTTCCGAACCCGAAGCGACCGATTATCAGCCGCTCTTAGATGAGCTGGTTACTCGCGAAGATCGCCCGGTCCGCTTGATGGGCGTAGGCGTTCGTTTCCGTAATGATGAGGCGCCGGTGACTCAGTTGAGATTGTTCGATTGATCAAACGGTTAGTTCTGCGAACAGCTGCACCGAGGTCCAGCCCATCAGCCCTCCAATGAATGCGCCCGCGGCAACGTCGCTGGGGTAGTGCAGGCCCAGAACCACCCGGGATGCGGCAACCGATAGCGTGAATGGCAGTACCGCCCATGCGACTGCCGGCACTAGGGTAAACAGCATGGCCTGAAAGCAGGCTGCGTGCATGGTGTGCCCGGAAGGAAAGCTGTAACGATCCAGAGGTGGCATGGCACAGTTAATGGCCGGAAACGAAATGAACGGCCGCTCCCGGATCAGCCGATGCTTCAGTGCTTTGTAGGTCAGGGTACAGGTCAAGCCGGTCAGGGCCATTAAAAGGGCCATGTGTTGGCCGTGAGAGGGTGCGATAAGGGGGAACGCAAGGATCAGCGCGTACCAAAACCAGCCGTCACCCAACCAGCTCGCCAGGCGGAAATAGCTTTTGATGGGCCGGAATCGTATGGCGCGATTGATTGATTGGCACAGAGCGAACTCGAGTTGGTCCGCTCGCTCAAAGAACTGGGAAGCTTTGCTTGTTGTCGGCATGGCTTGAGACCTGTATGTAAGAGTTAAACGCCAAGCGTTCGAATACATCTATTTGCTGGTTCCAGCTGAGATCGAGCGCATCGAGACGAGCTTTGCTGCGGACTCTCCGGAGTAGAGAGGGTTGATCGGCCAGCTTCAGGGCGTGCTGGACAAAGTTGTCGTCGTTGTGCAACGGGGCTTTCATACCGTTTTCGTTGTGGCGAATATGCTCCGATGCGGCTGCGTCGTTAAACGCGATAACGCCCAGGCCGCTGGCCATTGCCTCCAGAACAACGTTGCCGAACGTGTCGGTTTTGCTCGGAAACAGGAACAGATCACCAGAGGCGTAGTGTTCAGCCAGATCATCCCCTTTTTGCATACCGCAAAAGATGAACTCCGGATGCCGTTTCTCCAGATGAGCTTTCATTGGGCCATCGCCCACCAGAATGAACCGGGCCGTGGGGTACAGCTTTCGGATTCGCTCAAAACAAACCACCGCCAAAGAAAGGTTCTTTTCCGGAGCCAGCCGGCCGACATATAAGACCGCACGATCGTTTTCTTGCAGGCCCCATTGCTGTCGCAAGGAATTACTGCGTTTTTTGGGTGAGAAACGCTCGCAATCAACCCCTCGGCTCCACAGCGCGGTATTGCCTATTCCCATACCTTGAGCTGTCGCTATGGTTCTGCGGGTGGGAGCGAGGGTTCGTTGGGTTCGGTTGTGAAACCATCGGCCGTAGGCGCTCAACAAGCGTTCGAACGCACCTAGCCGATAATAGCGGGAGTAGCTGTGAAAGTTGGTGTGGAAGCCGGAGAGCACCGGGATATCGAGCTGTTTCGCCGCCCCGACTGCGGCCAAACCAAGGGGACCTTGAGTGGCAATATAGACGCAGCTGGGGCGATGGTTTTGCCACAGAGTTACTAGCGTCTTGGGGCGAGTGATGCCGAACCGAAATTCGGTGTAGTTTGGGATCGGCAGACCGCACACCACCAGTTCGTGTTCAAACAGCGGGCTGTGGTTGTTAGGGGCAGGTTTTAGCGACTCTCGGGATTGTCGTGGACGAATTACAGTGACGTGGTGCCCACGGCTCATCAGCCCCTGACAAAGGTAGCGAAGCGTGTTGGCCACGCCGTTTATTTCCGGCGGAAAGGTTTCGGAAACAATGGTAATGTGTCGCCTGTGCCGGTCTGGTCGCTTGATGTCAGTCACGGTGCATCCCGCAAGAGTGTTTATCATGTGTTCACTATGCAAGCAGGCCATGACAACTCTGCGACAACCTCGTGACATTCCTTTTACGCTTGTTTCACCCTTTTTTGAAAGCCGCTAAGGAGCCTTTTATGCGAATGCGAAAACTTGGGAATACTGATATTGATGTCAGTCTGATTTGCCTGGGCACCATGACGTGGGGCGAGCAGAACACGGAGCAGGAAGCATTTGAACAGCTGGAATATGCGGTAGACGCCGGCATTAACTTTATCGATACGGCTGAAATGTATCCGGTGCCTCCGAAGGCCGACACGCAAGGTCTGACCGAACAGTATTTGGGGAATTGGCTTGCCCGAAGAGGGCGTCGTGATGATTTGGTGATCGCCTCCAAGGTGGTCGGCCCTGGCCCCAGTCTTGGTTATATGCGCGGTGGTCCACGAATGACCCGGGCGCAAATCCGCGAGGCCTGTGAAGGCAGCCTGCAAAGGTTGCAGACCGATTACATCGACTTGTACCAGGTGCACTGGCCTGACCGTAACGCCAACTTTTTTGGCAAACTCGGGTACCAGCACGATCCGAATGAAGCGATGACACCCATCGAAGAAACGCTCGGGGCGCTGAATGAGTTAGTGCAAGAGGGAAAGGTACGCCATGTGGGGCTGTCGAATGAGACGCCATGGGGCGTGATGGAGTACCTGCGTTACGCTCGCGAGAACGATTGGCCGCGTGCGGTATCGATCCAGAATCCATACAGCTTGTTGAACCGGTCGTTCGAAGCGGGGCTTGCCGAATTTGCGCATCGGGAAGCCACAGGGCTGTTGGCGTATTCACCTCTGGCATTTGGCATGCTTACTGGGAAATATCTCGGCGGCAAGTGGCCGGAAAAGGCGCGGTTAACCCTGTATGACCGTTTTTCCCGGTATACCGGCGAGCACGCGACCGATGCGACCCGCGCGTATGCAGAATTGGCGCAGCAGCACGGCCTGACTCCAGCACAATTGGCGTTGGCCTGGGTGAACAGCCGTGATTTTGTTACCAGTAATATCATCGGCGCGACGACAATGGAGCAATTGAAAGAAAATATCGGGTCGGTCGAAATCAACCTGAGTGCCGACATTATCTCCGCAATTGAAGAGATACATAGCGAATTTACTTATCCTTGTCCTTAAAAAAACAATAACGTCAGTTGGTTAAGGCTATTTGGCTGCCCGGCTTCGGTTTATGAGAAGCCGGGGAGTTACAAACCGCAAAAAAAACCGTCCATTTGTTGACAAAAAATGACCAATTCGGGGCTAAGTGTTGGTGCATTTGTGTGCAATTTCACACTATTATCCAGTAGAATAGTTAGACTTTAGTGCATAGACAATTGCACGTATTTTGAAGTTTGAGGCACGCTATTTCTCATGATCATCCGCATCTTCCTTGTACTGCTGGCTTTGAATTGCGCAGCCTTCGTGGCGCGCGCTGAAGCCGCAGAGCCGCCCCGGTCTGAGCCACTGCTCTTTGATCGTATGCTGGCGGAACGGGAAGAATCCATGTCTGTGGAAGACATTTATGAGCTTCAGGAGTGGATGTCCGGTGATGAGCAGGACGATCATGACGATGCGTTGGCCGCGATTGGCTCAAGATTGTTGAGCTGGAGCTTTAACCGTGACCAAACCTCCCGCAAAACCTATGCCTCGGACCCGGCCCGACCGGATCACGGCATCGCTTTTCTGAATGAAGGGGCATGCCTTAACTTGCGTTGGATGTTCTGACACACCACCCCGCCTTACCGCCAATCTAAACCCGCCTTTCGAAAACCTTGATGCGCTTATCTTGCCACGACTCGTGATCTACCTCATTGTCAGGTGCATGCTACCGTGTGATTATCATAGTCACGGCTCATTCCGGAATGATGAGGGTTACGATGACAGGGCAGAATACAGTCTACTTAAGCGATGCAGAGGCCTGCGTTGATCAAGTAATAGCGCGGGTTGGAAAGGATATCACTCTGGGCCTGCCGCTGGGGTTGGGCAAGCCGATACGTTTTGCCAATGCCCTTTACGAGCGGGCGAAAGAAGACCCTGAGATCCGTTTGCACATTGTAACGGCCCTCTCGTTGCTGGCCCCTAAAGGCAACTCATCGCTGGAGCGGCGATTTTTGGAGCCGTTTGCCCAGCGCCTCTATGGTTCGGTTCCGGAACTTGTCTATGCCCGGGATGTGGTAAATAACCAGCTTCCCGATAACGTAAAAGTGTCCGAATTCTTTTTTAAGGCGGGCAGCTACCTGAAGAATTCCAGCCAGCAGCGTAACTATATCTGCACTAACTATACCCATGCGGTTCGGGACCTGATGGCTCAGGGTGTCAATGTGGTTGGGCAATTGATGGCACCGGGAGAGCCTCATGGACAGCCCGGCAAAATGAGCTTCAGCTGTAATCCAGATCTCTCCCTCGATATTTTACCTTTGTTACGTCAGCGCGAGGCTGAGGGTGTGCCGGTCGCCATGGTGGCGGAGCAAAACCCGCAGTTGCCTTGGTTTGGTCGCGACTCAATGGTTGAGGACAATCAGTTCGATGTCATCCTTTCGGCCGCCGAAACGGATTACCCTCTGTTTTCTGCTCCGCAGATGGCGGTTAGTCCCGCTGATCACATGATAGGTTTTTACGCCAGCTGCCTGCTTAAGGATGGCGGCACACTGCAAGTGGGCATCGGTTCGTTGGGTGTGGCTCTGGTCCACAGTGCCATCGCTCGTCACAAACACAATGATGCTTGGAAGTCTGTCTATCGGCATGCTCGTGTGGCCGAACGATTCCCGGTTGTTCGTGACTATGGCGGCAACGGGCCTTTTAAAGCGGGCTTGTACGGTTGCAGTGAAATGATGGTGGATGGGTTTTTGTACCTGCTACAAGAGGGCATCCTCAAGCGCGAAGTGTTTGAGCACGAAGCTCTTCAATGCCTGATTAACGAAGCCAAAATTTCAGAGAAGCCCACCCTGGAAATGCTGGATGTGCTGCGAGTGGAAGGCCTGATTGACTCGCCCTTACGAAACCGGGATCTGCAGTGGTTGAGTGATCATGGCATTGTGAAGAACTCGGTTGAGCTCAAGGGGGGGCGGTTACGGTTGGATAACGACACATCGGTTGCTGCCGATTTGGATGATCCGGAAACCCGAGATCGATTGCAGGCTATGGGGCTAGGAGAGAAACTCACGGGTGGCGTAGTGATGCACGGTGGCTTCTTCGTGGGGCCGGAAAAGTTTTATCAAGAACTCAGAAACTTGCCGGACGAGCAGCGTGAAAAAATTTGCATGACCAGTGTGAATTTCATTAACCACTTATACGATCACCGCTATGGTGATCAGAAAAAGAAAGCGGCACAGCGGGTACACGGCCGGTTTATCAATACCACGATGATGTATACCTTGAATGGTGCGGCGGTATCCGATGGGTTGGCGGATGGCCGGGTCGTTAGTGGTGTTGGTGGTCAGTACAATTTTGTTGCCATGGCTCACGAGTTGCCCGGCGCCAGATCGATTATTGCACTTCGGGCGTCACGGAGCTCGAGAGGTGAGGCGGTCTCCAATATTGTCTTCAACTACCCGCATTGCACCATCCCACGGCACCTCCGGGATATCGTGATCACTGAATACGGCATAGCCGATCTTCGTGGGAGATCGGATGAGGATGTGTTCCTGAGTTTGATCCGCATCGCGGATTCCCGCTTCCAGGAACCCTTGCTCAAACAAGCAAAGCAAGCCGGCAAAGTGCGTGCGGCTTTTAAGCTGCCAAAGGAATGGGCAAACAATACTCCGAAGCAGGTGCGCGACACTCTGGCTGCGGCGGGGGACGGAGACTGGTTCCCGGCCTTCCCGTTTGGGCGGGATTTTACCGATGAAGAACTGGCGTTGGGGAAAGCCCTTAAGTCGCTTAAGGCCTCAACAGCAACGCCCCGTGGTAAACTCTCGACCCTTTGGCGGGCCATGCGCGTTCACGACGATGATCGTTACCATGCACTGCTCGAACGGATGGGGCTGAATCAGCCGGCGGGCTTTCGGGAAAAGCTTGATCGAAAACTGGTCCTGCACGGCCTCCAACAACTTGAACCCGCGACAGACACAGGAAGCGTGAAAAGCTAATGCAAGCAGATACGCAGCAAACCAAACCGGAAGTTTATACTGTTCATTACATTCTGAAGAACCGAATCGGCGAGCTGGTGGACACCTCCGAGGGCAGTGAACCTCTGCACTTTTTGATGGGGAGCCCGGAGGTTATAGAAGGCATTCAGGCCGCGGTAAAAGGCCGCTCGCCAGGGGATTGTCTGGAAGTAACCGTACCTCCTGAAATGGCCTACGGAGAGCATCGGGATGACTTGGTCCGTACCGTTCCGCGCTCGTTGTTTGAGGGTGTTGAAAATTTAGACGTCGGCATGAAGTTTCAGACTAATTCGGGCGATCAGGCGCAGATTGTTCAGGTAGCCAGCATTGATGGCAACCTGGTAAAAGTGGACGCGAACCACCCTTTGGCCGGTTTTACGCTATATTTTGATTTAGAAATCGTTGGTCGGCGTGAAGCGACGGAGGATGAAATCGCGCAGGGTCGCCCTTTGCTGTGATAAGCAGGCAGTGCAATAAAAGCTGTGTGGCCGGGTATTTTGAGGTGTGTCACAGACTGTAAAGAAATGTTGTGGTATGTGCAGTTTTGAGTGCGATGTATGAATTGCTGTAACCGTAGGTTGCCTGTATTGTTGTACGTATAACCTTAAAATCAAAGATAATAATCAGAGATGGACGGCGTGGAACATACAAACGAGAGTTGGCGAATCCTGATCGTAGAAGATGATGAGCGGCTGGCGGATCTTACCCGCGAGTATCTGGAGAGCAATGGTCTGACCGTATCTTTGGAAACTCACGGCGGCGCAGCTGTTGAGCGGATTCGCAAAGAGCAGCCGGATCTGGTAGTGCTTGATCTCATGTTGCCAGGCGAGGACGGTTTATCGATTTGTCGGCGAGTTCGCCCTGACTATTCCGGGCCGATCATTATGCTGACCGCCCGAACAGATGATCTGGATCAGGTGTTGGGGCTGGAGATGGGTGCGGATGACTACATTGGCAAGCCGGTGCAGCCTCGTGTGTTGCTGGCTCGGATTCGTGCCATGTTGCGCCGGGCGGAAACACATCCAGCATCAAGCCAAGGCACCGATGACGAAGAACCGGTTCGCCTTCAGTTTAATGACCTGATTGTTGATCGTTCCATGCGCGAAGCTTGGTTGAACGAAGACAGTATTGACCTGACCAGTGCTGAATTCGATCTGCTGTGGTTGCTTTCCAGCAACGCGGGGCGGGTTCTTAGCCGAGAAGAGATCTTTACGGCGCTGCGCGGCATCGAATACGATGGCCAAGATCGCTCAATCGATGTTCGGGTTTCTCGCATTCGTCCCAAGATTGGCGATGATCCTATTCATCCGAGACGCATTAAGACGGTTCGGAGCAAGGGATACCTCTTCGTAAAAGAAGCCTGACCGTCCTTTTGGTGTGATGCGGGTTGAGCATCGCGCCAATCACCGGGTTGCGCCCATGTCGCTGAAATTCCTCCTCAAAGCCTACGTACAGGTTGTTGCTGTCGCCGCTCTGGTGGCGCTGGTGTGCGTTATCCTGTTTAACGGTTTAAACAATGTGCGTGGCCAGGCTTGGCATGAGCGTTCGTTGCAGCCTCTGATGAAATGGCTGGCGGCTGTCCCTGCCCCTTCAGAACAGTACCACTGGATGCCCGCCTTATTCGGCATGAAAGCAGGCGATCGTCGAACCTTTCAATTGCCCCCGGTTGTCAGTGAGCGCTTAAGCTATGGTCAGGTGGCGGCGGAGCCCTCCGGTGAAGGCTTCGTGTTCTACGTAGCTTCAGAGTCGGGTGGTTTGATCAGTCTGAATCTGGAGCAGCCCTATCGGGACCTCGCTCGTGCGACAGCGCTGATCGTGCGCTGGCACTTGGACGCAGCACCGTTAGAGGCTCGGGCGGAAGCCTCGGATTATCTGGCGCAAGCACTTGGCGTTAAAATTAACCCGTTGCAGAATCAAGCGGATTTACCGGCGCAGGCAGTACTTGATCGGTTGAGTTCGTCTGGTTTGGCCCTTTTGCGCCGGGATGATGGTGGCTTGGCGGGCGTGGTCCGCCTGTCAGAAGGTGATTTGGTTGCGGTTAATATGCCTGATGCATTCAACCCGTGGGGGTGGCCGATCGTTGCCTTGCTATTCCTGTTGGTGGGTGGTGTGTTGGCGCTGGGACTGTTCTTGGTGCTCCGTTTCGTGGATAGGCACCTGCGAAAAGTTGAATCGGTGGCGCTCCGCATTGCCCGCGGTGAGATGGGTGCCCGGGTGGAGTCACGAGACGGCACACTGGTGTCGCGGCTAGGCTCGGCGTTTAACGGCATGGCCGAGCATATCCAGCGTCTGGTTCAGGTGCAAAGAGAAATGATTCATGCCGTGTCACACGAGCTTAGAACGCCGGTGGCTCGAATTCGTTTTGGTGTTCAGATGATTGAGTCTGCCAGTTCGCCGGAAGCGCTGCAAAAACAGATGACGGGGATTGATGGCGACATTCAAGAGCTTGATGAATTGATTGATGAAATACTCACCTACGCTCGATTGGAGCAGGGCGGGCCGGTATTTACTTTGCGTGATGATTCGGTGACCGTAATTGTGGAGCAGGTTGTTACCGAGCAACGTACTATTCGTGAGGGTGTCGATATTGAGTGTCGTATTGAAGACGGAGGCGGTCGCTGGTCCCAGTCTGACGTTGAGCCTCGGTATATTCATCGCGCGGTACAAAACTTGGTAGGCAACGCAGCCCGATACGCTGAAGGGAGGGTTCTGGTGTCGTGTCATCTGGACGAAGAGAATTGTCGTATAGACGTTGAGGATGATGGGCAGGGTATTCCGGAGTCTGACTGGGAAAAGATCTTTACGGCCTTTGCCCGTTTGGACGACAGCCGAACACGAACATCAGGCGGGTACGGATTGGGTTTGTCGATCGTACGGCGTATTTTGTATTGGCACGGCGGCCAAGCTTTTGTCGGCAAAAGCGAGCAGCTTGGTGGTGCTAAATTCAGCTTGGTGTGGCCGCGGCGGAAGCCTGAATCGCCGCTTTTGTGACGGGCGTCTCGCGCCCTAACGGGATGTAACAAACCACTACAGAACCACTACTGAACGGGGTCGCTGATTGTTTGATACTTCGTTGCGTAAGGGATGACTTTAGAGGTTGTAGTTCTTACGAACTTTCCTTGTTTCATTCGTCATTTTGGGGCTGGTTTTTACCAGCCCTTTTTTTTGCCTGAACTATAAGCCCGTCCGAATGCCCCTTAGGCTGTTCGCTCAAAAGCGATCAGGTGGTCTGCCTCAACACGCACCGGAACCTGCTCGCCTAAGTTGAAGTCCAGATGGCTTCTAAACAATGCTTCAAATTCAGTATCTTCAGAGCAACGAAAGCGGTAAAGCGTTGAGGTGCCCGCGAAGGTTTTCTCCACAACCTTTGGCCGCAGATCGGAATTTTCATCGTGCACGATGTCGTCTGGTCGGATCAGAATGTCCACCAGCGTTCCTTCTTTCCAGTTATAGGCCCGATTGCCGTGGATAACGCCAAGTTCTGATTCGATGGCATCTGGGCCGCGCACTTTGCCTGGAATAAATCCGCCCTGACCAACAAAGCTCGCAACGAAGCGATTGGCGGGTTCGTGGTACAGGTTGAAAGGCACATCCCATTGCTGAATTTGGCCGTCACGGAGAACCGCTACCTGGTCACACATGGCGAAAGCTTCTTGCTGATCGTGAGTGACGAGGATCGCGCTGATGCCCAGCGTTTTTAGAATCTCTCGTACGTCGAGGCTCAGCCGACGACGAAGGTCAGTGTCGAGGTTTGAGAAGGGTTCGTCCAGCAGGATTAGCGTGGGTTCGGGGGCTAGTGCCCGGGCGAGGGCGACTCGTTGTTGCTGACCGCCGGATAGCTCGTGGGGGAAGTTATCGGCGAGATCCTGCAAGTGCACCAACTTGAGTAATTCAGTAACTTTCTGTTGGCGCTCAGGTTTGCTCAAAGATTTTAGGCCAAAACCGACATTGTCCGAGATGCTCAGGTGAGGGAACAGGGCGTAGTCCTGAAACACCATTCCGATTTTGCGTTTTTCCGGTGGTACCGACCGGCCGGGTTGGCTGATCGCTTGTGATTGCAGGCTGATTTCGCCCTGACCGATGGGCAGGAAGCCGGCAAGCGCGCGCAGTATGGTGCTTTTGCCGCAGCCACTGGGGCCAAGGAGGCAGCCGATATCGCCGTGGCTTAAAGCGAAGTTGATGTTCTTGACTACGGCTTCGCCGCCATACCCGACAGATAGGTTGTTGACGTTCAAAAGCCAGTCATTTGGCTGCACCTTGGGCTCGGGCATGGATCAGTCCAGACGGTTGAGTATGAGGAATTCAAGCAGTGCTTTTTGTGCGTGCAGGCGGTTTTCAGCCTCGTGCCAAACCACCGAACTTGAGTGCTCCATCATTTCAGCGGAAATCTCCTCTCCGCGATGTGCCGGCAAACAATGCATGAACAACGCGTCTTTATCGGCCAGCGATATCAGCTCGGGGTTAATCTGATAGCTCCGGAACGCTTCCTCACGGGCTTTTTGCTCGTCTTCTTGCCCCATCGATGCCCAAACATCCGTGACCAGTAAGTTGGAGCCGCGAGCGGCCTCTTGTGGTTCCCGGAAAATAGTCACCCGGTCTTTATGGGTATCAAGCAGTGCTTGGTCGGGCTCGTACCCGTCTGGGCACGCCACGTTCAAATGAAAGTTGAACTTTTCGGCCGCATTGATATAGGAGTGGCACATGTTGTTTCCGTCGCCCACCCAAGTGACTGTAGCGCCTCGGATGCTGCCTCGATGCTCACGGTAGGTTTGCATATCTGCCAGCAGCTGGCAGGGGTGGAAATCGTCGGTGAGCGCATTGATGACCGGTTTACTCGACGCCGATGCAAAGGTTTGTACGGTGTCGTGGGCAAAGGTGCGAATCATGACTGCATCGACCATGCTGGAAATCACGATGGCAGAGTCTTCAATCGGTTCGCCGCGACCGAGCTGGGTGTCTCGGGGGGAAAGGAACATGGCAGTGCCGCCCAGTTGGGTCATGCCTGCCTCGAAGGAAACTCTGGTGCGAGTCGATGACTTTTCGAAAATCATGGCCAGCACGCGGTTTTTCAGGGAGTCCCTGACTTTGCCCTCACGCCATTCCTTGCGGAGCCGTGAAGCATGGTCCAGCAACTGCTCCAGTTCGCTGGTTGTCATGTCGTTAAGTGTCAGAAAATGTCTTACTGCCATGAATGGCCCCTGTTTCAAGGAAACTGCGCTAAGGTTTTCGTTTTGAAAAGGGAATCAAGTCTAGCCCTTCATTCCCGTTAAAACAACGCTCGTAACCACGGGGTTGTTTTGGGTCAAAGCGGGCAGTTTGGTTCGGCCTTGGTCGGCGGTGTACAATGGTACAATATGCCGGCAGACGGTAATCCAGATTTCAATTAGAGGTATGTGTTCATGGATATCAATGAAACCATCAAGAGCCAGTTAGAAGAGAACCCAGTTATTTTGTACATGAAGGGTACACCGCAAGCCCCTCAGTGTGGTTTTTCTGCTCGCACGGTTCAGGCGTTGATGGCGTGTGGCGAACGTTTCGCTTTCGTGAACATTCTCGATAACCAAGAGCTTCGCGAAGCGCTGAAGGTTTACTCTAGCTGGCCGACTTATCCGCAATTGTACGTTGGCGGTGAATTAGTTGGTGGTTGCGACATCATTCTTGAAATGTCAGAGAACGGCGAACTTGCGACCGCTGTGAAAGACGCTGTGAAATCAGCTGAAGCCTGATTTATTGTTCTCGGCGCTTTGGCGTGAACAACAGTTTCACGTCAAAGTGGTCGGATTTCTCGCCCTCTGGTTTCGGGTAAGGGCTGGCAGACAGAGCTGCTCGATAGGCCGCCCGGTCAATCACATCGATACCTGTTGAATCTTTTACTCGCGCTCGCGTGAGTGCCCCGTTCGCCAATATCCGTAGCTCAAGCGTCATGTCTTTGGTCGTATCCAATTGCGACATCGCCGGTACCTTCAATTCCTCCAGCTCTTCCGCCAAATGCACGGCAAGCTTGATCAAATAAGGATCTTGCTCCGCCGGTGATTTGGTGATCCTTTGAACAGTCTCCGTGCTCTCCTGTTTGGGAGTGTGCTTCGTTGCAGATTGTGCGGCAGCAGAGCCCGGTTGTGCGCCGGGGGCTTGTTGAAGGGTTTCTTGGCGTTGCGGCGTGCTGACATGTTTCGGTTGTTTAGCAGCAACCGGAGCCTGGGAGGGTTGTGCTTTTACGGCAGGGCTTTGCGGCTCAACGCTGAACTCGGAGTGCCTGAGCGGTTCTTGAGATGCGGAGTCAGGCGCGGAACGGATACTGGGCTGAGAGCTTGCGGCGTTAAGGGTGAACACGAGCCGGTGGCTGAGATCTTGTGTTTCCAGAGCGGGAGATGGCAGCCCGGCAAGGAGCAGGATGTGTGACATCAGGGCTAACGAAAGCGCCAAGCCGATCCGGTAGGAAGCCGGAACGGACTTGGCGGGTTCAGAATCAGACTGCAGCATAGGGCGTTAGGCGGATTTTGCGCGCAAGCTACCCACAACAGCATTAAGAGCCCGGTCGATTAGAGCGCCTTGTTCCAGCATGGTCAGACGCCCGCGGCGAAGCTCATGTGCGAGCTCAACCCGTGTTTTTTCAATCACTTTCAGGCCCATACGGTTCACAAAGACAAAGCAATCGGCTTCTTCGATAATTGCAGAGAGTTTGCAGCGGAAACTGGCGCCGTTGACCAGTCGAAACTCAACCCAATTTCCGGTTTCTAGTTGATCGATCTTGGTGATGAACTCGGATACGGCAGCATCTTCGAGCTCTTGCTGTCTTTGGATGGCCGTTTGGGTTTCGGGAGACGGAGAATCTTCCTCTGGGGAGGGCTCATCTTTTCGTGCTTCAATTGTCGCGTTGGTTCGGAACGCTTCGGCCAACTGGTGTTTTAGTTGAGCCATCATGTCGTCTAGCTTGGTGGCGTTATAGGAGACTTCTTCCAAGCCGCTTCTAAGGGTTCTCAGTAGCCTTGGAACCACGCGAACCCACTGGTCGCGTTCTTCGTCTTCTTCGTGCGGGTGCAGGCACCAGATCAGGTCGTCGACGACTTTTACGGTTTCCTGCCAGCGATGTTCAGAGTCGTCACGAAGATAGGCCAGGAACATAACCCTGCTCCAACCGTTAGTGAGTATCTCGTGAATGGATTCGGGCAGTTTATAGCGTGACAGTTTTTCTTTGAGAAGTTTGTCGACGGCTTCCTGGGCTTTCTGTGATTTGATACGACCGCGTTCCGATTCGCGGGTTCGTTGTTCCACCAGATTGGATTTGCGGTTCTCCCGCTCCAGGAATTGTTCAAAATCGGTATTCAGCGTTTCAAACAGCGTTACGTCTCCGTCAAACTCATTAAGGATTCGCTGAACCACGTTATGGATTTGCCCATAAAGTTTGTCCCGAGACTTTTCATCACTGCTGCTCCAGCCAATACCCGCCTTGGCAAGTGAGTTCAGTAGCTTGCGTGCCGGATGATTGGACTTGCTGAAGAAGTTCTTGTCTTTAATCACGACTTTTAGAATGGGAATCTGGAGCCGGCTGATCAGGACCTGCACAGGTGCTGACAAGTTGTAGTCGTCCAAAATAAACTCAAACAACATTGACACCAGGTTGATCAGGTCTTCGTCAACTTCGTTCAGCGCCGGTTTGCGGCCGTCGGGTGTTTGAGTCTGGGAAAGCAGTTGCTGAACCACCTCTCGCAAATCAACGGTCACTGGCTCACCAGAGCTTAGGTCGCCGAAATCGCGCTCGGTAGGGTTGATTGGTATTGAGCTCAGAAGGCTGGCCAGTTCGCGGCCGCCGAGAACGTGTAGCTCCGGATCGGAGCTTCGGGGCATGGTGCCCGTGTTGTGTCGTTGCTGGCTGAGCATTTCGCGGATTTGTTCGAACATCGCGCTGTCTTCGCGATCAGTTTCGGAACTGCTGGCGGGCGCGCTAGCGTCGGCTTGCTCGGACTCTTCGCTGGCTGATTTTGCTTTCGACCCGTGGCTTTTGCCTTGATAACGGAAGTTGGGGATGATGCCGGCTTGGATCAAGATTCTGTTGGCTTCATCCAGCAACATGCCGAGGTTCGATACCACGTATCGGTCGAACTGCTTCAGCAGGATCAGGCGTTCACGAATTTGGATGTCCAGAGCCTGGATGGCTTCGGTAAAGGCGCTGCACAGATGTTCCGGGGCCATGGGGTTAACAGGTTGGTCATCGCTGGCTGACGGGTATACCTGTGTAAATCGAGCTTGGAGCTGAAGCAGTGCTCCTTGAAAGTGAGTTTTCGCCTTGCTGATCATGGCGTTCAAGGCGACCTGTTCTTCCAAGTCGTCATTGCCCAAGAGTGTCAGGTTCGAGCTATCTGCTTGCGCCTGAGTATCTTGACCTTGCGACGCGCCGACATGAGGTGGTGTAGTGAAAAGCTGAGAAACAGCACTTTGAAAATGACGTTCTACACCTTTGCGCTTTATACGGATTTCCCGCATCGCTTCAAAGTAACGATTCTGTTCGTTGTTGCTTCGGGCGTTGTTGGCGAGCTCAAAAAGTGAGTCGTCCACAGCATCAAAGGCCCCTTGCAGCAGATCTCCCAACCCGGCAACAACGGTATTACGTATGCGAGTCACCTCAGAGGGCACAGGGCTACTGCTAGCAGCCTCTCTGTGCTCGCGAAGGTAATGTATACCGGACTGCTTGTTCATGGCCAACTCCTGTCTACGCCTTAACCGGATACATGACCGAGCTATTTCCACGTTATCGTTTTTTTTAAATTTAGCGCACTTTTTGCACAAAGAACACAAATAAACCGAAAGCTGGGATCTGGGTCAATATTCTGGGTGGAGTAGTTGCTGCTTCGGATCTACTCGTTTTTTTGTGCAGGCCTCGCCCGAAGCCGTTTTGCGGTGTGTCTCGGGTGCACAATTGCAGCTTTGACGACATTGTCTTTGATTTGGAGTACTTCCACTCGGTGTCTCTCGACTTTGAGGCACACGTTGGTGTCGGGGATGTTTTCCAATCGCTCGGTAATAAGCCCGTTGAGCGTTTTGGGACCATCCGTTGAAAGCTCCCAGTCCAAAGTTTTGTTGATGGTTCGTACCGGGGTACTGCCATCAATAATGTACGTGCCGTCGTCCTGAGGGATAATGTCTGGCGAGGTTGAGGCGTAGTCGGTGGTGAACTCGCCGACGATTTCTTCCAGTATGTCCTCAAGGGTAGCGAGCCCGAGCACTTCTCCGTATTCATCAACCACCATTCCAAATCGGCGTTTAACGCTCTGGAAGTTAAGTAGTTGGGTATTCAGTGGCGTACTTTCCGGAATAAAGTAAGGCTCTTGGCATAATTGCCGCACCATGTCTTTGGTGATGTCGTTTTCGTGTAACAGCTTGGCAACGCTGCGCAGGTGCAGAATGCCCTGAATGTTGTTGATGTCGCCTTCAAACACCGGAAGGCGAGTATGCTGACTGTTGCGCAAGTGTCGGATGATGTCGTCTGTGTCGTCTTCCAGGTCGATACCGACGACGTCGTTGCGGGGTACCATGATGTCGGTGACCGTCACTTTTTCCAGATCAAGGATGCCAACCAGCATGTCTTTATGCTTGGCGGGAATCAGTGCGCCGGCTTCGTTAACAACTGTGCGCAACTCTTCGCGGCTGAGGTGGTCTTCGTTCGCTTGAGCTGACGAAATGCCAATTAAACGCAAAATGCCTGTGGTAAACAGGTTGACCGACCATACCAGCGGGTAAAGAATTTTGAGCAGTGGCGCGAGCACATGGCTGGCCGGGAAAGCAATTTTCTCTGGGAAAAGCGCCGCCAACGTTTTTGGAGTGACTTCCGCAAAAATCAGAATGACAACGGTCAGCAAAATGGTGGCGATGGCAATGCCGGCATCGCCCCATATACGGATGGCTATGACGGTGGCAATGGACGAAGCAAGAATGTTAACAAAATTGTTACCGATCAGGATGACGCCGATCAGTTGATCGGTCCTGTTCAGCAGCCTCTGGGCGCGTTTTGCGCCTTTGTGGCCGGTATTCGCCATGTGTTTAAGGCGATAGCGGTTAAGTGACATCATCCCGGTTTCGGAACTTGAAAAGAAGGCGGAGAGGATGATCAGGCCGACAAGGAGAATAAACAGCGCGGTTAGCGATGTCTCGTTCAAGAGGGGAACCCTTCTATGGATGACAAGTTGCGAAAATAAGGTGTCAAAGCCTGTGCTGTCAAGCGCTGCCGCGGCGGGCGGCTAAGCCTTATCGGAACAGCAGTTCGAGTACGAATTTGCTGCCGTAAAAGGCGATCATAAGAAGCGCGCAACCGGTCAATGTCCAGCGGCTTGCCGTAAGTCCTCTCCAGCCTTTGGTGTATCGACCAATAAGGAGGCTGGCAAACACTAAAAGCGACAGAAGGGAGAAGATGGTTTTGTGGGCCAGGTCCTGAGCGAACAGGTCTTCAATGAAAATCGCCCCGGTGATAATGGCCAGAACCAGCAAGACCACGCCTGCCCATACCATCTCAAAGAGCAGTGATTCCATTGTCTGTAACGGGGGTAGGTTGCGAATCAGACGGCTGTTGTAATTGTGTTTTAGTTGCCGGTTTTGAACGTAAAGCAGCACAGCCTGGATGGCGGCCAGTGTGAACAGGCTATATGCGGTAACGGATAGGGCAACGTGAGAGAGCATTCCGTAGCTATGCCCTGACACTAAACGTGATTCGGTGTGTACGATGAGGGCCATTGTAATGGTGCCGGCGGCTATGGGATAGGCACCGAGAAATAGGCTGCCGACCGGTTTGGTCAGATTCAGGCCCAGTAATAGAAAAACGATGAGCCAGGAGATCAAGACCGAGCTTTTGAAAAAGCTGAAATCGAAGCCGCCGTCTGAATACACGGTTTGTGCGATGAGCAACCCATGCCCAGTCAGGGCGAGGATACCGATGAGCGTTGTAATGGCAAGGCTGGTTTCGACTTTGCCTCTGAAGTGGAGTGCTTGCAGGGCAGTTCCAACGCTGTACAAGAAAAGTGCGGTAACCGCGATAATCAGCGTTCCCATGACGTCCTTTATATGCTGGTCTAAGGGTTAAAGCGGCCTCGGAGTTGTTCTGAGGCTCCCAAGTCTGGGTATAATGTCGCGATTATGCAACAGGAATCAAGCGGCCCGGGCCGGCTTCTTGATTTGTGTGAACAATTTCTCCGGGGTACGGAAGAGCAACATGTTTGAGAATCTCCAGGACCGGCTATCCGGTAGTTTGCGCAAGATCTCTGGTCAAGCGCGCCTCACCGACGACAACATTAAGGACACGCTGCGCGAAGTTCGCATGGCGTTGCTTGAGGCCGATGTGGCGTTGCCGGTGGTCAAAGACTTTGTCGAGGGTGTGCGTAAGCGCGCGATCGGCCAGGAAGTGCAGCGAAGTCTGACTCCGGGCCAGGTGTTCGTCAAAGTTGTTCAGCAAGAGCTTGAACGGGTTATGGGTGAGGGTAATGAGTCCCTTAACCTTTCCACGCGTCCGCCTGCGGTCATTATGATGGCGGGCCTTCAGGGCGCGGGTAAGACCACGACGGTCGCCAAGCTGTCTCGTTTCCTTAAAGAGCGCGAGAAAAAGTCTGTCATGGTCGTCAGTGCGGACGTGTATCGTCCTGCAGCGATTCAACAGTTAGAAACTCTTGCCTCCGAAGTCGGGGTTGAGTTCTTCCCTAGTAGCGTGGATCAGGATCCTGTTGATATTGCTAACGGTGCGATTGACGCAGCCCGACGCAAACACGTGGATGTGGTTATCCTTGATACCGCGGGCCGTCTGCATGTCGATGAGCAGATGATGGGCGAGATTGGCCGTTTGCATGCGGCCGTAGAGCCGATCGAAACGCTGTTCGTGGTTGACTCCATGACAGGTCAGGACGCGGCAAATACAGCTAAAGCGTTTAATGATGCGTTGCCTCTGACGGGTGTGGTGCTCACCAAGACTGACGGTGACGCTCGGGGTGGTGCAGCGCTCTCTGTTCGCCATATTACTGGTAAGCCTATCAAGTTCCTGGGTATCGGCGAGAAAACGGATGCTCTTGAGCCGTTCCACCCGGAGCGGGTCGCTTCGCGAATCCTTGGTATGGGCGATGTGCTGTCGCTTATCGAAGAGGCCGAGCGCAAGCTGGATAAGCAGAAAGCTGAAAAGCTGACTAAGAAAATCAAAAAGGGCAAAGGTTTTGACCTGGAAGATTTTCGGGACCAGCTTCAGCAGATGAAAAATATGGGTGGCATTGGTGGGTTGCTCGACAAGTTGCCGGGCATGGGGCAAATGGCCCAGATGGCCCAGCAGCAGGTCAATGACAAGTCAGTAGGGCAGATGGAAGCCATCATATGCTCTATGACCCCGAAGGAGCGCCGTTATCCGGATGTCATCAATAACTCGCGTAAACGCCGCATTGCTTCTGGTTCCGGCACCCAGATACAGGATGTGAACCGTTTGCTTAAGCAGCATAAGCAGATGGCGAAAATGATGAAAAAGTTTGGCAAGAAAGGCGGAATGGCCAACATGATGCGCGGTCTAGGTGGTATGATGCCACCTGGCGGCGGCGGTGGCGGAATGCCTCCGTTTGGCCGTATGTAAAATGCCTTACATATAAAATAGGGAAACCGAGCGTTTCCCTATTTTCATTGGCGCTTTTTTCGCATAGAATAGCGCCCCTTTCGAGTATGGGTCTTCTCGTCGGCTGCTAGCAGTCTGATGAGAATCGTACAAAGTTCGTACAACAGAACAGGATATTGGTCGAAATGGTAACAATCCGTTTGGCTCGTGGCGGCTCTAAGAAGCGCCCGTTCTACCATCTGACAGTCACTGACAGCCGTAAATCTCGTGACGGCCGTTTCATTGAGCGTGTTGGTTTCTTTAACCCGGTTGCTCGCGGCCAGGAAGAGCGTCTGCGTGTAAACCGTGAGCGCGTTGATTACTGGGTGGGCCAAGGCGCTCAGACCAGCGATCGCGTTGCGCAGCTGCTTAAGACTGCAGAGTAATTGCAGTTTAATATCGAGGTTTGACAGGCATGACACAGAATTCGCAGGAAACTGTGATCGGCCGGGTAACCTCGGTGTTTGGGGTCAAGGGTTGGCTTAAGGTCTTCTCTGATACCGATCCCAAAGAAGGCATACTGAACTATCGTGATTGGACCTTGGTCCTTGACGGTAAGCGTATCCCGGCAAAGCTTGAAGATGGTCGCCGCCAAGGGCAGGGGATCGTCGTCAAGCTGAAAGGACTTGATGATCGTGAAGTGGCTCGCACCTACGCGGGGGCCGAGATCAGAGTTCCAACTGAGCAGTTGCCAGCGCTCCCCAGTGGGGAGTTCTACTGGTTTCAGCTGGAAGGTCTGACTGTCTTCACGGTTGAAGATGAGTGCCTGGGGAAGGTGCATCATCTTCTGGAAACAGGTGCCAACGATGTGTTGGTTGTGCATGCGACAGCCGGTTCCATTGACCAGCGCGAACGATTGATCCCGTATCTGCCGGATCAGGTAGTTATGAGCGTGGATTTGAGTGGTTCGCGAATGGTGGTCGATTGGGATCCGGAGTTCTGACGAGTGTGGATTGGCGCAGTCAGTCTGTTTCCGGACATGTTTTCTTCGGTGACGGATTACGGGATTACCGGTAGGGCCGCTCGAGAAGGTCTTTTGACGTTCAAGAGCTGGAACCCACGGGACTTCACGCATGATCGTCACCGTACTGTTGATGACCGGCCCTATGGCGGTGGTCCGGGCATGCTGATGAAAATTCAGCCGCTCCGGGATGCTATCCATGAGGCGCGGGCATCGGCACCCGGCAAGGCCTGTGTGGTCTATCTTTCTCCGCAGGGTGAAAGGCTGGATCAGTCGGTAGTCGAGTCTCTCGCTGCCGAAAAGCAGCTGATTCTCGTTGCCGGTCGTTACGAGGGCGTTGATGAACGCCTGATATCGGCGGAAGTCGACCGGGAAGTGTCACTGGGTGACTTTGTGCTCTCAGGTGGTGAACTGGCGGCGATGGCTGTAATTGATGCGGTAACACGCCTCATCCCCGGAGCGCTGGGTCATGCGCAGTCGGCAGAGCAAGATTCCTTTGCTGATGGTTTGCTGGATTGTCCGCACTACACCCGGCCCGAGGTTTACGAAGGTCAGGCGGTGCCGGAAGTTCTTTTGGGCGGTCACCATGAACAGATCCGGCGTTGGCGGTTGAAAGAATCGTTGAGGCGAACACGGGAGCGACGCCCCGACCTGCTCGAAGAGCGGGTGTTTACGGAAGAAGAGCGTCAGCTACTGGGTGAAATTTTGAACGAACCGGGTGCCTCTGAATCATCAGGGCATTGAAAGATTGGGTATCAGGAGCATTACGATGAGCGGCAAGAACAACATCATCAGTCAACTTGAAACAGAACAGATGACCAAGGAACTCCCAGCGTTTGCGCCGGGCGACACCGTGGTTGTTCAGGTTCGCGTTAAAGAAGGTAACCGTGAGCGTCTGCAGGCGTTCGAAGGTGTGGTTATCGGTAAGCGCAACCGTGGTATGAACTCTTCCTTCACTGTTCGTAAGATTTCTTACGGCGTGGGTGTTGAGCGTACCTTCCAGACTTATTCTTCTCTGGTAGACAGCGTCAGCGTGAAGCGTCGTGGTGACGTGCGTCAGGCTAAGCTTTACTACCTGCGCGACCTGTCTGGTAAGGCAGCTCGTATCAAGGAAAAGCTGGGCTGATATCGGTTTCACCGATCAGTACAGAAAAAAGCAGCCTCAGCGGCTGCTTTTTTTGTGCTTAAATTTCGGTAGTTCGATCGTCTTGGGGTGATATATTTGCTCAGAGTTGAAGATGAGTCGTTGATTGTCGCGTTTGCCGATGCCATTTGGCTTGAGGACGGTTTGGGTGAGAAAACCCGAGCGGCCTATGCCAGTGATTTGTCGGGTCTTTCGTTATGGCTGCAGCAACAGCGCGGAGCCCCCGGTTTGCGCTCGGCAGCGCGTACCGACCTATTGGCATGGATGTCTCAGGGGATGGCTGACGGCTTAAAGGCAAGCACCGCAGCGCGTCGTCTTTCTGGCATCCGGCGCTTCTACCGCTATTTGTTACGAGAAGGGCTGATAGCCGAAGATCCGACGTTACGGATAGACAGTCCGCGCTTGCCTCGACGGCTGCCCGATACCTTGACCGAGGGCGATGTCGAGCGATTGTTGGCCGAGCCTGACCCGGAATTGCCGCTGGAATTGCGAGACCGAGCCATGCTTGAGATTTTGTACGGTTGCGGCTTGCGTGTAACGGAGTTAACCGGTCTGACGGTTGATCAGGTCAATCTCCGCCAGGGTGTGGTTCGCGTTAATGGGAAGGGCGGGAAAGAAAGGTTGGTGCCTCTAGGTGAAGAGGCTGTTGATTGGCTCGTCCGCTATATGCGCGAAGCTAGGGCTGAGCTGTTAAAGGGCAAGAGCAGTGATGCGCTTTTTCCCGGAAATCGCGCCAGTGCGATGACTCGGCAGACTTTTTGGTATCGTATCAAGTTATACGCCTCCCGCTCTGGTATACAGAAACATTTGTCGCCCCATACACTCCGACATGCCTTTGCAACTCACTTGCTTAATCATGGTGCCGATCTGAGAGTGGTGCAGATGCTGCTTGGTCATTCAGACCTTTCAACGACCCAGATTTATACTCATGTTGCTCGCCAGCGATTGCAGGATCTGCATCAGACACACCATCCCAGAGGCTGATCTGTTATGGTGTGGGATTGAACTTTTATTGTTGCTCTGTGTCGCACTCTCCCATGAAGTCGGTCTTATAGTGTGAATTTGCCGGCGAGTGGGGCTCGAGCCCTGAACTCCTTAAACAACAAGGTAAGTGCAATCTCATGAAGCTAAGAACTTTGGCCGCTATGGCGGGCCTGATGATGCCGTTGGTCGCTGTGCCAGCAGTAAATGCTGGTGAAGTTGAAGATGCCATCACTGAACGTTTGTCGCAGGCAGTGCCTGGTTTGCGAATACTGTCTGTGAGCAAGTCGGAGGCCCCGGGCCTTTACGAAGTGCAAAGCAGTAATGGTGACACTATTTACACCACGGAAGATGGTGTCTATCTGTTGACTGGCGACATGTTAAAAGTTACCGAAAAAGGTATTGCCAATGTAACAGAAGAGGCGCGGGCTCAGGTGCGCCAGAAACAGATGGCAGAATTTGGTGACGATGGAATTATCTCTTACCCGGCAAAAGGTAAGCAGAAAGCCGTTATCGATGTGTTTACCGACATTGATTGCCCATACTGCAGGAAGTTGCACGACGAAGTGCCGCAACTCAATGATTATGGTATTACCGTCAACTACTATGCTTTCCCGCGCTCAGGTCCTAATACTCCTTCATTTCGGAAGTACGAATCGGTGTGGTGTGCAGATGATCAGCAGAATGCTATGGACACAGCCAAAGCTGGTAAATCAGTACCAAGTGAAACCTGTGAGAATCCGGTCGCGGAACAATATCAGCTAGGTGGTAAGGTCGGTGTAACCGGAACTCCGGCGATTGTTCTGGAAGACGGTAACATGATTCGTGGTTATGTTCCGGCTCGTAATCTGGCAGAAGGCCTTGGTCTGCTCTAAGTTTAAGCGGCTCTCGTTTGAGGGCCGTTTCCTCCTGTTTGAAAGGTAACCGATTCAGGGCTTATTCACACGCGTCTGAATCGGTATACTATGCCCCCAATTGCAATCCATCAGCACCCCCGAGCGGGACCAGAGGTGAGAGCTTGAAAGACGTTAATGTCGGAATTTGCGGATTAGGAACCGTAGGCGGCGGTACATTCAATGTCCTGACTCGCAACGCGGCGATTATTTCGGGTCGTATCGGCTGTAATATTCGAATTACCCGTGTGGCTAGCCGGAAGCGTCGGGATGATCTCGACCTCGGTGATATTCCGTTCAGCACCGACATTTTTGATGTGGTGAATGACGTTAACGTCGACGTTGTGGTCGAACTGATTGGTGGCTACGACGTTGCCCGTGAACTGGTGTTGACTGCCATTGCCAATGGTAAACATGTCGTAACAGCAAATAAGGCTCTGATTGCCGTTCACGGTAACGAAATTTTTGAAGCCGCTGAAAAGGCGGGTGTCGTCGTTGCTTACGAAGCCGGTGTGGCCGGTGGTATTCCGGTTATCAAGGCCGTCCGTGAAGGTTTGGCTGCAAACCGCATCGACACCATCGCGGGAATCATCAACGGTACCGGTAACTTTATTTTGACCGAAATGCGTGCTGGCCGTCCGTTTGACGAAGTACTAAAAGAGGCGCAGGCGCTGGGTTACGCAGAAGCTGATCCCACATTCGATGTTGAAGGCATTGATGCGGCCCACAAGCTTACGATTTTGGCCTCGTCCGGTATTGGCGTTCCGCTGCAGTTCGAGAAAGCTTACACCGAAGGCATTTCGTCGTTGACCCCGAGCGATATCGCTCACGCCGAGCTGCTGGGTTACCGCGTTAAACACCTGGGTATCGCCCGTCGTCGTGACGAAGGTATTGAGTTGCGAGTTCACCCCACGCTGGTTCCGAAAACACACCTGATTGCTCAGGTTGATGGCGTTCTGAATGCCGTCATGGTCGACGGTGATGCTGTTGGCCAAACCATGTATTACGGCCCCGGTGCAGGTGACGAGGCCACTGCCTCTGCAGTGATTGCGGACATCGTTGATGTAGCTCGCTCGGTAGCCAGTGATAGTCGGCAGAAAGTGCCGTATCTGGGCTTCACGCCTGATGCGTTGGAAGATTTACCAGTGCTGCCGATGGAAGAAATTCAATCTGCTTATTATCTGCGCATTCAGGCGTTTGACCGGCCGGGTGTTCTGGCCAAGATTGCATCGATTCTGAGTGAGCACGGCATCAACATTGAATCGATCATGCAGAAAGAATCCGAGTTCGCGGATGGCCGTATTCCGGTCATCATCCTGACTCACACGGTTCAGGAGCGTCAGATGAATCTGGCGATTGAAGAAATGGAATCGCTGGTCGACGTAGACGGTTCCGTTGTCCGCATCCGCGCAGAAAATTTCAACTAACAGGTACGCACGTGAGATACATCAGCACACGGGGCGAAGCACCCGCTTTAGGCTTTGAAGACGTTCTTCTGACTGGGTTGGCAACCGACGGTGGCCTATATGTACCGGAGTCGTTGCCGCACTTCAGCTTGGAAGAAATTCGCAGCTGGCGGGGCTTGCCCTACGCGGAGTTGGCCTTTAACGTTATGTACCCGTTCGTGGAAGATGCCATCCCGGCCGACGATTTCCGCATAATGTTGAATGAAACCTATAGCGGCTTTGCCCATCAGTCGGTAGCGCCTCTGGTTCAGCTCGACAGCAATGAATGGGTGATGGAACTGTTCCGCGGTCCCACGTTGGCCTTCAAAGACTTTGCGCTGCAATTGCTTGGACGCTTGCTCGACTATGTGCTTGAAAAGCGTAAGCAGCACGTTGTGATCATGGGCGCGACGTCGGGTGACACAGGTTCTGCGGCCATTGAAGGTTGCCGACGTTGCGAGCATGTGGATATTTTCATCCTGCACCCGTACCAGCGTGTGTCTGAGGTACAGCGTCGCCAGATGACGACCGTGCAGGGCGACAACATCCACAACATTGCCGTGAAGGGAAACTTTGACGATTGCCAGCGCATGGTCAAAGAAAGCTTCGGTGACCAGTCGTTCCTGGGTGGTAAAACCCAGTTGGCGGCTGTGAACTCGATCAACTGGGCGCGAATCATGGCCCAGATCGTCTACTACTTCCAAGCATCGCTGGCATTGGGTGGCCCTGACCGCAGCATGGCGTTCTCTGTGCCCACGGGTAACTTTGGCGACATCTTTGCCGGTTACCTGGCCAAGAAGATGGGCCTGCCTATCAGTCAGTTGGTGATTGCCACCAACCGCAACGACATTCTGCATCGCTTCATGAGCGGTAACCGCTATGAGCAGCAGCAGTTGGAGCACACGCTGTCGCCTAGCATGGACATCATGGTATCCAGCAACTTTGAGCGGTTGTTGTTCGACTTGCATGGTCGTGACGGCGTTGCGGTGAAAGATCTGCTGGAAAACGCAGCTAAAGGTCCAGTCAGCATCGAAGATTACCGTTGGAAGGCGGCCCGCAAGCTGTTTGACAGCGATGCGGTAGACGACAAAGCCACCTGCGATACCATCCGTGAAATCTACGAGAAGAATGAATACCTGCTCGACCCGCATACCGCGATCGGCGTGCGCGCAGCCCGTAATTGCCGTCGCGACGAAACGGTTCCGATGATTACCTTGGGCACCGCGCACCCGGCCAAGTTCCCTGATGCTATTGTCGAATCCGGCTTGTCGGTGAAGCCTCAGTTGCCGCCTCACATGGCTGATCTGTTCGAGCGAGAAGAGCGCTACACCGTGCTGGATAACGATCTGGCTGAAGTGCAGGGCTTTTTGTCCAAGCACTGGAAAAATGCCTGATCCGGCATGACTCCTAAAAAGATCCTGCGCCGCCCCCAGCCCGCTGACACGTCGAGCTGGGGGCAAAGCCTGCCTCCCATCCTTCGTCGGTTATACGCCGCCCGTGGCGTTCAATCCGACGATCAGCTCCAGTACACCCTGAAGCACCTGGCGTCCCCGATGCAATTGCGAGGCATAGACCGAGCTGTGGAGTTGCTGGCCGACGCGGTGGTTCAGAAGCAGCGCGTTATGATTCTTGGTGATTTCGATGCAGACGGTGCCACCAGCACGGCGGTTGCGATGCTCGGCTTGTCTATGTTGGGCGTGCCATCGGTCGATTTCAGAGTGCCGAGTCGTTTCTCCGATGGTTACGGCCTAACACCGGGAATCATCCATCGATTGCAGGAAGAGGGTGAATTACCCGACTTGCTGGTGACCGTTGATAACGGAATCTCCGCCATCGAAGGCGTGCGAGCTGCAAGGGAACTTGGAATCAAAGTGGTTGTGACTGATCATCACTTGGCGGGAGAAGAACTGCCAGACGCAGATGCCATCGTAAATCCCAATCAGCCCGGCTGCCCGTTCTTAAGCAAAAATGCCGCTGGCGTGGGTGTAATGTTCTATGTGCTCACCGCGCTGCGAAAGCACCTGCGTGATCGCAATCTGCTGCCGAATCCTGAGCCCAATCTGGGTACCCTGCTGGATCTGGTCGCTTTGGGCACGGTGGCGGATGTTGTTCCGTTGGACCATAACAACCGAATTTTTGTAGAGCAGGGCATTCGCCGTATCCGCAAAGGCGAAGCTCGCCCTGGCATACTGGCGCTGTTAAAAGTGGCAGGCCGGGACCACACCGAGATCAGTTCTACCGATCTGGGTTTTGTTGTTGGCCCCCGTCTTAATGCCGCCGGCCGCTTGGATGATATGAGCATCGGCATTGCCTGTTTGCTCGTGGATAACCCCGATGAAGCCTTGCGTCTCGCGCAAGAGCTGGACACTTTCAATCGAGAGCGCCGCACCATCGAAAAAGACATGAAAAGCCAAGCCCAAGAGCTGCTGGCTTCCATGTCGTTGGATATCGACGGTTTGCCCTGGGGCTTGGCTTTGTTTGATCAGGACTGGCACCAAGGTGTGATAGGTATTCTCGCCGCCAGAATCCGCGAGCAGACCCATCGCCCGACCATTGCGTTTGCGCCGGACGATGACGGCGTTAGCCTCAAAGGCTCGGCCCGGTCTATTCCGGGCCTGCATATCCGCGATGCTCTCGCGGTTGTGGATGCCAAATCACCGGGTTTGATGAAAAAATACGGCGGCCACGCCATGGCCGCCGGTATGACGATTGCCCGTGACGACCTGGAATTATTCGGCAAAGCTTTCGACCAGGCGGTTAGAGACACCCTGACGCCGGAAGATCTGGAAGCGGCCATCGTCACTGACGGCCCGTTGGCATCTGCGGAGCTGAACCTCGATACCGCATACCTGCTCAAGCGCAGCGGCCCTTGGGGGCAACACTTCCCAGAGCCATTGTTCGATGGTGAATTCAAAGTCGTCAGCCAGCGCATCGTGGGAGAAAATCACCTGAAACTGGTGCTGCAGCCAGCAGAAGGCGGCGGCATTATCGACGCCATCGCCTTCAATACCGGCCCTGAAGTACCGGACTACACCCGCTCGGGTGCCCGGGTGGTCTACAAACCGGATGCCAACACCTTCCGTGGTCGGACCAACTTGCAGTTGATGGTGGATTATCTCGAGCCTCTGGGCTGACCGCGTCTCTCGGAAAGCCCTACCTTGCAGGGTGCCTGCACCCATCCACGAATAGCTGATTTAACGCACGAATTCCGGTAGAATTCGCCCTCAGTTTTTATCGCACCATTTTCCAAAGCGAGACAAGGTTTCATGGAAATTAATCCCATAGTGACGAAGATCAAAGAGCTTCGCGAGCGCACCGAAGCGCTGAGGGGGTATCTTTGACTACGATCAGCGAAGCGAACGCCTGGTCGAAGTAGAACGCGAACTTGAACTCCCAACCGTATGGGACGATCCGGAGCGCGCCCAGTCACTGGGTAAGGAGCGTTCTGACCTCGAACTGATCGTCAGAACCATTGATAACCTCACCTCTGGCCTGGCAGACGCAGAAAGCCTGCTCGAAATGGCCGTAGAAGAGGACGACGAAGGCACCGTTCAAGAAATTGAAGCTGATTTAGAAGGCCTTGATAAGGAACTCGAGAAGCTCGAATTCCGCCGCATGTTCTCCGGTGAAATGGACGCCAACAACGCCTACCTGGAAATTCAGGCCGGCTCTGGCGGCACCGAAGCGCAAGACTGGGGCAACATGCTGTTGCGTATGTACCTGCGCTGGGCCGAGCGCCGAGGCTTCAAAGCCGAAATCGTCGAGTTGCAGGAAGGTGAAGTCGCGGGTATCAAGAGTGCGACCATTCACATACAGGGCGACTACGCCTACGGATGGTTGCGGACCGAAACCGGCGTTCATCGTCTGGTGCGCAAATCACCGTTCGATTCCGGTAATCGTCGGCATACGTCCTTCTCTTCCGTGTTCATCTCGCCGGAAGTGGATGACAGCTTTGAAATCGACATCAACCCGGCTGATCTGCGCGTAGACGTATACCGCGCGTCTGGTGCGGGTGGTCAGCACGTAAACCGAACCGAATCGGCCGTGCGACTGACTCATAACCCTACCGGAATCGTGGTGGCGTGCCAGGCTGGCCGAAGCCAGCATCAGAACAAAGATCAGGCGATGAAACAGCTGAAAGCCAAGCTGTTCGAGCGCGAGATGCAATTGCGCAACGCCGAGAAGCAGAAGCAGGAAGACTCTAAGTCTGACATCGGCTGGGGTAGCCAGATCCGCTCATACGTGCTGGATGATAGCCGTATCAAAGATCTTCGCACCAAGGTGGAAACCAGTAACACCCAGTCGGTGCTCGATGGCGACATCGACAAGTTTATCGAAGCCAGTCTGAAGATGGCGCTGTAAACAGCGCCATTCAACCCGAACCGGACCCCCCGACTTCTTAGTGAGCTAACATGACCGAACAGACCCAGAACGCGACCCAGCCCGAGGACAATAAGCTGATTGCGGAGCGCCGCGCCAAACTGGCCAACCTGCGAGAGCAGGGCAATGCGTTCCCGAACAATTTCCGACGGGATGCCACTGCTGCCGAGCTGCAGGAGAAATACGGTGACAAGTCCAAGGAAGAGCTGGAAGCCATGGGCATCCAAGTGGCCATTGCTGGCCGCATGATGCTCGATCGCAAGGCGTTCAAAGTGGTTCAGGATATGACTGGCCGGATTCAGATCTACGCCACCAAAGATGTCCAGAAAGACACCAAGCATTGGGATCTTGGCGACATCGTGGGCGTGCGCGGCGTGCTGTGCAAGTCGGGCAAAGGTGACCTCTACGTGGCGATGGATGAGTACACCCTGCTCACCAAGTCGTTGCGTCCGCTGCCTGAGAAGCATAAAGGCCTGACCGACACCGAGGCCCGTTACCGTCATCGTTACGTAGACTTGATGATGAACGAAGACAGCCGTCGGGTGTTCTATGCACGCTCGAAAATCATCAATGTAATGCGCCAGTACTTCTCCGAGCGTGACTTCATGGAAGTCGAAACGCCGATGCTTCAGGTGATTCCTGGTGGTGCGACCGCCCGTCCGTTCGTGACCCATCACAACGCACTGGGTATTGATATGTACCTGCGGATTGCGCCGGAGCTTTACCTCAAGCGCTTGGTTGTGGGTGGTTTTGAGCGAGTGTTCGAGATCAACCGTAACTTCCGTAACGAAGGCTTATCGACCCGGCACAACCCGGAATTCACCATGGTCGAGTTCTATCAGGCGTATGCGGATTATAACGACCTGATGGACCTGACCGAAGACATGCTGCGTACCATCGCTGACAAAGTGCTGGGGACCACCACGGTGACCAACACGCGCGTGCTGAAAGACGGTACCGAAGAAGCCGTTGAATACGACTTCGGCAAACCGTTTGAGCGCTTGACCGTGGTGGATGCAATCTTGCGCTACAATCCGGAAATTACACGTGAGCAGCTGGCCGACGAAGCTCAAGCACGTGAGCTGGCGAAAGGGCTTGGTATCAAGGTTAAAGACATCTGGGGCTTAGGTAAGGTGCAAATCGAGATCTTCGAAGAGACCGCCGAGCATCGCTTGATGCAGCCGACCTTCATCACCGAGTACCCGAAGGAAGTGTCGCCGCTGGCCCGCTGCAAAGACAGCGATCCGTTTGTCACCGAGCGCTTTGAGTTCTTCGTGGGCGGTCGTGAAATTGCCAACGGCTTCTCGGAGCTGAACGATGCCGAAGATCAGGCGGAGCGCTTCAAGGCGCAGGTGGCTGAGAAGGACGCCGGCGACGACGAAGCCATGTTCTACGACGACGACTACGTGATGGCTCTGGAATACGGCTTGCCGCCGACCGCGGGCGAGGGAATTGGCATCGACCGCTTGGCCATGATGCTGACCGATTCGCCGTCGATCCGTGATGTTATTCTGTTCCCGGCCATGCGCCCAGAGCACAAAGCCGAACAGAGCGCCGGAGACGAATAAGGCATGCACCCGGCTGAGGCACTGGCTCAGGAACTGAAGTCCGGGCTCGGCTGGGACCAGTGGTTGGCGGACGAGTTCCGTCAACCTTATATGCATCGCTTGGCAGAATTCCTGGTAGCGGAAGAGCGTGCCGGAAAGACATTGTTTCCTCCTCAGTCACAGCTGTTCAATGCGCTAAACAGCACCCCGCTTGATCAGACCAAAGTCGTTATTTTGGGGCAAGACCCCTACCACGGCGCCGGTCAGGCCCACGGCCTGAGCTTCTCGGTGTCTCACGGTGTGCGGATACCGCCGTCGCTGAAGAACATCTTTAAAGAAATTCAGCAGGATTTGGGTATTGGCTCCCCCGGTCACGGCTGCCTGCAATCTTGGGCCGAGCAGGGTGTGTTGCTGCTAAATGCGGTATTGACGGTTGAGCAGGGAAAGGCTGGCGCCCATCAAGGTAAGGGTTGGGAAATCTTTACTGATCGAGTGATCAACGTAGTGAATCAGCAACGCGAGGGCGTGGTGTTTTTGCTCTGGGGTGGATACGCCAAGCAGAAAGGTCAGATCATTGATCGTGATCGTCATTTGGTACTGGAGGGGCCGCATCCATCTCCGCTCAGTGCCTATCGCGGGTTCTTCGGATGTCAGCATTTTTCTCGTGTTAATCAATGGTTGCTTGAGCATCACCAGAGCCCGATAGAGTGGGCTCTGGATTCAGCTTCACAGCAGGAGCTGCTTGACCTCTAAAGTCGAGCGATTACCCAAGCAATGCCATGGCCGCTTCCATTTGGGCGCTCAGATCCTCTTCCTCAGCCAGATTCATTTCAGGGTCCAGACCTAATCGACCAAACGCCGAAATAGTGGTGAAATCCACCTGGTTCCAACGGTGGTTAGTGCCGGCGATCAACTGTAGGTTGGCAATCATCACCAAGTCGGCATGATCTGCTTGAGGTACCTCACGTTGTAAGTTGGCATAGTCCATTGGCACATTTTGCAGTGCTTCCGGGAATTGCCATTTTTTCAGGATCAAGCTGCCGATCCGAGGGTGCAGCTCTTCGATCACTGCATCCAGTACGATACCGCTCAGGTCCAAGCTGTGATCTTCAACATAGCGAAGAATGGGAAGAACACCAATTAGGTGTACCAGCCCGGCCAGAGTGGCTTGGTCGGGTCTTAATTTGGTGTAGTGTTGGGCCAGAACGTGACAAATGCCGGCGACTTCGGTGCTGGTTTGCCAAGTGGCGCGAAGCCTCTTATCCACCATGTCAGAGGTGGCTTGGAACATTTGTTCCATGGCCAGCCCCATTGCGAGATTGCTGGTGTAGGCCATGCCCAGGCGGCTTACAGCCATGTTCAGATTCTCAATGGCCCGCGTGCCACGGAACAACGGGCTGTTGCACACGCGGATGATACGAGCAGACAGTGCCGTGTCATTGCTGATCACCGTCACCAGATCTGCAATCGAGGTATCTTCCGATTCTGCAATTTCTCTGACTTGCAGGGCTGCTTCGGGAAGTGTTGGCAAAATTAACTTGTCATTCTCGATGGCGCTGGTCAGGTCAGCTTTAATGGTTTCGATCATGTCGGCCATAGTCAGTCTGTTTCCACTTAAATGGGGCCCTCAAACAGGGCTCAGTGTATGGCTGCCTTTATAGCAAATAAGCGCGATCTTTCCTGTCAACTTATGTTTCAGAAGGTAGTTGTTCAGGCACAGCATAGGGTAATTGCTGAAGACTGATAGTCACCTTGTCCATACCATCTAAGGAAAGTACTTTGGAGCTGGCATCATGGCGAATGACTGCAAGCATTTCACCGTTTAGATCCCCGGTCATCAAGGCATTGACCACTTCTCCGACAGCTTTACCATCGGCCAGAAGCTTGGTGCCGACGTTGGGAGCTTGATGGGCGTTATTGAAAGATAGCCTGTGCAGACTTTTTTTCAACTGGCCGAGAAAATGCATCCGGGCAATGACTTCCTGCCCGGTGTAGCAACCTTTTTTGAAATGCACGCCTTGCAGGTGCTGTAAGTTCAGCATTTGCGGGACATAGGCTTCTTGAGATGCCTCCGTCAGCCAAGGCACGCCCGCCGAAATACTGGATGCCAGCCACTGCTCCGGTGTAATTTCGGGGATGTCTTCTGGAACCGGTTGCTCTGTGGTTGCTTGCCACCACTCGTAGCGAGCAGTGTGATCGGCGGTGTTTTCAATACGAATCAGATGGCTATCACCGACCTTCAGTACTTGGCCGGGCCCGGTTAGGGAGCCTGCTTCTTCACCGCATACCGATGCGGCTGCAGCTTTGCCAATCAGACCGATAATCCGACCAGCGGAAAGTGTTTCCAGCGTCGTGCCCCGAAAAAGCATCAGATACTTTTTTAGGTGGGTAATAGTGGCTTCGGCCTGGTTGGCATCAAAGTCCATGAGCAGGTCTTCGCCATTGCGAACAAGGCGTGTCAGGCAGTAGGCACGGCCTTTATGGGTGCAGGCAGCGGCTCTGAGAGACTGCTCGTTGGTGACTTCGTCCACGTGCTGGGTAAACTGGCCCTGCACAAACTTGTCGGTTCCCGGGCCACTGATACGTGCCATGAGGCGGTTGCTCAAAAGAGCATGGCCGTTGTTATGTTCGGGTTGCTGAGAATCCTGTCTACTCAAAATAGTCCCCAGAATTAATGCGAAGGAGTGTTATGTCCGGCTTCAGGTGAACCGGCGCGAAGTAGCATTTGCAGGCGCCTGAAAGCGGCCGAGTCGCTCACGTTTGATTTTAGCCCGCCTTTGGAGCCAGTAATGATCGCGAGCATTGGGCTCGATCTTGGCATCCGCGGTTTGAACTGTAAAACAAGCAGCTGAGAACTGAGAAAGCTGGCGTTGCTAACAGTCGCGGGTACATGGTGTCCGTTGGCCAGCTGACAAGATAGCCCTGCATGGTCATGGGAGAGGGCAACGACCGAATCCGGTTTGCTTAATAGTCCAAAGCGCTGAAATGATGCCCATCCCAACGCTAATATTGGCAATACCAACAGCAATAACAGATAGGAGGTTTCCAGAGCCGCGGCAACCGTGAACACCGCTAGCCCAAGCCAGGGAATAATGGCTAAAAGGCCAGCGGAAACCGAGGGTAACAGGGTTAATTCAATCCGGCTGGACACGGTTCAGAATCATTTCGACGATGCGGCGGAGATCGGCGTCTTCAGGTTTGCTGCGCTGCATGAACCATTCAAACATGTCCGCATCTTCGCAGCTCAACAGCTTGCGGTAACGTGCCTGGTCTTCCGGTTCGAGGTCTCGGTAAGCTTCTTCCAGAAACGGGAGAAGCAGAACGTCCAGCTCCAGCATGCCGCGACGGCTGTGCCACCAAAGACGGTGGAACTCAGTGTGCGCGTTTGTTTCTTGGGTGTCGGACATAACGGGTTCCGTCTTTAAGCGTTTGTTGAAGGCTCTGATTCAGGGAGCCAGAGTTCGGTAAGTTGTGGGCATCAGCACGGTATCTCGGGCGTCGCTTTGGGTCTGCGGGTAGTCCAGGGTGTAGTGCAGCCCGCGGCTTTCTTTGCGTTGCAGAGCCGAGCATATGATCAGGTCTGATATGGTGACCAAATTACGTAATTCAATGAGGTCGTTGGTCACCCGATAGTTACTGTAGAACTCGTTGATCTCGCCTTGCAGAAGATCTACTCGGTGTTTGGCACGATGCAGGCGTTTGGTGGTGCGCACAATGCCGACATAATCCCACATAAAGTGGCGCAATTCGTCCCAGTTGTGGGAAATAATGACATCTTCGTCTGAGTCCCGGACCTGACTTTCGTCCCACGCGGGCACAGAGGGCACATGGGGGATGTCTGCTTCTCGGCGAGCGATGTCCTGAGCGGCCGCGCGGCCATATACCAGACATTCTAACAGCGAGTTGCTGGCCATGCGGTTGGCGCCGTGGAGACCGGTAAAGGCAGCTTCTCCGACGACATAGAGCTGGTTAATGTCGGTTCTTGCGCGCTTGTCACTGATGATACCGCCGCAAGTGTAGTGGGCAGCCGGCACCACGGGAATCGGGTCTTTAGTGATGTCGATGCCGAAACCGAGGCATTTTTCGTAAATCGTCGGGAAGTGGTGTTTGATGAAGTCCGCCGGTTTGTGGCTGATGTCCAGATATAGGTAATCAGCACCTAAGCGCTTCATTTCGTGGTCGATGGCTCGGGCGACAACATCACGAGGTGCCAACTCGGCACGTTCGTCAAACTTGTTCATGAATCGGCTGCCATCCGGCAATCTTAATACGCCGCCTTCACCGCGAACCGCCTCGGTGATTAAGAAGGATTTGGCGTGGGGGTGGTACAAGCAAGTTGGGTGGAACTGGTTGAATTCCATGTTGGTGACCCTGCAGCCGGCTCGCCATGCCATGGCGATGCCGTCACCGGACGCGCCATCGGGATTGGTTGTGTAGCGGTACGCTTTGGAAGCGCCACCGGTTGCGATCACGGTGAAGCGCGCGCGGTAAAGTTCCACGTGATTGTCTTCAAGGTTAAGTACGTAAGCCCCTACGCAGCGGTTTCCGGGTAGTGACAGATTTCGGTTGGTTATTAAATCAACCGCGACCCGGCCAGATTTGAGTTCAATGTTTCGCTTGGCTGCTGCCTGGCTGGCGAGCGTAGTCGATACGGCTTGTCCCGTCGCATCGGCGGCATGAATGATGCGGCGATGGCTGTGACCGCCTTCACGGGTCAGGTGGTATTGATCGTTGTTTTCTTTGCGAGTGAAGGTCACGCCGGACTCAATGAGCCAGTCGATGCTTTCTTTGCCGTGTTCTACCGTAAAGCGCACTGCATCTTCGTGGCACAAACCACCCCCTGCGTTTAGGGTGTCTTGAATATGGTTTTCTACCGAGTCGGTTGCATCGAGAACCGCAGCAATGCCACCTTGCGCCCACAGCGTCGCACCGGAGCTGATGTCAGCTTTACTGATTACGCAAACATTTAAGTGCTCTGGCAAATTCAAAGCGACGGTCAGTCCGGCAGCGCCGCTGCCAATAATAAGAACATCGTATTCGTAGGATTGTGGCATTGGGTTGTTGTCGCAGGCCATAATGTGGAAGTGTATTGAACTAAACTTTGTGCTTGCTGTCTATTTGGCCCGATGGATATGTCTCGAACCGGTTGCTGTCGGCAACCTGGGTTCATGTATGAACACCGGAATAACACAATGACACAAGCGAGCCGATTAAAAGCCACCCAGCTGGCCAACCAAACGGGACACGCCGTTGCTTCGCCCATGATTTCCGATAAAGATTCTACAACGAGCGAGAAGACTGAAAGCCAGACGGATTTGCAGCTGGTCCGCAAAGTTCGGCATGGGGATCGGGCCGCGTTTGATCTGCTGGTGGTGAAGTATCAGTCTCGGGTGGCCTCGATTATCAGCCGTTACGTTTACGACAGTCACGAAGTGATGGATTTGGCGCAAGAAACGTTTATTAAAGCGTTTCGCGCCATCGATCGGTTTCGCGGTGACAGTGCATTTTACACCTGGTTGTATCGTATTGCGGTGAATACCGCAAAAAATCATCTCGAGGCCCGAGGGCGTCGGCCGCAAGGCTCAGTGGATTCTTCCGAGGCGGAAAACTATGACGACGGTCGTCGATTAAGGGATGTGGCGTCACCAGAAAAACTTCTGCAAAAAGACCAGCTGCAAAAAGCCTTGGCCGAAGCCATTGCCGCACTTCCTGAGGAACTAAGATCCGCTTTCTTGCTCAGAGAATATGACGGTCTCAGTTATGAAGATATTGCTCGGATTCTGGAGTGCCCGATTGGAACGGTCCGTTCCCGGATCTTCAGAGCCCGGGATGCAGTGGATCGACACATTGGTCCACTACTTAATCATTCAGTGACGTAAGTGAGGTTGCATCCGATGGATGAGCGTCTCAGAGAAACTCTGTCAGCAATGATGGACGATGAAGCGGACGAGCTTTCAGTGCGTAGATTGCTTTCGCACGACGATCAGAGCGAAGTCACAGGGCAATGGCAAAGATGGCAGCAGGTGCGCGACCTGATGCACGAAGCACCGAGTGCGTCATACGGTGTGAATGTTGCAAGTGCGGTTCGAGCTGCAATTGATGACCAGGAAGCCCCAGCTGCAGATGCGGCAGCCACCAACGTCCGTGCTGGCGGGTACTGGCATTGGCCAGTGGCGGCTATGATAACTTTGGCTCTGGTGGTTGGGTTTGGTGCCGGAGCCGGTTGGGGAACTTCACCGGTTGAGGTAGAAAGTTCGCTGGCGTTGAGCGAAGCAGGCGAGGTTTCGCCACAGCTCGTGTTGAGTGCGGAAGAAGTCGCTTTGCAGAGATTGGATGAACAGCAGTTGCGCCAAGTGCGACAGTACTTGCTGGAACATGCCCAACATAACAGCGTCGGCGCAGGGCGTGGTTCTATGGGGTACGCGAGAATGGTCAGTGCAAACGGTGGCTATTGAGCCCGAGGTGTCTGGATATGAATGTTTCGCTTAAAGGCGAACTCGCCACGGTTCGAAAGCTGATGCTTGCCTTGTGGGTGTTGTTTGCGCCCGCCATGGCGGCATATGCTGAAAATAATCAGGCTGCAGCACCATCTTCAATGACCGCAATGGACTGGTTGGAGCGTCTAGGCCCGGCATTGAACATGACGTCCTATGAAGGCGTGTTTGTATACGCCCGGGGAGACCAGGTGCATTCAATGCATATTGCCCATCGGTACCACAACGGACAGGTGGAAGAGCGGTTGGTAATGCAAGACGGCGGCTCAGGTGAAATTGTTCGTAAAGGCATGGATGTCGTCTGTGTGTTGCCGGATCAAGGACGTATTCGTTTAGATGAGGTCATCCCGTCGGGGCCGTTTGCCGAGGCCTTTACGAGTCAACTCATGCCGGTCGGTCAATGGTATCAGCCTGCTTTGCTTGGTGCAGACCGGGTGGCTGGCTACGATGTGGTGGCGGTAGATCTGACTGCTAAGGACAACCATCGTTACAGCCATCGCCTTTGGATTGAAAAAGAAACCGGTCTATTGGTTAAAAGCCATGTTCGTGACGTGGATGAGGCGGTTTTGGAACACTTCCAGTACACCAGTCTGGAGATTACTGAGGATATCGCCGACGAAAAATTTGAAGTGCAAACCGAGGGGCGTGAGATAACTCGCCGTCTCGGTATGCCTGAACTTCAACAGTCATCCGTGGGGCGAATGACCGGTTGGACATTGAATTGGCGTCCGGACGGTTACATGGCGGCCGCCACCCCTAGTTCCAGTAATGGCAAAGCGGTTGCGTTCTCGGATGGTTTAGCAACGTTTTCGGTATTTGTCGAACCGGTCAAAGGGGTCAAAATGCCAACAGGCGCGTCAAGGGTGGGAGCGTCTACGGTCTATATTCACGAAGTATCGGCAGCGGAACGACCATTTTTGATAGTCGTGGTCGGGGAAATTCCGCCTGCAACGGCCCGAAAAGTCGCCCGCTCGGTGTCGATCGATGATGCGCTGGCTCAAGGGTGGGTGGCAAGTGATCACTGAAACCGGAAAGGTGATTGCCCTTCAGGGAACGCAGGCTTGGGTGCAAACGATTCAGACCAGCGCGTGCGAGAGTTGTTCGGCCCGAGCGGGTTGTGGCCAGCGCGCGCTTGCGGCGGTGTCGGGAGGGAAGGCCAATCAGGTGTTGGTATTGAATACGTCCGCTGCGCAGGTTGGCGACGAAGTCGTCATCGGTATGGATGAGCAATCGTTGCTGGCGGCCTCTTTGGCGGTATACGGGGTGCCTTTGCTGCTCATGGTTTTGGCAAGTATCGGAGCGTTCCGATTGCTAGGTGAAACGGACTTGGTGGCATTTATTGGTGCGCTAGTGGGTTTAGGGGCGGGGTTCGGGTTGGTGCGCCGCTGGCAATCCAGGTTGGGAGATCGCTTTCAGCCTCATATGGTTCGAGTAAACCGGATAGCGTCGGTCACCTGTCTGTAAAACCTACCGTTTTTTAAGTTGAAAAGTAGCCGTTCAGCCATAAATTGTAACGCCAGACCAACGGCTAAAATAAGGGGGGTTCTCATGCAAAAAATAACTACGCCGGTTGCTCGTTATCCCGATTTGTTCCGATCGGACGTCATGTCGGGCGTGTGGCTGGTGTTAGCGGTTCTGGTATCGGTTCTATGGAGTCAACAGGCGGCGGCGCGGGGCTTGCCGGATTTCACCGAGCTTGTTGAAGAAAACTCCAGTGCCGTCGTAAATATCAGTACCACCAGTGAAGCTGCGGGTCGCAGGTCGCGCTTTCAGGGGTTGCCGTTTGACGAGGAACAGCTGGATCAGTTGCCGCCCTTTTTCCAGGATTTCTTTCGCGGCCCGAATTCGCCTTTTGGTGGTGCTCCAGGTGGTAAACAGCCAGCACGCTCAATGGGCTCCGGTTTCATCGTTTCCAAAGATGGGTATGTGCTGACCAATAACCATGTGGTTGAAGGTGCCGACGAAGTGAGGGTTCGTCTGAACGATCGTCGGGAGTTTGTTGCGACGATTGTGGGTACCGATCCTCGTTCCGATATGGCCGTTTTAAAAATCGAGAATGCCGACGATTTGCCCGTGGTTCAGGTAGGCAGTTCCGAAGAGCTCAAAGTAGGTGAATGGGTGTTCGCGATCGGTTCACCGTTCGGGTTTGATTACACGGTGACGGCAGGTATCGTCAGTGCGCTTGGCCGCTCTTTACCCTCCGAAAACTATGTTCCTTTCATTCAAACCGATGTTGCGATTAACCCCGGAAATTCCGGTGGGCCGCTGTTTAATCTGGACGGCGAAGTGATTGGCATCAACTCTCAGATTTATACGCGTTCTGGCGGGTTCATGGGCGTGTCGTTTGCGATTCCGATCGATGACGCCATGAGTGTGTTTCGTCAGCTTCGTGATGAAGGCTCTGTCGCTCGTGGCTGGTTGGGCGTACTGATTCAGGAAGTTAATCGTGATCTTGCCGAAACTTTTGGTCTGAAACGGCCTCGTGGTGCCCTGATTGCTGAGGTGATGATTAATTCACCCGCGCAGGCGGGTGGACTGCGGTCTGGCGATATCGTGCTGGAGTATAACGGTGAAGAGGTCGAACTATCGTCGGATCTGCCTCCGAAAGTGGGCCGCACACCAGTAGGTGAATCGGCGCGGCTGACCGTGCTTAGAGGGGGGGATGAGATCGAGCTTGATGTGGAGATCGGAGAGTTGCCGGAAGATGGCCCTGCCAGCCGCTCGAAGAGCCGTGATCCCCTTGACGGAAAAACCGGTGCTCTTGGTCTGACTATTGAGCCGCTGACGCCAGAAAACGCCCGTGCTGCGGGTGTTGAAAGTGGAGTCCTGGTGACCGGTGTTGAGCGGGGCCCGGCCTTGAAAGCGGGAATTCGAACCCGTGACATCATCACCGAAATAAACCGCAAACCGGTGGGTTCACTGAAGGCGTTCCGGACAGTAGTAGAAAGTTTGCCGGATGGTCAGGCAGTGTCAGTGCGGGTGGTGCGTCAGGGGCGGCCAATCTATCTGGTGATGAGGCCTTAGGTTAACGCTATTTTTTGAAGCTGTGCGCTGGCTCCCGGGCGTGTCACGACATGACCGGGAGCGTTTGCTATACTCTCCGGATCTTTCGGACCTTCAGTCATGGGATGGACCCGGTGACAATATGAAAAACAAGGAATTATCCCTCCGCCAACTGCTTAAGCTGCGCAATTCCTGGTTGGCATTGCTCGTTTTTATTGCTTCTGTTTGCGTCACTATCTTGCTTTGGCAGGTTTCCATCCGTTTGGTGGAAGACCGGGCTGAAGCCAAATTTCGCGCTCAATCCTTGCAGCTGAAAACGGCCATTGAAGAGCGGCTGCTGAACTACGAACAGGTATTGGCTGGCAGTGCAGGTCTGTTTGCGGTGAAAGGTGAGGTCAGTCGTGATGAGTGGCGCGAGTACGTTGAGAAAGTCGACATCAATCGTTATTACCCCGGAATAGAAGGGATCGGTTACGTACAAAGGATTGGCGTTCGCCAAATGGCGGATCACATTGCTTTTGTTCGGGCCGAAGGGGTGTATAAGTACTTGGTAAAACCGCTGGGGACTGGGCCTTATTATTACCCCATGGTGTACCTCGAGCCCGGTACGGAGCGAAATCTGAGTGCCCTTGGCTACAACGCCTTCAGTGATCCTATCCACCGGGTGACCATGGAGCGGGCCCGCGATGAAGCAAAACCAATGGTAACGGGCAAGGTCGTGTTGGTTCAGGAAGCCTTGGCCGAAGACCAGGCAGGTTTCCTCATGTATTACCCCGTATACCAGGGTGGGGCCATGCCGGATGTCAGAACCGAGCGCCGAATGATGCTGGCGGGCTATGTGTTCAGTGCCTTCCGTATGAATAACTTGCTGGATGGCATTGTTGGTCTGATTTCCCCGTTTCTTGATGTGCGTATATACGATGCCGCCGTCGTTTCCCGGAATACTCTTATGTATGGCTCCAACTTGGGGTCGCTGGATAACGAGTTCAGTTTCGAGCTCAGCCAAACTGTCTCTCATGGTGGTCGAGAATGGCTATTGCAAACGCGGTCTACCCCCGCCTTTGACTATCTGGCCTCGGACCCCCGCCCTCCGATTGTTCTAGGCTCGGGATTGGCTATTAGTGTTCTGATGTACCTGCTCGTTCTCTTGCTGGTGCGGTCACGTCTGGGGGCTCAGGTCAGTGCGGGTCGGTATCGAGCGATTACCGAAGGCGCTGCAAACGTGACGATGGTCATGAATCGATCGGGCAGCCCGATGTACGCGAGTCCGTCCGCCCGGGATATTCTTGGTTTTGATCCGGACCGGATCTCAGATCTGAACTTTAAGTCTTTGGTTAATCCTGACGATTGGGCGGGGTTGCGGCAGGCCTTCAAGGATGCTGTGTCTTCTCCGGGTAAGCAGATGCCGGCGGTGCGAGCTCGTATCAATGATGCCGGCGGACAGTGCCGTGAGATGGAAGGTACCTTCACGTCTATGCTGAGTGTGCCCGGGGTAAGCGGGGTCGTGTTGAGTTTGCGTGACCTGACACAGTTAAAAGCGGCGCAATCAGAATTGCACCGGTTAGCTTTTTTCGACCCTTTAACGGGGTTGGCCAACCGGCAATTGTTTCGTGACCGTCTGAATAGTGTTGTGCAACGATCCCGCCGCAGTGGTGAACCAGCGGCCTTGATGTATCTGGATTTGGACGGGTTCAAGCGAATCAACGATACCCTGGGGCATGATGCCGGCGATGAGTTGCTGCGAAAGGTAGCTGAGTGGCTCCAAGGCTGTGTTCGGGAAGAAGATTCCGTGGCCCGCCTGGGTGGCGATGAATTCGTGGTTCTGCTGTCTAGGGTTAGTGGAACCGACGCGGCGAGCAAGGTCGCGGAAACGATTTTGCGGCGCTTGTGCCAGAGAGTCAGGCTGAGTGATCATGATATTGGCGTGACCGTCAGCATTGGTATCACCATGGTTCCCCATGACAGCGAAGACGTGGGCACACTCATGAAGTATGCGGATTTGGCCATGTATCGAGCCAAAGAAATGGGCCGCAATAATTACCAATTCTTTACTCCGGCGATGAACATCAAAGCCGCGCGTCGCATGTTGCAACAAGAAGAGTTGGCAACGGCGCTGCAGGAGGATCGTTTTGTGCTGCATTATCAGCCAAAGGTAGATTTGGTGACCCAGAAGGTGATTGGAGTCGAAGCCTTCTTGCGTTGGCACCACCCTGAAAAGGGGGTGGTGCCCGCGCAGCAGTTTATTAATCTAGCCGATGAAACGGGCTTAATCATTCGGTTGGGTGAGCAGGCATTCCGGCAAGCTTGTATTCAGGTTCAGGCGCTGGAGCGTGCGGGCTTTGAATCCCTAAAAATGGCGGTTAATTTTTCGGTTCGCCAAATCACCGATACGGGCTTTTTAGACTTAATCCGGCGGGTGATTACCGAAACCGGTGTCGCTGCGGACAGAATCGAGTTGGAGCTTCCGGCGGAATTACTCAACGAAGATCCGCGAATGCTACGTGAGCTGCTGGTTTCGCTGAATGATCTCGGCGTTTGTCTGATTTTGGATGATTTCGGCAAGGGATCGTGCTCTTTAGTTGCGTTGCAGCAGCTTCCCCTTGATGTGATAAAGATCGATCACGGATTTATTCGTGATATCCCCTACAACGTCAGCGCCACCGATGTTGCTTCAGCGGTCATTGCTCTGGCGCACAAATTACATCTGACGGTAGTGGCCGAAGGTGTTGAAACGGTACAACAACTGGCGTTTTTGAAGTCCGCTGGTTGCGCTCAGAGCCAGGGCAATTTGTTCAGCTATCCGCTGGATGAAGATGCCCTCATCGGGTTCCTGATTCGCCAGTATGAGAGGCCGCTTATTTCCTGAACATGGCAATAGCGGCCGGATACCGGTAAAATCACGCCGTTCCCGGACCCGTAGCGGCTATACCGGGCTCAATCCCATGTCTTATATGAGTAATCATTGTCTGTGACTGAACTGAGCCGAATCCGTAACTTTTCCATCATTGCCCACATCGACCACGGTAAATCCACGCTGGCGGATCGTTTCATTCAAAGCTGTGGCGGTTTGACCGAGCGTGAAATGGCCGCTCAGGTGCTTGACTCCATGGATCTCGAGAGAGAGCGGGGCATTACCATCAAAGCCCAGAGTGTAACGCTCAACTACACGGCTCGAGATGGCGAAACCTATAAGTTGAACTTCATCGACACACCGGGGCACGTGGACTTCTCGTACGAAGTTTCTCGATCTCTGTATGCCTGTGAAGGTGCGCTGCTGGTTGTAGATGCTGGCCAAGGCGTAGAGGCGCAGTCAGTGGCTAATTGCTATACCGCGCTGGAGCAGGGGCTGGAGGTTGTTCCGGTACTGAACAAAATGGACCTTCCGCAGGCTGAACCAGAGCGTGTGGCGGCCGAGATTGAAGATATCATTGGTATTGAAGCGCAGGATGCGGTGCGTTGCAGTGCCAAAAGTGGTCTGGGCGTTGAAGATGTCCTTGAGGATCTGATCCAGAGGATTCCGCCTCCGAAAGGTGACCGCAGTGCACCTTTGCAGGCGCTGATTATTGACTCTTGGTTTGATAATTATCTGGGTGTTGTGTCGCTGGTGCGAGTCATCGAAGGGGTTTTGCGCAAGGGCGACAAGATTGTTATCAAATCGACGAATAAAGCCTGGAATGCTGACAAGGTCGGGATCTTTAATCCTAAACCGACGGATACCAATATTCTCGAAGCGGGCGACGTAGGTTTTGTCGTCGCTGGCATCAAAGATATTCACGGTGCGCCAGTAGGTGACACCATTGTGCATCAGAAGTACGCGGAAGAAACTCCGATGCTGCCGGGGTTCCAGAAGGTTAAGCCTCAAGTGTATGCGGGCTTGTTCCCGGTCAGTGCCGATGACTATGACGACTTCCGAGATGCGCTGGAAAAGCTGACCCTGAATGACGCCTCGTTGTTTTTCGAACCTGAAAACTCCGATGCTCTGGGATTTGGTTTTCGTTGCGGTTTCCTCGGCATGTTGCACATGGAAATTATCCAGGAGCGCCTGGAGCGGGAATACGACATCGATCTGATCACCACAGCCCCTACGGTCATATATGAAGTAGTGACCAAGCAGGGTGAGACGGTGTCGGTGGACAACCCGTCCCGGCTGCCGGATATTGGTTCTATCGAAGAAATGCGTGAGCCGATCGTTGAAGCCAATATTCTTGTGCCTCAAGAGCATTTGGGCAACGTCATTGCTCTGTGTGAAGAAAAACGGGGTGTTCAGAAAAATATGCACTTCATGTCATCTCAGGTGCAGCTCAGCTACGAGTTGCCGATGGCAGAAGTGGTTATGGATTTCTTCGATCGTATCAAATCCGCAAGCCGTGGCTTTGCATCGTTGGATTACCATTTTGTGCGTTTTCAAGACGCGAACCTAGTGCGTCTGGATGTATTGATTAACGGTGAGCGTGTGGATGCACTTGCCATCATCGTGCACCGTGATCTGGCTCACCGGAAAGGGCGTCAGCTGATCGAGAAGATGAAAGAGCTGATCCCGAGGCAGATGTTTGATATTGCGATTCAAGCGGCCATAGGTACCCAGGTGGTTTCTCGGGTAACCGTCAAAGCATTACGTAAAAACGTAACAGCCAAGTGTTACGGTGGTGATGTCAGCCGTAAGAAAAAGCTGCTTCAGAAGCAGAAGGAAGGCAAAAAACGCATGAAGCAGCTGGGTAATGTCGAGGTGCCTCAGGAAGCGTTTCTTGCTGTATTGAAAGTTGATAATTAATAAAACTAAGGCGCCCGATGGATATTGATTTTCCACTGGTATTGGTTGTTCTCACCTTTGTGACGGGTGTGGTCTGGCTGGCGGACAAGTTGTTTTTGCGACAACGTCGTCTTGCCAACAGGAGTGAACAAGCCGAAACGAGTAGTTCGGAAGAACCCGCAGAGCCTTGGCTGATTGATATCAGTCGCTCTTTTTTTCCAGTATTGGCCGTTGTGCTGGTGTTGCGTTCGTTCCTGATCGAGCCGTTTCAGATTCCATCAGGGTCTATGTTGCCCACGCTGGAAGTAGGCGATTTCATTTTGGTGAACAAATACGCCTATGGTCTGAGATTGCCCGTGGCCGGCACCAAAATTGTCGAGATCGGGGACCCGGAGCGTGGCGATGTTATGGTGTTCCGTTTTCCGGAGGACGGTGTCACTAATTACATCAAGCGGGTGATCGGTTTGCCGGGCGACACCGTGCGGTACCGTAACAAGCAACTCTTTATCAATGGCGAACCCGTGGCTCGGGACTTTGTCGCACGATTGCCTCCGATGGAACGCTGGCGAGAAACCATGGGTAGTGTTGAGCATGACATCTACCTCACCATGGGGCGTGTGTCTGGCTCGGGAGAGGGAGAGTGGACAGTTCCTGAAGGACACTACTTTGTAATGGGTGACAACCGGGATAATAGTAACGACAGTCGTTTCTGGGGCACGGTGCCGGATGAACTGGTGGTTGGCAAGGCCTTCGGTATCTGGATGCACTGGAAATCTTTCACAAGTCTGCCATCTTTTGATCGAGTGGGTGGCATCGAATGATCTCGAAGATTTCGGAGCGAACACGAATGAAGAATGGATTTCCCAAGGGTATGAAGTATCAGCAAGGCAGCGGCTTGACGATGATGATCGTGGCCTTGTTTTTTGCCGGTTTGCTGACGTTCGCTCTTAAGGTGGGGCCGGCTTATCTTGATGACTTTACTATTCAGGAAGCCCTCGAAAATCTTGAAAATACCGACGGCCTGTCCAAAATGGGGCCGGCTCAGGTGCGAGGGGTTATTAACAAGCAGTTAAGTGTGAACAACGTACGCGGTTTTGATGCCAAGAATATCACTGTTGATAAAGACGGAGATTTGGTGCTCATAAGCGTTGATTATGAGGTTCGCAACAACCTATTTGGCAGTGTCGACACCGTCGTTCACTTTCAACACGAGTATGAGTTTAAAGGCAAGTGAGTTCAAAACCAGATCTTGATCAACTCCAGCGCCGCATTGGCTATCAGTTTAAAGACCCTGATCGGCTGCTGCTGGCGCTTACCCACCGAAGCTTTGGCAACCAGAACAATGAGCGTCTGGAATTTCTTGGCGATTCTATCGTCAATATGGTGATCGCCGAGAACCTGTTTTTGAAGTTCGAAGCCGCCCGTGAAGGCCAGCTGAGCCGCCTCAGAGCCCGTATGGTAAAAGGCGTTACCCTTGCTGAAATCGGCCGCGAATTCCAGTTGGGACAGTACCTGAGATTAGGGTCGGGAGAGCTAAAGAGTGGCGGCTTTCGCCGTGAGTCCATTCTGGCTGATGCTGTGGAATCCATCATCGGAGCCATCTACTTGGACAGCGATTTCTATACCTGCCGAGAGCAGGTCTTACGCTGGTTTACCGAGCGGCTGGCAGGTCTGGATGTACAGGATACCCAGAAAGACCCAAAAACCCGATTGCAGGAGTATCTGCAGTCGCGTCAGTTCCCGTTACCGCGATACGAAGTTATCTCGGTGGATGGCGAAGCGCATAATCAGACGTTCCATGTTACGTGTGCGTTGTCGTCGCTGGACCGTAAAACCACTGGCACCGGCAGCAGTCGCCGAATTGCTGAGCAACAAGCCGCCCGCAGTGCCCTCAAGAAGCTGGGCGTGGAGAATTCATGAAGAACGATATAACCACCCCGGATAATCCGGACAGCCGTTGCGGATTTGTTGCAATCGTCGGACGCCCCAACGTGGGTAAATCGACACTGTTGAACCACATCCTCGGGCAAAAGCTCAGCATTACGTCTCGGAAGCCTCAAACCACTAGGCATCAGGTGCTGGGGATCAAAACCGAAGGAGATGTGCAGGCGATTTACGTTGATACGCCGGGAATGCATGAAGAAGAGCCAAGAGCGATCAACCGTTACATGAATAAAGCCGCAACCTCCGCGTTGGTGGATGTCGATGTGGTGGTGTTTGTGGTGGATCAATTGAATTGGACCACCGCTGACGAGATGGTTTTAGAGAAGCTGGAGCGCTTGAAGTGCCCGGTCATTCTGGCTATCAACAAGGTTGATAAGCTAGAGAAGCGAGAGTTGATGTTGCCGCATCTCGAAAGCTTGGCTGCAAAGCGGGATTTCGCCGAGATTATTCCGTTGTCAGCGCTGCGCGAGACTAACTTGGAGCCTTTGGAAGAAGCCGTTGGCCGTTTCCTGCCACAGAGTGTGCACTTTTATCCGGATGATCAGATTACGGATCGCAGTCAGCGCTTCATGGCTTCAGAGATGGTGCGGGAAAAAATCACTCGTCAGCTGGGCGCCGAGCTACCCTATTCGGTAGCAGTGGAAATTGAAGAATTTAAACAGCAAGGTAAGACTCTTCACATTTCTGCGTTGATTCTGGTTGAGCGTGACGGACAGCGAAAGATCATCATCGGCGACAAGGGCGCTCGGTTGCGTCAGATCGGCCAGGAAGCTCGTATTGATATGGAGCGAATGTTCGATACGAAAGTCATGCTCAAACTTTGGGTTAAGGTAAAGCGTGGTTGGGCAGATAGCGACAGGGCCCTGAAAAGTCTGGGGATGAACGACCTCTGAGGTTGATATGAGAGGAGCGGTGCAACACGAACCCGCTTACGTCATCCATCGGCGGCCATGGCGGGAAACCGCATTACAGGTGGATATCTTCACCTTGAACCATGGCCGTATGAGCGTTATTGCCCGCGGTGGTAACAGCGCGAAAAGCCCCCTGAAAGCGCAGCTTCAACCGTTCCAGCCTTTGTTAATCGATTGGACGGGCAAAAGCGATCTTAAAACTCTGGTGCAACTGGAGTTACGAGAGGCACCTCGCCTGAGCCAAACCCGAGCGTTGTATAGCGGGTTGTATATCAATGAACTTTTGCAGCGTGTTCTACCGCCTGCAGACCCCCATCCAGAGCTGTTTGCCAACTACATCGAGAGTCTTCAGGCCTTGGCTGGTGTTCAGGTGAACAGCGATGTCGAGCCGATATTGCGGCGTTTCGAGAGAGCCTTCGCAGGTGCTTTGGGTTACGATTTTTCATGGGATCAAACCACCGATACCGGCAGCCCGGTAGAGGTTGGGCGGTATTATGGTTATGATCCTGTTCAAGGCATTGTTTCTGCCAGTGGTGCTAACGTTCGTTTGGGGCGACTACCAGGCGAAGCCTTGATTGCGCTGGCGGGCGACGACTACAGCGATGAGTCGGCGCGCCGAACGGCTAAGCGCGTGATGCGTGTGCTTGTTGACTTTCTGCTACAGGGGAAGCCGCTCCACAGCCGAAGTTTATTCAGTCATTCCGTTTCTTCATCAGAGAGAACCTTATGAACCCCAGAGTGTTGCTTGGTGTAAACATTGATCATGTGGCCACTTTGCGAGAGGCGCGGGGTACCCGCTATCCCGACCCGGTGCAAGCTGCGCTGGTTGCCGAAGAGGCGGGTGCGGATGGCATCACCGTGCACCCCCGGGAAGACCGCCGACACATCCAGGATCGTGACGTATTGCTGCTGAAGGACGTGTTGCAGACGAAAATGAACTTGGAAATGGCGGTGACCGACGCCATGCTCACGTTTGCCGAACAGGTGAAGCCAGAGTGTGTTTGCCTTGTGCCCGAGAAGCGCGAGGAGCTCACAACAGAAGGTGGGCTTGATGTTGTAGGGCAGGAAGAGCGCGTCGCGAAAGCGTGTGACCGATTGGCGAATATCGGGGCAGAAGTGTCGTTGTTTATTGATCCGGACCGGGCTCAAATAGATGCTGCGGTCCGTTGCGGTGCGCCGGTCATTGAACTGCACACCGGCGAGTATGCCGAGGCAAAAACGCCAGCTCGGGTCGAAGATACTGTAAAAATCCTCGAAGATGCAGTGGCTTATGCGTGTGAACAGGGCTTGATTGTTAATGCCGGGCACGGTTTGCATTACCACAATACGGAAAGAGTGGCGGCCATACCGGGCATTAATGAATTGAACATCGGGCACGCCATTGTTGCCCGCGCTTTGTTCTCAGGATTGAAAGACGCGGTGAAGGATATGCGCGCGATTTTGGATCGCGCGCGGGCCTGAATTGCTTAATAGGTTTCTGATCGACGTTGTTGTTCACGGAAGAGCGTTTGCCAGTCGGTTTGCTCGCTCCAGTTCTGCAAGCGTTCGATCGAACAGGTGAGCTGATCCTTTAGAATTTCGCGATCAGCCGCTTTGCATTTTAGTGCGGTTTCAAACCGATTGGCGGCGGCTCGCAGTTCGGGCACGCCGCAATATCGGGTTGCTCCGTGCAGCTTGTGGATGCACTCCAATAGTTCCTCATGATTTTCGCCATCCCACAACGCCTGAATCCTCGGGGCGTCGGAATGCAGCTGCTCCAGCAACATGCTGAACAGCTCTTCCGCCAGGTCGGCCTTGCCCGCAGCAAGCTGAATGCTTTCGCTAATACTCATGCAGTCTTGTTGTATGCGGCGATTTGACGGACGAAGGATGCGTCCAGTGTCCCGAATTTCGGAAATTTTAAACGATGTACCAGAAGCTTTGCAGTCATAGCCGGTGTATTCGCGCACCAGCTCATTCAATTGGCGGCTACTGATCGGTTTGGGCATATAACCGTCGAAACCCTGCTGTGACAGTCGCTCCTGCTCATCTGCCAGGGCATGAGCGGTTAGCGCAATGATCGGGGTGTAATGCGTGTCAGAATCCAAGTCCCGAATGCGTGCGGTGGCTTCAACGCCATCCATGCCCGGCATCTGCAAGTCCATGAAGACCAGATCAAACGGTTTTTTGCGAGCCTTTGTCAGGGCTTCGAAGCCACTGGACGCGCCTTCCGCATTGATCTTGCAGTCTTGAAGCAGTGTCATGACCAGTTTCAGGTTCGCGTCGTTGTCATCGACTGCCAGGATGCGGGGCGCTTTCACCTGAGTGCGTTCCGGTGTCGAAGCCGGTGTGTCTTCACGATGACTTGAATGGATGCCGTGTATCAGCGCCAGCAGCTCGTCGTAAAGCGAATCCCGGCAAATCGGCTTGGTCAGGTGGCCGCTGGATAAGCCTGAAAGCGGTGTTTCGAGTGTTTCAAGAGTGGGGGTTAAAAGTAGAGTTCGGCAGTCTCGTTCCACTTCCAGGGCGCGCAGTAAGTTGCCGTATTGGTTCGAATTCAACAAGTGGCGGGTGATGCCCACGATCGCGGCGCCGTAACCTTCTTGGTGCAATTGAGCTTCTTCAACGTGCTCCTGCAGTGCGGCCGGCGATGACACTCTGTCTACCACCATGCCCCAGTCCCGCAGCAGGTGTTCAACCGCAAGCCCGGTGGTTTTCTGTTGCTCAAGATAAATCACACGCTCACCGCGAAGCGCTTCTTTGGGCGGTCTGTTATCGGCCGGCGATGAAAGTTCCGGCGTGAGTGTGAACCAAAAGGTCGACCCTTTGCCAAGCTCGCTTTTAAGTCCGATCTCTCCACCCATTTCTTCTACCAGACGCTTGGAAATCGCCAGCCCCAGGCCGGTGCCGCCATACTGTCGGGCTGTCGAAGCGTCTGCTTGGCTGAAGGCGTTAAATAGCGACTGCTGCTGGGCACGAGATAGCCCCACCCCGGAGTCGGTGATGCTTAAGCGCAATGTGACGCGGTTGTTCTCGGCATCTTCTTCTTCAAGGCTGGCGCGCAAAACGACTTCACCGGTCTGGGTGAACTTGATGGCGTTGTTAACCAGATTGGTAATAACCTGTTTTACCCGTAAGGGGTCGCCGACAATGTGGTCGGGGACATCGTTGTAGACCAAGGGCACCAAATCGAGGTTTTTTGCGTGTGCTGCCGGTGCCAGCATGGTCATGACTTCTTCGACAATATCTCTCAGCGGGAAGGGTACTCTGTCGAGTAACAACTTGCCGGCCTCGATTTTCGAGAAATCCAGAATGTCATTGATGATGGTGAGAAGAATTTCGGAGGATTTCCGAATTGTATTGAGGTGATCGCGCTGCTGGCGAGGCAGCGGGGTTTTCAGCAGCAGCTCTGTGAATCCGATTATACCGTTCAGCGGTGTACGGATTTCATGAGACATATTAGCCAGAAACTCGGATTTGATCCGGCTGGCTTCCAATGCTTCCTTGCGGGCAAAATCCAGCTCTATGTTCTGGATCTCAATGGTTTCCAGTGTTTCCCGCAGGTCTTCGGTGGCCTGATCGATGTTCTGCTGCATTTCCGCTTGGGCCTGGCCCAGCTCTGATGCCATGTCATTCAGGCCGGATTCCAGCTGTTCAAACTCCGGGCCTGCGCCGGTATACACGCGGGTTTCCAGTTTGCCCTCTTTTAGCAATGCCACAGCCTCGTTTAACTGGAACACGGGGTCGGTGAAGGCACGGCTGAGGCGCATGGCAATGCCCATACTCAGGAAAACGCCGCCGATGATCATCAGAAGCGAAATCAACAAGGCTTTGTAGGTTTCTTTTTCTGTGCGGGTATGGGACATCTCAACCATCACCCAGCCCAGAGGGTTCTGGGCTCGAGAAGCAGTTAAGCGCGCCTCTGGATCGATCATGGTTTCTATGCTCAGGTCCTGTAGATGAACAGGGTTGATAAAGCGCGTGGTGTGATTGAGGGTCAGTTTAACTTCCTGATCGGGCTTAAAGGCGCTTGTCGGTATTGCCTCGGAACTGCCCGGACCAGTGTGTAGAAGCCGCTTGCCTTCGGGAGTGAAGAAAGAGATTGAGCGAACGTCTTGCTCTTCCAGCAAGGCGTTGGAGAGGCTGCTAAGCAGACTGCGGTTGGCGGTAAACAGGCCATATTCGGAACCGGCTGCCAGTTGGCGAGAAAGGGATTCACCACGGTCGTGAAGCAGGCTCTCAATGTTGTTGATCCAACTGTGGGTAAAGAACAGGCCCAACAGTAGAGTTGTCACGAGGGTGGGAACGAGTGTTACCACCAAGACTTTTTTGCGAATGCCCCACCGCCGCATATCTTGTTCCTGTTATTCTCATGAGTTCCCGGCGATGCCGGGTAAGGCACGTTATTCTGTTATAGCCGGAGGTCATGGATATAGCGATAAGCTGTATTGGGACATAACGGCTATAGCGAGTATGATTCGACCCCGAAAGTGTATCACAGGGTTTCAATATGACTTTCCCCACTGTTGAAGATTATGTCGGCCACACCCCATTAGTGCGTTTACAGCGCTTGCCGGGTGACACCAGTAACGTCGTTCTGGCGAAGCTGGAGGGCAACAATCCTGCTGGCTCAGTGAAAGATCGACCTGCTGTCAGTATGATTCAGGAAGCGGAGCGCCGTGGTGACATTAGCCCCGGTGATACCTTGATTGAGGCAACGTCGGGCAACACTGGGATTGCTCTTGCTATGGCAGCGGCCATCAAGGGGTACCGGATGGTCTTGATTATGCCGGATAACCTGAGTGAGGAGCGCCGGGCGTCGATGCGCGCGTACGGGGCCGAGGTTATTAATGTCACTCCTGAAGTCGGCATGGAAGGTGCGCGGGATTTGGCGATCCGTATGGAAGCCGAGGGCAAGGGTAGGGTGCTGGACCAGTTCAGCAATCAGGACAATCCGCTGGCCCATTACCGCACCACTGGGCCGGAGATCTGGGAGCAGACTGAGGGGCGGGTGACCCACTTTGTCAGCTCCATGGGCACTACCGGTACCATAATGGGAGTGTCCCGTTACCTGAAAGAACGTAATTCGGAGGTTCAGATTGTCGGGTTGCAGCCGGAAGAAGGTGCTTCTATTCCGGGGATCCGACGCTGGTCCGAAGCGTATCTGCCAAAAATTTTCGACGCCGCAAGAGTTGATTCCGTACTGGATATTGGCCAGCAGGAAGCGGAAGACACCATGCGAGCCCTAGCCAGAGAAGAAGGGATTTTTTGTGGTGTTTCATCCGGTGGTGCAATTGCGGCAGCGCTCCGGCTCTCCCGAGAGGTTGAAAACGCCGTAATCGTTGCCATTATTTGTGATCGCGGAGACCGTTACTTATCCACCGGTGTATTCCCGAGCGTCTGAGCCGGAAACTGACAAGAGACTATTTGATATGAGTAGACGCCGCCGTAAGGTTCTGCCGCAAGAACCCGTGCGTTGTGAGATTGAAAACCTTGGCCACGATGGCCGGGGTATTGCCCGTGCCGACGGAAAAGTCCAGTTCGTTGACGGCGGTTTGCCGGGCGAAACGGTGATGGCGAAAGTGGTGGGTAGCCGCAGCAAGTTTGATGAGTTGCGCACTTTGGAAGTGTTGGAAGCGGCTCCGGATCGCCAGCAGCCACCGTGCAAATTTGCCGACTTGTGCGGCGGCTGCAGCCTGCAACACATGAGTGCCGACGCCCAGATACGCTTTAAGGAAAACACTCTGCGCGAGCATTTCGCGCACTTTGGCGGTATTGAGCCAGAAGAGTGGGTCGAGCCCATGCGTTCGCCGGAATCGCTTGGATACCGCCGTAAGGCACGCTTGGGAGTGCGTTACGTAAAAGCCCGGGAATCTGTACTGGTTGGCTTCCGTGAGAAGCGCAACAGCTTTCTGACCGATATCGATGAGTGTGTGGTGCTGGATCCCCGTATTGGTGAGCGGATCATGCCGTTGCGCGAACTGTTGCACGGTATGGCAGCGTTTGATCGTATTGCACAAGTAGAGGTGGCGTGTGGTGATGATCATGCCGCTATGGTATTCCGCAATATGGATGCGCTGGTGCCGGAAGACCAGGAAAAACTGATCGCCTTTGGTCAGGCACATGACCTGCACATCTATCTTCAGCCGAAAGGCCCGGATACGGTTCATCGAATCTGGCCCGACTCTTCCGGTCGCGATGACGAGCGTTTGAGTTACCGCATGGAAGAGTTTGATCTGACTATGCAGTTCCATCCGATGGACTTCACGCAAGTGAATGCGGGGATCAACGGCAAGATGGTGCATCGTGCGGTGGAATGGCTTGATGTTCAGCCCGGTGAGCGGGTGTTGGATCTGTTCTGCGGTCTGGGCAACTTCACGTTGCCGCTGGCTCGAAAGGGTGGGCAGGTTGTTGGAGTGGAAGGCGACGATGCCATGGTGGTTCGTGGTCGTGAGAACGCCAAGCTGAACGGTTTGGAAAACGTAGAGTTTTTCGGGGCTGATTTGCATGGCGATTTCACCGATCAAAGCTGGGCCAAGGAGGGGTTTGATAAAATCCTGATTGATCCGCCCCGCTCTGGTGCCGAAGACATCTGTAAGTATCTGACGGCTTTCGGTGCCGATCAGATTGTGTATGTGTCGTGCAACCCGGCAACCTTGGCCAGAGATGCCGGTGTCATGGTGAATAATGGTTACCGCCTCGTGCGTGCGGGTGTGATGGACATGTTCCCGCACACGACTCACGTTGAGTCGATTGCCTTGTTCGAGCGCGACCAGCGTAAATGAGTTTGAAGTGTCCGGTTTTCTGAGATCAGGGTAGTTCCAGAAACACCGGGCCAGTATCAGGTAAGTCTTTACTATGGTTAAAGTTAGGGAAGATTACGGGGTAACCGGCGACGGCCAGGTGGACATTGGCCGTTGGGTTCATCGTATTGCGGAACAGACCCATTTGGAGAATCCGGATCAGTTACGCTTGGCCTGTGAAAAGGCCAAACGGATCGCATTGGAAGCGTTCCGTGAAGACCGCTTATGGGCGCCTGGTGCCAACAGTTTTCATACCGGCCTGGAGATGGCTCAGGTTCTGGCTGAGTTGCACCTCGATCAGTCCAGTTTGGTCGCCGCCGTATTGTACCGTGCAGTGCGGGAAGAGCGGGTAGAGTTGGCAGAAATCCGAAAAGAATTTGGTGATGAAGTCGCCGGGTTGATCAATGGTGTTCAGCAGATGGCTGCGATCTCCTCGATTCATCATCCCCTGAAAGGCAACGTACTGGGGCAGAGCGAAGGGCAGCTCGATAATGTCCGTAAGATGCTGGTGACTATGATTGATGACGTCCGTGTGGCGTTGATCAAACTGGCCGAGCGCACCTGTGCAATCCGGGCGATTAAAGATACCACCGAAGAAAAACGCATGAAGGTGGCTCGGGAGGTGTTTGATATCTATGCACCTCTGGCTCACCGATTAGGCATCGGGCATATCAAGTGGGAGCTGGAGGACTTGTCCTTCCGTTATCTGCATGCCACCGCTTATAAAAAGATTGCTCGGCTGCTGGACGAAAAACGTCTGGATCGTGAGAGTTATATTCGCCGAGTACTCGAAACCCTGCAGGCCGAACTGAAAGCTTCTGGCATCAACGCCGAACTGAGTGGGCGAGCCAAACACATTTATAGTATCTGGCGAAAAATGCGGCGGAAGGGCATCGACTTCTCTCAGGTATACGATGTCCGGGCTGTTCGCATTCTGGTGCCGGAGGTACGGGATTGCTATGCGGTGCTGGGTATTGTGCATTCGCTATGGCGCCACATCCCGAATGAGTTTGACGATTATATCGCCAACCCAAAAGAGAACGGCTATCAGTCACTGCACACCGCAGTTGTCGGCGAGGAAGGGCGGGTGATGGAAGTCCAGATCCGTACCCATGCAATGCACGAAGAAGCCGAACTGGGCGTTTGTGCCCATTGGTTGTACAAAGGCACGGATACGAATAACAAGTCCAGCGGTTACGATGCCAAGATAAACTGGCTGCGTCAGGTTCTGGAATGGCAGGAAGAGTTGGGCGATTTGTCCGGCTTGGCTGACCATTTAAAATCGGATTTTGTGCCCGATCGAATCTACATCTTTACACCGGAAGGCCATGTGGTGGATTTGCCACAAGGCGCAACGGCGGTCGATTTTGCGTACCGCGTTCATACGGAAATCGGTCACTCTTGTCGTGGTGCTCGGGTTAACAGTCGCATAGTGCCGTTGACCTATCCGCTGAAAACGGGCGATCAGGTGTTTATCCTGACCTCGAACAACCCCGCACCCAGTCGCGACTGGTTGAATCCAAGCCTAGGCTACATACAAACTTCCCGTGCCCGGGCGAAGGTCACAAGCTGGTTCAAGCAGCAAGATCGTGGTCGCAACATCGTTGATGGCAGAGCCATCCTCGAAGACGAGTTCAAGCGCCTGTCGCTCTACGACTTGAACCTGACCGACTTGGCCAAGCGGGTTAACTATCATTCTTCAGATGATATGTTTGCTGCCATCGGTGCCGGTGACTTGAGACCCTCGCATGTGGCGAATGTGGCTCAGCAGATGTTGGAGCCGAAAACCGAACAGCTGGATTTGAAGCTGAGCCCGGCCCGAAAAAGCGGTTACAGCACAGATTCCGATATCCAGATTCGGGGTGTAGGCAATCTCAAGACGCAAGTCGCCAACTGCTGCAAACCTCTGCCGGGTGATCCGATAGGCGGCTACATAACCGTGGGGCGCGGCGTAACCGTGCATCGGCAAGACTGCCTTACGTTTCTGAACCTTCAAGAAGTGGAGCCGAATCGCATCATCGAAGTTAACTGGGGCGGCCAGCCAGCGGCGGTGTATCCGGTTGAGATCGAGATTGAGGCTTACGATCGGTCTGGTTTGCTGCGCGACATCACTCAGGTGTTTTCGAACTCCAAGTGCGATGTGTTGTCGCTGCAAACACAGACCAATAAAGACGAAAATACCGCCACCATGCGGGTTACCGTGGAAATTTCCAGCCTTGAACAGCTGGCTCGCTTGCTGGCCCAGGTTCGTAATTTGCCGAACATTATCGACGTAAGGCGCAAACGCTCATGAGCTATTCGATCGACGATTTGAAAACCCTCATGGCGCGCCTTCGGGAGCCGGAAACCGGCTGCCCGTGGGATACCAAACAAACCTACAGCACGATCGTGCCCCATACCATCGAGGAAGTCTACGAGGTGGCGGATGCCATCGCCAGGGAGGATTTTCCACATTTGAAGGATGAGCTGGGGGACTTGCTGTTTCAGGTCATTTTCTACGGACAAATTGGCAAAGAAGACGGTCATTTTGACTTTGATGCCATTGTTGACCACTTGGTCCGTAAGCTCATTCGACGGCACCCGCATGTGTTTCCGGAAGGCACTCTGGACAGCCGGGTTGACCCAAATAATCGCCCGGACGAGGCATCGATCAAAGCCAGTTGGGAACGCATCAAAGCGGAAGAGCGGGCAAGTAAGCCGGCTACCGAGGAGCCGGTTAGTCGGCTTGATGGAATCGCCAGCACCTTGCCAGCCATTGCGCGGGCGGAGAAACTGCAAAAGCGTGCGTCCAATCATGGCTTTGACTGGCCCGACATAACGCCGGTGTTCGATAAGCTGCACGAAGAAATTGATGAGTTGAAAGAAGCCTGGCAGGCAGCAGAAGTGGGCACAGGGGATCGCGACGCGGTTGAAGACGAACTGGGTGACTTGATGTTTGTGTGTGTGAACCTGGCAAGGTTCATGAAAGTGAATCCCGAGCAAGCCCTGGAGCGAACTAATCGAAAATTTGATGCCAGATTTCGGGCCATCGAGCGTATTCTGTACTCGCAAGGGCGGGATCTGGACAGTGAAAGTCTTGAGGCGCTTGATGCTATTTGGCAGCAAGTGAAAGGCGTAGAAAAAGGCTAACCTTAAGGCCTGATAGCGTTTTTTGCGAATCCTTAGTATCGTAAGTTCAGATTGTTTCTGCTTATTTAAAAGGAACTCCATGTGACTGAACTGCATCCTGACTTGCGAGAAAACGTGCGTTTACTGGGTGAATTGTTGGGCCAGAGCATTCAACGATTTCCCGGGCATGACTGTTACGATCGAATAGAGGAACTGCGGGCTGCAGCGAAAGCCGACCGACTTCAAGAAAGCGGTTCTGGCCAGCGCCTAGTGACCTTGCTCGGTCAGTTGAGTGATGATGAACTCCTTCCTGTTACCCGCGCCTTTAATCAGTTTCTGAACCTCGCCAACCTCGCAGAGCAGTACCACGGGATCCGTCGTAAGCAGGGGCATGCATCGGACCTGACGGTGGAATCGCTTGCCGACGTGTTCGAACGCTTGAAGGCTGGCGGTGTTGCACCCGAAGAGCTGCATCAAAAGGTAGCGGATTTGCACATAGAATTTGTGCTGACCGCGCACCCAACCGAAGTGGCTCGCCGCACCCTGATTATGAAGTATGACGAAATGTCGGATTGCCTAGAGAAGCTGGATCACAGCGACTTGCTTCCCGATGAGCGGGGCGACACGGTGAGCCGTCTGTCCCAATTGATCACCGAGGCGTGGCACACTGACGAAATCCGTTTCGAGCGGCCCACAGCGGTGGACGAAGCAAAATGGGGCTTTGCCGTTATCGAAAACAGCTTGTGGGAGGCGTTGCCGAGATTTCTGCGTAATCTGGACACGTCACTGCTTGATGCTTCAGGCAAAGGCCTGCCCATTGAAGCCACGCCGGTGCAGGTTGCTTCCTGGATGGGGGGGGACCGCGACGGAAACCCGAATGTTACCCATGAAGTGACGCAGGAAGTTTTTCTGCTCGGCCGCTGGATGGCGGCAGACCTTTATCTACGAGACATCAAGGCTTTACGTGCTGAATTGTCCATGTGGCAGGCCAGTGACGAATTGAAAGCTCAGGCCGGAGACTCGCGGGAGCCGTATCGAATCGTTCTGGGCCAATTACGGGACCGATTGGTCAAAACTCGCGATTGGGCCGCCGCCTGTGCCAAAGGCGAAGCCGCCGACGATACCAACATACTGTTTGAAAACGAAGATCTGACGGCACCTCTGGAGCTTTGTTATCGGTCGCTGGTGGATTGCGGATTAGAACACATTGCCAACGGCCCGCTGCTGGATACCCTCCGCCGGGCGTATACGTTCGGGTTGCCTTTGATTCGTCTGGATATCCGCCAGGAAGCAGCTCGCCACGCGGAGGCAGTGGCGGAGATTGTCGATTACCTGGGTATGGGAGACTACACAGCCTGGTCCGAGCCTGAGCGGCAAGAATTCTTGTTGCGGGAGTTACAAGGGCGGCGGCCATTGGTGCCACGTGATTGGCAGCCTTCTGAAGCGGTTAGCGAAGTGTTGGCTACTTGCGAAGTAGTTGCCAAGCAGACGCCGGAGGCGTTGGGTTCATACGTCATCTCGATGGCCAGTCAGCCGTCGGACGTGCTCAATGTCATCCTGCTGTTGCGAGAAGCGGGCATGCAGTTTCCCATGCGGGTTGTGCCCCTGTTTGAAACCCTGAGCGACCTGCAAGGTGCGCCGGATGCCATGGCGGCGTTGTATCAGGTGGATTGGTACCGAGAGTATTGCCGCGGCCGGCAGGAAGTGATGATCGGTTATTCGGATTCGTCTAAAGACGCGGGCCAGATGATGGCGGCTTGGGCTCAGTACCAAGCGCAGGAAAAGCTCACAGAGGTGGCCAGCCAGTACGGCGTGCATCTGACTTTGTTTCATGGCCGTGGTGGTACGGTTGGGCGGGGTGGTGGCCCCGCCAATCGGGCGATTCTGTCGCAACCTCCAGGTTCCGTGAACGGTAGTTTCAGGATTACCGAGCAAGGCGAGATGATTCGATTCAAGTTCGGCTTGCCCAAGCTGGCGGTGCAAAGTCTGACTCTCTATACCACCGCTGTGGTCGAGGCGACGTTGGCACCACCTCCGGTGCCGAAGGATAGCTGGCGAGAGGTAATGGACTGGCTGACCGACATCTCGCTCGAATCCTATCGCGATGTGGTGCGGGAGAATCCGAACTTTGTGCCTTATTTCCGTCAGGTAACCCCGGAAACAGCTCTAGGTAAGTTGGCCCTTGGCAGTCGGCCAGCCCGGCGCAAGCCTACCGGCGGTGTCGAGAGCTTGCGGGCAATTCCCTGGATTTTCGCCTGGACTCAGATGCGTTTGATGCTGCCGAGTTGGTTGGGCAGTGATGTCGCGCTCGAAGAAGCTGCTCGCCAAAATCGTTTGCCGGAGTTACGGGAGATGATGAAAGGCTGGCCGTTTTTTAAAACCTACGTGGATATGCTCGAAATGGTATTGGCCAAAGCGGACCTGCGAATTGCCACCTATTACGAGCAGACTCTTGTGCAGGACGACACTCTGAAAGCGCTTGGATCCGATTTGCGGGAGCGTTTGCAGGGGTGTGTTGAACGCTTGCTTGAGTTGAAAGAACAAGAAAGTCTGCTGGCAGATGAGCCGGTTTTTGCTCATTCAATGCGGGTGCGAAATCCCTATACCGATCCGCTGCATTATTTACAGGCTGAATTGTTGCGCCGTGACCGGGAGAACGAGGGCAAAGCAAACGTACCCGAGCTCGTCGAACGGGCTCTTAAAGTGACGATGGCCGGCATATCGGCCGGCATGCGTAATACCGGTTAACCCCCAGCGAGGGTGTAGGGTTATGGCCTTACACCCGTTGTGACCATTAAAGGAGTATCGACTGTTGGCAGTGGTAGAGAAGCTGGCGCATTTTCTGAGTCGAAAAGGGATTGTCTATCGGCCCGTTGAAACCGAACCAGCCAACAGTCTGGATGCCTTGGTGCTTGCGTCAGGGCGATCTCAGCACGACTTCGTTCAGGGCACCATGCTGATCGACATGACCGGTGTAGTGATGGCCGTGCACCGGTTTGACAGTACACTGGATTTGGATGCCGTGCAGCAGTTAACCGGGCGACGCCTGAAGCCGTTGACCGCCCGCCAGATAGGTCGTTTGTTCAGTGATTGCGCGCCCGGTTTCGTGCCGCCTTTGGGGGCAGCATGGGGAGTTCCGATGCTGGTGGATGAAGACGTGATTTCCGCCGACACGGTCGTTTTTACCGGCGGGGTGAACCATTCATTGCTAGAGATGGATGGTCGCTCATTGAGGCTTGCGCTGGCGGGGGCAAGGCAAGGGCGACTGGTGATCCATGGCCAGAGCGTGGGCCAGCGTGAAGCCCTGACGCTCGAACAAGTGGCTGACAAACTCCAGAAGCTTTACCGTTTGCCTCCCATGCCAGCCTTGGCACTGCGCATTCTCCGGCTTACCGGCAACCCAGAGGCTTCGGCGAAGGAGTTGTCGGAGCTGATTGAGTTCGATCCCAGTATGACGGCGCAAATTATGAGGTATGCCCGTTCCGCTTTGTTTGCCTACCCTGGCCAGATTAATACGGTTCAAGAGGCCGTGACCCGAGTTTTGGGGTTTGATCGCGTGGCCCACATAGCGCTCGGGATTGCCTCGGTCCAAGCCTTCGATGTGCCACGCAAAGGGCCATTGGGGATGGATAATTTCTGGCGACATTCTTTGTATTGTGCTTTTCTGTGCCAGGGTTTTGCTGCCCGGGCCGGGCATGATAAAGGTTTGGCTTATCTGTGTGGGTTGTTACACAACTTCGGTCTATTACTGATAGGGCATCTGTTTCCGACCGAATTCGATGAGCTGAACGCGCTCAGAGACATTAATCCCGAAGCCAGTCTGCAGGCGCTGGAGCAGGAGGTTCTGGGGCACAGTGAGCAGGAAGACATTCTTTCGGTAGGGCACGGGGCCATTGGTGGTATCCTGCATCGGCTTTGGCAGCTGCCAGAGCCTGTGATCAAGGCGGCGGGCATGCACCAATATATTGGCTACAACGGCGATCATGAAGAATATGTCGTGATGGTCCAGCTCGCCAATGCTGTGTTGAAAGAGCACGGAATCGGGGATGAGTTTAACGCCGATGATGTGCCGGCTCTGGCTGCAACGTTAAGGTTGGATTTAGCCGATCTGGAACGGGTAAAACAAGACGTAGAGCAAGTATCTTCCGATTTGGATGTGCTCGCATCCTCTTTGTCTTCTTGAGCCAATCGACCTCGCTTAAGCCCGCTAGATACACTTTGCATCTATTTAAAATACGCGATGATACAGAGGTCGACTTTCTCTGCAGGGGCGGAGTTCGTATAATGCGGCCTCGATTCTCGGCTGGGCCTGCTGAAACCGCCAGACGATTCCGGAGAAGTTGTCGCAAAAACGTGGGTTTTTGCAACAGCTTTTCGCACGACAATTTAAGACAACGGGAGTACAACGTTATGAAAATCATCATGCTAGGCGCGCCAGGTGCGGGCAAGGGCACTCAAGCCCAATTTATCACCAGCCAGTTCGATATCCCTCAGATCTCGACCGGTGACATGCTGCGCGCTGCCGTTAAAGCGGAATCAGAGCTGGGCAAACAGGTGAAAGAAGTGATGGCTTCCGGTGGTTTGGTGTCTGATGACATCATTATCGCGCTGATTGAAGAGCGCATTCAGCAGCCTGATTGCAAAAACGGCTACCTGCTGGATGGCTTCCCGCGCACGATTCCCCAGGCTGAAGCGCTGAAGGATCAGGGCATTGATATCGATTATGTGGTGGAAATCGCTGTAGACGACGAAGAAATTGTCAGTCGCCTGTCTGGCCGCCGCGTCCACGAAGGCAGTGGCCGTATCTATCACGTGGAATACGATGCCCCGAAGGTTGCTGGCAAAGACGACGAAACCGGTGAAGATCTGGTTCAGCGTGAAGATGATAAAGAAGAGACCGTGCGTAAGCGTTTGGGTATTTACCACGACCAGACTGCGCCGCTGATCGGTTTTTATCAGGGGTGGGCTGAGAAGGCACCTGCCGACGCACCTAAGTATGTGCGTGTTGAAGGGGTAGGCAGTCTGGATAGCATTCGTAACCAGATCCTGTCACAACTTAAGTAATTGAAACCGGGGTAGCCGCGGAGGCTTAATCTGTGAAGTTGTTAGCACTGGATACGTCTTCCGAAGGCTGCTCCGCCGCTCTGTGGCTGGATGGCCAGATTACCGAACGGTTTGAATTGGCCCCCAGAGGCCATACCCGCCTTTTAATGCCCATGGTTCGCGAGCTGCTCGCAGAGCAGGGGCTGAAACCTTCAGATCTTAATGCCTTAGCCTTTGCTCGTGGGCCGGGTTCGTTTACCGGTTTGCGCATCGCCACCGGCGTCATCCAAGGTTTAGCCTGGGGGCTTGATTTGCCGGTTGTACCGGTATCGTCCTTGGCTGTTGTGGCTCTTAACGCAATTGAAGAGCACCAATTATCTGACGGCAGTGGTGTTGCGGTCGCGTTCGATGCGCGCATGAGTGAGGTGTATTGGGCGACTTTTACCTGCCGTGAGGGATTGCCTGTTTTATTGGGTGACGAGCGTGTGTGCCATCCGGATAAGGTCAGCTTGCCTGATTCAGTTCAGATCAGCGATGGCTGGTTTGGGGCAGGGCAAGGATGGAAGTTTCGGAATGACATGCCGGAAGCTGTTGAAACCCGTATAAGCTCTGCTGACTCTTCTCTCGTGCCAAGGGCGGCTCATGTTGCTCGCCTGGCGATCCCCGGATTTCATGCGGGTCAGGCGGTTCCTGCGGAGCAGGCCCAGCCAGTGTACGTCCGTGATGAAGTCACCTGGAAAAAACTCCCAGGGCGGGAATAGTCTCGGGAGACCACTGCCATGGCTGATAGCTCATCTGTAAACACTGTGCCTCTCGAAGACATTGTTGCCGTTGGATGCACCCCGTTGGGAGACAGCCATGGCGCCAAAAATCTAGCCGACGAGCTGGGGCTGACCTGGCTGGGCTTGGTAAAACCAAAGCTCGTCAGAGATTTCCCTGTATTGCTTATTATGGATGACCAGGGGCTGGCCCTTCAGTTAACCGGAAAGGGTGCTCCCGGCCCCGTCAGGGCTGAGTTCGTGACCGGAAAGATGGGTTATCGGCGCGAACATGGTGGTGGCACCGGTCAGCTGGTGGCCCGCGCGGTGGGGTTGCAGAAAACCAAAGCCGAGTTGCACGTACTCGATGCCACTGCAGGATTGGGGCAAGACGCGTTCGTGTTGGCAGGGTTGGGCTGTAAGGTAACGCTGTTTGAGCGGAATCCGGTTATTCATGCGTTGTTGGCAGACGGCCTGGCACGCGCTGCACTAAATGCGGAATGTGCCACGGTGGTTCAGCGCATGCATTTGCAGACAGGCAATTCTGTGGATTGGCTGCGAGAGGCTGGCAGCGATGTTGCGGATGTGGTGTATCTGGACCCTATGTTTCCGCATCGAGATAAATCGGCGCTGGTGAAAAAAGAAATGCAGGTGTTCCGACAGGTGGTTGGCGATGACGACGATTCGGAACAACTGTTGGAGGCAGCACTGGCTGCGGCTCGTTATCGGGTGGTGGTCAAACGGCCCCGTAAGGCGCCGTCCGTCACCGGACCGAAACCGGCAACGCAGGTGGAAGGAAAAAGCAGTCGTTACGATATTTATCCGCTAAAAGCCCTGCCGAGCTGACACTGGTTCAGCCCGGTAGGGATTCATCGTTCAGGCATCCATCATGGTGATTTGTTGAATAGCCTGGCGCTTCTCGACACTCAGTACTAGGCGCGCATCTTCAGCGACCTCATCCAGCCCTTCTCCGTAACACAGCCGGCCTTCTTCATCCGCAATGAGTACGTCGTTTTTCTGCATGTTGGCGATGAAGCTTCGGAACAGGGTTTTGTCGAAAAATTCCGGAGCATTCAGGCCGAACAAAATCGACATTCGCTCAGCTAGCAACGTGCTCTGTTCTTCCAGTTCGGCCGCAGTCAGTTTGCCCGAACCGTACTTGCGCAGAATGCCCAGAGCGATGTGATAACGCTCGAGGGTCTGTATGACAAAACGCGACAGAATCCGTGCTCGCAACATCGCCTCGGTGCCTTCTTCCGGTCGGCTGAGCTTATCGTCTTCAAGGGCGACAAGAAGCCCTTGCTGGATTAAAACATCAATCCATTCATGGATGATGTTTTCGATCTCGTCTTGTGAATACCGAAGGAAAAGCTCCGACTGCAGATAAGGGTAGGCGACGCTTGCGAGGAAAACGATTTTCTCGTGGCGTAGGCAGGCCTTGTTCTCAAACAGGCTGACAATCAGTGCCGGGAGGGCAAACAGGTGCTGGATATTGTTGCGATAGTAGGTCATTAAGATGGCGTTGGAGCCTTCCAGCGAAATGATATCACCCAGCTTTTGCGGCAAACGGTTGACCAGACCCATGCCCTCACAGTAAGTCAGCCAGTCTCGGGCATTGCCTTCCGGTAGAGTCACAGTGTCGGCGTAAGGGAAAGCCTTGAGCATGCTGGCAAACTGGTCCATCAGGCGCACCAATTGGCCTTCGTCCATCGCCATGCGTTCGGTGCCAAGCAAAACGGTGGCTGTGATGCCAATCGGATTGACCGCGACCGCCGCATTGATGTTGCCCGCTACCCGCTGAGACAGTTCCGATACCGCATCGGGGAGCCAGTCTGGCCGATACTCTGCATCGTATGCTTCTTCGCGCCAAGTGTCGCGAACATCGTCCAGCACGTTCGCCAGAGGGATAGGGTCGCCGAAGTTCAAGGAAACCCGGCCAAACGAGTTGCTGAGCTTACGGACGGTTTTGGCAAGCCCGAACACGCTTTCTTTTTGCTTCTTTTTACCACGCAGCTCTCCGAGATAGGAGCGACCTTCCATCACCTTCTCGTATCCGATGTAGACGGGCACAAAAACAATGGGTTTACGATTGTCGCGCAGGAAACTGCGTACCGTCATCGCCAGCATGCCGGGCCTGGGTGGCAGCATTCGCCCGGTTCGGGAGCGACCACCTTCTACAAAGTATTCGACCGAATAACCCCGGGTGAACATCACGTGCATGTATTCGTTGAACACTGTGGCATACAACGGGTTGTCCTTGAAGCTGCGGCGCATGAAGAAGGCACCGCCACGGCGAAGGATTGGGCCTACGACGGGCATATTTAAATTGATGCCGGCTGCAATGTGGGGTGGCATCAGCCCGTTTTTATACAGCACATAAGACAACAGGAGATAATCGATGTGGGAACGGTGACAGGGCACATAAACAACTGAACTGTCCTGTGCAACCTCTTTAGCAACCTGAATATTGTTAATAGCAATGCCGTTGTAGATGCGATTCCAGAGCCATGCGAGCACCCGTTCCATAAAACGGATGGTGACAACGGACATGCTGGCAGCAATCTCATCGGCGTACTTGAAGGCTCGCGCACGAACTTTTTCAGGAGCGATGTCTTCTGTCGCGGCGGTTTCCCGTATGGCTTCTTTCACCGCGGGGGTGCGCAGTAGACCTTCCACGAGTGTGCGGCGATGAGATAGGTCTGGCCCGAGAACGGCTTGGCGCACGCGCCGGAAATGGGTGCGTAGAATGCGGCCCAGTTTACGTCGGGCTTTCTCTTCATTGTCGCGGTACTCATCGATAACTTTGTTGAGCGACAACGGCTGGTTGAACTGTACGTAGGTGTCACGGCCGTGAACCAGGATCAAGAGTAGCTTTTGTAATCGGCCGGCAACGGACCAGGTATCGGAAAGCAGAAGTTTGACCAGCGATTTCTCCTTGTCGGGAGAACGGCCCCAGAACAGCGATACAGGGACTATCTGTACGTCTTTTTCCGGGTGTTTAACGCCGAATTTGACGAGCTCACTGAACTCTTGAGTCGGCACTGGCTTCTGTCGGCCGCCCCGGAACAGGCCGCCCACACGCTGATAAAGAAAGAAGAACGAATGGGTAGAGCTGTTCTTGACCGGAAGTTCAGGGGCGGGGCCAGACAGCTTGGCGCGAACCACTTCTTGCTCCAACACCAAACGGCTCGATAGCGAGCTGTACTGGAGCACGTAGCACACGGGTTTTTCAGGATCGAGCCCGAGATCTTCTAACGTGTTGCCGCTGACGTCTGTGCGAACCCATAAAAACAGGATTTTGCGGAAAAAACACAGGATCAGGCTGCGAACGCCCTGATAAAATCGCATAAGGTGTAACTCCGGACCTAGAAACAGTGGCCAAGTTTAACGGGTTGTTGCGAGGGCGAAAAGTCGTATAGACATTCTTGCCAATGAATTCGATGTGTTACATTGCTGTCCAGCGTTAGATAAATAGGGGCTGGCTATGATGAATCACAGCGCGCAGTGGGTACCCGGTTGGAGTGACGATACGCCAAAACAGGGCGATTTGTTGTTGGCGTTTTCCGGAAGCAGCATTTTAAAGCCGGGTAATGGATGGTTTTTGCGTTGGGGTGGTCCCGAAATGGGGGATAGCCGGCCAGAAGCTTTGTCTTTGGGAACCTGGTGCGGACACAGACTTTTTGTCAGTACTTTGCCGGACACCGGTTTGCCGGGCCTTAGCACTGTGACGCTCAGAGACGCAATTCTACAAGCTCCGGCTGCGCCAGTAGAGCTACTCAGCACCGGGTTTCAGGTTTGGCAATGGTGGCAAGACCATCGTTTCTGCGGGCGCTGCGGAGAAGCGACGCAAGCTCACCCACGTGAACGTGCCCGCTGGTGCGGACGATGTAACGTTCCTTGGTATCCCAGAATTTCACCGTGTGTGATCGTGGTTATTCGTCGTGATAACCGGTTTCTTTTGGCCAAGTCGTCCCGGGTTACCCGTAACTTTTATAGTTTGATTGCCGGTTTTGTTGAGCCCGGAGAGAATCTGGAGCAAGCGGTCGTTCGAGAAGTGAAAGAAGAAACCGGTTTGGATGTGGCGAACATTCGGTACCAAAGCTCCCAGCCTTGGCCGTTTCCACACCAAATGATGATGGGCTTTTTTGCGGATTATCAAGGTGGGGATCTTGTGCTTCAGGAAGACGAGCTGTCGGATGCCGGCTGGTACACGCCCGATGATCATCCACCGACACCTCCGGTCACCACTATTTCAGGGCAGTTGATTCAAGCCATGAAAGAGGAAATTGCCGCCGCCGGAGCGTCATCCTGACGATGAACAAACGTAATCCCAGAGTACTGGTGTTTGATTCGGGCGTCGGTGGTTTCAGTGTGGCCGCCTGTATTCATCGCGCGTTGCCCAGCGCAGAATTACTGTATGTGGCCGACAACGCGGGGTTTCCCTATGGCGATCAACCGGAACAGGTGGTGATCGACCGCTGCTGCTCGCTGATCGAAGCGTGCGTTCAGCAAACTCCGTGCGATGTCATTGTTATTGCCTGTAATACCGCCAGTACTATTGTTTTGCCTTATCTGAGAGCGCGAACAGAGATTCCTGTGGTGGGCGTCGTTCCTGCGATCAAACCGGCATCGCAGTGCACATTGAACCGAAAAATCGGTGTTCTGGCGACTCCGGCTACGGTGAAACGACCCTATCTGGACAAGCTTATTAGAGACTTTGCGAGTAATTGTGAGGTTGTCCGCTTGGGCGATCCGAATCTGGTGCGCTGGGCAGAAGAGTTGGTTTCCGGTCAGGAGCCGAATCAACATCACCTAAATGAGGCCATGCGTCCGTTTCAACAACGCGGTGTGGACACCGTTGTCTTGGGCTGTACCCATTATCCTTTGTTGCTGCAGTGGTTTCGGGAAAGCTTGCCGGACGTGGCGTTTTGGGTTGATTCGGGAGCGGCAATCGCTCGACGGGTCGAGTATTTACTGAAAAACGCTGGCCGCATGCTGCCTTCAGATGTGCCCGGCGAGTTGTCAGGAGGAGTGGTGGGAGCCGCCTGTTTTTCCGGCCCCGCTCCGGCTGGTATTGAGCGTTTCCTGGAAGGTATGGGAATGCCCGTCGCCGATGTGAAGAGTAACTGGCCCGGCTTAAAGTAACCGGGTCAGTTTAAACATCGCGAAGAATTCAAGTGCTGGAATGGCACGCTTGTGACAACAATAGGTTTTGAAGTTTTCGCCTCGAAAACGGGATTTTGTGAACTCCAATCCTTTGAAATTGTATAAAAAATTTCCTTTGTCGTAGATGCCGTGCATCAGTTTTTTTAGCAGCGGGCTTTCTTGGTGCTCGGTGGCTTTGTCCAGTGATAAAGGTATCAGGCCCAAATCGATGAACGGCACCCCTTCTTCTTTAAACACTTCCATGGCGTGGGCCATCAAGGTGTAGAAAATGCCTTGACGGAAGTCTGCATTTGCCCGTGAGATATTGGGCACGTAGCTGATAATTTTGTTGTTGTGGTAGATCGGATCAAAATAGATGAAGCCGACAGCCTTGCTGTCTTCGTAAGCGTAGAAGTGGCGTTCGTTCTCACGGTAATCCATTTCCATCGGGCGAATCAGGAACCGGATTTCATTGCTTTTGCATTTTCGAGTGCGTATCCAAGCCTCGGATATTTCGCGGGTGTGATCGTCGCTGTAGCGTTCTTTTACAATGATCCCATGCTTTTCAGCCTGATTCAGAGCGGTACGCAAGATTTGTTTTTTCTTGCCTGTTAGCGACCATTTCTGGAGGTTGATACGGGACTCGCAACCAAACTGTGTGCCATACATGCCGAAACGTAGGTGAAGAAAATCCACAACGGCCTTGGACACCTGAACGTATGAAGCGTTCGGAAACGTCTGCTGGAACTGCTCAAGAATTACGGGGAAATCTTCCCGCGCAGCCACCGGATCCGACAGGACGAAGGTGGCACCCCATTTGCGCATGTAAGCAATGTAGCCCACACCCGGTACATCGAAATATTGCATGCCGGGTTGTAGCGTGGAAAACGACTGCGAGTGCGCGCCGTGTTGCTTCAGGTAGCCCACACGTTCAGAGAATGTGAACTGGCAACTCGCGTTCTCTTTGATGCCATCGAGTGCAAGAATTTGGTCTGACATAACACTGCTCCCGTAACCTTTTTATTATCGTGGTTAATAGGTTTTAGGCTTTTTTCTGGCCGAGAATCGACCAATAGCAATCCATGTTAAGAAGCTTGAAGTGCTTCTTTTCGTTCACTTGCAAGCCCAGACGCTGCATGTGTTCGGGATAGTTGTAGATTTTGTGGAAAGCGTTGTTGGCGAATAGCCAAAAGACGAACACGGCCATGTACCAATACAGTTTTTTGAACGTGCGAGAGAAAATATTTCCGGTGGGGTAACAAAAATCGCCAACGACGATTTTGGCATCTGACTTACCCAGGTTGATCAGATGTTCCAGAACTTTAACCATCATGTCTTCATCGAATACGTTCAGGAAAAAGTTGGCGACAACCATGTCGTATTCGCCTGCTTCATCTACTTTCATAATATCGCTGTGGATACGGCGAATGCTGAGGTGAGGCGCTTCGTCACGCAGTGCATCACCAAATTTTCGAAGCATGGTTTCAGATAAATCGACCACCGTTACATCGGCCCCGAGTTCTGCTGCGCGAATCGCGTCACGACCATGACCAACGCCGGCAAATAAAACCCGATCGCCTTTTTGCAGAGTTTCAACATCCAGCATGGCGGTTTTGCAGTGATGAATGTTTTTACCGCTGTAAAGATTGCTGAGAAAGTCGTAGACGGGACCGATATATTTGTACTTATCGCGCATGATTGCTGCCTTCTTTCTAGTCTTTGTTTGCCGTCACCTTTTTGTCGTTGTTAACCGTTAGCCGGTGATTCGGTGACGTGCGTGTATGATCTAGATTAGAGAAGGGACTGAGCGAAATATGTGCAGTAGCACGCATTTCGAGATACAAAAATTAACGAGCTGCAACGCTTTGCTAACCTCGTCAACCTTACTGATCCGAGTGTCTTACAATTCTGGCTGGCGCATGGGTAAGCGTGACGACGAACTTTGGTTTTAAGACGAACCTCCAGTGAGCAAGGGTTATCGGCACTGATGTTGGGCCTGCGAGCAGCGTATGCACCGCGTGCGACATCCCGCTCATCGTGAATGTGTCTTTGAGCGCTGTGTTAGTAGGAATGTGATGTGGTTGGTTTTTCTACACGTCCGTCGTCATTTTTGAGGGACGGAAAACAAAATCGATTTGGGTTTGTATGTTAAGTATGCAGTTGGTCACCCGCTTGTCATACTGAGTGTGCAAGCATTGAACGAAAATAAAAGTAAGGCATGGCTCAGTATTCGGGAATGCTTGGACCCGGTAACCGGTTTGAGACACGGAGTGCAGAAAATGGCGAACGAACAGGCAGCGGCTGATAAGGCAACGTCTCAGGTGTTGAGGCAGCTGAAAGGAAAACGGGTGCTGATTACAGGCACCTCGGGATTTTTAGGCAAAGTGGTTCTGGAAAAACTTATTCGGACGGTGCCTGAGATTGGTGGCGTGTATCTGTTGATTCGAGCGAACAGGAAACATGCGGATGCCCGTAGTCGGTTTCTTGAAGAGGTTGCGACATCCTCGGTATTTGATCGTATGCGCGAACACGATTCAGAGGCTTTTGAGTCGTTCCTTACTGATAAGGTTCACTGTATCACTGGGGAAGTCACCGAGCCTTCGTTTGGAATCGGGCAGCAGGCATTTCAAAAACTGGCAGGTGATCTAGATGCAGTGATCAACTCTGCGGCCAGTGTGAACTTTCAGGAAGCGCTTGATCAAGCGCTGAAGATCAACACGCTTTGCCTAGACAATATCGCCGAGCTGGCACGATTGAATTTGCAGCTTGCTGTTTTGCAGGTATCGACGTGCTATGTGAACGGCATGAATAGCGGGCAGGTCACCGAGTCCATCATCAAGCCGGCTAAAAAGTCTGTACCGCGTTCCGTGCATGGCTACTACGAAGTAGAGAATCTGATTGCGACCCTCCAGAGCAAAGTTGAGGAAGAGCAAACCCGTTTTGAGGGTAGGGCTTTGGATAAGCGATTGGTTGAGCTGGGGCTGCGTGAAGCTCGTCGCTATGGCTGGAGTGATACCTACACCTTTACCAAATGGATGGGTGAACAACTATTGCTTAAGGCGCTGAAAGGGCGAAGCTTGACCATTGTTCGACCTTCTATTATTGAAAGCGCTCTTGAGGAGCCCGCGCCCGGCTGGATTGAGGGGGTGAAAGTTGCTGACGCAATTATTCTGGCGTACGCCCGTGGGAAAGTATCGTTGTTTCCGGGCAATCGTTCAGGTGTTATCGATGTCATTCCCGTGGATCTTGTGGCCAACTCAATCATTCTTGCGCTGACAGAGGCTCTGGCTGAGCCCAATGGCCAGAGGATTTACCAGTGCTGTAGTGGTAGCTCTAACCCGGTCACCATTGGTCAGTTCATTGATCATCTGATTGCCGAAGCAAAAGCGAATTATGCCGCTTACGATCATCTCTTCTACCGAAAGCCCTCTAAGCCTTTCGTGGCAGTCAATCGAACCTTGTTCGAGCTGGCGGTGAGAGGTGTACGTTTGCCTCTCAGGCTGACCAATGGGGGGCTCAAACGTCTGGGCAGTCGTGCCGACCTAAAGTGGCTGAGAAATCTGGATACGACTCAGTCGCTGGCGACGATTTTCGGGTTTTACACGGCACCGGATTATATTTTTTGCAATGACGACCTACTTGCGTTGGCAGAACGCTCCGGCGCCGTGGATCAGAGCTTGTTCCCGGTAGATGCCCGCGCCGTTGATTGGGAAACGTATCTGCGGAAAATTCATTTGGCCGGGCTCAATCGTTACGCGCTGAAGCCTCGAAAAACCCGAAGGGTTAAGACAAAAAAACAAGCCAAATGTGCGGCGTGAATGGCCTTGAACGCTTGAGTTTTACTTGAATGTTGATTTCCCCTCTGTTCGAACGCAGGACGTTCGTCTAATTTATTTTGGACGTTCGTCTAATTCAATGTGTAGTGAGTCACGTGTTGAACTACGTGTAACCATATTTTCGAACGCGGCACTGCGTTCCACCCGCCTTGAAACGACATTCGATAACGATAAAAACTCTTAGCAAGGGGAATACAATGACAGATAAGAAGGTGTATCCGGTTCAACCCGATATCGAGAAAAATGCTTTGGTGACGGCAGAGCAATACGAGAAAATGTATCGCCAGTCCGTTGAAAAACCGAATGAATTCTGGGGAGAGCATGGTAAGCGTATTGATTGGATCAAGCCGTTTACCAAGGTGAAAAACAGCACCTATGATTACAATAACCTTTCTATAAAATGGTTCGAAGATGGCGTTTTGAACGCCTCGGCTAACTGTCTAGATCGCCATCTTGCCGACCGCGGCGATCAGACCGCCATTATTTTTGAAGGTGATGATCCTTCGGTTTCACGCAATGTGACCTACCGCGAACTGCACCAAGAAGTCTGTAAGTTTGCTAACGTGCTGAAAGATCAGGGCGTTAAGAAAGGCGATGTCGTTACTATCTACATGCCAATGATCGTGGAAACGGCCGTTGCGATGCTGGCTTGTGCCCGCATCGGTGCAATCCATTCTGTGGTGTTTGGGGGCTTCTCTCCCGAAGCTGTCGCAGCCCGTGTGGTTAATGGTAAGTCTCGTTTTGTTATAACCGCTGATGAAGGTTTGCGTGGCGGTCGTGCCATTCCGCTGAAAAAGAACGTAGATGCGGCGCTCAACCACGAAAGTAACGCTAAGGTGGAGCGAGTCATTGTGGTGACTCGCACCGGTAACGATCAGGTGCCTTGGACCGAGGGGCGTGATGTTCGTTACGAAGACTTGATGGCAAAGGCGTCGACCGAGTGCGAGCCTGAGCCGATGAATGCGGAAGATCCGTTGTTCATGCTGTATACCTCCGGCTCCACTGGTGCGCCGAAAGGCGTGCTACACACCACCGGCGGCTATATGGTTTATGCCGCTATGACCCATCAATATGTGTTTGATTATCATGATGGCGATGTTTACTGGTGCACGGCGGATTTTGGTTGGGTTACCGGGCACAGCTATATCCTCTACGGCCCCTTGGCAAACGGTGCAATCACCCTGCTGTTTGAAGGTGTACCTAATTATCCCGACAGTTCACGGATGGGGCAGGTCGTGGATAAGCATAAGGTCAATATTCTGTACACGGCGCCTACCGCGATTCGTGCGTTGATGGCCGAAGGCGCGTCTTGCATGGATGGCACAACCCGCGACAGCCTTCGCGTGCTGGGCTCGGTTGGCGAGCCGATCAACCCCGAGGCCTGGGAGTGGTACCACCGTGTAATTGGCAACAGCAAATGCCCGATCGTGGATACCTGGTGGCAAACTGAAACCGGCGGCATTCTGATTGCGCCCCTGCCGGGCGCGGTGGATCTGAAGCCGGGTTCGGCCACGCGGCCTTTCTTCGGTGTTCAGCCCGCGTTAGTGGATAATGACGGTAATCTGCTGGAAGGCGCCACCGAGGGCAACCTGGTGATTCTGGATAGTTGGCCCGGACAGATGCGCACTATTTACGGGGATCACGAACGCTTTATCCAGACTTATTTCAGTACCTACAAGGGCATGTACTTCACCGGAGACGGCGCGCGCCGCGATGAAGATGGCGATTACTGGATTACCGGTCGTGTTGATGACGTATTGAACGTGTCTGGCCACCGCCTGGGTACTGCCGAAGTTGAAAGTGCTCTTGTCGCCCATGATAAAGTGGCAGAAGCTGCTGTGGTGGGCTACCCCCATGAAATTAAAGGTCAAGGCATCTATGTGTACGTTACCCTGATGCAGGGTCAAGAACCGTCTGATGAGTTGAAGAAAGAACTGGTTCAGTGGGTTCGTAAGGAAATTGGGCCGATTGCGTCACCGGATGTGATTCAGTGGGCCCCGGGTCTTCCAAAAACAAGATCCGGCAAGATTATGCGAAGAATATTGCGTAAGATTGCAGCCAATGAGCATGACCAGTTGGGAGATACTTCCACGCTGGCCGATCCAAGTGTAGTGGATGAACTGATTGGTAGCCGGGCGACGAGTTAATCGCTCATGGCTGCCAGCCTATAACCTGTGAGGGATGTGTGGAATGACACAAACAATTATCGTCGCTGATGACCACCCTTTGTTTCGAGCAGCCTTGAAACAGGCGGTCAACCAAGCGGTGCCGGATGCGAATACAGTCGAGGTGGACAGCATCAAGGCATTACAGGCGGCGGTAGAGGCTAACCCCGATGCTGACCTGATCTTGCTGGACCTGAATATGCCGGGTGCACATGGTTATTCGGGTTTGGTGTTCATGCGAGGCCAGTATCCGGGCTTGCCCGTGGTGGTTGTGTCTGGCTCCGAAGACTTACAGGTTATGCGTCGCTCTGTGGACTATGGTGCCTCCGGCTTTATCCCGAAAAGCGCGCCTCTGCCGACCATCACGGAAGGCATTCAAGCGGTTCTGGAAGGCGATGTGTGGTTACCAGACGGCGTGGCCGACAAGATCGAGCGGATGCAATCCGAACCCACGGACTTTTCGGAGCGTCTGGCCTCTCTGACGCCCCAGCAGTTCCGTGTCTTGGGTATGTTGGCTGAAGGACTTCTGAACAAACAGATTGCTTACGATCTGGACGTGTCGGAAGCCACTATCAAGGCTCATATTACAGCGGTATTCCGCAAGTTGGGTGTGCGTAATCGGACTCAGGCGGTGATCGCTATCCAGCAAATGGAACTTGACCCTTCGGAGCAATCGCTTTCGGGTGGTTGATGGCTGGGTATTGAGCGGTGGATAAGAAACGGGAGCCTGTCGGCTCCCGTTTTGTTTAGCCTGCGTAACCCAGCTTTTTGTTCACCAGGTTAAATAATTCCTCGCCCTGCGACCATTGTTTGAAATTGTCGAGAAACTGTTTGGTCAGGGCCTGGTTCCAGCCAATGAAATCGCCTGCCATGTGAGCTGTCATAATGACATTCTCTCGGGCCCAAAGCGGATGGTCTGCTGGTAGAGGCTCTTCTTCGAAGACATCGAGTGCCGTCCCGGCAAGTTCTCTATCATCCAATGCTTTGATCAACGCTTCGGTATTCACGATGGGGCCGCGTCCAATATTGATCAGGCGGGCCGTTTTTTTCATCGAGGCAAAAGCTTTTGCATCAAATAGCCCTTCTGTTTGGGGTGTTAACGGTGCGGCAATCACCACAAAGTCTGCCTGTTCGAGTTGTTCATACAGCGCATCATTGCTGTGTACCGCATCGAAATCCGGGTCGGACTCCCGGGCCGTTCGGGCAATCCCGTGGGGATGCATGCCAATCGCCCTCACCAAACGGCCGATTTGACGGCCGATGGAACCGGCGCCAACCACGAGTACTTGTTTGCCTTCAGCGCGCTCGGTATCCCGGTGTTTCCACTGGCGTTTCGCTTGCAGCCTGAGCGATTCGGGAAAGTCTTTAGCAAACATCAAAATGGTGCAAAGCACGTACTCGGCGATGGTTCGGTCGAAAATGCCGCGAGCGTTGGTCACCGTAACGTCACTGTCGATCAGGGCGGGGAACATCAGTGCATCGACACCGGCACTGGTGGCGTGAATCCACTGCAGCCGATCGGCTGAAGGCCAAGCGGCTTCGAGTGCCTCTGTGCGAAAGTCTGTCACCATCATCACGTCGGTGCCTGGTAGGGTCTCCCGCAGAGATTGCTCATCGCAGGCGAAGCGAACTTCAGCCTGATCTTTAAGAGGCTCAATGCCCGGTGGCGTAGGATCATCGGGGGCGGTGAGCACGGTCACAACCGGTTTGCGGGACTCTGTCATGTCAGCTCCAGAAGGGATTGGCAGTCTGTTCATTTATAATTACACAGTCTGGTTGCCAGTAAGGCCGTGGTCAAATCAATCACAGTACTTGTAGACCCGGGGCTTCGTGCTACGCTCGAGGTAGGCCTTTATTCCCCTGACGTGCAAGGAGGTGGACATGCCGGAACCGTTGAACAAGAGTGTGGGCCAGGCAACGTCTCGCAAAATGAAGTACCGGAAAGCGAAGGCCAGTTGGAATCCTTCGATGCAGGCCATTCCCGTATCGGGAATTCGAAAGCTTGTGAATATGGCCTCCAGCATGAAAGATGTTATCCATCTTTCGATTGGGCAGCCAGACCAACCAACACCACCGCACATTATCGAGGCTTACATTGATGCGCTGAACGCCGGACAGACAGGCTATACAATGGACGCGGGCCTGCCAGAGCTCTTGGTGGCTTTACGAGATTATTACGGTAAGCGCTATAACCGAAAGTTGACCCGGGACAACATCCTGATCACCAGTGGGGCGACTGAGGCGCTGTATCTGGCGATCTCGGCGACATCGGCACCGGGACGACAGTTTCTTGTTACCGATCCATCGTTTCTTCTCTATGCGCCGCTGATTCGAATGACCGGTGGGGAAGTGAAGTACATCCCGACCTATGCTGAAAACAACCATCAGCTTGACCCCGACGATGTCATACGGGCTATGGGTCCTCGTACTTTTGCGCTGGTGCTTAACAACCCCAACAACCCCACCGGGGCGGTGTACCCGAGAAGTACCGTGGAGACGATTCTGGAAGAGTGCGCGTATCGGGGTATTCAGGTCTACGCCGACGAGGTGTACGACCATATGCTGTTTGATGACGAGGATTTTGCCAGTGTCCTGAGCTGTGCCGTCGACCTTGATAACATCATGTGTATCAGCAGTTTTTCGAAAACTTACAGTATGGCCGGTCTGCGGGTGGGGTGGGTGATCTCGAGTCAGGCGGCGATCAAATCGTTGCGGCGTTATCATATGTTTACCACGTCGGTGGCCAACACACCGGCTCAGTTTGCCGGAGTCGCAGCGCTTACGGCGGAACAGCATTGTGTGCAGGATATGGTGAACATTTATCGCGAACGTCGGGACAATATCGCCAATTTGATTGACCGTACACCTCACCTTACGGGTTACAAACCTGGGGGGGCCTTTTACGCCTTCCCCAATTTGCCACCCCATGTGGATGGCTCCGATGTGGCGCTGCGGATGTTGAAAGAAACAGGCGTCTGCGTGGTGCCGGGCGATGCCTTCGGTGACCATTGCTCCAACGCACTCCGATTCAGCTTCTCACTGAGCTGCGAACGGATGGATGAAGCTTTTGACAGGATTATTCCCTGGATGGCCAAACAGAAGTTCTGATACAGGACTGTAAGTTGTCAGCTCCCGGGAGATGCCGCACTATAGGAGTCTTCCGAGGAGGCTGAAGAATGAATTACATGCTTAAACCGATTGTGCGCTTAACGCTGATGTTTGCCGTCATTTTGGCAAGTGGGTGTGCCAGTTTTTCCCCATATTCCATTACTGAGGGTGAAGTGGAGCAGCATTTGAAGAATGCGGTTGCTAAATACGATCGTGAACAGCTTCAAAGTGGCTCTCCGCTCAGCCTCAGTTTGACGGACGCGGACATTACTCTAGGCCCTGATGGCCGTGATGTGGCGGTTATTGATCTGAAGGGGCAGGTTGCTCTGAATGCACTTTTGGCCAAGCTGCCGGTTGATCTTGCGCTCAAAGTAGAAGGCGCGCCGGTGTATGACAGCGAGGAAAAAGCGATCTACATCCGCCGCCTGCAACTGTTGGAAAGCTCGATTGATTCTCCGTTCTTCAAGGGCGATCTGGGGCCGGTGACCGACTCTGTCATGCGGGTTGTGGCGCAAATGCTGGAAACCATGCCGGTGTACCGATTGGATGAGACAAGCACGGCCCAGCGTTTGTTAGGTATTGTGCCGATGGATATCCGGGTTGCTAGCGGTCGTTTGGAACTTGTGATGGCGGAGTAAAATCGAGTCGCTGCATACAGGTAAAAAAAGGCCGGATGAACTTATCTCATCCGGCCTTTTTGCTCTTGGAGAAAAGCTTGGTCAAGCCGTTGCTTTCAGCGCTTCCTCAAAGATACGGGTGGCTTCGTCAATTTGCGTCTGGTTAACGATCAGTGGCGGTAGCCAACGCACGATTTCCTGATAGGGGCCGCAGCGCAACATCAACAAACCCCGCTTTTCACATTCTTTCAGAATGTTGCCAGCCCGCTCACCGTCTGGGGTGTCGCCGCGGCGCATTTCCACACCGAGCATCAGGCCCATACCCCGAATGTCCGCCATGTCTGGATAATCTTTTTTCAGTGATTCCAGATTGCTGCGCAGGCGCTGACCCATTCGCTCAGCATTGTCGACGAGACCTTCTTCGCGGATCACGTCAATGGTGGCGATGGCTGCCGCGGCTGAAACCGCATTGCCGCCGTAGGTGCCACCCTGAGAACCCGGCCAGCCTTTGGCCATGGTTTCTTCTGACGCCGCCAACGCCGAGATGGGGAAGCCGCTGGCCAAGCCTTTTGCGATCAGGATGGCGTCGGGGGTGACCCCGAAGTGATCGTGAGCCCAGAACTTGCCACTGCGACCAAAGCCGGCCTGCACCTCATCAAACACCAGCATGATGCCATGTTTGTCGCAGCGTTCCCGCAGTCCTTGCATGAACCGGGTGTTGGCCGGGACATAGCCGCCTTCACCCTGCACCGGTTCAATGAACATGGCCGCCGTTTCTTTGGGGGCTGAATAGGTGACAAATATCCGGTCCAGCTCTCGCAAACAGAAGTCGGTGGCTTCCTCTTCGCTCCAACCATAGTGAAACGCGTGGGGGAAGGGTGCGACAACAACGCCGCTCATCATCGGACTGACACCGGCCCGCAAACCAACACTGGAGGTGGTTAATGAGAGTGAACCCATGGTGCGGCCGTGAAAGCCGCCGTGAAATACGATGATGTTCGGGCGTTCCGTGGCTTGGCGAACCAGCCGAATGGCCCCTTCGACAGCTTCGGTACCTGCGTTTGAGAAGAAAAAGGCATTCAGCGGATCCGGGGTGAGCTCGCCCAATTTCTCCGCCAATTCCGGCAGCCTGGGGTTCATGACTGTGGTGGCCTGCGCATGAACCATGGTGGCGACTTGATTCTGGGCAGCCTCCACCACTTTCGGATGGCAGTGCCCAGTACTGGTGACCCCGATTCCAGACGTGAAATCCAGATAACGGCGGCCTTCCGGGTCAATAATATAAGCACCTTCGCCTTTGGCGGCAGTGACACCTGTGGCTTGTTTCAGCAAAGGGGACAACTTGCCCTTATGGTCGGTCATTGATTACCTCCCGGAATGAATTTGGAAACTCACTAGCAGCCTAGTCACGAGGTCAGGCGTTTACAAATGGCGTCTTTGATTTCCTGGGTGTCACGTTGTTCAGAGCCTTTTTCGGCAAGGTCGGCTGCCACCGCATCGAACAGTTCTTTACCGGCAGCTGCGAGTTTAGGGTCTTCTTGCCCCAGCCATTCCAGCAGACGCGCCGTGGTGAACAGCATGGCGGTGGGGTCGGCGATGCCTTTGCCGGCAATGTCGGGTGCGCTGCCATGAGTTGGTTCGAACATGGAGGGCATGTTCGTGTCAGTCGGGTTCAGGTTGCAGGACGGCGCAACGCCCATGCCGCCAGACAGCACGGCGGCGAGATCAGTCAGAATGTCGCCCTGCAAGTTGCTGGCTACCACTACGTCGAATGCCCAAGGGGACTGCACGAATTTCATGCAGGCGGCATCTACCAGTTCGTGATGAGTTGCGACATCAGGGTAATCTTTGCTGACGGCTTCGAAGACTTCCGTGTACAGGTCCCCCCAGTGCCTTAGTGCATTACGTTTGGTGATCACGCAGACCTGACTTTCGCAAGAATGTCCGTCCAATGTTTTGAACGCTCTAACCCGCCCTTGCAGAGCGCGTTCGGCGGCGCGCTTGCGTGCTTGCTCGAAACCGTAACGGATAATGCGTTCGGTGGCGTGGTGCGTAAACACTTCCATTTGGGTGGCGACTTCGTCGGGTGTTCCCTGGCGCAGCCGGCCGCCTTGGCTGACGTATTCACCCTCACTGTTTTCCCGAATCACGAGCATGTCGATGTCTTTGGCGCGGTCATCCCTCAGATACTGGCGTGCACCGGGCAGGAGTCGAGCGGGCCGTTCGCAAACCCATTGGTCAAAACCTTTGCGCATCTCGAGAAGGGGCGAAAGGGAAGCGCTGTCAGATAGTAGATAGCGTTCAGGATCGTTAATCGGGCCGGGGTCGCCCAGTGCGCCTAACAGAATAGCATCGTAGGTCTTGAGCTGCTCCAGCGCATCGGCTGGCCAGCTTTCTCCGTGTTCTTCGTGCCAGGCATGAGACGGCCATGGAAATCGTGTCCATTCCAGGGCCAATTGATGCTTGCTGCGTAACGCTTCCAAACAATGAATAGCGACTGCGACAACCTCCGGGCCAATGCCGTCGCCGGGGGTAACTGCGATGCGGGTGGTTTGGGTCATTCCCGAACCTCCTGAACGGTGTGGGGTAAGCGGATTCAACAACCCCAGTGTAGCCCTGTCGCGACTATATGCCAGTTCTAAGGAGCAAGGAAATCAAGGCTCTGTTGTGCCTTGTGACAGATGATGGTTATAGTGGCTGAACCATTGGCTTAGGCCTCGATTAACCTCCCGAAAACAGGATCTTCAAGTGCTCTATCGGATTGTCACGCTCATTGGTGCGCTCGTCTTTGTGGCGGCTTTGTTTGGTTTGATCTGGTTCTTCTGCAAGAAGTTCCTTGAGCATCACGGTGTGAAGGATCAAGTGTCAGAACGAGCCACGGCACTGGCTACCTGGACCTTTGCCGGCATTGCCATCGGTCTTGTGTTTGCTGTGGTCGGTGCTTTTGTTCTAGGGCCTTGGGCGTTCTATCGCACGTTACTGGGCCACGACGTGAACGTCTCCAGTGGCGCGGCGATTTGGTGGGGCTTCGGCATAGTCGCGGTGTCGTTGGCCATAACCGCAGCCAGCTTTATGGGCTTTTTGATGCTGGTGGGAGCCTACTAGCTTTCCTGAAGATCACGCAGTAACGCCCGGAACCACACAAGCGCGGGCTCCCGCTCGTAAGCTTTGTGCCAGTATAAGTGCACGTCAATCGAGGGCATCTCACCGGGAGGTGCCACCACCTCCACCTCTGCGCGTTCGGCAATAATCTTGGCATATGTCTCTGGCATGGTCAGCAGCAAGTCTGACGATTCTGCGACACGACAAGCCGCATAGTAGTGCTGGCAGCGCAACCGAATATCTCGCTGCGCGCCCTGCCGAGACAGCGCAAAGTCTTCTAACCCAGGACCCTCGCTCCGGGACGATACCAGTATGTGCCTGGCGTCCAAATAGGATGCCATGGTCAGTTCTTTTTGTATGGCCGGATGGTTCTTGCGAGCAAGCACCACAAGCCTGTCCTGTCGAAGCAGCTCGTGACTGGTTTGGTTGCTGAGGGGCAGCAATACATCAATTGCAAAATCCAGCTTGCCAGCCGCCAACTGAGTTTCCATTTCTCGTCTTGCCACCCGCTGGCTGGAAATCTCCATGTCGGGGTAAGGGGCCAATCGATTCATGAGTTCCGGAAGAAACGTTGATTCCAAAACGTCTCTCAACCCTAGAGCGTAGGTTTTTCGTTGGCTGGCAGGGTCAAAGGCGTGAAACTGGTTGACCGCACTTTGCACCTGATTCAGGCCCGGCCGCATGGATTCCAGAAAACGGCGCGCCAAAGGTGTTGGCACCATTTGATTGCCCTGGCGGGTGAACAACGGGTCATCAAAATGGTCGCGCAGCCGGGCCAAAGAATGGCTCACCGCGGGCTGAGTCAGGTGCAGTGCCTTGGCTGCGCGGGTAAGACTGCCTTCTCTGTAAATCGTGTCAAAGACGTGCAGCAGGTTAAGATCGAGTCGATTCAGTGCCATCATGCGTATCCACTTTCTGAATAAGTGACAGTAATGATAAACGATAAGAACAATTCAGTCGCGTAATAGCGTTTTGCCTTCTAGACTGCTTGCCATCTGATCGAAAGTGCGCCCCGGAACCTGGGGCTGGTAAGCGCGAGGAGCTGCACCATGGATTTCAATATTTCCGAGAAAGGCCAAGATTACCTGAAGCGCGTGAAAGCGTTTATGCGTGATGAGATTTACCCGATTGAAGAGCAATACCATAAAGAGTTGGCTGCCCAGGAAAATCGCTGGGTTGTTCTGCCAACCATCAAAGAGTTGAAAGAAAAAGCCAAGGCCCAAGGCCTGTGGAACATGTTCTTCCCGGATGAAAAGCATGGCTGTGGTTTGCTGAACTCCGACTATGCCCTGATTGCCGAAGAAACCGGCCGCAGCTTTATTGCACCGGAGATCTTCAACTGCAACGCCCCGGATACTGGCAATATGGAAGTGCTGATCCACTACGGCTCAGACGAGCAAAAGGCGGAATGGCTGCCTCGGTTGATGAATGGCGAAGCCCGCTCAGCGTTCTTTATGACTGAGCCGGCGGTCGCCTCTTCCGATGCGACTAATATGGAAGCGACTGCTGTGGTTGAGGGCGATGAGGTGGTTCTCAATGGGCGTAAATGGTGGAGTACGGGTGTTGGGCACCCCGACTGCAAAGTGGGCATTTTCATGGCGGTGACCGATCCTGACGCTCATAAACATCGTCGTCATTCTATGGTGTTGGTGCCTATGGACACCCCGGGCATAACCATTGAACGCATGTTGCCGGTTTTCGGGGCTTACGACGAGCCTTATGGTCATGGCCAGGTTTTGTTTGAAAACGTTCGCTTGCCGAAGAGCGCGATTATTGCCGGCCCGGGCCGTGGATTTGAAATCGCCCAAGGTCGTTTGGGCCCAGGCCGAGTGCACCATTGCATGCGCGCAATCGGTGCTGCCGAGCGTACTCTCGAATTAATGGTTAAACGTTCCATGAGCCGAGAGGCATTCGGTCGCCCACTGGCGAAACTCGGTGGCAACCCGGATGTGATCGCCAATGCCCGTATGAATATCGAGCAGGCGCGGTTGTTGACGCTGAAGTGTGCTTGGGCGCTGGATACCAAGGGCATCATGGGGGCATTGCAAGAGGTTTCCATGATCAAGGCGGTGGTGCCTGTGATGCTACAACAGATTGTGGATGATGCGATTCAGATGCACGGTGGCGGTGGCGTCAGCGATGAGGACTTCCCGCTGACGGCATTGTTTGCTTATGCTCGCGTTCTGCGATTGGCCGATGGCCCTGACGAGGTTCACCGGGCGATGGTGGCTCGCCTTGAACTTCGGAAGTATAAGTAAGCTCTATCCGGCACCAGCTCTTACTCGGATGAAGATAATAAACTCCATATTAAATCGGAGAAAAACACGAATGACACAACGAGTATTCATAACCGGCGGAGCCAGTGGCTTGGGCCGGGCGATTGCATTGCGGTACGCGAAAGAAGGTGCCAAGGTTTGCATCGGAGATATTAACCCGGAGCAGGGCATTGCCGTCGAGAAAGAACTGAGCAACGCCGGCGGCGAAGGTTACTTCGTGGAATGCGATGTTCGCCGCTTGAGCGATTTCGAGAAAGTTCGGGACGACCTGGTGGAAAAGTGGGGCGGAGTGGACGTTGTTGTTAACAACGCTGGCGTGGCCTCCGCAGGGGCTATCGAAGACACCACCATCGGTGACTGGGAATGGATACTCGATATCAACGTACTTGGTGTTGTGCGAGGCTGTAAGGCTTTCACGCCGTTGTTCAAAGAACAAAAGTCCGGCACGTTTGTGAACATCGCCTCCATGGCCGGATTGATGCTTGCGCCGTTGATGAATAGCTACAACGTTTCCAAAGCGGGTGTGATTGCGCTGTCTGAAACCCTAAGCCAAGAACTCCGGGATTCCGGAATAAACGTAAGCTGCGTATGCCCGGCATTTTTCCAGACAAACCTCACAAGCAGCATGCGTTCGGATATTCCGGGAATACAGCAGAATGTTAACAAACTGATGAAGCGTTCCAGCATCACTGCAGAGGACGTCGCAGACGATATCGTCCGTAGCGTAAAAGGCAAAGATTTCTGGGTGCTGCCACACGTTAAAGAGCGCCGTATGTGGATGCTCAAGCGCCATGCGCCGAAAGCGTTTGATTGGTTGATGCACCAGGAAACCAAACGTTGGATGGGCAAGATGGGTAAAAAAAGCAACGCCTGAATGGCCAAGCTTGCTCGAGGATCACAGGAGAGAGTGAATGACACAGATTGATGAGGCCGTAGACATCCGGGAAGGCGAAGAGCTGGACATTCAGGTGGTTGACCAGTTCATGAAACAGGCCATTCGGGGTCTGGAAGGCCAGCCCACCATCAAACAGTACCCGGGTGGTGCGTCGAACCTGACTTACCAAGTGGACTACGGCAACCAGTCCTACGTACTTCGTCGCCCGCCGCTGGGCAAGATTGCAAAATCCGCCCACGACATGCTGCGCGAAGCGCGGGTGATGGAAGCATTAAAGCCGGTTTACCCGTATGTGCCGAGCATCGTGGCCATCTGCGATGACCACAGCGTACTGGGTTGCGACTTCTACGTGATGGAACGACTGAAAGGCATCATTCTGCGTCAGGATTTTCCCAGCGAACTGGAACTCAGTGAAGCGGATACCCGCAAACTGTGCTTGAACGTGATCGATAAATTGGTTGATCTTCACACCGTTGATGCGAAGGCCGCAGGCTTGGACACGCTGGGCAAAGGTGCGGGCTATATTCAGCGTCAGATTGGTGGCTGGAGCGACCGTTTTCGCAAAGCGCGCACCGAAGATGTGGGTGACTTCGAAGCCGTCATGAGCTGGTTGAATGATAAGATGCCAGACGACATTGCCCAAGTGGTTATCCACAACGACTACCGTTTCGATAACGTGGTTTTGAACCCCGACAATCCGTTTGAAGTGATCGGCGTGCTGGATTGGGAAATGGCCACCATTGGCGACCCGTTGATGGACTTAGGCAATACGTTGGCCTATTGGATTGAGGCCGATGATGAAGGCCCGTTCCAGGTGCTGCGTCGTCAGCCCACCCACCAACCGGGCATGCTGACCCGCAAGGAAGTGGTGGAGTATTACATGGAAAAATCAGGGTTCCGGGCCGATAACTTTGATTTTTATGAAATTTACGGCTTGTTCCGGTTGGCGGTGATTGTTCAGCAGATTTATTACCGCTTCTACAACGGCCAAACCAAAGACAAGCGTTTTGCGGCCTTTGGCCACGCAGCAAACTATCTCGAAAAACGTTGCTTGCGGTTGATCAGCGAGAGCAGTTTGTAATGGCAACGGTTTATCTGGTTCGACACGGACAAGCGAGCTTCGGCAAAGAAAACTACGATCAGCTTTCCAAGCGAGGCTGGGAACAGGGCAAAGTGCTGGGCCGTTGGCTGGCGGACAAAGTGGAGCCGGGCGCTATTTTCGGTGGCAATCTCCAGCGTCACCGGGAAACCGTGGAAGCGCTGGCGACCGGTTATGGCGCAACGCTGCCAGACATGCGGGTACTCGAAGGTTTGAACGAGTTTGATCATGTCGAGGTGGTAGAGCGCCTACGCCCGGAATGGGCAGATAAACAAGCAATGGCAAGGGATTTGGCGAGTTTTCCGAAGCCGGCCCGGGCGTTTCAGATGGCCTTTGAAAAGGCTGTGGAGCGGTGGGTGAGCGGGGAATACGACAACGAGTACGCTGAAACCTGGCAAAGCTTCAAGCAGCGGGTGAATCAGTCGTTGGAGCAGTTGATCGAAATGGCCGACGGCGCCGATGTGGTGGTTTCCACCTCAGGTGGGCCGATTGCCGTAATTGCTCAGAATCTACTGGAGCTTTCCGACCGAAAAACGCTGGAAGTTAACAGCGTGATCGCCAATACCAGCGTATCCCGAATTCTGTATTCCGGTGCCCGGCGCAGCCTGGCCGTATTCAACAACTATAGCCACCTCGAAGCGGAGAACCCCGCTTTGGTGACATTCCGATAACACTGAGGAACAACTATGAGCAACGCGAACCTGTTTGATCTGACTGGCAAAGTCGCTTTGGTAACCGGCGCCAGCCGTGGCATCGGCGAAAGCATTGCCCGTACTTTGGCCACCTACGGTGCTCACGTGATTGTTAGTAGCCGCAAAATTAATGATTGTGAAACCGTTGCCAGCAGCATTCGCGAAGCGGGCGGAAGTGCCGAGGCCGTTGCCTGCCACATTGGCGAAATGGATCAGATTGAAGCCACTTGGGAGCACATCGCCGAGGCCCACGGTAAACTGGATATTCTGGTAAACAACGCCGCTGCTAACCCTTACTTTGGCCCGGTTGAAGACACGGATCTAAGCGCTTTCCAAAAGACCGTGGACGTTAACATTCGTGGTTACTTCTTCATGTGCGCCCGAGGCGCCCAGTTGATGAAGAAGAATGGCGGCGGCTCGATCGTAAACGTAGCCTCTGTGAACGGTGTTAATCCTGGTCATTTCCAGGGTATCTATTCAGTAACTAAGGCTGCCGTGATCTCTATGACCAAGTCTTTCGCCATGGAACTGGGGCAGCAAAACGTGCGGGTTAACGCCTTGTTGCCAGGCCTGACGGACACCAAATTCGCCAGTGCCTTGACCACCAACGAATCCATCAAAAAACAAGCGATGGCACACATCCCCATGAAGCGCGTGGCCGATCCAGACGAAATGGCCGGTACCGTTTTGTACCTGGTGTCGAACGCCTCCAGCTACACCACAGGTGCGTGCATCAATGCGGACGGTGGTTACCTGACGATTTAAACACGGCTGGTGATGATAAAAAGGGGCGGGTGACGGGAGTCATCCGCCCCTTCTTGGTAAAAAGCCGTATGGAAAAATAATTCCCGCTTACTATCATGTTGCAGCTTCTCACCGGTCAACGTGTGAGCGGTCTTGCGCGGCGGTCGCATGATTGAATTGTTTACTGTTCATAACACCAAACCCGGGAAAGAAAGCATGTCCTCATATAAGCAAGCACGTGTTCGTCAGTTTGTTTTTGCCTTTTATATGTCCGGCATGATGTCGTTGTTGATGTCCGGGGTTATTACCTTGATCAATACCGGTTTGGCTGACGGCTTTTTCCATCGCTGGGGCGCGGCTTTTCTTGTCGCGTGGGCTGTAGCATTTCCGCTCGTGAGCTTTATCGCGCCGATGGCGGGAAAGATTGCGGACTGGACTATGGCCAAGCTGTTTGCCAACGATCACCAGTCCGGTTGAAGAATTGCGTGCGGCCGCTACTCGCGTGGCGCCAAGAACGGCCAGAGGTTTATTGAACAGACGACTCGGAAGTGTCATCGGTGGATTGAGATAAGGCTAGCCCCACGGGCGGCCGGTAATGCAACGAATGAAGTACTCGATCGAGTACCGCCCCGCCATTCCAGGCCGGATCGTTGTTGACCATGCCGACCACAGCCCACGTGGTGTCGTTATTGTCTCGGGCAAATCCGGCAATGGAGCGGACATCTTGCAAGTAACCGGTTTTGATTCGGCCTTCACCTTTCAACCCTGTATTGCGCAACCTGCGCGCCATGGTGCCGTCCATCGCGATAATGGGCATTGAAGTCATCAAATCCGACGCGTAGCGACTGTTCCAAGCATTAAGCAGAATCTGGGCTCCTTGCCGGGCTGAAATCCGACCATGGCGGGTAAGGCCCGCGCCATTGTCGATGACCATACCGTTAGTGTTAACCCCTTTTTCTTCAAGCCATTGATAGATGGCGCGGATGCCCGCGACCCGATCGTCGTGCTCATTGTCTTTGCGGAGTTCTGCACCGATGGTAAGCAATAGCTGCCTTGCCATCACGTTGCTGCTCCATTTGTTGATGTCGCGGACCATTGTGACTAAATCCGGTGACGTGGCGCGCATCACAAGGTGAGCGTTTTTCGGAGTCTCTTCAAACCGGTCGCTGCCTTGGATAACAACGCCCAGTTCGGAAAACAAAGAACGAAGGGTGGATGCGGAATAGCGCTCTTGGGGTAGCAACGACATATAGCTGGTGGCCCGGCACCCTTGTGGTAGTTCGCCGGTTACTCTAACCGTTACTTTCTGATTGTTGTGAAACACCGGTTGCCACTTAAAATTGCGCCGGGAAGGGCAGGGCCCCTCGGCCACAGCTGTTATCCGGTTATCTATCGTGATTTCGTTCAGATTGGGGGTGGCCCAAGCTTGAGTGCCACGTTTGTCAGCCCTAACCTGCAAGTGAACTAAGTTGAAATTGGTTAGATATCCAGATGGCTCCACCAAGAAAGGCGCGTGTGGGTTGTTGCCATTGTCGTGGAAAACCGGAAGTCCACCATCGATCTCGAAATGGCTACCATCCAGCACCAGGTCCCCGGTAACTTGGCGAATACCCATGCCCTTGAGTTCGCGGAGTGTGCTCCAAAGACGCTCAAGATTGAGCTTGGGATCTCCGCCAAAGCGAACGTATAGATCGCCTTCGAGAGTGTCCCCCACCATTTCACCATCAGTCAGGAAATCGGTTTTCCAATGGTGTGTAGGGCCCAAGAGTTCCAGTGCGGCATAGGTGGTCACCAGCTTCATGATGGAACCCGGACTCATGAGTTGGTCAGCGTTTACATACTGCTCAATGCCCGGACCATTTAGAGGTATGGCAGCGACACTTAGCGCTTCATCGTCATTCAGGGATTTCTCGGCATAGGTACGGATTTCTGAAGCCCACAGGCGCGAGCTAGAAGCAGGCTCGGTGGCGCCACTGCTTTGGGCAAGAGCAGGCGTAGCGAGTGTGCTAAGCACGACTACCGCCGTCAGCAGATTTTCCGGTGTGGATAGTAGTCTTTTTAGGCGAGTTATAGCCTGTGAATGCAGCCGCGGCATACCCTGAACCCGTGAGTGGTGTGTTTTGTAACCATAGCTTATTCCGTCTATTTCTACTATGCAGAAACATTACACGTGACGTTAAAAAATGACGTTATGTGTATTGTTTCTGAAGCTTTTTGTTGAGAATGCCGGCAAGGTTTTGTGAAACAATAGGTTACCGCGAGTTTAACGGATGGCCTCTGGGGCCAATGGTTCCGAAGTCAATTGTGTGAGAATGACCCAAATCTTCGTTTTTAAGGAAATTCAGCATGCTTCGATCCATCAAACATTCCATTAACGTTCTGGAATCTGTTGCAACCTCCTCTTTTTCAGCCTGGCGCGGGTGCTTGGTCGTAAAACCGGCGGTGCAGCCGGAAAAACCGTTGGTTCTGTACGACATTGAAGCCTGTCCCTATTGCCGAAAGGTGCGTGAAGTGTTCACCGCGCTTCATCTCGATGTCGATATACGGCCGTGTCCTAAAGGTGGGCAAGTGTTCCGGAGTGAAGCCGAAACCTTGGGCGGAAAACAACAGTTTCCGTTGCTGGTGGATCCGAATACCGATCAGGTTATGTACGAGTCGGCACAGATTGTTGAGTACCTGTTTAGGCAATACGGTGGACGTCCGGTGCCGGGTTACTACGAGGAAAAGGCCGGACAGTCTTTGTGGGGGGCTGCGGGATCTGCAAGCAGTGAGCTTCGGGGCATGCGAGTAGCGCGAGCCAAGTGCCCCGAGCGGAGCTTACATCTGTGGAGCTTTGAAGGCAGCCCGTTTTCGCGGCTGGTTCGAGAAAAACTGTGTGAGTTTGAACTGCCATATACCTTGCATAATCTGGGTAAAGAGCACTGGACTGAGTTTGGCCCTGCATTTCAGCGCATCAAGCCAGGCCCATACAAGCCTCGGCCCGGCGGCAAGCGCGATGCTTTTTTCCAAGAACACGGCCGGGTTCAGGTGCCGTATCTGGAAGATCCGAACACCGGTATGAAGTTATTCGAATCCAAGAAAATTGTGGATTATTTGGAGAAAGAATACGCTTTGTGAGCTCAGCGATTAAGCTGGTTTCGGGGTAGCAATTCCGCCCCGAGCCGGTATGATTTGCGCGTTTATTTCAGCTGCTTTGGGAGAATGTAATGTATACAGGTCGGTGCTTATGTGGCGATGTTCGTTTCGAGTATGAAGGCGCCCTTGGCCCGATCTCTCTGTGTCATTGCAGTCAGTGTCGCCGCGCCCATGGCAGTGCCTTTTCAGCCAGTGCGCCGGTACAAACAGTGCGCTTTCGGTATGTGGCTGGTGAGGATCAGGTGACTGAATATGAGTCTCGACCGGGCAAATATCGCGCTTTTTGTAGCCGTTGTGGCAGCCACTTGTACAGCCGGCTGGATGCTATTTCGGGCATTCTTCGCTTGCGCATTGGCGTGATCAATGAACCGATTGCGGCCAAGCCCGCTCGGCACATCTATGTCGGCTCAAAAGCGGAGTGGTTTGATATTGCTGATGAGCTTCCGCAGTTTGAAAAAACAGAGCGAACCAACGACCCGTTCTGATGCATTAGTGAGGCCCTTCCGCACCTGACATTTTCAGTGATCATGAGAGTAATCTTTATTTGCAAATAAGAATCATTATTATATGATGATTCTAAAGCTTAGGAGAATCTCGATGAATCATGAAGCATTAGAAGGTATCAAGTTGGCAGGGTTTGCGGTCACTTTCGCCTTGGCACTCGTGGTGATTTGGGCGTTAAATGTATGAGTGGCTAATCCTGACCGACCTTTTTTTAATAACATAAACAACTCGGGCCCGTAAGTACGGGCCCGAGTTGTTTGGGATAGTGAATAACTTAGAACTTGTACGAGACAGAAGCTGTTACATCGCGTTCCGCACCGTAGTAGCAGTAATTCAGGTTGTTGTAGCAAGAGGCTACGTACTCTTTGTCCAGCAGATTGTTCACGTTGAGTTGGGCGGTAACACCGGGAGCCCCTAAGCGCGCAAAATTATACGACAGAGCGATGTCTACCAAGGTGTAGTTCGGAATCTCTTTCGTATTGGCGTCATCGGCTTGAATATCTCTGAGATGCCGCACTCCCAGACCCGCACGGGCACCACTCAGAATACCTTGGTTGAAGCGATAACCAGTCCAAAGGGTCAGCTGATGCTTGGGCGACTGGCTGGCTTGGTTACCTTCCCGATAAGGCTCCGATTTTTCGAAAGTCACCTCTGTGTACGCATACCCGGCCTGAATATCCAAATTGTCTGTCAGCTGTGTTTTCGCCTCCAATTCCACGCCTTGGGACTGGAGTTCACCGATGGCACGGCTGAAAGTTTCATTCGGAAGTTTGGTTGCCAGGTCGTCCTGATTAATTTTGAACAGGGACAGGGTGTACAGGTCGTTCGTTCCGACGGGCTGGTATTTCAGGCCGGTTTCGATTTGTTTGCCTGTGCTTGGATCAAGCAGGTCTCCATCTTCTCCAACAACGGCGTTCGGAGAGAACGAAGTCGAATACGATAGGTAAGGCGCTAAACCCGATTCAAATTGATACAGCAAGCCTGCACGGCCGGTGAAGTGGGTTTCATCCAGCTCGCTTGTTCCACCGTTATCAAGGTCAGTATTCTCAATGTCCAACCGGTCATACCGGCCACCCAGGCTAAGGTACCAGCTATTCAGATTGATCTGGTCTTGCAGGTATAGCCCTGCCTGCTTCACTTCACGACGATTTCGTACGGCAGGATACGTTGCTGTCGGCTCTGCACCATACACAGGGTTAAATGCGTCGATTGGCGGGAACGCTGCAGAGAGCCATTCCACATCATTTTCTCGTTGCTGGTAATCCACACCCACCAGTACACGGTGTTCGGCAGCACCGGTGAAAAAGGATCCTTCCACCTGATTGTCGATTGTTATCGCTTCAAGATCTTCCTCGGCGCCGGAGTAGTAGCGCGCCAGTTCCGTGTCACTGGCCCAACCCGCAGCATAGACCTGATCGAGAGAGACATCAGACTCCAGAAAGCGAAGTCTCTGGCGAACAGTCCAGTCAGGGCTGAACTCATGTTCCAAGTCATAGCCGACCATGGTCATATCACGGGAGAACCTGTCATATCCCGGCTCGCCGTCAAAAAAGGTGTTGCTGATTTTCTGACCGTTCCGGGATTCGACCGTACCCTCATAGGGGAGCGCATTATGGTAGCCCCCTTCTGGGTCTCTTTGCAGGTAGGCAAGCAGTGTCAGAGAGGTATGGTCGGTTATATCCCAGGTCAGTGATGGGGCAATAACCCGCCGCTCCTCTTCGACATGATCTTGTTGTGCATCGGCGGCTGACATTTTTCCTGTCAGGCGATATGCCACACGGCGGTCATCATCGATCGGGCCGGTAACGTCAAAAGCTAAACCGCGCTGCGCATTGCTGCCGAGCGTCGCTCGTATTTCGCCGCCGGATTCGAACTCCGGTTTTTTGCTTGTGAGGGCAACAATACCCCCAGGTGAGCTTTGCCCGTAGAGCACTGAAGTAGGTCCCTTAACGATCTCCATTCGTTCCAGAAACCACGGATCAATGGCGAAAGAACTGAACGAGCCCCCATCGTTCATAACCTTAAGGCCATCTAGGTACGTATTGTTGATGCTGCCACTGGAGAAACCTCGCAGCACCAGGTAATCGTAGCGATTTGACGAGCCGACTTGGTTTGTACTGGCACCAGGAGTGTAGCTGGCCGCCCGCTGGACTGATTTGGCGCCCCTTTTTTGCCACTCCTCGCGGCTAATGACATTGACGGTTTGCGGCGTTTCCATAACCGGTGTTTCCGTCTTGGTGGCACCGCGCGTTGCAGTGACCGACAAGGCCTCAAGTTGCCGGACAGGTTGTTCGTCTGAGGCCTGTGCAAACGCCGGTGTCGCCCCAGCCAAGCTGGAAAGACATACTGCAATGGATAGCGACAATCGTGAGCGGGCAAGCATGGTGTACCTCTATATGAGCTTTATTTAATAATGAGAATTATTGTCGTTCGTGTTCAGTGTTTGGTATGACAAACAACAAAAAACCTATTGGCAAACACAATTTTTGGGGTCACTGGCGGTTTTTCGGCGAAACCCCAAACTCATGGCGAAATGCGGTGGCAAAGTTGGTGGCGTGGCGGTAACCCACTTTGTGAGCGGTTTGCTGAACACTGAAGCCTTGGTTGAGGTATTGTCGCGCCAGGTCGAGGCGGCAACGGCGGAGATAATCGAAAGGGGATAGCCCGTATGTAGCGCGGAACTTCGTTCTCAGGCTGCTGGGGCTCATCGCAGCTATCCGTGCCAGCTCTGAAAACGAGTAGTTTTGTTGCGGGGCGAATTCCAGTTTTTGGCGTACCAGTTCAAGGCGTTCACGCTGAGGTTGGGAAACAGCGTCCGTTACGTGCGTCTGAATCTTGTTTTCCGGTATTCCCAAACCAGTCAATTGCAGCGCCAAGCCTTCCAGCAACAAAGACTGTTGCAACTCTGGCAGTTCTGGCAGATAACCCTTTACCAGTTGTGTTTTGAGAAACTCCGGTAGAGACCACGTATGGACGGGTTCATGGATTTGGCTGAGTAGTCTGAGCAATGTCGGCGGGGTGGCTCGCCCTACATCAGCTCCTTTTGGGTCGAACGCCAGTGTTACGGTGTTAAGGGGCTGCTGGGTCATCTGCGTGGCTTGTAAGGGATACTCAGGGTGCAGCTGCATAGTCACTGCGCTGCCCGACGTTAATGTTTTTTCCAACGCTCCGATTTTTAAGTGAACATGGCCTTCAAGGACCAGCAGTATTAACAACGGCGCGTGACCGAGTGATACCGATTTGTAGGGCTGGCGGATACTTAGTTGGGAAAACGTGAACCGAAATCCAGAGCTCAGCGCGTACTCGGATATCCCCCCTTCCGCGATGATGGTTTGATCTGCATCGGCCGCCGCCTGCGAGATACTGGGAAAGTGATAGTCGATGTCGAATTTCTCGCCAAGTGCCCGAAAATCACCAATGCGGTATGAGCGGCGTTCAGCATGATTGTGCATTTTTCGAAGCCTGGGGAATCGGTTGTCGGGTCTCAATTTGCGCCATGCGGTTCTTGCGATGAACGCCGCAGGTTCCGCAATACCCTTCGTCTGGCAGCAAATATTTCAGACAACAGCCCCGGCGTTGAGGAATGGCGCACCGCTGCTGACTGAATTCTGCGGGGATCCAGTCGATATGTTTGTTGGCTTCGCAATGGAATTGAGACAGCCAATGATTGGCTTGCTTGCACAAGGCTTCTGGGTTCACCTGATTCCATATCATTGAGTAGGGAGCACCAAGTGCCAGACCGACACTGCTCCAGTACGCGCCGGGGCTGACTCCAAGCTGGTGTCGAAAAACGGGGTACCATTTCTGCAACTGTTCACTCAAAGCGTTAATGAATTCTTGCGTCTCTAGCGGCTCGGAGTTGTTGGCAAGATGAAGCCAGGTTAAATCATTGTCTTTCCATTTCAGGAAAACCTGGTCTGGATTCAGAGCAATGCTATTTCCGTCTCGGAACAGTCGGATAACCAGGGGCCAGATAATCTGTAGAGCCAGATTTTGCTGCAATACAGACACTCGTGCTTTTTGGATTCGCGGGAGGTCGGCGTCCGGATAATTGTTCTGGATTTCTCGCCAAATCAGCCCTGGGCTTTCTAGCAACTGAGCCAGAGAAAACAGCGTTGACTGAGGGCGGATATCCGGTAGCGGGTCGCTTTCTAACAATGCGTTCGCCTTGAGACACCGGCTTGCGGCGAGATGATGATAGTCCGCCAACAACTGGCGACCCGTTTCAGTTTTTGCCATGACGACCCAGCCCCCAAAGAAAGTAGAGGCCGCCAACCAGGGCAGCCAGTAGCCCCGCGGGTAACTGGTTCGGATAAACCAGCAGCCGTGCTAGGTAATCCGCGATTGCGAGCAACAACCCCCCAGCCAAAGCCGCGGCAATCAACTGTTTTCCGACGGTTTGTTGGCCTAATACCCGGGCCAGATGGGGGGCAATCAACCCTACAAAACTTAAGGGGCCGATGACGACCGTTGAGGCAGCCGTCAATGCGGCCGCGAGCAGTAACAGTAAAAGCCGTGTACGGGGTACGTGAAGGCCAAGAGCTGAAGCAGAAGTCTCCCCCAGAGGTAACAGGGTAAGGGGGCGAAGAGTGAGGAGGGTCAGGCCTCCAAGACCGACTACCAAGGCTAACAGACCGAATGCCTCAACTTCGGAAATCAACCAAGTGGAACCGTACATCCAGTTCAACAATTTTGAGGCAAGGGTGCCGCCAGTGGCCATGACGAGGCGCAGGCCTGCATCCATGAACACATACAACGCCAATCCTCCCAGTAGCAGTTGGTTGCCCGAGAAACGATGTTTCCGAGCCAGCAGCAATAACAGCGCAAGGGCGCCACATGCACCGAGAGTCGCAGCCGCGAGCTGACCCGCGCGACCCAAATCCAGTCCCGTCAGGGCAAGTGCCACCATGACCAACGCGGCGCCGCCACTGATGCCAAGCAATTCTGGGCTGCCCATGGGGTTCCCGGTCATTCTTTGGATTAATGTGCCGGCCATTCCTAGCGCCATCCCGGCCAGAATTGCCGCCATTAACCGGGGGCCCCGCCATACCCAGGCATCTGTCCATTGCGCAAAGGGTGTCCAGTTCCAGCCCTCCAATCCCGGTGACCAGCTCATCGAGAGAATAATCGTTATGGCCAATAAGGCGCTCAGCAACCCCGCTACCTGAAACGGATTGCGGCGAGGGGGCAAGAAGTCGCTAGGGCTGGTTTCATGGCCTGGCATAGGGTAGGCATCCCGGAATCCTTGTAACGCCAGAAGAATAATAGGGCCGCCAATCAGCGCTGTGGTGGTGCCAGTAGGAACAAGTGAGCCGCCACTGAGAGACGTTGTCCAATACGCGAGGGTATCGGCCGACAGGAGAATGCCGGCACCGGCCAGTGTGCTCCAGAACAGGCGCTCAGTGAGCGTTCGAGCGCCTAGCAGGCGTGCCAGTACGGGCGCGGCCAGCCCCACAAATGCGACGACGCCCACCCGGCTGACCACCACCGATGTCATTGCTACTACCAGAAACAGAGCTGTTGCGCGTAGCAGTGATACTTTCGCACCCAATGCGTTTGCTGACGTCTGGCCCAGTTGCAGTAGTTGCAACGGGCGTATCAAGGTGAGCATCAGAGCGGCGATGATCAGTACCTTGGGCAAAAGATCGAAGAAGGGAGTCCAGTTATTCTGCGCCAGCGAGCCGGCGCCCCAGATAAACTGGTTGCCCAGCCATTCACCTTTGAGAAGAAGTAAGGCCATGTTGATGGCGCCCAGAAAGAACGTCACAACCAGGCCGGCCAGAATAACGGTCACCGGCGAGAAACCTAGCCGCCAGGTGAGAAGGATAACCAAGCCTATAGCAAGCAGGCCGCCGGCCACCGCGGCTATGTCCGGGCTCAAAGCCAGTAAGCCGGGGGCAAACAAAGTGGCCATCGTTATTCCGAACTGGCCGCCGGATTCCACGCCCAAAGTGGTAGGCGATGCAAGGGGGTTGCCCAGTACCTGTTGCGTAATCGCCCCGGAAAGGCCCAGTGCGCAGCCGATCAGCAGCGCCATGGATAGTCTCGGTGCCCACGAAAAATGCGCCAAGACCGAGGCGTATTGATCGCCGTCGTAGGTCCAAAAAGCCGAGACAAGTTGTAGTGGCGAGAGTTGCTGAAGCCACGGCAGTGCGCTGGCAAGGAAAGCTAAGAGGCATAGCAGAATGACGGTTGCCGGAAGCCGCGTGGGCATTTTCGGACGGCCAGGTGTTGTCAGGGTTGCTTCATAGGACATTGTTGCTGCCCCCTTTGAGCAGAGCCTCGGTGAGCGTTTTGGCCAGAATTTTGACCTGATGCACCCCACCAAAAGACCAAGCGTTGGGGATCTGATAGATCTGTTGGTTTCTTACCGGCGGAAGGTAGGTCCAGAATGGGCTCTCTTCCAAACTATCGGCGAGCCCGGGTACAAGAGGTTCAATGACCACCAGGCGGCTGTTCGGGATCTGTGCAACGGACTCAAGGCCAATGGAAGCAAAACCCCAATAATTTCCGCGGCTTGGCCAAGCATTGGTAAGCCCAAGGCTATCCAATGCTGCTTGGTACAAACTGTCCTTGGTGTAGATCCGCACATGACGGTTGTCCTGAAAACTGATGAGTGCAATCGCTGTGTCCGTTAGTTTGGCCCGCTCCAAACGATCCCGCTGTTGCTTCAGTGTTTGCTCGATATCGGTCAGAACGGCGTCGGCCTGGGCTTCACGGTCAAGCATATCGCTGAGGACCCGAAGCATTTCCTTGGCTCTGTCGAAGGGGTGGGAGTCCGGCTTGTACACGCTGATGACGTAGGTTGGAGCAATTTGCTCCAGCAGTTCATGGGCGGGTGCCATTTCTGTACTGGTGACAATCAGGTCCGGCTTCAGTTCGGCAATGGCTTCCAGGCTAGGCGCAACACGCGTGCCCACGTTGGCGACGTCGTCTGGAAGTTTCGGCTTATTCACCCAGGCGTTGTAGCCACTTTTATCGGCCACACCAACCGGTGTGGTACCCAGCAGAAGCAATGTCTCTGTAGCCGCCCAATTCAGCGCGACAATGCGTTTGGGGGGAGCGTCTAGGCTCAGTGTGCCTCCCTCGTGAGTCCATGTCTGGCTTGCGCCGAAGGCGGGGAGTACCAGAAAAAGTGCCCCGAGTAGCAGCGTCCTCAGATTAATGGACATAGGAAACCCATTGCCCGGGGGCTCGCTCCATGACACCCATCGGCACACTGTAGATGGACTCAAGAATTTGGCTGTTCATCACGTCTGACGGAATTCCATCCGCCACCACCACACCCGCCTTCAGAGCAACCAAGCGGTCACAAAAACGAGCTGCAAGATCAACATCGTGGAGCACTACAATGACGGTCAACGCTCGCTGTTTGGCCAGCCGTTGAACCAATCGTAAGGTTTCCACCTGGTGCTTTACGTCCAAAGCCGAAATGGGTTCGTCCAGCAATAAGCAGCGAGTTTGTTGGGCCAGCAGCATAGCGATCCAGGCGCGCTGACGCTCGCCGCCTGAAAGAGTATCCACAGAACGGTGCTCGAAGGGTTTAAGGCCTGTGTCGGCAATGGCCTGGTCAATCAGAGTGTGGTCTTTCTCACTTAAACGGCCCAGAGGGCCTCGCCAAGGGTAGCGGCCCAGGGCAATCAGTTCCCTTACTGTAAGGCCATCGGTGCCCGGCGGGTGCTGGGGAAGGTAACCCACGATTCGCGCAAAAGCTCGGGCGCCGAGGCTCTTGACAGTCTTTCCCTCCAGCATAACCTCACCGGCATTAGCCGGTATTTGTCTGGCCAGTGTTTTCAGCAAAGTCGATTTGCCCGATCCGTTGTGGCCAAGCAAGGCGGTGACCTGACCTTCATCAAAGGCCAGGTTGATTCCGTGGAGAATGGTGGTGTCGCCGATGCGGACGCCAAGGTTTCGCACATCAAAAAATGCGGGCATTCAGATCCCCCCTGTTCGTATGCATGCGAGGGTAATCTAAATGATAATTACTATCAATGTGTTTTGGTGTAAGACCTCAAGTTTGCCCGGTTTGAACGCGCCACTGAGCCGCATAGGAACCGTCATCAGCGATCAGGCTGTTGTGGTTTCCTTGCTCAGTGATCCGTCCGTTTTCGACCACCGCAATGGTGTCTGCATCCACAATCGTGGAAAGCCGGTGAGCGATCATAATAACGGTGCGGTTATGGCCTATGCGTTTGAGCGAACGCTGGATGGCGGCTTCGGTTTCGTTGTCGACCGCACTGGTTGCTTCGTCCAACACCAAAATTGGCGGGTTTTTTAATAGTGCTCTGGCGAGTGAAAGCCGCTGACGCTGTCCACCGGAAAGGCGAACACCTCGCTCCCCAACTTGTGTCGCCAAGCCGTCAGGCAGGTTCTCGATAAAGGACCATGCCTCCGCCGTACGTGCAGCTTCGATAATCTCGTCGTCGGTGGCACTGGGCTTGCCATAGGCCAAGTTCTCCCGAATGCTTCCTTCAAATAAGTAGACATCCTGACTGACCAGTCCGATGGCCTCACGCAGAGATTTCAGGCTGATCGTACGGATGGGCTGGCCATCGATACGGATGTCACCGTCGGACGTATCGTAAAAGCGTAGCAGTAGTTTAATCAGCGTTGATTTTCCGGAACCGGTCGCACCCACCAGCGCCAGTGTCTGGCCCGCAGGTATGTTTAGGGTGATGCCGTGAACGCCCGCGCCATTGCTGGTATAGCGGAAGCTCACCTGGTCGAAGGATACTTCCCCGCACACCGGTTGTTGCAAGGGAGTATCAGTTTGATCCTGAACGTTCGTTGGCTCAGCTAGCAGGTCGAGAATACGCCGGGTACTGGCCATGGCCCGTTCAAATAGGTCGATTATTTCTGCAAGGCCGGTCATTGGCCACAGCAGGCGTTGAGTAAGAAACACCAGCACCCCGTAAGCGCCCACATTTAGACTGCCTTCCAGTGCCATCATGCCGCCGACCGTAAAGGTAGCCAGAAAACCCGCCAGTATTGCCATACGAATCACAGGAATGAAGGCAGAACTGACCCGAATGGCGCGGCGGTTGGCTTGTACATAGGCTTCACTGGCGTCTTTCAGGCGCTTGGCTTCTCGTTGCTCTGCGGTGAAACTCTTGATGGTGGCGATGCCGCCCAGGTTATTAGCCAGGCGGCTGGACAGATCGCCTACCTTTTCCCGCACGTCGGAGTAGAGAGGGCCGGCTTTGCGTTGGAAATAAAACGCTCCCCATATAATCAGAGGGATTGGAGTGAATGCCAGCAGGGCAATCAATGGTGATAATACGAAGAACACTGCGCCAACGGCGATAACGGTAACACCCACCTGGATCATCGCATTGGCACCGCCATCCAGAAAACGTTCGAGTTGGTTTACATCGTCATTCATGGTGGCCACCAGCTGTCCGGAGCTGTTGGCTTCAAAAAAACTCATATCCAGGCGTTGTGCGTGTTCATAGGCATCCTGTCTGAGGTCAGACTGCAGGCGTTGGGACAGGTTGCGCCAGAGAATTTGGTAAAGGTATTCAAACAGCGATTCGCCAGCCCATATAAAGAAGGTGAGCACCGCCAAGATTGTGATCTGCTCTTGTGCAGTGTCGAAGCCTAATCCCGCAACAAAGCTTTCCTCTTGGTTCACCACCACATCGATGGCAACACCGATGAGGATTTCCGGTGCAATATCGAAAAGCTTGTTGATGATGGAGCACGCGGTGGCCGAGAGAATGTTCCGCCGATAGCCATGCGCGTATCTAAGCAGACGGCCGAGCGCAGCGAAACTACTGGAGGGACGGGCGCGCGTGGTCATAATTTGCTTCCTTCTCGGTGTCTGGTTTGCAGAGCCGGGAAGCGTAGCGAATTCTGCCCCCGTTTAAAAGAGAATGATTGTCAGTTGCGGGTATTCTTCTGCAACCACCGGTCCAGCTTGTTAGCAAATTCTTTGCGGTCAGTCTGACCGAATGGTGCTGGCCCGCCGGTCACTTGTCCTGCATTACGCATTTCTTCCATAAAGTTTCGCATCGCTAATCGCTGGCGGATATTCTCTTTCGTAAACGCCTGTCCGCGCGGATTGAAAACGGTCGCCCCTTTCTCGATAGCTTCCGCAGCCAAAGGAATATCTTGGGTGATCACCAGATCGCCGATTGCCATCTGTTCCATAATCTCGTTATCGGCAACATCAAAACCTTGAGGCACCTGACGACGGCTGATAAACGGGCTGGGCGGCAGCGTAATGACATGGTTCGCGATGAAGGTGGTTTGAACCTTCCAGCGAGTAGCTGCGCGGCAGATGATTTCCCGGATGGGCACGGGGCAGGCGTCGGCGTCGACCCAGATCGGCATGTCGGTTTCCTTGTGTTCGTTGGCTTGCGGGCCAGTTTACCTGTTCTGGCAGCGCCTGTGAGAACAACTTTTGGTGTGGTGTTATAATGTGGATCTCATTCAATTAACAGGAAATGATAATGTCTCAATTGCCGCCGTGCCCCCAATGTAACTCGGAGTTCACCTATGAAGACGGTGTTCAGCTGGTTTGCCCAGAGTGCGCCCATGAGTGGACGGAAGCAGAGCAGGCTGAAGCGGAAGCTGGAAAGGTCATTCGGGATGCCAACGGAAACGAGTTGCAGGATGGTGATACGGTTACCGTAATCAAAGACCTGAAAGTAAAAGGTTCCAGTTCTGTCGTAAAAGTGGGTACCAAAGTGAAGAACATCCGTCTGGTTGAGGGTGATCACGATATCGACTGCAAAATTGACGGTATCGGTCCCATGAAATTGAAATCCGAGTTCGTCAAGAAAGCCTGATTGCTCTCCTTCCGCATTTGATCTATTGCATCCCATCGTCTAAATATTAAACAGAGTGTCGACTGGCACTCTGTTTAATCCCGCAGCGTGCAACCCACGCTACCAATAAGATGAATACTCCAACGCTGGAAATGCCCGCCATAAGCAGGCATCAGTTCAGTCAGGCTGGTATCGCACAGCCGGGGGCAGGAGGATGGGATGAAAGAGCTGCATGAGTTCCATGTGGATAGCACTCGCTATCTGGATGAGGGCGGCAAGCCATTCGGTGAATTGCCGATCCAAGCCGAGAACACTGACCGAGTTCTGGCTGCCTACCAAAATATGGTGCTGGCACGGACCTTGGATTCCAAAGCGATTGCACTTCAACGTACCGGGAAATGTGGCACTTATCCTTCTGTGCTTGGCCATGAAGTGATTGGCACTGCCATTGGCCAGAGCATGGCCAAGACCGATGTCTTTGTACCCTATTATCGCGACCAGGCGGCTCATATTCTTCGAGGTGTATCCTTGGCGGAGTTACTGCTGTATTGGGGCGGCGATGAGCGCGGTTGTGCCTGGCAGCATTGCCAGGAAGACCTGCCGATTGCGGTGCCCATTGCCACCCAGTGCGGTCATGCTGTAGGGGTGGCCTCGGCGTTTCGGATTCGAGGTAAGGAGAGGGCCGTTGTGTGCTGCATAGGTGATGGCGGTACCTCGAAAGGCGACTTCATGGAAAGCCTGAACCTAGCCGGCGCTTGGCATTTGCCAGTGGTATTCGTGGTGATCAATAACCAATGGGCCATCTCCACCCCTCGCAGTCTGCAAAGCGGCGCAGAAACCATCGCTCAGAAAGCCATTGGTGCGGGTCTGCCGGGGCACATTGTTGATGGTAATGATTATTTTGCCTGCGCCGAAGCCTTGGATAATGCACTTGATCGGGCCCACCAGGGTAAAGGGGCGACAGTCATTGAAGCCGTAACCTACCGGCTTGGAGACCATACCACCGCCGACGACGCTACCCGCTACCGCTCCGCTGAAGAACTCAAGCAGGCGTGGGAAAAGGACGGGGTAAGGCGGCTGCAACATTGGCTGTACAACAACGATCTTTGGAGTCCTGATCAGGAAAAAACGTTGCAGGCGGAATCCAAGAAGACGGTTGATGAGTCTGTAGAAACGTACTTGGCGACAGAGGCCGAACCACCCACGGCGATGCTCGACTACCTGTTTGAAAGCCTTCCCGCCGCGCTGCAGGGTCAGCGCGAACAGATCGCCAACAAGTATCGTGGAGGTCCGGCATGAGTCAGTCAGACGTTCGTGATGTGACTTTGGTAGAAGCGGTCAACATGGCCCTGCATTGGGAAATGGCACAAGACGACAACGTTGTGGTTCTGGGCGAAGACATCGCAACGAATGGCGGGGTTTTTCGGGCAACGTTGGGCCTGAAAGACGCCTTCGGGTTCAAGCGGGTGATGGACACGCCGTTGGCGGAGAATCTGATTGCGGGCACGGCGATCGGCATGTCGACGCAGGGCTTGAGACCGGTGGCGGAATTTCAGTTTATGGGGTTCATTTATCCCGCGATGGAGCAGATTGTTTGTCACGCGAGCCGTATGCGCAATCGCACTCGAGGTCGGCTGCATTGTCCTCTGGTGTTTCGTGCCCCGTTCGGCGGAGGTATCCATGCGCCAGAACATCATTCCGAAAGTACCGAAGCTTTGTTTGCTCATATTCCGGGATTGCGAGTGGTGATTCCCAGCTCACCGCAGCGTGCCTACGGTCTGCTGTTGGCGGCTATCCGAAACCCGGACCCGGTGATCTTCCTGGAACCGAAGCGTATTTATCGAGCCGTTACTCAGCGGGTGGACAACAATGGCGAGGCGCTGCCACTCGATACCTGTTTTACCTTGCGTGAAGGCGATGATGTCACCCTCATTACCTGGGGTGCTTGCGTCAAGGAAACCCTGCAAGTGGCGGATAGGCTAGCCGAACAAGGGGTAGGATGTGAGGTGATCGACGTAGCGACCGTCAGTCCGTTGGATCGGGAGACCTTGCTATGTTCTGTGGCCAAAACAGGCAGAGCGGTGATCGTCCATGAGGCTTGCCGTAATGGCGGTGTCGGCGCAGAGATCGCGGCTTCCATTGCTGAATCGGCATTTTTGGACTTGCAGGCGCCGGTGATCAGAGTGACCGGCTACGACACGGTGATGCCGTATTACCGGAACGAGCAGAATTATCTGCCGCAGGTCGAAGACATCGTGCACGCCGTTGAGCAGGTGATCGGGTTGTAGGAGCGACAATAATGAAAAATTTCAGACTCCCAGATCTGGGTGAAGGCCTACCGGAAGCCGAAATCGTTGAGTGGCATGTGAAGGTGGGCGATAGCGTGGAAGTGGACCAGGTATTGGTCAGTGTAGAGACGGCGAAAGCCATTGTAGAGGTGCCATCGCCGCAAGCGGGTGTTATTGCCAAACTCTATGGCGAAGCGGGCGATATCATTCATACCGGTGAACCCTTGCTCGCTTATGAAGGCGACGACGAGGACTCTGGAACCGTCGTGGGCAAGCTTGAATCGTCTGGTAAAGGCGAGGGCAAAGCTGCTCAGCAAGATACGTTCATCGTGGGTGCGGCAGCCTCCAGTAAGCGGGCACGTTCTAATCGTGCAACTCCGGGCGTTCGGGCACTGGCCCAGCAGCTCGGGGTTAATTTGGAAAGCATCAAAGGCAGTGGTCCCGGTGGGCTGATCTCCACCGATGACGTGCATAAACAGGCCAGTCACCAGAAGCAGTTGGGCGATGCAGAAGCGTTGCGAGGCACTCGCCGGACTATGGCGAAGAACATGGCGCTCTCACACGCTCAGGTTGTGCCGGTTTCTATTTTTGAGGATGTGGATGTTGGTGACTGGAAAAAGGGGGCTGACACCACCATGAGGCTGGTTCAGGCCATCGGCGAAGCCTGTGCCGTCGTACCGGAACTTAATTGTTGGTTTGACGGCGATAACCTAAGCCGTCAATTGCTCGATGAAGTTCACGTGGGAATTGCGGTAGATACGCCGGAGGGGTTGTTTGTGCCGGTGCTCAGGGATATTACACACCGAAGCCTAAAGGACTTGAGGCAGGGTTTGGAAAACCTGAGAGAGTCGGTAGCCTCTCGGAAAATTCCCCCCAAGGAAATGCAGGGCGCGACCATCACTTTGTCTAATTTCGGCACCATGACGGGGCAATATGCCAACCCCATTGTCAGTCCTCCACAGGTGGCGATTGTTGGCGCAGGCCGCATTCGGGAAAAGGTCGTTCCTTATGAAGGGGCTGCGACCATTCGTCGCATTCTGCCCTTGTCGCTGACCTTCGATCACCGGGCAGCGACTGGTGGGGAAGCCTCGCGGTTCTTGGGTGCGCTGGTTGATGCATTGAAAAAAGGGAAATGATGATCCGGCGAGGAAATTCCACCGGATCGTATCAGTGTCTTGCCAAATGGCCTTGTGGCAACAACACTAGGGGCCACAAAGATAGATACCTCTGACTGTGCGAGACATCATGAATCAACTTAAGAGCCTGACAACCGCTTTTTTACTGTCCTGTTCCACTCTGGGGACTCCAGCATGGGCAACAGATCATCAGCATCATGACGGCCACCAAGCAAACGGTGCTATCGAAGTTCACAATGCCTGGAGTCGCCCTACACCTCCGGGCACGCCAATGGGTGTGGGCTACATGACTATCACCAATCACGGAGCTGACGAAGTGCGATTGGTCGCGGCTGAAAGCCCCAGAGCCGGCCATGTCTCTATCCACGAAACGTCCATGCATGAAGGGATGATGCGTATGCAGCCGCTTTCTAACGGCTTGGACATTCCGGCAGGTAGCACCGTGGAGTTGAAGCCCCGCAGTTACCACCTGATGCTGGAACAGCTAACAAAGCCCCTGATGGAAGGTGAAATGATTCCGGTCCAGCTGGATTTCGAGAATGCCGAAGATATTACCGTCAAGCTGGTCGTTCAGCCCTTAGATGCCAAGGTCATGGACCACTCGCATCATTCAGGGATGGAACACTGAAATAGGGGACGCATGCCCCGCTCAGAGGTTAGAGTCTGATTGCGGGGAGTGAGCATCGGTATGCCCCAGAGAGTGGTCCGGGGCGATCTGGTCGCGAACCAGCTGTTTCAACTGCTTAATGTCCGGAAAGCCCCCTTGTTCCTTGCGTGACCATATCCGGATGTTATTGACGTACACCTCGAAAATACCCCCTGTGCCCGGTGTTAGGGTGAGCTCGTCAATCATCCCGTCGAAGGTGGTTAGCAGTTCTTGGGCCATCCAGGCCGAGCGCAATAGCCAGTTGCAGCCGGTGCAATAGTGAATCGTGACTCGCGTTGCCATACGGTAATACTTCCTGCAGGAATAAATGAGCTATTCATGCTATCAAATAAGGGTAGTTAATTCTTATTAGAGGGATGTGATGGCTCATTGGCTAGTGGACAGTCCGGGGTCTGGAGACGGTACCCGAAATGCAGATTTCTGGCTTGATCACCTGCAGGCTCAGGGGATTTCCGATATCGAAGTTTGCCATCTGGATAAGCAGGAGCAATGGCGCGGCAGAGTGTCCAAAGGCGATTGCCTGATGGCGGCTGGTGGGGATGGTACGGTCAATGGTGTGGCTGAAATCTGTCTTGAAAACGATGCGATTCTGGCTGTTTTACCGTCCGGTACCGCCAATGACTTTGCTCGTAATCTCAACATCCCCGATGAGCCACAACAGATTGTCCAGCTTGTCGCGGAAGGCACCGTGCAAAACATTGATGTTGCGGTTGCCGGAGAGCGGATATTTTTGAACGTCGCTCACATTGGGCTTGGAACGCTGCCTGCCCGTGAAGCGGATGGGCCGACGAAAAAGTGGTTAGGGCAATTCAGTTACGTGGCTACGCTGTTTCGGCAGATCGGTGAACAGCGTGGCTTTCATGCCGAAATACAAACCGAAGAGTCGGCGATGAAAGGGCGCTGGTTGTCGGTTGCGATCGCCTCTGGTGCCTTTTTTGGTGGGGGGCACGAAATTCCGGAAGCCTCAGCCAACGATGGACAGTTGAATGTTGTTGCGGTGAAGCCCAGGCCATTGCTGCAATTGCTGTTTGCGTTTTTGATGGTACGGCTTAACGGCAAGACACCTCGGCGAACCAGCACTATCGTGCAGGTGAAAAGCTCGGTATGTCAGGTGCGCACCACCCAGCCTAAACCGGTGACGGTTGATGGTGACGAGGCCGGTACCACACCCTTTGAGGCGGTCTGCAAGAAGGGTGTTCTGAGGGTTATTGGCCGGGAAGTCGTGCAGGCCGGAAGGGCAATGTGATTCGCCCTTCCGGTTTTAGGTCGAGGCGTCGAGTTACAGGCCGGCTACTTTAGCCCGGGCGGCATGGAGCTTCTTGTAGCTTTCGATCATCTTCAAATGCCTGTCCAGGCCTTCCAGATTCGTGCTGGTTTCTTCCAGTCCATAGAAGCGCACGGAGCCATCAAGTGAGCCAACAACGGCATCCATAACTTCGCTGCCGAACATTCGGCGGAAGTTATAGAGATAGTCTCCCAACTCGAGCTCTTCGTCCAACGTGGCCTCCAGAGAGGCCTGCATGGCCTGATAAAAGAGGCCGCGTTCCACGGTGTTGTCGTTAAACTGCCGGAACATTTCGACCAGTTCCAGAGCTTCTTCAAGCTCGCCCAAGGCCAGATAAATGAGTAGTTTCAGCTCCAGAATGGTGAGCTGACCCCAAACGGTGTTCTCATCAAACTCAATGCCGATCAGCGTGACGATTGTCATGTACACATCTAGCTCGGCTTCTTCCAAGCGCTCAACCAGACTCGCCAGTTCGTCTTCGTTCAGACGATGCAGGTTGAGGATGTCTTCCCGGAAGGCCAGCGCCATATTGGTGTTGTCCCAAACGAGGTCTTCCACCGGGTACACTTCGGAATAGCCGGGTACCAGAATTCGGCAAACCGGTGCGCCGAGATCTTCAAAGACCGCCATATAGCATTCCTTGCCCATGTCCGAGAAGATGCCAAACAGCGCTTCGGCCTCTTCCTCTGTGGTGCCGGAGAAATCCCATTCCACAAAGTCGTAGTCGGATTTAGAGCTGAAGAAACGCCAGGACACCACACCGCTGGAATCAATAAAGTGCTCAACGTAGTTGTTGGGTTCTGTCACTGCCATGGTGTTGAACGTAGGAGCGGGCAGGTCGTTCAGGCCTTCGAAGCTGCGGCCCTGCATTAGCTCGGTCAGGCTGCGCTCCAGCGCCACCTGGAAGCTAGGGTGGGCACCGAAGCAAGCAAATACGCCGCCGGTTTTAGGGTTCATCACGGTGACCGAGATGACCGGGAACTGGCCGCCCAAAGAGGCGTCTTTGACCAGCACCGGGAAACCCTGTTCTTCCAAGGCGTTCAGACCTTCCACGATGTCCGGGTATTTTGCCAACACTTCGTCCGGCACGTCCGGCAGGGCAATTTCGTTCTCGATGATTTCTTTCTTGACCGCCCGTTCGAGGATTTCTGATAGGCACTGAACCTGAGCTTCCTGCAGTGTGTTACCAGCGCTCATGCCGTTGCTGAGGAACAGGTTTTCGATCAAGTTAGAGGGGAAGTACACGGTTTCCCCATCGGACTGGCGCACGTAAGGGATGCTGCAGATGCCTCGCTCAGGTGTGCCTGAGTTGGTGTCAAACAGATGAGTGCCCAGCAGTTCGCCGTCGGGGTTGTAGATGCCAAGGCTGTAGTCGTCCAGAATGCCTGCGGGCAGCTCGCCCTCAGGGCCCGGCTGGAACCACTTCTCGTTCGGATAATGCACGAACTTACTGTTCGCAATGTCCTGGCCGAAGTACTGATCGTTATAGAAGAAGTTGCAGTTCAGGCGTTCAATGAACTCACCCAGTGCGGAAGCCAACGCAGCTTCCTTGGTGGCCCCTTTGCCGTTGGTGAAACACATGTGTGCAGCGGTATCGCGAACATGCAGTGACCAGACGTGGGGCACAATGTTGCGCCAGGAGGCGATCTCGATTTTCATGCCCAGATCAGAAAGGATCCCGGTCATGTTGGCAATGGTCTGCTCCAGGGGCAGATCTTTACCTTCAATGTAAGTGCTAGTGTTTTCGCCGGACCCGACGTTAAGCAAGGCCTGAGCATCTTCATCCAGGTTTTCCACCACTTCGATCTGGAAGTCTGGCCCGGTTTGCACCACTTTCTTCACGGTGCAGCGGTCGATGGAACGGATAATACCTTGGCGGTCTTTGTCGGAAATGTCTTCCGGCAACTCCACTTGGATTTTGAAGATCTGTTTGTAACGGTTTTCCGGGTCTACAATATTGTTTTGCGACAGACGAATGTTGTCGGTCGGAATGTCTCGAGCGTTGCAGTAAACCTTTACAAAGTAAGCGGCACACATGGCTGAGGACGCCAGAAAGTAATCGAACGGGCCGGGCGCCGAACCATCCCCTTTATAGCGGACAGGTTGGTCCGAGACGACGGTGAAATCGTCGAATTTGGCCTCAAGCCTCAGGTTGTCGAGATAATTGACTTTGATTTCCATGGGCAGCTTACCGGATTCAGAAATATGAGCAGTTTACGCGGAATTGACGAGGTTATCCCCGACGCGCGGGATGGTCTCACAAAAACAGAGAGGACGATACTGTACGTCCTTAGCGAAACCCAAAAGGAATTGGGCGGGCGCAATGTGCCCACAGTGATGCTTTATGGCCGTGTGCTGGAATACGTGAACATCAGCGAGCAGGAATTGCACGTATATTTGGATCGCCTGGGGGTCAAGGGCGACGGGCGCTAGCTCAGCGCACCACAAAGACCGATATGTTGCTGTGCTTGACGATCTCTGCCGCGTTAGAGCGCAGCAGGTGCAAAGCGTCGCCAATTCCCGGCGAGTGGGATGCCATCACCACTAGATCGGTGCTCGTATCCTTTATTGCGCCGAGCAGCTTGTCGTCCAATTCAACGGCCGTGTCGACTGACTCCAGCACTTTAGCGTAGGTCTGTATACCGTGGGATTTTCCCTGCTCATCGGCGAATTCTTTGAGCTTGTCTGCCAGTTCCTTCGGGTTGTGGGCGGCAGCACCTGGGGTGCTGTTAGTCACGGTGACGTAACAGAGCCTTGCCCCGTAGTGTTTGGCCATATCGATGGCTGTGTTGAGCGTTTTCGCCATTCGATCTAAGTGCGCCAGATCAACGGGAACGAGAATGTTCTGGTACATGACTCGACCTCCTTCTGTTCAAAATTTGAACTATTAGTGGTGAGTCTGGACCATGACCTCCGTGATCCGCAAGTTTCAGGGGCGTTCCCTAGGGACTCGTTTCGAGGTAATGTGCGTGCTAACGAATACAGAGCTGAATACCAGCCAGTAATAAAAACATATATTTAAAGGAGCCACACCGTGTCGGAACTTGCCACCTACGAAAGCTTTAATATTGAAGTCACAGACTACGTTGCGCATGTGCAGTTCAGCCGTCCTGAGGCGATGAACTCGATGAACAAAGCGTTTTGGTTGGAACTGCCTCGCTGCGTGCAGGATATTGAGGCCAATACCAATGCCCGGGCTATCGTTATTTCTTCCACTGGAAAGCATTTCTCTGCCGGCATGGATCTGGGGGTGTTTTCTGATCCGAAATCTGTGCCTATGAGTGGCGACCCCGGCCGCATGGCTGAGAATTTGCGCCGCGTGGTGTTGCAGCTGCAAGATACTCTGACTTCTTTGGAAAAGGTTCGTTTGCCGGTGCTGGCAGCGGTGCACGGAGGTTGCATTGGTGGGGCACTGGATTTGGTGTGTGCGGCAGACAGCCGCTATTGCACTAAGGATGCCTATTTCACCATTAAAGAAACCGAGCTGGGGATGACGGCTGACGTGGGTACATTGCAGCGCTTGCCGAAGCTGATGCCAGAAGGCGTGGTGCGTGAGTTGGCCTACACCGGCCGGAAATTTGGCGCCGAAGAAGCTCAACGCCTTGGCTTTGTGAATAGTGTGTATGACTCTCAGGAAGAAATGGTTGAGGCTGTGCTGGCGATCGCTGCACAAATTGCTGCCAACTCTCCGCTGGCGGTTACCGGCTGTAAAGAAATGCTGAACTTTAGCCGTGACCACAGCGTCGAAGACAGCTTGAAGTATATGGCTACCTGGCAGGCCGGTATGTTCCGCCCGACCGACATGATGAAAACCTTCCAGGCCAAGGCTCAGAAACAGGCCCCGGCCTACGATGACCTGTTCCCGGTCAAGGATCTGTTTTCTAACTGATTCATGAGTAAGCGCCAAAGTTCCTCAATCTCCTCAGTCGCCGCCCTGTTGTTTCAGGGCGGTATTGGTGTGGTGGGGGCCATTGCGCTCTGGTTGTTTGATATTCCGGTACTGGCGGGCAACGTTGGTTGGATCAACGCGTTCGTTTATGGTGTCGTGGGAGCCGCGGCGACCTATCTGTTTTTGTTGCAACTGACCAAGCTGGCCAGTCTTTTCCCAGACGGCCTCAGTGAACAAATGCAGGCATTGTATAAGTTTGCAGCGAGTTATTGCTGGCCGGTGCTTCTGCTGTTATCCCTGCTGGCCGGGGTGGGTGAGGAGCTGTTGTTTCGAGGTGCCATCCAAGGCGGGTTGCTCCAGTACACAGAGCAGTGGACTGCGGTCATTGTCGCTTCATTGCTATTCGGGTTGGTGCACTACGTTTCTTTTACCTATTTTGTCATAGCAACGGGATTGGGGTTGGTCTTGGGCACCGCCTATCAACTCAGTGGCAGTCTGATCATGGTGATGGTCTGGCACGCTGTATACGATGTGTTGGCACTGTATTTTCTGTTGAATTATCCTTCATGGTTTGGCGTCCGCCGATAACCATCTTCTGACGATCTGAATTAGGAATAATGCGTGTTTGAAAGCTATTTGACCGGTTTCCTGGTGGGCGGTGGCCTTATCGTTGCCATCGGTGCTCAGAATGCCTATGTGCTTAGTCAGGCTATCCGTCGAGAGCATCATTGGTGGTCTGCCGGAGTTTGCATGATCTCCGATATCGTGCTGTTCACCTTGGGGATGTTTGGTGTATCCGCTGCGTTGACAGCGATGCCCCAAGGCTTGGAGATTCTACGCTGGCTGGGTGTGGTGTTCTTGGGTTGGTTGGCGCTTCAGGCATTCATTCGGGTTGGACGGGGCCGGGCGGCACTGACCGCAAAGCAGCAAAAAAGGCGCAGTTTGAAAGGCGTTTTACTGACGACTTTGGCGGTTACCCTGCTGAACCCACAGGTTTATTTGGATACTTTGTTGCTGGTTCCGGCAGTGGGGGCTCAACAGTCAAGTGCTAATGGGTTTTTGGTGGGAGCGAGCAGTGCGTCGGTGTTGTGGTTCGGAGGGCTGGCGTGGTTCGGGTCGTCGATGGCGCCGATTCTGTCACGCCCGAGAGTTTGGCGTGTTATCGATGGTTTGATTGGTTTGATGATGCTTGCAATTGCAATGCAGCTGGCATTCGTGGGGCTGAAATAAATCAAACGGTTGTATGAAAATGGGTTGAGTCTTCGATTAGCTTGCAGGAAGATAGCTCGCTATAAAACGCCTGCAAGACTCCCAAGACACAGAGGTACCCGATGAATTCAACCATTCGACGCTGGTTAGCCAGTGCCAACTCCCTGCGGCATATGATGAATATGTTTGCTCCGTATCTAGGGGCCGGCATCAAAGCTACCCATATTGCGGATGATTTCTCCTCAGCCACGGTGGAAATGAAGCAGCGTTGGTACAACACCAACTACGTGGGTACTCATTTCGGCGGATCGCTCTACAGCATGGTTGATCCCATGTACATGCTTTTGCTCATGCGCAAGCTGGGTAACGGCTATGTGGTTTGGGATAAAGCGGCGAGCATCGAATTCATCAGGCCGGGTAAAGGCCGTGTGACGGCTCATTTTGAGCTGACTGAAGCAAAGTTGGAGGGAATCCGGCAGGCAACGGAAAACGGCGATAAATATTTGCCGGAGTGGACGCTCGATGTCGTCGATGAATCCGGTGAGATTGTCGCGAAAGTGAATAAAGTTCTATACGTTCGAAAGAAAAAAGCCCGGGCCAATAGCTGATCCGGGCCTATTCGTGACCAACGGCTAGTTACTCAGAACCCGCCTCGACCCGCTCCAGGAAGCGGGCGATATCGTCAAATGCTTCCTCGGCCTGGGGTAACAGCGGGGTGAATATCTGCCAGACATGTACCATGCTCTGCCAGGTGTGTAGCTCCACCGGCGACCCTTCTGCCTTGGCCTTGGCGGCGTATCGAGCCGCATTATCCAGCAGCATTTCTGTAGTGCTGGCGTGAATCAGGGTGGGTGGCAGGTTAGCAAGGTTCCCTCGCAGCGGAGATGCGACCGGGTTGGTCGGAGACAATCGGAAAGCAGCCAGTGTGCCCCACCAGATAACCGGCAGAGGGACTTTTGAAAGCCCGCCAAATATTGGCCCCAGCATGGCATCGCTTCGGATGTTGTCACGATTACTGGGGGCCGTCAGTGTCAGGTCTGTCGACGGAGACAGGGCGACCGCCGCGTCTGCCTGGCGTAAACCGCTATCACGTAACCAGGCGATCAACGATAGAGTGTGGCTGCCGCCGGCAGAATCCCCTGCCACGACCATGAACTCAGTTTCGGATTCGCCTTCGGGACCGTGGTGAAGAAGCCAAGTATAGGCTTCCCGGCAGTCAATGATGCCGTCCATAAAGCGATGTTCTGGCATCAATCGATAATCCACAGCAAACACCGCGGCATTGGCAACTTGGGAGAATCGATTGGTCACCGCGCGATGGCTGGTCGGGCTACCAACGGACCAGGCGCCGCCGTGGATATAAAGCACTCTGCGTTGGGTGTTCACCCCTGGTGCAATCACCCACTCGCCTTTCGGCAGCGCACAAGGGTGAATCTCAGACTCGATTTCTGCCTCTGCCCCCAAACGATCAAAATGGTTACGCACAGCCGCTAATCTGGCTTTGCCTTTTAGCCCCTTGGACGAACGCCCCATCTCTTTTATCCGTGAGAGCACTTCGTCTTGGGCGGGGTGAGGAGAGACTTCATTGATGGCCCATTCGTTGCCGTCAAAGTGCGAAAGGTCCTGAACCCGAAATAACAGGAAGGTGGCAACAACGAGCAGTACAACGATGGCGAGTAAAATCCAGAGCATGAGTGTTCCTTAATGGGTGCCTCGTTTTCCGATGCCTAATATGCTGGCGTTATGTTCTTATAATGGCAACTATTTCAGAGTTGCGATGGTTTGCAATTGGCTCAGTTGCCCAAAGGAGGTCGTGTATGCCCAAGGTGTTTTTTGGTGTTGAGATTGCGCCTAACATCAAACGACGTTTGTTGATTGAGCAAACGCCCGTTCAGTGTGCGCGTTGGCAAAGTTGCGAGCAACTGCATCTGACCTTGGTGTTTTTAGGAAATGTACCAGATGAAGCCGTGACCCGTTTGTTTGAAGCGGCGGACGCCGTTTCGGAGAAGTCATTTGAATTAACGGTCAGAGGGTTGGGGTGTTTTGGCTCACCACAGCGACCGAATATTCTCTGGGCGGGAGTGTCTCCGGAACCCCCTGTAGCCAAACTGCACCGGCAATTGCTGGATAACTTGCGGGCAAAGGGTTTCAATATTGAGCACCGCAATTTTCGCCCCCACATTACACTGAGCCGCTTCGGTCGGGATGCCGGCTCGGTTCAGAGTTTAATTGAAACGACCGGTGACGCAGATTTCGGCACCATGACCGTTCGGGCGTTCGTGTTGTATGGCAGTACTCAGGGGCCAGACGGTTCGGTTTATACCGTTTTAAAGCGATTTCCCTTGGGTTAAGAGGGCCCGGAATCGCCGAGCCCTCTGACACGGATTTAGTGACCGTATATCCGCATCGTGGTGTTATCAACCACGAGATTGTCGAGCATGACAGAGCCGATAGAGGTTCCGCCTACCAACACATCCCCAATCGACATGTCTGCCGCAAAGGTGTTGAGATCGATCGCGAGAGCGTCTTGGGTAGGATCGGCTAAGCGAGTGGACTTATATACGTCCATGTTGATGTTAGCGCCTAGCGTCAGCACGTTGGCGTTAGCTGCAGAGCCGTCGAGTTTCGTGCCCATGTAGTCGGCACCGGTCATTTTCAGATCACGGATGCCCAACGCCAGGAAGTCGACATCAACGTCAAGGTCTGAGATGCCTACTTGGGTTTGGAGATTGAGTTTGTCGGTTGCGGTATCGACACGAATACCCACCTTGGTGAATGCTCCCGCCATGCTGAAGTTGCTTGCGAGCAGTGTGGAATCGGTAGCACCTTGCAGGGTCCAGTCACCCGTGCTTATGCCAAAGTCGATCGGTGCTGCGGTGATGGGCCAGATGTTGATGACGGCATCGCCGTCTGTTTCAACATCAATGTCGATTTTGACGTTATCGATGAGATCGTTGGCTCCATCGAACATGATGTCGCGGAAATCGGTGATTTCCTCAAACAGGTCGGTGCGATTTGCACCACCAACCTTGATGTCCTTGATGGAGAAGGAGCCTTCATCGGTGTAGATGAATTCATCGATGGAGAGTTTTGTTTCCAGTTCAATGGTGACACCGGCCTGGCCGGTCACATTGCTCATATGAACATCTTCAAGTGGTTTGAGGTCTGCTTGAGCGGCTAACGGGAGCCCTGCTACAGCCAGCACTAACGCGGTTTTTTTCAGGCTTTTCATATCAGTTTTCCTTGCTTTTAAGCTTCTGTTTTTTGCTTTTATTGTCGTGCTTGCAGGTCACAACCGGTTGTGCTGGTTGTGACCTATTCCCGGCATAACCGGAACTTTCAGAACTTATTTTGGAGTCAGGTTCAGGTTGATGGTGTTGCCCGGGCCGGACATGAACTTGTTCAAAACGCTGGTCAGCAGGCCGCAGTTCTCGAGCGGTGGCAGGTCGTACACACCGGTTACGTTGCCGCCTGTTGCGGGTGAAAAGTTAGAGCCCTCAGGGCTAGTCAGCTGAATATCAACAGGAGTGTTGGTGCGACACTGATCGCCACCACCGATACGTAACGGTAGACCGAATAGCTTGATCGCAACCTTAGGCACCTTCACGTAAAGCGGAGAGTTGGCGGTCAGCTTACCATCGACCAGAGAGCCGGTAGTCAGCCCTGCTTGCTCGAATTCAACGTTGGCTGCTGCATGCATCTTGCTCCACAGCACCTTGATGGTGAAGTTGCCGGACGTTGGGTTCACCTGGGTGTCTGCTTCGAAAGTGCCAGACGCCAGATCAAGCAATGTGGCAATAGAGCCGTTGAGTGGCAGGCTGCCCCCAGTCGCGGCGATCAGAGTGGAGCCTTCAATGCCCAGCAGCAACTCAAGTTCAGCGCCGCCTGTGGGTTCTTCAAAGGCTTCAACGGTTACAGGTACAGACACTTCAGCATTTTCGGCATCGCTGGATCGGATAACCAAGGCTGCCGTGCTTACGCCTGCTGCGCCGGCTGTGTATTTTAGCTCTACAGAGCAGCTCGCACCTGTAGCGACCGTGTTGCAGTTGTTGGTTTGGATGAAGTCGCTGGCATTAGCGCCCGTCAGAGCAATGCTGTCGATCTGCAAAGCGGCGTTGCCGTTATTGGCAATGGTTACTTGCTCTGATGAGCTGGTACCAACCTGGACGCGGCCGAAGTCTACAGAACCCGGAGTAACCTCAATGTCAGGCGTAGGTGCCAGAGTACCTCGACCAGATAGAGCTACGTCGATGCTTGGTTTGTCTGCGTCGGTAGACTCAATAGTAAGGGTTGCGTTACGAGTTCCGTCGGTGCTCGGGGCAAAGGTTACATTAACGCTACAAGACGCGTCGGGGGTCAGGGAAGAGCCGCAATCGCTGGTTTGGGTAAACAGCTGTGCGTCAGGGCCGCTGATGCTGATGTTATTAATACCCAGAGCGGCACTGCCTGTGCTGAGGATAGAAACGGACCGCTGAGCATTCAAACCAGCCTGTACGGAACCAAAGGCCAGTTCTTGGGCGTCGACACTGATACGCGGTGTTTCGACAGCTTCACCCGCGATGGTGATGGTTTGTAAAAGGTTGTTCTGGTTCGGCAACTGCACACAGTCAGTGGTAATTTCACCGATGGGAGCTGGTGCAATGTCGCCGTTAGCGGTGCGTGCTATCAGCTGGAGCTGTAAGGCGCCAACGCGAATTTCGGCCTGGCCGATGTCATCGGCGGTGAACAGGATTTCGGGAGCGACACCTGAGGCGGGCACGTTGAACTCGCCAGTTTCGGCAGGAATAGCGGTAGGCTGAATGTTCAGAGTGACAATTTGCTCCAGATTACGACCGGCAGTGATGACGTTGTTTGTACTGGTGGCCACACCTTCGACGGTTTCCGAGCCAACGAGCTTCAAACCGGTGCGGGCATCATCATTTACAACGGTGATCGCAGTCACTTCAAATTGTGGTGTTGGCTCACCCACAGAAGCTACGGCGGGAATGTCAGCACTGATTTGCGCACGAATGGGTTGGGTACCAATTAGCGGAAACGGACATTCAAAGGCCAGTTCGGTTGAGACTTGTTCTGCTGCTGCGTTGCTTGCACCACTAGCCATCAGTGCTGCAGCGGCTACGGCCGGACCGAGCTTACGCACATTGGTATTGAGGTTGCTGAGTTTCATTCATTCGTCCTCTGTCTTGCGGTCATTGTTATCATTAGGTTGCAGACATCACCGATGAGGGCAGTTCGATCGGACTTGCGTAATTACCAAGTCGTAGGTTTTAAGCCCACGATGCAGGGTTATTAGACGGGGATAGGTGCAGTGCCGTCATTGCCAGTGACGGCACCATTTTTGTCTAAAACGGTAGTGGCGATGGGTATTTGTTCAAAGCGTGAACGACATCAAAGTGAGTGGCCCTTGCTTACCTTTTGCTTCTAGCTTGCTTTCGGACATCACCGGGCGTTTGGCCTGTCCAAGAGCGGTACGCTTTGGTGAAGCCGGCTTGGTCGCTGAACCCCAGTTTTACTGAGAGGGATTCCAGAGAGACGTTGGTGTCTTTTAAATACAGTGTGGCAAAGCTTTCACGGATCTCGTTCCGGAGTTTACGGAATGAGGTACCTGCGTTCGCCAAATGCTGTCGAAGTGTTCTTGGGCTCATGTCCAGCCGGCGAGCAAGGTTTTGGGTGGAGCAGGGGCGGCCGGGCTGGCTCATGATCAGTTCCCGGACCTGCTGCACGGTTTCATCGGATTCCACCCGCTTTTGTGACTGGGAGTGACGGGTTCTCGCTACCAGAAATTCCAGGTTGGAATCGTCTTTTCGAACCGGTGCGCCTTTTAAGGAGATGGTGACTTCGTTGAGGTTTGCGTTAAAGATGAATTCGCAATTTGGTGCGAGCAGTTCCCAGTTTTCTAGCGGGAGGTTGCTAGGGAAAGAGAACCGGAAGGTAAAGTGACTACAGGCTTGGCACGAAACACGATAAATGCTGCCCATGTAGATTTTTACCAGGCAGGCTTTGAGATCACCCACGCTCCAAGTGTCGATCAGCTTCAAACGAAAGATGGAACCGGTTGATGCCAGCTCCATATCCATGAGGGGAAGCCCAACGCGCAAGTATTGTACGATCGTGCTAATTAGGCGCCTGGGGTTTTCTTGCTCGAGCATGGCGAACCCTAGGAGTCCGTGGCAAGGCAAGTCCAATTGTTTGCCAAATTCAAAGGGTGCTCGCTCGTCGGCTATTAGCCAGTCGGCCTGTCGGAGCAGGTCAAGCACCTGAGTTATAGAAAGGCTGGCTTCGGGATTGTTCAGCAATTCATCGGTAATACCGGTTTTCGTCAAAATGGTGTTTCGTTTTACGCCGCGCTTTTCCATAAAATGGACAAAACGGCGAGCGTAACGTGCCGAGATGATCGGCACCTCCAATGCGAGGGGCGTCGACATATCCATATGAGTTCTCTCAGGGTATTCGTCATTGAACAGCGCTTGTTATTATCCAGCCTTTGGAGGCTATTTTTTGCGCAAGTATAGGCAGCTGTTCTGGAAAGCATTGTGGTGACAAGTCACAATCTGGCGGCATGGCCGAATATGACAAATGGCAAAGCCCAAAACGTGGAAGGGTTAGATGTATTCAGGTTTTGAGAATTTATTGGTGATTAAAGATCCAAGAATATGCCCTGTGTGTGAGCAGTCGACCCTAGAGCCGTTTCGAGAGGTGGAGCAAAAGCGCTATCTACGGTGTGGCAACTGCCAAGCTACGATTATGGCGCCTGAATGTCGGTTAACACCAGATGAAGAGCGCGCAGTGTATCAGCTGCACGACAACGACCCTGATGACGCGGGATACCGGCGTTTTTTGTCGAAACTGGCGGCTCCAATGATCGCAAGGTTGCCGAAAGGAGCGACAGGGCTGGATTTTGGGTGCGGCCCGGGGCCGGCGTTGGCCAAGATGTTTGAAGAGGCCGGTTTTTCGGTTGCTCTCTACGACCTCTATTTCTATCCCGAGTTGTCTGCGCTGGAGCAACGCTACGACTTCATTACGTGTACGGAAGTGGTGGAGCATTTGTTCGAACCAGCCCAAGTGTTTTCGCAATTCGATCGACTGCTAAAGCCCGGCGGCGAGTTGGGCGTGATGACCTGTTTTCAGACGGACGATGATCGCTTCAATAACTGGCACTATCGGCGCGACCCTACGCATGTGGTTTTTTACCGGGAAGGCACCTTCGAGTGGTTAGCCGGACATTATGGTTGGCAGCTTGAAATTCCGGCTAAAGACGTGGCATTGCTTCGTAAGCCACTTTAACTTGCTGAGGTTACTCGGTTTCGGTCGGGCAAGGTTGAAGTGTATTGCAGGAGCGTTTCGCGTCTGCTGAGGGAGTATTCGGTAGGAAGTTCTCCACCGAGAAGCGATCGCCGGCCAAACTGGCAGCGCAGGTCATTGCCTGCTTAGCTTGTTCGGCGCAACCCGCTGCGGACAGGACGTAAGCCAGATTATTCCAACCTTCAGCAAACTCCGGGAACCGTTCCGTCGCGATGTGCAGGTGGTTAGCTGCATCGTTAAAGCGGTTTTGGCTGTAGGCCAGATTGCCCAGAGCTAGAAGCGGCGCAGGTTTGTCTGGCCAGTTTTGTTTGGCTGTTTGATAAGCGGTTTTTGCTGCAAGCGTATGCCCGGTGCTTTCCAGATCATGGGCTGCCCGCAACCAGGGAAGCAACTCCGCCGTTTCAGGCAGCTGATCAGGTGGAAGGATCACGACCGCCCACCGTTCGGCACGGTTCCAAGTGGCGTCGAACACTTCGTAAGGCTGGCGGTGGTGTTTACGTGTGTCGGTATTGAGTATCAAGGTTTTCTCTTGACGGTCGTAGCCGACAACTACTGCGAAATGCCACTGTGGCCACCAATCAAATCCCAAGTTCTGCATTACCAGTACCGGGTTGCCTGCGGAGACTTCTGCCAACAGCGTTTCGATGTTTGGTTGCAATGGGTAAACCACCATGTTGTGTGATCGGGCACCGGCAACCATCTCGACTTGCAGCGAGCCTTCCCTCCCAGGTAAATAAACCAGCTCTTTCAGGATGTCCGGATCGGTGTTCAGGCCTTGGCTATTGAGCATAGTGGCCAAAGAGGCCGGGCCACATTGGTATTTTTCTTGCGGGTAAAAGGGTACCTCTTGAAGCAGTAGCTGCCTTGGGGCGAGCGTCTGGTTCGCGACGGGCGAAGTGGGCCAAGGCGGTGTGCTTGCGCAGCCGACCAGCAGAAGCAGCCCGAGAAGGGCCGCCAGTCCGCTGCACCGAAAGATTGCAGTCTTGAAAGGAGGATGAATTAGCGAATGCAATTGATGAAGGAGAACAGGTTAGTGGCACACAGCATGTCGGTGATGATGAACACCAACAGAAATAAAACGATGATTCCGACCACGCCTTCACCGGTGGGGGCCTCGGCCAACTGTTGTTCAAAGTCAGCCAGTTCGGCGGGCGTGAGGTTCTGGATTCGCTCCGCTACTTGGTCTTCACTGACACCAAGCTCGGCGAGTTTTTCTTTAACCTCTTGTTGTTCCAGCATGTTTAACAACTGTTGGCGGTCCAGGTTGACCTGTTGCTGCTGAATCAACTCGCCGGTCCCTACCATGCCAGCGTTGGCGGAGACCGAAAAGGTGGTGGCAAAAGCCATTAGAATGGCCATCACAAGCGAAAACTGCTTGGCATAGCGTCGAATGCCGTTCATTGCAGGCTCCTTTCCCGTTTGTTTAGTTCCCTTAACCCTAGAATGCTCCGGCTTGCCATTCAACATACAAAACGTTCATGGATAAAAAACACAGAGGTCAAAAGGTTGAGAGACCGGTGGCTTCCATAAAACGGTATTGCCAGTATTTCAGGCGGGAGTCATCAGCCCAGTCGGCATAGGGCAAACTGAGAGGAGCGCTGTTCGCCTGTTCGTTTGCCCAGTGCTGATCGAAAAAATCCGAGGCTGTGCGGGCAACCGGATGGTCGTTCGGCACGCTCAGCCATACATTGGATTCAAGATTTAGGTCGTCCAGATTTCTTCGCGTAAAGTTGGCAGAGCCAAGCAGCAGTTCTAGCTGGCCATCGTTGCGAGTGTAGGTGAGTAACTTACTGTGGCATTGTTCACCTTGAGTATTGCACCAGCGCACAGCAAGGCCTGCTTTGTGTAGTTCGCGGCCAACGGGGCGGTTTGGAATTCCGTTTTTCTCATGGCCGAAAGCATCTTTGTTTGCGTCTAACAGTAGGCGGATAGTGACACCGCGATGTTGTGCGGCTTTTAACGCTTTGATGATAGGTCGGTGAGAGAAATAGAACATCGCGATATCTAACGTTTCGCCAGATTGGCTTCGGGCGACCATGTTCAATGCTTGATCGCGAATGGCTGACTCGGTAAGAAGTTTTATCGTTGCTGACGAACCGGGTTCAGATTGTTGGGTGATGGCTGCTTGGTTAAGCCAACGGTCAAACGTTTGCGTGTTGGCGCCGGACATTTGGGCGATTGCGCGCTCGCTCTCAATCACATCTTTTATGGCTGGCCCGCTGAACGTGAGCCCGATGTTGCTGTGACGGCTGCTGCCGTCATGGGGATTCGCGGAGGTAATGAGCGCACGAAACTGATTACCTGAGTCGGCGACCAAAACTTTACGATGATTGGCTTTGAAGTTGGGCAGCGCCAGATAGCTGCGCAGTGTCGTTTGTTCGGTACCAAGGGCGTTTGGCAGCCAACCGCCGTCGGGGTCGTTGCCAAGCCATTGGCAGCAAAAACGCCAAACCGAAGACCAGACGGGGTTGCTGTCACGCAGAGGTTTGAGGTTGGTGACAATCAATTCAATGCCAGCTTCTGTCAACGCTTCAAATTCGGGTGAACGGGTGCCGCCGTAGAAAGTGTTCAGAGGGTCTGAAATCACCAAAATATCGATGTTTGGGATAGCCCGCTTTTTGTTGATCAATGCCTTAGTCAATTGACGGGCCAGCGGGCGAAGTTCTGCACTCTCTGCGCCAGTGCTGTTGTAAAGAAACATGTCGATTAAGATGAACTGCTCAGCGTGGGCGATCAGCCGCAATGCTTCATCAAAGATCTTGTGGTCTAGCGTTGTTTTGCCGTTTGGAAAGTGCCGTGTGGTGTCGGTTAACAGACGAGGGGAAAGAAGAGGGACGGTGCTTCCTGTATATCGAATGCCCTCCGGTAGGGGTTTGTAGGAATGCCACGCACCCAAAGCGATCAAAACCAATAGTAAGATACAGGCTAATAACTTCATCGTCATAGTCGCTTCGATCCGTCGAATGGGCCCGTCCTGAGCCGTTTAATCACGTTGTTTATTGATAACCCACTCGGAGAAAAGCTCAAGAAGCCAAGTGGCCTGAGGGGCGGGCGAGACTCTATTTAGGAGTGATTCGGTGTTGTGGCCTTCTTTTTCAAGTTCGGGCTGTTGAACCTTGAGGTAGCTTCTCATTACGTCATCGGAGAACTCGGGGTGGAACTGAACGCCCCAGGCATTGTTGCCAACCCGGAATGCTTGGTGTGGCTCAAAATCTGTTGCGCCGAGCAGCACTGCTTCGGGAGGTAACTCCAGAACGGATTGTTTGTGGGTCAATTGAGCGAAGAACTGCGGGGGAAGATGACGAAACAACGGGTCAGTTTGCGCGTTCTCGAACAGCGTGACGTTTTGTGTGCCGGTTTCTCGCCCTTGTGGATGGTAGCCGACTTCCCCCCCCAAAGCATGGGCGAGTAATTGATGGCCATAGCAGACACCGAACGTTGGAATGTCTGCCTGTACGGCTTCTTTTAACCATCCCGCTGCTTGCTCACTCCACGGCTCACGGTCGCTCACCATGGCTGGGGAGCCAGTAATGACAATGCCATGCCAATCCTGAGGTCGACCGGGAGGGAGTGCCTGCGTCACGTCAGCGATGGTAAGGTCCAGTTGGCTGGACAGCCTAGCCACAAACCAGTCTTCAAAATCTCCAAACTGATCTTTAATTTGAGGGTAGGTTGTGCCTGTTTTCAGGATCACCACACGAGGCTTAATGCCCTCATTTGTACCAGCCATACTGCACCTCATCTCATGCTAAAGCGTTGCGCAGATTATTCCTGTGGCAATTCTGCATTATGGAAAACGTTCTGAACATCGTCGAGATCGTTCAGCATATCCATAAATTTTTCGAACATCGGAATGTCGTCGCCTTCTACCGGTGTGGTGGTTTTAGACAAGAACTGAATTTCGTCTACTTCGAACTCAATGCCCTCGAAGGCTTCTTCCAAGGCTTGTTTGGCTTTGGCGTATTCGGTGTTCGGAGTGAAAACGGTGATAGTTTCGTTTTCATTCTCGATATCGGTGACATCCACGTCAGCTTCCATCAGGGCTTCAAGAACAGCTTCTTCGTCCTGGCCCTTGAATACAAAAATCGCACAGTGGTCAAACATGTGAGCGACAGCGCCGGGGGTGCCGATTTTGCATTTTGTTTTGGTGAAAGCCAGACGAACATCGCCAAAGGTTCGGTTCGGGTTATCAGTCAGGCAGTCAACGATGACCATGCAATTGCCCGGACCATAGCCTTCGTAGCGAGCGGTGGAGTAGTCTTCGCCTCCGCCACCTTTGGCTTTATCAATGGCTTTTTCAATAACGTGGGTGGGAACCTGGTCTTTCTTCGCGCGCTCAATTAGCCCTCGCAGAGATAGGTTGGCCTGAGGGTCAATGCCGCCAGATTTGGCCGACATGTAAATTTCCCGCCCGTATTTGCTGTAGACCTTGGTTTTTGCCGCAGCCGTTTTGGCCATGGATTCTTTGCGATTCTGATAGGCTCTGCCCATATTTCTGTGCCCCTTGCTTGCTATAAAGAGCGTGATTTTACTGAACCTGAGGACAATACAACAGCTTTGTTACGCCAGTTCGGGAACTCGTCGGATTCCGCGGCGAAGGCCCAATTCCAGTGAAGAGCGAATCAGCTTCCCTGTCAGAGGAATGACATCTTCAAAGCGGATGGTGTACCGAAGGCGGGTTTGGCCGTCACTGGTTTCGCTGAAATGAATGCGACCTATGTGATTTTTGATCGGACCGGCGCTGGTGATTGTGTATTCGATCAACGAATAGGGCTCAAACTCAAGCACTGTCTCTTCGATACTTAGAGGCCCCAAGCCTACTTTACGAACCGACCCTGCGCCATTCGGGTCGGCCTGATGGCTATCTTTAATGCGTTTGACCGGCGCACCAATCATTTTGCCAAAGCGGTGGTGGTCTGCAAACAGCGCAAACACTTTCTTGCGCGGTACGTTGAAGGTTTCATCGATCTCAATTGTGTAAACAGGCATGTTGCTTCTCTATCGTTCTTTGATGTTGGTCCAAGAGTAACGGTTCACACTGTTTAACAAAAGGTGCCCAGTAGGCCGAGTGGGTGGTTGGTCTTGTAGGTCGCTCCCGTTATAATCCCTCTTGCTCAGGACGAGCAGGATCAAAATCACACACTTCAGGGACTGAAGTTATGCCCCAGGCAAGCGGATTGCAGTTCACCGCCCGTGTTGGCGAATTCCCCTCAGACCACTTCGTGGTCGCCAGCTTTGTGCTCACCGAAGGTTTATCTACGCTCTCCCATGGCCGCTTGAAACTGGCCAGCACCGACCCAGACGTGCAAGCAGCGGATGTGCTGGAGCAGCCGGTTGATCTGATGGTGTGGCAAAACGGTCAGCCTCTTCGCCGATTCACCGGCGTGGTGAACGAATTTGTTCGGGGCAATACTGGCCATCGCCGCACCCATTACGAAGTCGTGATCCAACCCCCGGTGTGGCGTTTGGGGATGATGCATAACAGCCGTATCTTCCAGGCACAGACCACCGATGCCATTGTGCGCACGCTGTTGGAAGAGCGGGGCATTGTGGATACGGTGTTTGATTTAAAGCGTTCCCCTGAAGAACGGGAATACTGCGTCCAGCATCGTGAAAGCGATCTAAAATTCTTCGAGCGATTGTCTGCGGAAGAAGGCTGGCACTTCCGCTACCAGCACGGTAGCTTGGACGGTGGAGAACAACCGGCGTTAATCATCGCCGACCATCACGGTGATGCGCCCAAACTAGACCCGGTAGAATGCAATACCAAAGCCGGAGGCAGTACCCAGCAGGCCTGCATCTACAGCTTCGCCTACGAAGAAAGGGTGCGGGCTTCATCGGTGGCGATGAAAGACTACACCTTCAAGAACCCTGGCTACGCTCTGATGCACGAACAGAGCGCCGGCGGCGTGAAGCACCGGGAAGACTACCAACACTATGACTATCCCGGCCGCTACAAAGCCGACGCCAGCGGCCAGCCGTATACTCAGGCTCGATTAGACGCACTCAGAAATGATGCGTCTGTCGCCAAAGGCAAAAGCAACCGCCCGGATTTTGCCGCTGGCGCCAAAGTCGAGCTGCAAGACCACGACAGCCAGAGCCTGAACCGGGAATGGCTGCTGACCACCATCACCCACACCGGCAAACAACCGCAAGCGCTGGAAGAAGAGGGCGGTAGCGAACCGACCACCTACGCCAACGAATTCACCGCCATTCCCGCCGATAAAACCTGGTGCGCCCTCTGTGGGCACAAACCCATGATGGACGGCCCTCAAATGGCCATCGTGACCGGCCCGGAAGGCGAAGAGATTCACTGCGACCAATACGGCCGCGTGAAAGCGCGATTCCCGTGGGACCGCTATTCAAAGAATGATGAACACAGCAGCGCTTGGCTGCGCGTATCCCAAGGCTGGGCTGGCGGCCAGTATGGCTTTATGGCGCTACCGAGAATTGGCAACGAAGTGATTGTCAGCTTCCTCGATGGCGATCCGGATCAACCCATCATCACCGGCCGGACTTATCACGCTACGAATACGCCACCCTACGCGCTGCCGGAACACAAAACCCGCACCACGTTAAAAACGAAAACCCACAAGGGTGAAGGCAGCAACGAACTGCGGTTTGAGGATGAAGCCGGCGAAGAACAGATCTACGTTCATGCCCAGAAAGATCTGGACCTGCTCACGGAAAACAACCGCACGGAAGTGATCAAAAACGACAGCCATCTGACCGTGGAAAACGACGGCTTCAGCCAAGTGAAAGCCAACCACCACTCAACGGTAGACGGTGAGTATCGGGAAAAAATCGGCGACGATTACAGCCTGACCGTAAATGGCAGTCACCACAGTAGACAGGGCAAAAACCAATTGGTGGAGGCCGGTAGTGAGATTCACCACAAGGCTGGTATGAAGATCGTGATCGAAGCAGGGGCCGAGGTGACGCTGAAAGCTGGTGGAAGCTTTGTGAAGGTGGATCCAAGTGGAGTGACGGTTTCGGGGCCGCTGGTGCGGATGAACTCGGGAGGTGGGCCTGGGAGTGGGAGTGGAGTTGGGGCTAAGGGGGCGTTGCTGCCTGCGCCTTTGACTGAATTAACGGGTTCCGATAAGACGGCCCAGCTCGCAGAGACAGATAATAGGTCGGCATCAGGTCCTGCTGTTGCCTCAGTGTCTGAAATAAAATCAGCTGCAAAAAAGGATGTTGCCCTTCTAAAACAGTGCGGCCGTCAGCCAGACGGATCATGCGCGATGGAAACCTGCGCATGTGGCGGTGACACAGCATGAAGACACTTGACGATAAAACCTTGGAACGAGCCTGGATACTACTTGATGGCGCCATATTTGATGCTCCCAGATTTATCTATGAACATGATGATCGGCCAGAGCTGGAATATCTTTACCTTGGTACACCTCATGAGTCGGTTATGGAGGTAAGCCCCTGTCTTGTTAAGACTTCATCATCAAGAATCTGGTCAGAGCAGGGAAAGTGGCAAAAAAATGCTGTAGTTTTGATCTCGGACGAGAGCATTCCCACATTAGCGAATCACTTGCGCAGCCTGTTGAGTGTCAAATTACCAGACGGTGCCTACTCTTATCTCCGATTCTATTCCCCGAAACAACTTGCCAGGTTGATGGAGGTCTTCAGTGAACTGGAGCGAGATAAATTCAGTGGCCCGATCACGGATTGGCTGGCGATTCAAAATAATGGAGAGTGGCTTCGATTCAGCTCTATTGGGAAAGCTCCCCCCAAGAAGGCGTCTGATGAGGGTTGGTTTGTTCTTACGGATCATCATCTTCAAGGCTTAGCGGACAAGACCAAGGATGAGTTCGTGACCCGGTTGGCCAAATACCTCTCCATCAATGACTCCTCTAAACTCAACGGTCTGATCCAACAAGCCAGTTCATTTGGATTAAACACAGAGAAAGATGTAAGCCAATATGCAGAGCTGGCAGTAGCTCATGGGGCACGTATTGAGCACCCGGAGTTGCAGGCTATTTTGTCAAAGTCTGACATACCAACAGGTAGACGGTTGAGTGAAGTCGATAAACGCTTGGCATATGGAGTTGCCTGATGAATTCTGAATACACCGTAAAATCTGGTGAGACCCTGAGTGCTATCGCGCAACGGCATCAAACCACTTTGAGCAGTCTCTTGAGACTGAACCCGGACATAAAGAATCCGGATCAAATTTACTCCGGACAAAAGCTAAAACTTCCCGCTGCAAACGATGCAAATTTCTCCCGCTGTGAGGTGGGACAGGTTACACAGCAGCCTACGTGTGCCGAAGAGATTGTAGAGGTTGTGCATGTGACCGGCTCTGATGAATTAATTCTACTGACTAAAAGTGAGCTCTCCGAGTGGCTGGACGAAGAGGAATTTGTTTGTGGCCCGATGAACGAATTCTACTCCAAACTGGAAGACCTGAATGATGGAGACTTGGATTCGAGGTTGAGCCCCGCTGAAGGTGAGGGGCAGGCGCTATCAGAAGTTCAGGAAGAAAAGCAGCGCCTGATTGAGGAGTTGCATGCTCGCTCCGTGCTGATAGCGGATATGCAGAGCATGCCGCCCATTACTGAGATAAAGCGGCTTGCTGGCAACAAGCATGTCACTTTTGTGCGCTCTGACAAACTTAGGAACCATCCGAGACGTTACTCCATTGCTGCGAGAGACCGAGCACGCAGTGAAGGATGGTTAACGAACAAGGGCTTGGACCCAGCAAAGCTTCGAAATGCTATTCGAAGTGAGTTAAACGTTAAGTTTAACGCTACCTTGTGGGAGCCAGACAAAAATGGCGCACTCATGACCACCTTGAATAAGTTTTACGATGAAGCCTCCTGGTCTATTTGGGGGGACGCTGCCGCGAGACAAAAAGCGATTGATGAAACCGGGTTTGACGCATCCGCTGAGGCTCAGTTTATGCGCTTTGCTTCAGGCTTGAGCGGATCAGGAGAATTTGACCCAAGAAAAGGTAAAGTTCATCTGCAAGGCAGACTCGAAGGACAGTTTGCTCTTGCGCAAGGCAAGGTAGGCCTGGAACAGGTGTTTCCTGTTAATAATCGGTCTGAAGTAAAAGTTTTCTATCGTATTGGTGGTTGGGATGGAGAGCGAAAAGAAGTCTCTCTTGGGCACTTTCAAGCGAGGATTCAGGCTTCCTTGACTGGATTTTCAGGTGCTTCTGCCATGTTGGCTGCGAATGTCGAGATAGACTCGAGCAATGGTATACCAAGTTTAAAAGGCATTGCCGCAAGAAGGCGTGGGCAAGGTGCGAGCGTTGATGGTAGCGTCTTTGCCGGTGTTCGTGCTGGCTGTGAACTGAAAGGAGCGTTGCTTTGGACCGATGTGCTGACTGAGCCATATGAAGAGAAAGTACTGTGCGAAATTGGAAAGAAAGTAGAGGTCTCAGCCGGAATTGGTGCGGAGCTTCAGCTGCGACTGCACTTTAGCGAAACGACTGGCAAGTTTTACTTCAACTTCCATGCGGGTGTTGTTCTAGGTGTAGGCGCCTCTGGCAGCTTTGTACTAGAAGTCGATCCTCAATACATAGTTACGATGGTTCATTACGTATATAAAGCGGTGGCCGATGTTGATTTTCGATACTTAGAGCTCTTTGATGATGAATCCAAGGCTTTCGACTGGTACACCAGGATTGCGATCTACGCAATCGGAACAGGCACCAACTTTTCGGTCGCTGCGGTTCAGATGGCCGAGCGCGGTGCCACAACGGTATTAGATTTTATGGATAATCTTGGCGATGCTCTGCAATCTAACCTGGAACGGGAAAGGGTTGGTCGAAAGATTGCCGCAAATCTTATTGCCGATAATGATCAGGGAGCAGAAAGCGTTCTGCGCCACTCACCACCGGAAGTAAAGGCCAAATTATTATATTTGTTAATCGATGACTTCTGGCTGACACCTAAACTGCTGGACGGAACCTTTACAAAAGTTAAAGCCGTTGGGCTGATCCTGCAATCTATGCAGAGCTGGAGAGACTTCGAGGAAACCATGGTCCGTATCAACCCAGAGAGCGAACCGATAAAGAGCGATTTTGAGAAAAACGTGTGGAATGTATTCAATTTTATTGGCAAAAACATGAACCATTATAACCTTTACGAGCGCGTGCTGAAGGGCACGACCGCCAATCTGGTAGGCCCTGTTCGTTCAGATCCGTATTCAGCGTGCCGGGTTTCGGGGATTGCCTGATGCTAAGGGGAGGAATAATTCGACTAATGATTATTGTGAGTGAGCTGCTGCTCTTGGCCCTCCTGGCGGGATGCTCCTCATCGGAACCACCCTCTGAAAAAGACATTGCAGAGGCGCTAGACAGTGCCCGACGCAATTTGGTCTTTGTTGAAGGCGGAGAGTTCTGGCTAGGGGATGTCGGCAATGAGTCAGGTGTGCTTTTTAACCCCATCGCTGATGATAATAAACCGCCAAAACGCATTGAGCTTGATAGTTTTTCAATGCTGAAAACCGAAGTAACCTGGGGTGATTTTGTCACATTTCTGCGCGCTGTTGAACGAGTTGAAGACTATACAATCGACAACGGGTTCACGCGTGCAGTGACGCTGCCAATAATCTCAAGTGACGATCCGGTCTCACCAAATTACAAGCATAAACCTGCTCGCAGTCCAAATTTCCAGGAAGCAGAAAACTACTGTTTATGGCTGGCTGAGAAAACGGGGCTCCCCTTCTCCCTCCCATCCGAAGCTCAGTGGGAGTATGCAGCTCGGAATCGGGGCCAGGCTATCGCATTTGCCACCGATACGGGTGAAGTGGAGTTAGATAAGTATCTTCAACGCCCCTCATATGCAATCAACCCGATGCATCCGGTTTCCGGCAATGTGTTAATTCACTCATCACTCGACGTGGAGAGGCGCCCGGTCGGCTCCTATCCCCCGAATCCCTTGGGCTTACATGACATGACTGGGAACGTGGCCGAGTGGACGAAAGACTGGTTCCGGCCCGGTTTCGACCATCTTTCCACAACGAATCCTGTAGCCACAGAACCGAGCGGTGAGTATGCCAGTAAACGCGTGGTTAGGGATCTCGCTGGAACCGGTGATCATCTCGGCGGGAGAGCAACGGTTTATGCAAGGATGGGAAGAGAGCTAGATTACTATTTATACGGTTTTCGGTGTGTTGTTAACCAGTCAGAGCCCATCAATTAGGCCCCCAACAACACGCAATGCGCACGAAGAAAATTGATATGGATCTTTTGTGCACCAACTGAATACAGAGTTGCAGCGGAGGAAAACATACAATCTTAAAGCATTAACCTCCCCAAAAAACGCCTGATAACCCTAGTTCGCGCTACGATCCTCGGAATGGAGCGTTTCTACCTCGGCAAATGGAGCTCCATGATTTTTTGCGGCCTTTTTGCAATGATTGGCCTAGCCACACAGAAGGGTGATCGTTTGGCCATCCGAATAGCCAAGCTTAACGAGTCACAACGGGAAACATGGGCTTAATGCTGCGAGCACCGAAACCCCAGGGCGCGATAATAAGACCTTTCAACTGCCGGAGCACTGTCCCTGAGTATAGTCGTTTTGGAGCTAGCTGATGTATTAAACCCACCAGACCGAACTACTTTGGTTTCTCCAGTTACGGGTCCCATCGGGTTATTCTCGGGGCTCTCCTGATAATAGGTTTCTGAATACCAGTCGTTCACCCACTCGGCGCTGTTGGATGTCAGGTGGTGAATGCCCAACGGATTTGCCGGGAAGCTATCCACTGGATACAGGCGCCGAATCCCATCATGTGGCGGCGCGTTTTCTCCAGGAAGCCATTCGCCATTATTGGTAGCAACGAGAACCTTATCGCCCCTGTTTCGCGCTGCGTACTCCCATTGCGCCTCCGTTGGCAGATCGACAGCCCTCTCAGCCAGCGCCCCTATCCACAGACAGTAGTCCTTGGCTTCTAGCCAAGCCTTGGTCCACGCAGGCAGATTGGGTTCAAACAAGTGCTGCCGATCGTCGCGAGAACGCAGTTCGGGGGCATAGGGCTCCCGACCCATCAGGTCTCGATAAAGGTCAAAGTCTCCCAGCTTTGTTTCGTATTTCGATAGGTGAAAGTCATCGAGGGTTACTTTGTGAAGGTGATCATTGTCAGGCCAGATGTCAGTATTACAAAGCTGTTTAGAGCCCGGCTCACATGGCCAGCCAAACTCACCCATCATGAAACTTCCGCCCTCAACAAAAACCATGCTATCCAAGGCGCGAACCACTAAGTCTGTGACAGCCTTTTGCTGTGCCCGGGACAAATCCGGGTGGCGCTCCTCAACTCGGGTCTGAATTGCATCTATCTCGGATTCGCTCAATGTCTCGCTGGTCACCGATGTACAGCTTGACGTCAGGACAATTGCTACAAAAAATAACAGGTACCGCATGAATCTTCCTTGTAATGACTTAGCCCGCGATCACTCACAGAGCGCTCGACAAAATAACTAGCCAATCACCCCGCCAATTTCGGCAAAAACGACGTGTCTACCCAATACCTCTTCAAATTCCCTTCATCCACCAGCACCGGAATCTTCTCCTGACTAATGTGATCAGTCGGGTCGAACCACAAATTATCGCTACGAAATACATGAAGCTCGCGGGTTTGGGGGTGCTGCCATTGGCATACGATCCGGAACGGGGTGCGGCCGTTTACGGTCAGGCTGGTGTTTTGCTCTACCCCTTGGAGCGAGGCATGGACTTCGACGCCATTCTTCTGAAGGTAGGCTTTTGAGCGGCCTTTGATTACTCCGTGAAGCACCATTCCGCCACCGATCAGCCCAAACACAGAGCCTAAAATGCCAGCAATCACGGCTCCGCCCCAAAGTGAAAAGAAACCGTCGATCATGGCGTCTTGCGGATTAGCTGGCTCATAAAACACGGTTACCTGCTCCCCTCGATTGTAGGAAGGCGGGTTGGAGCCGGAGTTAGAGCGAAACTCGATTGGCTGACCCTCGGCGGCCGTGAACCGAACAACAGGGTAGTAGCTGGTAGAGTCACTGGAACGTGAGCGTATCAGCTCAACAACGGTACCTTGGACGGTTTCGGAGCGCTCGAGAAATGAAGTGGTGTTGTTGTATAGAATGATCGCACCAACCAGGAGTGCTGCACCAACAATCGAGAAAACGTATTTGATTACCTTGATAGTCTTCAACGATATCTTCCTTTTTAAACGTTGAGATAAAGGCTTCAGCGCCCCTACCTTGGGGCGGTTTATTTGCGGGCGACATTATACCGTCAAATGCTGACGAAATCCTGCAGGCTAATCCGCAAATTCTTTTGTTCGGAAAAACAGGCGCGAAGGCAAAAAAGCCCCCGAAGGGGCTAATTAAGTGGCCGATTACACGCGATCAATCAATGACTGATCATCCAGGGGCGCATGGAAGGGAACATCTTTTTCCCGTCAGCGGTATAGAACAGCATGTGTTTGCCGGCTGACTTCTTCTTGCAACCGCAACTTTTCCGGTGCTCAGCATCCCGTGCACGTTGGTCGGCAGTGGAGATGATAGGCTCATGCCTGGCTTTTTCATTGCGGGCCTGAGCCTTGCGCCGAGCCGGGTCCATGGCCAGTATCTCCGGAGGCAACACAATCACCCGTGGTGACAGCACCTTGCATTCAGGACAGTTTGCCGGATGTCCGGCTTCTGCCATGGTGCCCAGTTCCTGAAATAAACCGTGCTCCTGGCATTTGTAGTCGTACAACGGCATGGTTTATTACTCCTTGTCTGGTGACAGGGGTACGTCGGTGCCCGGGGTAACCATCTTCTTCGGACCTTCAGCCGTGGGGTTGATGTCGAAGTCGAAGATTTCCGTTGGCAGCCACAAGGTTGCACAGGCATTGGGTACGTCCACCACACCACTGATATGGCCTTCCACCGGTGCGCAGCCGAGCAGGGCATAGCCTTGGGCCGGTGTATAACCAAATTTGGTCAGGTATTCGATGGCATTCAGGCAGGCCTGGCGATAGGCTACCTGAACATCCAGGTAGTGCTGCTGGCCTTGCTCATCCACCGAAATGCCTTCAAAGATCACATAGTCTTCGTAACGAGGCTTGATGGTGCTGGGCTTGAACACTGGGTTCTTGATGCCGTACTTGGACATGCCGTCCTTGATCAGATTTACCCGCAGGTGAATCCAACCGGCCATTTCGATCGCACCACAGAAGGTGATCTCACCGTCGCCCTGACTGAAGTGAAGATCGCCCACCGACAGGCCGGCGCCTTTCACATACACCGGGAAGTAAGCTTTTGAACCCCGAGACAAATCCTTGATGTCACAGTTGCCGCCGTGTTCGCGGGGAGGCACGGTACGGGCCGCTTCTGTTGCGGCTTCTTTGGCGGCGTCACCGGCAAGTTTGCCCAAGTGCGCAGTATCGGCGAATGGCATGTTAGCCAGCCCGGGTACGCGATTTGGCTCGGTGTCGTAGAGTTCTTTCTCCCGACGGTTCCACTCCATCAACATTTCTTTGGACGGCAGGCAACCGATCAGGCCGGGGTGGATCATGCCGGCGAATTCCACATTTGGGATGTGGCGGGATTTGGTGAACATGCCGTTGAAGTCCCAGATGGATTTCTGAGCCTCAGGAAAATGCTCTGTCAGGAAGCCACCACCATTTTTCTTGGCGAAGAAGCCGTTAAAGCCCCATTGGCTGTCTTGGAACGCTCCAATGTCGAGAATATCCACTTCTAACAAATCGCCCGGCTCAGCGCCTTCGACGGCAACAGGTCCAGACAGGAAATGCACCTGAGTCAGATCCACGTCCCGGATATCGTCAGCGCAGTCGTCGTTTTTGATTTGCCCACCGGTCCAGTCGTAGCATTCCAGAACGAAATCGTCCCCCGGCTTGACCGTCGCCGCCATGGGGATGTCTGGGTGCCAACGGTTATGAATTTGCTCATTCTCGTAGGCGGATTTGCTTCTGTCGATCTTGATAAGGGTTTCGGCCATAACGGGCGCTCCTAGTTTCTTGACTTCAGGGTTCAAACCGGTGATACGCAGTGCCTGATGGCTTCTGCGCTGACGTAATTCACTATCGGCGATCGCTGCCTGTGGTGGTATTCGCGAAATGCCCCCAGCGCCTACGTCATTCGACGTATTGGTGCACAGTAACGGTCCTGTTCTGTACGTTGGCTTTAAATCGTTTACAGTCAGGATGCGCCAGCAGGGCTCTGGCTACCGCCGGTTCCAGACGCTGGCGAAAAGCTCGCAACATCTCCCGGGCGCCGTAACGGGCATCGTAGCCGCGGGACAGTTCGGTCCGAAGCTCCGTCGACAGAGACAACTCGGCGTGTTTTTTGCCCAGCCGCCGATTAAGACCCGCCAATTCGATGTCCAGCAAAGCTTCCAGCCAGTTATCCGTAAGACTGTTGAACGTAAGAATCTGATCAATCCGGTTCAGAAACTCCGGATCGAAATGACGACGCAGGGCGGTATCACGTAGGGACTCTCCCTGATCGGGCGATAATCCGAACCAACGGCGCCAGCCCGTTTGATAACGTTGGTGATGCGCCTCGGCATCCAGTGCGCCGGCGTTGCTGGTCATGAAAATCAGGGTGTTGCGAAAATCGATCTCCCGATTGCCGGAGGGGAGTATCAACCGGCCGGTGTCCAGTACGTTTAGCAGGGTGCGGACCACCTCTTTGCTGGCTTTCTCGATTTCATCGAACAGCACTATGCCCGGCTTGCTGAACGAGCCCTGGACCTTGTCCAGATCAAACAGACTGTGGCCTTCTTTACTGCCCACGTAGCCTGGCGGTGCACCGGTAAGTGCAGCCGCGTAGTGTTCCTGGGCCAGGGTGTTCATATCGATACGACACAGCCCGTCCCGGTTGCCATGAATGGCTTCGGCGATGAGGCGTACGGTTTCGGTTTTACCAACTCCGGTGGGGCCAAGAAACAGGTGAACCGCCAGCGGTCGATTTTCCTCACCGATATCGGCCTTCACCCGCACCAGCATGGATTCCATCGCAGTCAGGGCTTCATCCTGTCCCACAATGTTCTCCCGCAGACGGGACATAACAACATCTGGCTCAAAGCGGAACCGGGAAGCACGAACCGGGCCTGAGGCGGCCCGGTTCTTTTCAATGGATTCCCGATTGGCTTCCAGCCGCTCATTGATACACGGCATCAGCTTCTCCCGGCTTTAAGCCCCTTGCAGATTTTTCCTTGCCATCGACCGGTAGGGAGCCCACCGGACATTCGGCGGTGCCGACAGTTTTCCTCGTCATCGCCTCGACATTTTCCTGGGCTTTCTGGGCATCCATCACCCAGGTGCGGTAAAAATCGAACGGGCAGTCTGCTACCCCTTTGTCGCCGTCACCGGAGTTGTGAACACCGGTGTAACCCCGGTGCAGCAGTTTGAACAGATGGTTCTGGGACTGATCATTGGCGCGAGCATCGCGAATCTGGCTGATCGAAAGCTGGGCATACTGAATCCCCATATCTTCCTCACCACACTCACCCAGAGTGCGGCCATCAAAACCGATGATTGCGGAATGGCCGAAGTAGGAATAAACACCGTCGAAGCCGGATGCGTTCGCGACCGCCACATAGCAGTTGTTCGCCCAGGCCATGCTCTTGGACATCAGCACCTGCTGCTCCTTGGCCGGGTACATGTAGCCCTGGCAACGGACGATCAGCTCGGCACCCTTCATGGCGCAATCCCGCCAGATTTCCGGGTAGTTGCCGTCATCACAGATGATCAGGCTGATCTTCATCCCCTTCGGACCTTCGCTGACGTAAGTGGTATCACCCGGATACCAGCCCTCAATCGGACACCAAGGCACACACTTGCGGTATTTCTGAACAATCTCACCTTCGTTATTGATGAGAATCAGCGTGTTGTAAGGTGCCTTGTTAGGGTGATCCTCATGGCGCTCACCGGTCAGGGAAAAAATGCCCCAGGTATTGGCCTCACGGCAGGCTGCGGAGAAAATGGCCGTTTCGTCACCGGGAATCGTAGCCGCGGTTTCCATCATCTCGTCATTGTCGTACATGATGCCCATGGTGCTGTATTCCGGGAACACCACCAGATCCATACCCGGCAGGCCGACTTTCATGCCTTTGATCATCTCCGCAATCTTGCGGGCGTTATCCAACACTTCAGCCTTGGTATGTAGCCTCGGCATCTTGTAGTTCACTACCGCAACGCCAACGGTATCGTTACTGCTGGAAATATCACCGTGTCTCATAGACTACTCTCCTGGAATTTTTGCAAATGTCACCCGCCTCAGCGGCTTCCTCCTAAAATTAAACAGCCAGATAACTGGCAATCTTCTCCTGATTCGCTTCAGCCCGGCTCTCTTCATGGACGATCGCGCCTTTCTCGATCACCAGAATCCGGTCCGCAGCATCCATCACAAAACTCAATACCTGCTCTGACACCACAATCGACAGCCCTCGCTCATCGCGGATGCGCCGCAGCGTCTGCGCGATTTCCTTGATGATGTTGGGCTGAATGCCTTCAGTAGGTTCATCAAGCAGCAGCACCTTGGGCCGGGTGGCCAGTGCGCGCGCAATGGCCAACTGTTGCTGCTGGCCACCCGACAGGTTGCCGCCGCGTCGGTTTTGCATTTCCTTGAGCACCGGGAACATCTCGTACAGATCTTCTGGCACCTTCTTCTCCCCGACCGCGGCGAGGCCAGTTTCAATGTTTTCCCTCACGGTGAGGGTCGGGAAGATCATCCGCCCCTGAGGGACAAAACCGAGACCAGCGCGTACACGCTGATAACTTTTAAGTCGGGTCAGATCCGTGCCATCCAGGCTGACTTCGCCACCTTTGGTTGGAGTCATGCCAATAAGGGACTTCATCAGCGTGGTTTTACCCATACCATTGCGGCCAACCACAGCGACAATTTCGTTCTTTTTCACATCCAGGTTAAGGTCCTGGATGATGGTACTTTGGCCGTAAGCCACCAAATGATGTTTGATGCTCAACATGATCAGTGCCCCAGATAGACTTCGATGACTTTAGGGTCCGATTTCACATGATCGATGGACCCTTCCGAGAGAACCTTGCCCTGATGCATGACGGTGACCCGGTCGGCGATGTCGCCGACAAACTGCATGTCATGCTCAATCACCAGAACCGTATGGCTCTTGGTGATCACCCGGAGCAGCTCCGCCGTCTTTTTCCTTTCCGCCACAGACATGCCTGCCACCGGTTCATCCAGCATTAACAAATCCGGTTTCTGAATCAGTAGCATGCCGATCTCCAGCCACTGTTTCTGGCCGTGGCTGAGCAGTGCGGCAGGTTCATGTAGGGCTTCGGTGAGGAAGATGGTTTTCGCCACATCTTCCACCGCCTCAATAACCGCCTCATCCCGCTTAAAAGCCAGTGCACCCATAACGCTGTGGCCTTGGGGATAAGACACCTCAAGGTTCTCAAACACCGTCAGGTCCTCGAAGACAGACGGAGTCTGGAACTTCCGGCCCACGCCCGAATGGACAATCTGGTGCTCTTTGAGTTTGGTCAGCTCCTTGCCCGCAAACTTGATGGAACCGGACGTCGCCTTGGTTTTTCCGCAGATCAGATCCAGCACCGTCGTCTTGCCCGCGCCGTTGGGGCCAATGATGACCCTGATTTCCTTAGGGTCGAGGTAGAAGGACAAGTCGTCGACTGCCTTGAAGCCATCGAAGGAGACGGTCAGGCCCTCAACCGCCAGTAGAAAATCCCCGCTGTTGCTCTTGCTTGTGCTCATCACGATTTCTCCGGACTGTAGGTGCCTGCCATCGGACTAAAACCCTCGGCCTGTTCAGCAGCCGGCTTGGCCACCACAGGTGCGGCTTTACTCTTGCTGCGTTTGAAGACCTTATTTTCCAGAGGCATCACGTAGCTCTTGTAGAGCCCCGCCAGGCCGTTCGGGAAAGCCAGCACCACACCGATGAACAGGGCGCCCATGGCAAAAGGCCAAAGCTCTGGGAAGGATTCGGAGAAACCACTCTTGGCGGCGTTGACCAGTAGGGCACCGTAGACAGCACCCAGGATGGACAACCGGCCGCCAAGGGCGCAGAAGATGACCATTTCGATGGAGGCAACGATGCCGATGAACGATGGCGACATGAAGCCCACCAAAAGGGTGAACAGAGCGCCGCCAATGCCGGCGAACGCCGCAGCCAGGCAGAATACAAAGATCTTGAAGGCCGCCACGTCATAGCCGGAGAAGCGCACCCGCATCTCTTGGGCGTTCATGGCGACGAGGATGCGGCCCAGTTTTCGGTTCTGAACAAGACGCGCTGCGAACAGGCAAAGAAAGAGCATGCCGACGCAGACGAAATACAGAATATTCCTGGCCTCATCGGTACGGATGTCCCAGCCCATCAAAGTCTGCAAGTCGGTAATGCCATTCACGCCACCGGTATAGCCCTGTTGTCCGATAATCAGGATGGTCAGCACCGCAGCAATGGCCTGAGTGATGATGGCGAAATAAACGCCGCCCACGCGTCGGGTGAACATGGCAATGCCGATGACGAACGCCAGCAGAACCGGCACACCAATTACCGCCAGCAAGGTGAACGAGAAACTGTGGAACGGTTCCCAGAACCACGGCAGCTCGGTGAGCTGGTTCCAGTCCATAAAATCCGGAATACCGGGCGTGGACTGAATAGCCGTGGCCTCCGGCGTGGAGGCCTCCAGCTTCAGGAACATGGCCATGCAGTATCCGCCCAGACCAAAGAACACACCTTGGCCAAGACTGAGGATGCCCGCTTTACCCCAGCACATGACCAGGCCAATCGCGACGAAGGCGTAGGTCAGGTATTTACCCACCATATTCAGTCGGAACGGATCCAGAGCCAGCGGCAGGATAACCACCAGCAGGAAAGCCAGTGCGAGGTAATACAGCCCCTCTCGGGAAACAAACCACTTCATAAGGGATGAATGCTTCATGACAATCTCCTAGCGACGGACCTTCAAGGCCATGAGTCCTTCCGGACGTATCATCAGAATTCCGATCACAACCAGCAGGGTGAGTACCTTGGCCATGGAACCACTGAGGAAGAACTCCATGGTGGACTGAGCCTGTGAGATACCGAAGGCAGAAATGATGGTGCCGATCAGACTTTGGGCGCCGCCAAACACCACAACCAGGAAGGTATCGACGATGTACGCCTGGCCTGAGGATGGGCCGGTTGACCCGATCATGGTGAATGCCGCTCCGGCAATACCGGCAATGCCACAGCCGAGAGCGAAAGTAGCTCGGTCTATGCCAGCACTGTTGATGCCCACGGATTCTGCCATTGGCCGATTTTGGACCACGGCGCGAACCTTTTTGCCATAGCCGGAGCGGTACATCAGAAGATACACACCCACGGCAACCGACAGGGCAATGACCATGACGAACAGTCCGTTAATTGGCAGGTCGACCATGTCGGTCACCTGAATAGCACCCATCATCCACTCCGGCAGATCAACGCCTACTTCCCGGGCGCCAAAGATAGAGCGGTACGCCTGCTGCATAATCAGGCTCAGGCCCCATGTCGCGAGCAGAGTGTCGAGTGGTCGGTGGTAGAGATGCCTTATCATGAGCCACTCAACGAGTGCTCCCAATGCGGCACAAATCAGGAAGGCCAGAACCATGGCGATAAAGAAGTACCCGCCGAAAAAGCCTGGCAGATAGGATTGGAAAAAACCGGATGTCAGATAGGTTGTGTAGGCACCGAGGATCATGAACTCCCCGTGGGCCATGTTGATCACCCCCATCTGTCCAAAGATGATCGCAAGGCCCAGAGCCATCAGCACGAACACTGAAAACAGGGAGAGCCCGGCAAACCCCTGCATGGCAAATATCGACATCAATTCACTGCTGGTGTAGCCATCGAACATGACGCTTACTCCCCGATCAAACCAATATGCTTAACGTTTTAGAGGCAATAGATGCCGGCGCCTAAGGGCGCCGGCTATCCAAACTTACTGGTAACCTTCAGGGAACGGGTCGGGTTCCATCAGCTCTTCAGTCTCGTGAACCACTTTGTACTGGCCATCAAGCTGGGCCTGACCGATGCGGGTCTTGGACCACAGGTGATGGTTCTCGTGGATACGCACATAGCCTTCTGGCGCCTTGTCGAATTCAATGCCAGCGAACTCTTCGCGGATCTTGTCGATATCGAAGGAACCGGCCTTTTCAACCGCTGCTTTCCACAACCATGGGCCGAGATAGGCTGCCTGGGTAACATCACCGATAACCATGTCATCGCCGTAGGCTTCCTTGAAGGCTGCTACGAAGTCTTTGTTGTTGGCGTTGTCCAAGCTCTGGAAGTACTTCATGGATGCGTAGATACCTTCTACGTTCTCACCGCCGATACCGCGGATTTCGTCCTCGGTCACAGAGATGGTCAGCAGCAGAGGTTTCTCATCGGTGAAATCAACACCAGCGGCTTTCATTTGCTTGTAGAACGCCACGTTGGAGCCGCCCACGACTGACGCAAAGATAACGTCCGGCTTCTTGAGCTTGATCTTGTTGATAACCGAGTTGAACTGGGTGTGGCCCAGTGGGTAATACTCTTCACCCACCACTTTCAGACCCAGCTTGTCGATGTGCTTGCGGGCAATCTTGTTGGAGGTACGTGGCCAGATATAATCCGAGCCCAAAAGATAGAATGTCTTGGCACCTTTGGTTTCAACTGCCCAGTCGATGCTCGCGAGAATCTGCTGAGTAGCTTCCTGCCCGGTATAGACAACGTTGGGGGACTGTTCCAGGCCCTCGTAGAAAGTGGGGTAGTACAGCATGCCGTTGAACTGCTCAATCACTGGCAGGATGGCTTTACGCGATGCGGAGGTCCAAGCACCGAAAATAGCCGCTACATTGTCCTGACGCAGCAACTTACGGGTTTTTTCTGCAAAAGTAGGCCAGTCACTGGCCCCGTCTTCCTGGACAAATTCAATCTGGCGACCGAGTACACCGCCGGAGGCGTTAATCTGTTCGATGGCGAGCTTTTCTGCCTGCACTGAGCCAATTTCGCTGATTGCCATCGTGCCGGTAATCGAGTGCAGTATGCCGACCGTGACCGTGTCGTCCGTAACCGCTAACCCTGTGGTGTTGACCTCAGCGGTGCTTGGAGAGGCCGCTTGTACAGATGTGGCCAGCATGACGGACGCCGCCAGTGTCATCAGGCTCTTTCGAAACCCTGACCCCTTACCATCTGACCGCCCGATGGCGGTTGTATCTGTTGTACCCATGGTGAATCCTCACAGTGTTTGAAAAGCCGGTGCTGCGCATCCATTCGGAAGCACAGCGCCCACCCCAAACATTCTGCTTGGCCCCTCTATTGGAGCCCATTCGGCAATCGCCCCAGCGAACTACGTCATTTGACGCATTCCGATGGCAGGCAACACAGGCTAAAACGCGGATGCTCAAGGCCCAGGTGACCGTTTTTTTTTGGTGCAGCAGGCTATGGCACGGAACTTGAATTGCTTTTCAATTCCAGCACACCGAACCACAGAACTGCACCAAAACCGGGCAAGGTAACAATGGCCGCAAGACAAAACATTTTCCGGGTTAGGCGCCGATATAACCAATGGGTCGCTAACCAAACTCTCGAGGACTACGCTCTGCGCTTTACAGCCAAGAGTGCCCGGCGTTGGTCTGCAGCACGGGTCTCCAATACCGCTCTGGGCGCGATTTCATTCCTGGCCCTGGAAGCGATCGGCGGTTCCATCACCTTGTACTACGGTTTTGATAATGCGGTGGCTGCGATTCTTGCGGTCAGTCTCGTGATCTTTCTAACGGTTATCCCAATCAGCTACTACGCGGCACGCTACGGGGTGGATATTGACCTCCTCACGCGGGGCGCCGGATTTGGCTATATCGGATCAACCATCACATCGCTTATCTACGCCAGTTTCACGTTCATATTTTTCGCCATTGAGGCCGCCATCATGGCCATGGCCCTCGAAATGCTGTTCGATATTCCCTTGGTGTTCGGCTATCTGATCTGCGCTGTGGTCATTATTCCCCTGGTCATACATGGCATTACCACGATCAGCCGATTTCAGGTCTGGACTCAGCCTGCATGGATCCTGTTACAACTGACGCCGTTCGTCTTCATCATCTATGCAGACGCCTCCTCCGTGACCGATTGGACGCGGTTCGAGGGGCTGAACACGGTCGCCGGGCAAGGGCTTAATATCATCTCCTTCGGTGCGGCCGCGGCGGTTGTTTTTTCGTTGATCGCACAGGTTGGTGAACAGGTGGACTTTCTTCGCTTTATTCCAGAACCGAAAAATTCCCCGGAGAAGCGGCGCTGGTGGTTGGCCGTCATGGCCGGTGGGCCCGGCTGGATTGTCATCGGGATGATCAAGATTCTGGCCGGTTCATTTCTGGCGGTATTGGCACTCAATCACGGCATTTCCGCAACAGAGGCGGCCGACCCAACTCAGATGTACCTAGTGGCGTTTAATTACGTCACAGATTCTCCGGAAGTTGCTTTGGTCATGGCGGGAATTTTCGTGATTTTATGCCAATTGAAAATCAATGTGACGAACGCCTACGCCGGCTCTATTGCCTGGTCAAACTTCTTCTCGCGTCTCACCCATAGTCACCCGGGGCGCGTGGTCTGGCTATTCTTCAACGTGGCGATTGCGTTGCTGGTTATGGAGTTGGGCGTATATCGGGCACTTGAGGAAACATTAGGTTTCTACGGCATCATAGCCATCGCCTGGGTCGGCGCATTGGTGGCAGACCTGGTAATCAACAAACCGCTCGGCCTTAGTCCTTCGCATATCGAGTTCAAGCGGGCACACCTGTATGACATCAATCCCGTAGGTGTGGGCGCTATGCTGGCGGCCTCGGTGATAGGTGTTACCTGCCATACTGGCGCCTTTGGAACCTATGCTCAGGCACTGTCGCACTTTATTGCCCTGGGCGTTGCCCTGGCAACGGCACCGCTGATTGCCTGGAAAACGAAAGGGCGATTTTATACCGCTCGCCCTTTTGAGCTTCTTGCCACCGACCAGCAATTGGTGCAGTGCACCATTTGTGAGCACAACTTCGAACCTGAGGATGTTACCAACTGCCCCGTGTACGCTGGCACGATATGCTCTTTATGTTGTTCGTTGGACGCTCGCTGTGGCGACGCCTGTAAGCCTGGAGCCGGTTATCATGATCAGCTTCAGGGGTTTTTGAGCGGGCTGCTTCCGCAGGCTATTCTGAACCAGCTGCGCTCTCGCCTTGGTCATTTTCTGACACTTCTCCTGATGATTAATGGTCTATCAGGGCTGCTGTTGTCGCTCATTTATCTTAAAACACCCGTCGCATCGGCACCTGAAGCTCTGGTGTTGTCGATTACCTTGTGGAAAGTCTTCTTCATACTTCTCATCGTTACCGGAGTAATCTGCTGGCTCTTTGTGCTGGCCCACGAGAGCAGGGTGGTCGCTGAGGAAGAATCTCGGCGGCAAAATCGGTTGCTAACGGAAGAAATCGGTGCTCACAAAAGAACTGATCAAGCTTTACAGGAGGCTAAAGAGCAAGCGGAGGCAGCTAATGGTGCCAAGAGTCGTTACCTGACGGGTATAAGCCACGAACTTCGGTCCCCGCTCAATTCAATCTTGGGTTATGCCCAGTTGCTGGAGCACGATGAAGCGATACCACCTCACCGGAAAGAGGCCGTGGGCGTTATTCGCAATAGCGGAGAATACCTGGCTGACTTGATTGAGGGGCTTCTGGACATTTCCAAGATCGAAGCTGGGCGGCTTGATCTTCATCGGGATCAGGTGCGTATCGGACTGCTCATGGAACAACTGGTTACTATGTTCCGCTTGCAGGCTGAAGAGAAGGGATTGAAATTCGACTATCACTGCCCGTACCCATTGCCGGAAGTGGTGACCACGGATGAAAAGCGTCTACGCCAGATACTGATCAACCTGCTGTCCAACGCCATCAAGTATACGGATCGCGGAACCGTCTCTTTGACATTGCGTTACCGCAGTCAGGTGGCAGAATTTACCGTTCGGGACTCAGGTGAGGGCATTGCAACTGAGAACATGGAACGTATTTTCCGACCCTTTGAGCGTATTCGTATCCCCGGGGAAAGCCGTATAGGCACTGGCCTCGGCCTTACGATCACTCGCCTTCTCACTGAAATTATGGGTGGTGACATTAACGTCGACAGCGAGTTGGGTGTTGGCAGCACCTTCAAGGTCAGTCTGATGCTATCCAGCGTTCACAGTTTTTCCCCGCGCTCTATCTCCGCACCGGCCCGCCGGATTTTTGGTTATCATGGAGTCCGGCGCAAAGTCCTTCTGGTCGACGACGATCCCTCAAGCCGCCAGGTTATTCGTGCTATGTTGTCGCCCCTTGGCTTCGAAATTAGCGATATCGGCAATGCTCTTAAAGTTCTGGAGACTGTTGAAACAGAACGACCGGACCTCGTTTTGATGGACGTGTCCATGCCGGGGCTGACAGGCTGGGAAGTTCTCGAGCAGTTACGCGCACAAACGTATACTATGCCGGTCGTCATGGTGTCCGCCGATGCTAACGAAGGGCACCACCCAGTGGAATCTACACCACTCTATGATGACTACATCATCAAGCCCGTGCGACTGAACTTACTTCTAGACGTGATTGCTCGTGTACTGGGCGTGGAATGGTGCTTCGAAAAGTGCGCCGAGCCATTGGCTTCACTCGAACTGCACGAAGACGGCGATTTTCCGCTCCCGGAAATGGCGCAACGGGTAGCTCTGGCTAACCTGGCTCGAATTGGCCATCGCAAGGGGCTTCTGGAAATTTTGCATGGTTTGAAACACAACGGTGAGGCTCACGAGCGTTTCACTCGTGAGCTGACCAGCCTCACCAACGATTTCCAGTTTGCGAAAATAATTGAACTTTTGAAGGTAGCTGAACATGAAGCCTCATGATGACCGGAAAACCGTTGTTATGGTCGTGGATGATGCGATTGACTCTATCCGAATGATCAGCGATGCGCTCGAGGAAGCGGGTATGACTGTTCTGGTGGCGCTGGAAGGCAACCAGGCCCTGACCATTAGTCAGAACATCACTCCGGATGTTGTGCTCATGGATGCACTCATGCCTAACATGGACGGCTTCGAAACCTGCAGGCGACTGAAAGAAAATCCGGCCTTCACCGATATTCCCATCATTTTTATGACCGGCCTGAGTGATACCGAGCATGTAGTGATGGGCCTGAAAGCCGGGGGGGTCGACTATGCCACCAAGCCCATCAACACCACTGAGCTTTTGGCACGCATGGATGTGCATCTGGCCAACGCCCGGATGACGCGAAGCGCGCGGACGGCGCTGGATACGGCTGGCCAGAATCTCTTTGCAGTGGATCGGGAAGGAAATTTGCTTTGGGGTACTCCCCATGTGTGTCGATGTCTGCCCGACACCGGCCACCCGGACTTTCAAACAATCCGCACCAAGCTCTCAGAATGGCTCGGCCACAACCTGGAAGCTGGGCATCAGATGCCGCTTCAGGCTATGGATGCCGAGCATTCGGTCGAGTACTTGGCATTGGTGGATGGTCGCGAGTATCTGCTTCGGCTGAAAACACCACAGAACCAATCTAACGCCACCGCGGCCTTAAGAGAGCGCTTCCAGCTGACACTTAGGGAGTCCGACGTACTGTTGTGGATCGCTAATGGCAAGACCAACCGGGAGATAGCACAGATTCTTGAGATGAGCCCGCGAACTGTGAACAAGCATCTGGAACAAGTATTCCGAAAGCTGGGTGTCGAAAACCGAACCTCTGCGGCTGCCAGCGCCATTCGCTTGCTAGCGACACAGTAACTGTAACCCCTTTCTTCAGTGATAATCTCTGGCTTGATCTAAGTGACGACATCAACCGGGTCGTTGTGTCGGTCGTGATCGTCGTCAGGGGGGGGCACGAGCTATTGTAGAGATGGGTTAGTCCTTCCCAAGTAGGCCACTCGCAAAAATCAACAATGCGTTGGGTGACTGAGAGCGTTAGACTGTGTTTTTCATCCGGAATCCACGACGGGAGACAGTGTTTCATGGAGGAGTCGCCACATACGGGCAAAGCCGCTGAGCCTCAGCAGAAAAGCAGCGCTTTTGCTGGTTTATCCACGCCTATTTATGGGCTGTTCGCGCTGGGTATCCTTTACACGCTGTACATTGCGCACCAAATCATATTACCGATTGTGTTGGCGGTGCTTGCCAGTTTGTTTTTGTCTCCTTTTGTTCAGCGGGCTTACCTGAAGTTCCACATACCGAAAGCGGTCAGTTCTTTACTCCTGGTACTGCTCGTTTTGGCGGGTATTGTTGGCGTTGGCGCTGCTGTCGCAACGCCAGCTTTGGAGTGGGCGCAGAAAGCGCCGCAAGGTATATCGCGTTTGTTAGTGGGCGACAGTCAAATTAAGCGTCAGATTGACAAGGTGAACCGCTCGGCGGAGCAGGTGGAAAAATCGGTCGAAGGATTGTCTGACAGTGGTCAGGATAAGCCGAAAACCGTCGTGTTGGCTGCTGATTCTTGGCGAAGTCAGATGGTGTCCAAAGTGCGAGACGGCGTTGCCGGTTTGGCATTGGCATTGGCATTAACGTATTTTTTGCTCGTAAGTGGCGACCGGTTGATTCGAAATTTTGCTCGGCAGTTACCAGCATCTCAGCGTCGAAGGGTATTACGCATCACCCATTATTCCCAGCGTGAGATCGCACAATATTTGGCGGTTCTGGGCGTGAGTAATACATCCGTTGGCGTACTGACTGCTCTGATTTGCTGGGCGATTGGTTTGCCAGACCCGGCCATGTGGGGGTTGGTAGCCGGCTTGGCTAGATTTATTCCATACCTCGGAAACATGCTGACCATTGCATTGTTAGCCTTGGTGTCCGCGGTGACGCTCGATACGCTTTGGATGATGGCGTTGGCACCGTTAAGTTTTATCCTGCTCACGACCATTGTTGGATTTTTTCTCGAGCCATGGATTCATGGTTTTCGCATGGCGATTAATCCCGTCATTATTTTTATCTCGATTTTCTTTTGGGGTTGGCTGTGGGGGCCGGTAGGCGTTCTTCTTGCCGTTCCTTTGATGACGGTTATCCAAGTAGTACTAAAACAAATCCCTAAGCTTCGTCCCGTATACAAAGTCATCGCTCGATAATCGACGAGGCTCGGCCAGATTGCCTGACCGAGCCTCTCCCGCCACATTTTCTTCCAACTGCACGCGCATCTCATTTTTAGTGCCGAAAAATAGCGGATTAGCCACATCTGCATTGCATTAAAAGGTCCATCTCAAATCATTATTTGACTGTTTTTTCTAGCGATTGGATCACAGTTTCCTGCTCATTTTTTGCAGTTAGGCCTGATATGACCGGAAAAAGAGCTCGAAAAGTAAGCGTCAGTTAATGGAGTGAGATTATACTGCGCAGAAAGCTGACACGTCGTAGTGTTAAATAAAACAATAAGGGGATACCCCAAGAAGGAGTGTGCAGTGGCTGAGAACTCTCGCCAGCGTCGGCTGGCATGTCTTGCGTTTACCGGAATGGCGTTGGCTCTATCGGGGTGTGGCGGCGGAGATGGTGGCTCGGGAGCGGACGAGGCAAGTAACCGCACGACCGATGAACAAGTGACTCCAGAGGTGATGCCCCCTCAAACGGACGAAACCCAAAAGGCCGTATATCAGTGGGAAAATACGCGCTACCAGTTTGCCAACGGCTGTTACAGTCTTGAGTCGAACGGAGTGTACGTCGCGAAAGTGAATGGCGGCGAGTACGGTGTCACTACGAATCCTTCCGAAGCGGCAAGCTTCACTATGCGGCCCACGCGGCTGGGCTCCTACCTTTTGATGGCTGACTTTTCTCGTGAAGAAACCCAAGTGGGGCAGTTCGAGCTGTTGGGGATTAGTGACCCCGGGGGCGAGTTCCTGGATGCGAGTGGGCAGTTTATCGGTGAACTGAGTTACTTGGTGTCGGGGCTCGGAGACACGCTTAATCTGGTTCTGGATCCGGTTGCGCCTCTTGGAGGCATTCTTCGTGATCTGGGCGAAAGCTTGAATTTCACCGGGGGGCAGTTGGCGAACACAGATGTTCGACCCACTCTGGCTGCAGTAAACAGCCCCAACGATCTGGCTGTTTGGAATCTCAATAAATTCGAAGGTACCGATACCTATACCCTGGCTTCAGATGTCACCGGGTTGCTTCTTACCGTTACAGAAGGAGGGTTGACCCTAAAGTCTCCATCGCTCCGGGATGCGACGAACACGTTTACTCTGCAAGAAGTAAAAGGGTGCGAGGCTTATCCGGAAGCCGATTTGGGCTTGGAAATTGTCGATGAGCGAGGCCCAGCCATCTACCTCAAAGAGGTGGATCGCTTCAAAAATATTAAGGGCCTCGATCAAGACGATATCTACGGCTATGTCGATACCCACTCCCATATCTCTGCCTATGAATTCATTGGGGGGCGAGTTAACTACGGCGCCCCCTTCCACCGGTTCGGCGTCACTCATGCCCTCGAAGACTGCGAAGCGGTTCACGGTCCCTGGGGCGCGACTGGATTCGTAGAACTGGTGACATCCGGCACTGGGCTTCATGACACGCAAGGCTGGCCGAGTTTCAATGACTGGCCCCGTCACAATTCGTTGCAGCATCACCAAAGTTACTACCGGTGGATGGAACGAGCCCACCTGTCTGGTATGAAAATCCTTGTTAACCATCTGGTTCACAACGAAATTCTGTGTGGAATAAATCCGCAGAAACAGAATGACTGTGACCCGATGGAAGCAATACTTCTTCAGATCCAGCGCATGTATGAAATGCAGGATTACATTGATGCCCAGCACGGCGGGCCCGGTGAAGGTTGGTTTCAGATCGTGACCAGTTCAAACCAAGCGCGTAACGTGATTGCTGATGGGAAGTTGGCGGTGGTCCTTGGTGTCGAGATGTCCAAGGTGCTCAGTTGTGGAGAGTTTTTGGGTATCGCTGAATGCACCCGCCAAGATGTTGTCGAGGGGTTGGATCAGCTCTATCAGCTTGGAGTACGCAACATCTTCCCTGTACACAAGTTTGATAACGCCTTTGGTGGGCACTTGCCAGACTTGAGCTCTGGTATTGGTATTGGCCCTGTTCTGACTGTGGGCAACATGTTGGAAACCGGCCATCTCGTTGAATACGAAGAGTGCCCGGAAGGCACCGAGTTTGTGGGCGATGAGCCGGATCAGAACGCAGCTATGCAGCCTTTCGGAATCATCGACCAGTTGCTGTTCCAGATGGACTATTTCGGTGACCGCTTCCCGGAAACCCCTGAAGAAATGAAAGAAATGGACCCGCGCAGAGGCACTGATCATCTTTGCAATCGTCGCGGCCTGACAGACTTGGGTGACTTCCTGATTCAAGAGCTGGTGCGCCGTAAGATGATGATCGAAACCGACCACATCAGCCGTAAAGCAGCCGCTCGTATTCTTGATATCACCGGTCGATTGGATTATCCGGTAATCAACAGTCATGGCGGTTGGGGCGGCACCGAAGCTCTGCGTGATCGGATCGCAGAACAGGGCGGCATTGCTGCTTCATTTGGTGGTACCCGTGAAGGCTGGGTGGACTCGCTGATAGCAAATGGCAATCGCCCACGTGCGGACCGATTCAAAGTTGGGCCCTTTGGTGGTGCTGGTTTTGCCACCGATGTGAATGGCATCGCAGCACTGCCGGGTAACCCAGGCACACCTGAAGAAGATACTCGCCTGTATCCGTTCGAATCTGTTGACGGCCGTGTCATCTTGAACAAACAAAAAACCGGTGATCGTGAATTTGGTCTTTACGATGGCCGCGGAATCGCACATTACGGCCTCTACCCCGACCAAATCGCCGACATGATCCTAAATGCCGACCGTCCAAAAGAAAGCGTGGACGAAGCCGTGAATCAGTTGTTTACCTCCGCTGAAGCTTATCTTCGTATGTGGGAGCGCATCGAAAACGCTCCTTTGTAGTCGTTAGTGAACCTGACAATAAGCAATAAGAAAGGAAGTAGCTGTAATGAAAAATATAAAAACAATGCCCAACCCCTGGAGGGGTGGTGTGATCGTGCTTGGTATGACGGCCGTGCTGTCGATGGCAGGTTGTTTTGGTGGCTCCGGTGGCTCCGATAAACCTTCAACCAAAGCCGACAGCCCTATAGGCGAACAAGAGTTGGTCGACCGATTCAGTGAAGGGCGTACCTTCACGGTAAACCCGGGTGAATTCGCGACCGATGACATGGTCACGGCCATGATTCAGTTGCGCCCGGGCGACACGCTCGAATTTGGCTGCGGCTATTTCGAGCTGTATCACGGCCTGCTCATTCAGGCCACGGAGGATGTTGAAATACGCGGTTGTGGTAAAGATGAAACCGTATTGAACTTCCGTGAAAGCGACAACGTGACCGGTCTTGAGGCCCTGAACGTTCGAGGTATTACCGTAAGAGATTTGACCGTTCTCGATTCCCCGGGTGACGCCTTCAAGTTGAAAGGCGTGAAGTGGGGCACTTTGCTGAACGTGAGGGCCATCTGGTCCGGTGGTGACGCGCCAATCACTGAAGAAAACTACGCCTCGCGTCTTCATGTTGAGTGTACAACACCACCAATGAACGAAGGTGACCCGACGCCAGATTATACTCCCAGTTCATCGGCCGGCCGTTATGGCATTTATCCTGTTGAGTCCGAGAATATTTTGGTGGATAACGTCGAGTCCATCGGTGCTTCGGATGCAGGTATTTATGTTGGCCAAACCAATAACGCGATCATCAGGAATAGTCGCGCAGCTTACAACGTTATGGGCTTCGAGATTGAGAACGTTCAGGGTGGTGAGTATGACACCAACGTTGCCGAGTGTAATACCGGTGGATTCCTGATCTACGATTTGGAAAACATTACCCAGTATGGCGACACCTCGGTGATGTTGAACAACATCTCTCGTAACAACAACACCTACAACTTTGCTCACAGCGGCATTGTGTCTGCAATTCCTCGGGGTACAGGGTTTATCACCCTCGGCTACGACAATATTGAGATCTACGATAATGTCTTTGAGGACAACAGCACCGCGGCGATTATCTACACTAGTTATGAACTGCTGGACGGTAAAGGTAAAACAACAGACAAAAAGTTGGACCCTTATACCGAAGGGCTGCATATCCATAACAACGTAATGAAAAACTCGGGCTATGACTTGCCGCAGCCAAATTGGGAAAAGGTTGCCGAAGGTGAAGTCGAAACCCTCCTGCCAACATTGATCGGCCTAAAGAACTATAAAAACCCGGGTAAGGGCGCCCATATTGTTTGGGATGGCTTGTTGGATGACTACGACAGTGAGTGCCCATACCCGGAAGATGCGAACGGGCAGCCGGTACCTAAAAATGAAAACGGTAAGCCGATCCATACAAACCAGCATCCGAATCCAAGCTGCCATTACAACGCTTATAAGTTTGATGATGAGGGTGAGCGGAAATTGCCTGAATGGGGATCATGCTTTGTAAATAATGAGATGGATTCAGACAGTCAGGCTTATATGAACTTCCATGGCCTAAAACCGTTAGCAGGACTCCTGACCCTTCCGGATTATGATTTAACGACCTTGGATGGTTGGGGGGATCTGTTGGGTGGTGGGTTGAAGGATATCCTCGAACAAACCGTGTCAGGTTCTTTAGACCTTGTCGACGAAACCTCTTTGGAAGATCACAATTGTGCTCTTCCAAGTTTGCCCAGAGTGACGATTCCACCGTTTGAGCGCAGTGGTGGCATTGATCCGGCACCGAGCCAGGAGTACGTCAATCAATTGTGCGAAACGCCTGTGAATCCGAGTGAAATTAATCGTGAGGCGCTTGTTGTGGATTGCCCGCGTCTGGATCAGTACAACCTGTTTGCGGATGATCAGGAGCCCCGCGGCGAGACCAACGAAGGCGGCATTCCGTATGTACTTAACTCCAAGTTGTTCTCTGACTATGCCACCAAATATCGGGTTGCGTTTATCCCACCGGGAACCAAAGCGGTCTATAAGGACGGCCAGAGCGGCGGCAACCTGAACGGTTCTATCCACTTCCCGAATGGCACGGTTATCGCCAAAACCTTCGCGTTCACAGATGAAAGCAAAGGTACCGAAGAGTTGGTGGAAACACGTTTGCTCATCAAGCGAATCTCACAAAGTGGAAAAGCCGTTTGGAGCGGCCCAGCATACAGTTGGGGCACCGATGAGAATGGTAAGAAAGTCGCCACGCTAGTCCCGGGTGGAGAAACGCGCAGCGTTAGTTGGCACTACCAGGATCAGTATACGGGTAACGTGTTGGCGGGTTCTTCTGATAGCTACGCAATCCCCAATCAAAACCAGTGCATAACCTGTCACTCCAACGACGATTTGGAAGCAGGTGCGGCACCCATTGGGCCAAAGCCACGAAATATGAACCGCGACTACAAGCCTGAGTCCAGCTTTATGGGGAACCAAGGGCAGGGTGTCGCTAATCCGGAAAACCAGCTTAAGGCTTGGGTCGATCGTGGACTACTGACCAACGTTCCTGACTACGGCGCCATTGTTGGTGGTGTGGCGACTAATCTTGAGCGTCTACCTCATTGGAGTGTGCCGGGTGACAGCGGTGAAGCGGCAGGTTCGAATGCCGACGTCGAAGCCCGACTGCGCGCCTATCTGGAGGTGAATTGTCAGCACTGCCATAACGACAAGGGTGCGGCGTCCAATACGGGTTATTATCTGGATCACTACCGTAAAATCGACGCCGGCTACGGCATTTGCAAGAAGCCCACCGCGACGGGGGGTGGTTCTTGTGGCAGGCAGCATGTGGTCGTGCCCGGAGAGCCGGATAGCTCGATTGTATCTTGTCGTGTCGGAAGCGCTGATGATCCTCAGAAAAACATGCCGCCCATCGCCAAGAGTGTTGTGCATGAAGAAGGCGTGGCGCTGCTTAATAGCTGGATTGCCAATGTCGTTGACGACGACTACGAGAATGCTGATGCCTGTGGAGACGGTGTGAGTATCTTTAAATCCGTTAATTAAGTAGAACCGGTAAAAACAAACCCGCAACGCTGGTGAGTAATCATCAGCGTTGCGGGTTTTTTAATGGCATACACGAGGTCAGAGTGCAGGCTAAGGAGTTGCTACCGGTGTTTGCGATGTGCAAATTTGGGTCACCTTAAAACGCTCCAATAGTGATACAAGCTTAAATCCACCACTGTAGATTTCGATCGCATCAAACGCCTCTGTGGTGTTAAACAACAAATACTGAGGATCAGCTGCTCCAAAGATCTGCGACAAGCCTAATAGATCAAGCGCTATTCCAAATTCGCCGCCGCTGTCTTGCTGAACCTCGCCGTTGAGAAGCGTGCGGACTTGAATGCCCCCATTGTTAAGTAGCCCTAGTTCAAGCAGCTGAGGCGCGTCCTCGAACAAAATTCCGATCTGGTTTGCTCCGGGGTATACGAAATCCGATGAGGGCGCTACTTGCACTCCCAGGGTGACCGATGAAATGCCTAGTAGATTCGTGTTGTAGATCTCTGCTGAACTGTTCGAGTTTCCGTCAATTGTATATTCAGGGTTGTTAACACCACAAAGTACCTCGTTCAGCAGGCAGTTCTCTAAGAGGGTGTAACTTACCGCAGGCGCAACACTGTCGGTTGCTAGCATTGGTGAAAAGCTGGATGAGCCATCGGTCGTACACGCAAAAACTACATCTTCAGGCACTTCGACGGAACATGCATTGGTTGGATCAGTTGGGCAAGGGTCACTGATGTCGTTCGTGCCATCGCCATCGCTATCTTCGCAAGCATCGCCTAAGCCATCACCGTCGAGGTCTTCTTGCCCCGGGTTTGCTGTATCAGCGCAGTTGTCCCACGCGCTGCCGGCATTGTTTTCGGATAGGAAGGGTTCAATGGAAGGATAAACGGTAGGGATTCCGTCGCCATCCGGATCGGCCGCGGCATCGCAGTGGGCAGGGTTAAACCCAGGTACGCGCGGGCAGGGGTCTTCGTCATTATTAACGCCATCCCCGTCCAAGTCGTCTTCTGTGGGATTGAGGTTGTCTGGGTCGTATTCCGGAAAGCCGGTGTCGGGGTCGCACTTGTCATCGGCGTCTTCAGGGCATAGATCTTGGTCGTTTACTGTGCCGTCCCCATCAATGTCGGGATCACAAGCGTCTCCCACGCCATCGCCGTCCAGGTCTTCTTGTTTTTCATTAGCAACGCTAGGGCAGTTGTCCCAAGGATCATTGACCATGCCTTTGAAAATATAAGGCTCAATAGCCGGGTACCTATCGGGAACGCCATCCCCATCAGAGTCGACCTTGTCGTCGCAAAGTGAGGGGTCGTTGCCCGGGACATAAGGGCAGGCATCTTTGCTGTTCAGCACGCCGTCGCCATCGAAATCCTTGTCACTAGGTTGCAGGTTGAAAGGATCAAACGAATAACCGCTAACCTGCGGGATGACTCGTCCCTCACTTTCGTCGCTTCGGCAGCCTGCAATAAGCGCGGATACAAACAGTACCAAAAACAGATTTCTGAATAGCTTTATCATGGTGAATACTCCGTTTCGATCAATGTAAAAGCCAGATTTCTATTTCGCCGGCTTTTTCATTATTTCTTTATGTTCTCCCGACACGATTGCTTCAACTCGGCGGTTTCGACCGCGACCTTCGTCCGTTTCATTCGAAGCGATCGGCTGTGACTCCCCCATTCCCGTGGTGCGGATTCGATCTGCATGAATGCCGAAATGGTCGATAAGAACTTTCATGACAGCATCAGCGCGGCTTTTTGACAGTTTTTGGTTATACGAAGAGGGTCCGGTACTGTCTGTGTGGCCTTCCAGAAGTATCTGAGACGAGGGGTACTGCTTTAGAGTCGTAACAAGATTCCGGAGCTTCGGATAGTAGGCCTTTGTTACGTCAGTTTTGTCGTGTTCGAACTCTACGTAAAGAGTCTCCTTGATCTCTCGAGTGAGTTCTTTGGCGCAGCCGTTTTCATCCACCAACGCGCCATGCGGCGTATCGGGGCATTTATCCTGCTCATCATGTACCCCATCACTGTCCGAGTCTGCTAGCGGAACCGAAAGCTTTGAAAAGTCCAGTGGCGTTCGGTTAGTGGGAGCCGCTGAGAATTCCCGGCCGAATACATAGTGCAAACCGGCAAAGGCTTGTGCGTCGACATATTGGTCTTCAACCTCAACTCGGCCGCGAATGCCTACTTCGGCAATAAAGCGGGGTGCGATCATGTTCTGAAGGCCGGTCTCTCCGTAGAGCATGTCCTCACTTTCTGAATCATAAGATTCAAGGTCAATGTTGGCATGGCTGTAACCGGCACCTACAAACGGGCGCCAATTACCAAGGCGATAAAGGCTGGGGTGGAGCCTTGCTCCGATCGAGCCTCTCAGGATGTCTGCATCTTGATTGAAGTTGCGGGTTTCGGTGTCTGCATAGCTGGCTTGCATCAGCATGCTTACTCGAGAGTTAAACTGGTGGGTGAAATTAAGTCCAAACTCACCGTAATTGTCCAAATCGTCAGTTGCACCGGATTTGTCGTCTGAATTACCAGAATCAACATAGCCGGCTTCAAGGCCGAGACTGTTGTAGCTGTCAGGGAATGATTGGGAAGCTATCGCCATGGTTGGCAGGGTAAGTGCGACAAATAAAGTGGTGTGCCGGAGATAGGGCATGTAGATGCTTCCTTTTTGTCTACAGGTAATTTTAAGGCATATAAATGAACATACTATAACCAACTCTCAGGTGCCTCAAAAATTTAAGTCGCTTCTAAGTAGCGATCAGGCGGTTTTACATTCTATCCATGAATAACTGGGTGTTCGTGATCCCGTACGGGAAGGCTGTCGGCGTAAAAAAAGGGGCTGGGTGTTTTGTCTAGAGATCGGGTGCGTTAACTGCCATTAGGTGTATTCAAAGATGAGATCCTGATTTTCGAGCAAGTCAAATTAGGCCGTTGTCCGGGGCGTCGCACGTATCACGCATAAGCTGAAGGCTAACTAGAAAAGTTTGTACGACGGGTGATTTGGTGAGACGGAAACTGGCTGCAGGGTTGATCTAAAGTACTGTTGCGTTGTGATGTGGTTCACGTATATTTTGGTAACGAGATAGGTTGTTGCGTTTCGTCCGGCAACAAAAAAACACCAAAGGGTGCATTGTACATGTAGTGTTAGTGTGGCATTAATAAGTACATGACAGGATGCCATGTGGCGTATATGTTTGATCTCCGGTCAGGAAACCAGAGTCAAACAAAATTCGCTGTTTTTGAGTCAAACAACGTAGAAGTTCCGTCATCAGAGGAAGTGTTAATGAAGCTTGATAAGGCAGTAGCAGCTCGGATTAAAAATGTGGCGCCCAAGAAACAGAAGGGTGCTTCTTCACTTGAGTATATTATGTTGGCGGCCGTGATAATCGGAATAGTTACGGTTGTATTTAACAGTGATCTTGGTACGGATTTGCAAGAGTTTGTCAGCGGGCTATTTGATTCGGTTACTGAGAGTGGCGATGACACTAATTGATGGCGTTTATGCGAGTATATTGTTGAAGGAGTGCAAGTCGGGGTGATAGGCCTTGTTGAAAGAAGGGCGTTGCTGACCTTTCAAGTTGGGGTTGTCAGCTTGGAGTTTGTGTTCGTTCTGCCCTTTTTAATTGGCATTCTTTACGCCGGAATGGTTTATGGAATGCTGTTTTTCCATAAGCAAGAGATGCAGAGTGTCGTAAGTCAGGCTGCATCTTCAGTTTTTAATCTGGATCGGCGTGATTACCCAAGCTACAAAGAGGGTGAAGTTGAGGGGTTCGGCGAGACAGTGGTGGCTTATAGCAATGCGCGGCTTGATAAATTAGTCGAAAAGCTGCCCGCGCGACTCAAGGAGCGGATCGCGGATTCTGATAAGGTTTGTGAAAATGTGGTTGAGGATGGTGTGGGGCTGTTAGAGTGCCGGCTCAGCGCGGACGGAACCAATGCGTTTTTACCGCAGCTGAAACTGGGATTCTTGGGCAACTTTCCGCCTCAACCCGAGAAACTATCCGTAACCGCGGCTGTGGCGTTCTAAAATCTGCTAGCGTTCGAAGTTTTATAACAAGCACACAAGGATAGAAACAATAATGAGGGCGAAATTTGTCTCGGCCTTGCCAGCGCTCCTCCTAGCGTCGGCAGCTGTAGTCTTGGCGATCGTCGGCTTGGTTCGATATAACCAAGAGCAGCCTGGAGTTGCTGAAAACGTCGAATCTTCCCGCACCGTAACAAGTGAAAGTGACGAGTCGTCGCTTCCCTCCTACCGTTATCTTTTCGCTGTTGACGATATTGAAGCGGGTACCGAGCTGACACCGGAGCTGTTTGCAGAGGTTGAAACCACCGTGCAATTGCCTAACATCCTGACGGTTGATGATGCCCCGTTTGGTGAAACGACCACAGCGGCCCTTCGGGCAGGCAATCCTCTTGGTCAGTCCGCTCTGGATAGTGCCAGCACACTGCAGACCATCCTTGAAGAAGGCATGCGAGCCGTTGCTTTCGATTTTAACCCGATTTCCAGCATTGGTGGCTTACTGCAGCCGGGAGACGTGGTTGATGTAGTCGCCACTTTCCGTGGGGATTCGCAAGATGGCCCTTCATCTTTAACCATACTTCGTGAGCTCGAAGTGCTCGCGGTGAAAGGCGCAACCGACCCCGCTGCTTTAACGTCGGAAGATGATCGTCGCAGAAACGCGACGATGGTTTTAGCCGTCCCAGATAAACAGGTCGGACACTTGGCGCTGGCGGCTTCAGAGGCCAGTTTGAAGTTTGTGGCAACAAGTCATGGTGGGAGTGTGGTTGCATCGCAACCTGCAAGCGTAGAAGGCGGTGAGACTGAGCCCTCGATTAATAGAAATGACGCCCGGGAAGAGGCCGTATTCCTAGCGGATATCCGGCCGCAGTCCCCCGAAGCCAAGGCCAAAAAAGAAGAAGAGAAAAAGTTACGCCAAAAGCAGGCACAAAAAGAAGAACAGCCTGGATTAAAGGTGCAGGTTTTTGAAGGCTCAGAAACAAGGACAGTGTATGTTCGCTAACACGATTTTTGCGACCCGTTCAGTGATTGCCTTCTGTGCATTGTTGATGGGGTTGGCAGTTCCACAGGTCGCCTTTGCTAATAGTTCTGAAGTCGTCGCGTTAGCCCCAGGGCAGCAGCACATTATTGCGTTCACCCAAAAGCTGGAGAAGGTTGCAGTATCGAACCCGGACGTTGCCTCGGTCCAAGCCAGCGGTGAACAAGAAGTTCTTGTCACGGCTAAAGCCTCTGGTGCTGTTACGGTCAGGGTCTGGCTTAAAGGTAAGTCATCTCCAAGCACAACAGACTATTTGGTGAGCTCCACGGCGGGCGAGCGGCATCCGGTACCCATGCAGGTACAAACCGATATTCGTGTAGTTGAAGTGAGTCGTCAGCAGCTAAATACTCTGGGCTTCCATTATGCCAAGCTGTTTAACGGTGGTGACAATGCGTTCGGGATCTCACCAAATGGAGGCGGCTTTACAAGTCCGGGAGGCATTCCGGGAAATGCCGCAGGTCTTGGCACCGATGGCTTTAACCTGTTCAGCTTTGGATCCAATCATCTGAGTATTATCAATGCACTGGAGTCGGGCGGCTTTGCATACACGTTAGCGGAACCGTCGTTGGTGAGTCTTAGCGGTCAAAATGCGACCTTTTTATCGGGTGGTGAATTCCCTGTGCCAATTTCCGGCAGTGATGGTGAAGTGGAGATTGAGTACAAAGAATATGGTGTAAGCCTGTCTTTGACCCCCACGGTAATTGACGAAAATCAGATCATTCTTAAGGTGGCTCCGGAAGTGAGCGATTTGGATTTCACCTCTGGCGTGTCTAGTGGCGGGGTGTCTGTTCCTGGATTACGTGTGCGCAGAACGGAAACGATGGTGTCGATGGCACCTGGCGAAAGCTTTGTGATCAGTGGTTTGGTAAGCCGTTCTACCTTTAATAACAGCGATAAGCTGCCCGGCCTTGGGAATATCCCGATTCTTGGCGCCTTATTCCGTTCAGATCGAATCTCCAGTGATGACCGCGAGCTCATTATGGTGGTCACACCACGGTTTGTGAGTGCTAAAAAAGAACTATCGGAAGAGGTCAAAAGCTTCGGTAAGAAATACGAATACAGCAGTACCGAATGGGGCGATATGTTCATTAACTCACGGGACGGTACCGAGCCTCTCGAAAGTGGCTTGAGCTGGTAAGGAGCCGGGTAGTATGAGTGAAACACTGATCTGTATCGCAGAAGAAGTCGGTATTCGCGCCTGGCTTGAACGGGTATTGGGTGACACGTGGACGCTTGAGTTTGTTTCTGCTGGTGATTTGTCGCGAGTGAATCGCCTGGTTCAGGCGAGTCAGGCAAAGGTGGTGGTGGCAGCGGTTAACGAGACTGAGCAGGGCCGTTCTGCCAAGCTGATTTCCGCCATTTTAACATCTAACCCGGCGGTGAGTTTGGTTGCGGTTGCCCAGCATATTTCTCAGGAGTTGTTGCTGGAGGTTATGAGAGCTGGGGCTCGAGATTGCCTGATTACCGGGGTTGATGGAGACAGAGCCAACGAAAGAATTTCAGCACTTTCGCAACTGTCCGTCGTTGATTCCGTATCGAAGCCGGCACGTGTTGCAGGCTCTTTGACACTCGTGCTTGGCGCAGCTTCCGTTGTCGATACACGGTTTTTCGCTCAGAACCTGGCGTGTGAGCTCAGTCATCAACAGTCTAAGGGCTCCGTGCTGGCAATCGACACGATGGCCACGGAAAATCGGTCGTTTTATTTAGATAGTTTGAATCGGTTGAGCTTGAATGACTTGGTCAACCGAACCGATGCAATCGATCAGGCGTTTGTTAATACGGCTCTGGAAGAATACTCCCCAGGCTTGCGCCTGCTCTCAGGTAATATTATGGCTGAAACGCTCACGGGCGATGATGCCGCGGATCTGTTTATTGCTATATCCCGGTTGGCTGAATTGTTTGACCACATGGTGATTCGGGTAGTTGAACACCAAGCGAGAGCTTGGCTCAAGATTCTAGGTTCAGACATCACTAAATTGGTGATTTTGGCGCACCCGGTTGTCGATCAGATTCAGTATACCGAAGCGATGATTCAACAGAGTCGCAAATGGCTGGGTCAGAACTGTGAGCGACTGGTTGTTATTGATGGATACAGGAAAGGCGCGACGTTGAAGTTGGAGGACATCGAGAAAAATATTGGGCTGGAAGCAAGTCTCCGTCTGCCGGTTGAATGGCTTAATCGATTGGACTCCATTAATGCGGGCGTGCCGTTAGGAGCTTTACCTAGATCCTCTCCGTACCAGAAAAAACTCGTCGATTTCGTCCATAAGCGCTATGTGGAATCACCTTCGTCGAAGGGGCCGTTCGCCTTCTTCAAAAAACGCTGAGGGGCATATAAATCGTGGCAACTCGTGTCGATGAAGAATATCAGCAACTAAAGAAACAAGTTCATGCTTACCTGATCGAGCGATTAGATGAAGAGGGAGTTGAGGTTGAACGAACTGAAGTTGGCCAACTTGATAAATTCGTAGAAGCGAATGTAAACCTATATATCGCTCATCATCGTATACCTCTGGCAACGGCAGAACAGGTTATGTTGGCCCGTGAAACCCTCGATGAAATCATCGGGCTCGGGCCGCTGGAACCGCTGTTGGCTGACACCGCAGTGAACGACATACTTGTTAATGGCCCCCTAAACGTGTTCGTGGAAGTGGCGGGCGTTCTTCAGAAGGCGCAAACCCGGTTTATTGATGACGACCACGTGATGCGCATCATCCGCCGAATTCTGGCACCCCTTGGTCGACGGTTGGATGAAAGTAGCCCCATGGTGGATGCTCGGCTTCAGGACGGTTCTCGAGTGAACGCTATTATTCCGCCCATCGCTCTTGATGGACCTTCCATTTCGATTCGAAAATTCACCCAGAAGCATTTGGCGGCATCAGATTTGGTCAATCTCGGTTCGTTGACCAGAGAATGCCTGGATCTGCTGGTGAAAATCGTTCAAGGGCGCAGAAATTTGCTGGTAAGTGGTGGTACCGGCACAGGTAAAACAACGATTCTTAACCTCCTTAGCCAGTTTATTCCCAAAGACGAACGGCTCGTGACCATTGAAGATTCGGCTGAATTACAACTGAACCATCCCCACATTGTTCGCTTGGAAACCCGGCCCGCTAACGCAGAGGGCACGGGGCGTATCAGTGCGCGTGAGTTGGTTATCAACGCCCTTCGAATGCGACCTGACCGGGTCATTGTCGGTGAAGTTCGTGCGGGCGAAATTATCGAGCTGATGCAGGCGATGAACACGGGGCACGAAGGTTCGATGAGTACGATTCACGCGAACTCTTCCAAGGACGCCATGATTCGAATTGAAACACTGTTGGCAGTGAATGGTTATGACGCCGGAGAGCAGGCTATTGGTCGCTTGATTGGCTCGTCTTTGGACGTGTTGGTTCAGTTGAAACGGCTTTCGAACGGCCGTCGTATCGTGAGTGAGGTGGTCGAAATGACTCCTTCAAAGTCTAACCCTTACCAAATGAATGTTCTCTATCAAGCCCCGGATATTCGGGACGAGGTTTTAGAGGGCGAAGCGCAGTGAGCGTGCAGATCTTGTGGCTAGCGGCCTTGGGGTTGGGCATTTTGGTGGTTGTGGTGGTGTTGCTGCAGTTTGTGGTAGGTCACTATCTGGCTATGGCGAAGCTGCAAAAACAAAGCCTACGTCGATTAGCACCTCAAGACGTCATTGAAGAGAAAACGGTTGCAGGTATTCGCTTGGGCCCCGTTGAGCAGTTGATGGTCAAGGCGGGTATCCAGGCATCCGTGACCAGATTATTTATGTTGCTTGTGGTGTTGCTTGGCGTCGTCGCCGCGATTGTGGTTGTTCGAGGGGTGCTCGAGGCGATTGTGGCGGTGATTGCGTTTTTATTGATTGCTGTCACGCTCTGGCGGGTAAAATTTGAACGTATGCGCCGGCAAATCTTTGAGGAGCTGCCGGGCATCGTTGACGCTGTTTTACGGTCCCTTTCTGCGGGTCGCTCGGTTGAGCAAAGCATGTTGGTAGCATTTGATGATGCGTCGGCAGCATTTGAACCGTTATGCTTTCGGCTACGAGGTGCTATCAGTCAGGGCCGCGATTACACGCAGGTACTTGATGGCTTTGCGGACCTATATAGCATTCCCCCGCTGACGCAAATGGCAATTGCTTTGAGAACATCAGCTCGTTTTGGCTCGCCCGTAAGGCCAGTCCTTTCAGAGGTGTCGAAAGCTATTCGGTCCCGGGAAGAGTTGCGTCGTGAGTTTATGGCGGCGACCGCAGAGACTCGTTTCACCGCTATTGTGTTTGCCGTCATGCCTCCCGGGTTGGGCGCTTATGTGGTGCTAATGAACGAAGAGTTTTCCGCGGCGCTTTTGAATACTGCGACGGGCCATACCATGATGATGACAGCGGGTGTTTTGCAAGTCATTGGAACGGTACTGGTCTGGAATCTGATCAGAGGGGTTGGCCGTGGTTAACCTTTGGTTTATTGGCGCGATAGTGCTAGCCGTTGCTTCGGTGCTTTACCTATGGGTCTGGGCGCCAGCCTGGGCATTGCAATCGCGAGTTCGAGCTCGCTTGTCTCACCGACAATTGACGACAGAAGACGATTCAGGCAGCCCGCCTCTGGAAACGTTTATATATTGGCTAGTAGGGCGGCCTTTATTAGCCGGTGATTTTAGAGAGTTGGAACCCGCCCTGGATGCAACGGGCAAAACACCTTACCGGGCTCGGCAGTATTACCTTGTTGCTTGTTGGTTTGTACCGCTGGTTTTGACTTTACTGGCCATTGTGTTTTCAGGCGTCATGGTGACCGCCGTCACTTTCATGATGTCGTTTTATCTTTCCCGGCAGTTCATCCGCAGTTCAGGTCGAACGGCTGAAAAACAACAGAACCGTGAATCCATAGAACTTTGTCAGATGACTCGAATGCTGATGGAGGCGGGGCTTAGCCCGGAACGATCACTGAAATTGATTTCACATCAGGCCAGAGAGTTGATGCCTTTGCTGGTTGCGCGGATTGATCGGTTCAATCGAGTCATGGAAAGTGGTGCCGACAGAAGTCGAGCTCTCGATGAGCTGGGCCGAAACCGGAATCTTACAGTTTTACGTAGCTATGTCACGCTTATGAAACAGGCGGGCACGCTTGGGGCCGGGGTTTCGGGGGCATTAGAGCAAATTATTGCCGAAGCTCACCACGAAGAGCGCAGTAAGTTGAAAGAAGAAACCAATAAGGTCGGTGCCCGAATGACAATTATAATGATGGTCTTTATGCTGCCGTCTTTGTTTATATTGATTGGCGGGCCTGCTGTACTATCGATTATGGACGCCCTCCAGCGGTAGTGTTTTAAAAGGTCCGAAAGAAATTTGAACGTTACCGTCTTTGATTTAAGGAGCAACAAATGAAGTACAAGCAGGCCAGCCTGGTTTCGACAGCATTTTTTACGGCAGCACTGGTCACGGGTTGTGCTCTTCCGCCGCTACAAGATTCCGAAACAGAGAAGGAATCGCGGAGTTCCGGCAGTTACTTGCAGGTCAATTGCTCCACAAATATGACACCTGAACATCGTGTTGAGTTAGATGCGATCGATTCGATGATGAATGCATCCGAAAATTACGCGGCACTGGCGCGGTTGGAGGCATTGTCGTTTCAAACTCAGCACCATTGGCTGCGCTGGGCGCAGCTTCTAGCGAAGGTGGAACAGTTGGACTACTCCGAAGAGGTCTACCAGCAGATTGCTGAAACTTGCGACAGTGCTCAAGCGTATCACGGCTTGGGGATCGTATACGTAAAGGGCGGCAAGATTGAAGAGGGCTTGAAGGCGCTCGGAACAGCGAAAGCCAAAGAGCCCGCATCAGCAGACATGAGAAATGACTTTGGCGTGGTGCTTATGCAAGGAGGATTCTTCGGCCAGGCGGCTTTCGAATTGCGCACGGCTTACGAACTTTCCGGGAAGAAAGAGAGCATGGGCAGAAATATGGTTGCTGCCTATTACTTGCAGGGTGGTGAAGAGGCTATAGCTAAGCTGCAACGAGAGTTGGGGCTAAGCAATGGGGTTGTGTCAGCGGGTATCAAGTTTTCTGAACGCTTTGCTGGAGGTGTGTGATGAAATTCAAGGCCTGTTTGTTGGCAACTATGGCGTTGGTGGCCTCTAACGCCCTTGCAACTGAACCCGATACCGAACTGGGTTTGTCGGGAGTCCATTTTGAATTGGATAAACGAACCAATGTCAGAAAAGTTTTCGATAAACAGGCCGAACAAGCACCGGTAGATGGCGAGCTTAGCATGGCGCTTTATGCAAAGACTCAGAAGCGCTTAGCCGAGTCTTTTGATCAGCCTATGCCTGATCGTATCGGCGAGTCATCGAGCGGTGATTGATACTAAGCGCCAAAAGGGCGTTTTGATTTTTATGATGCCTTTTTTGTTGGTCGCTATTGCCATAGCAGCGACCTTGGCGATGGATGCAGCACGCCTATACAGCGTTAGGGGCGAAATGCAATCTGTCGTGAACGCGGCGGCAACGGCTGCGGCAGACGAGGCGATGGCCTGTGGTGTCGGAGATGTCAGCCTGATGCGCGCACGCGCTTTAACTGCAGCGAAACAAGCAGGATTCGACGGAGACAGCAGTGAACTGGAAGTGATTGTCGGCTTGCTTGAAACAGGTGATTCCACTACCAGTGAACTCCAATTTAAAGCAACCCCCCCAAACCAAAGCAATGCGGCCGTCGTTCGCTACACCCGAAAAGAACGGGTGTCATGGCTGCTTCCTGAGACCTTTTTCGAGCCGGTTGAGATCTCGGTGAACGCCGCAGCTCGAAAAGAACTTTATGCAACTTTGAGCGCCAACAGTTCAACGGTAAAAGTGACCAATGGACTTCTCGGGAACCTGCTTGGAGGAGTCCTGGGCCAAAGCAATTATTCTCTTGATCCCACGAGTTTAGCGAGCCTTGAGTCGACATTGTTGGGAGTCGGTGATCTTCTAACTAATCTCGGAGTTAACAATGTGACGGCGTTGCTGGACCGCCCCTTGATAGAGGTGCTGGACGCCGTCGTTGATGTTGTTGGCGGGGTGACATCGCCAGTGGGTGGTCTCGTTGATGATTTAACGGAGGCATCAGGCCTTGACGGGCTCAAGCTATCCTCCGTGCTCGAGGTTAAGGGAGATAAAGAGGCAGCCCGGAGTGCTGAGTTTCCCCTTTACGATTTCATTATGAGTGTTGTCCTGAATAGCGCGCATCAGCTAGGAAAGACAACTGGCACTGGTTTACTTGGATTGGATATCGATGCCAGTGCAAATCCGGCCTTAAAACCGTTGTTGGATAATGGGTTGTTGGGTGATCTTGACCTTTCATTAAAGCTAGGTGTGGATAATCCGGCTCCGGTAGTGATTGGTCCTGCACGTCAAGGAAGTGATAACAAATGGATGACAGAGCTTCATTCGTCGGACGTGTCTTTGGAAGCGCTTGTCGATTTAGAACTCTCCATTGGCTTTATCGGCGACTTGATATCGGGCTTAACCCTTGGGCTAGTTAAGGTAGAACTGCTGGATAGCATTCGTGTTCCGCTGGCGGTCAAAGTAGGTGGTGGTCGCGCCGAGTTTGTGGGTGCTGGCTGCGCTCGTGGCAGCAGTAATGATATCGACATTGAAGTTTTGGCTCACCCGTCAGTGGCCAGTATAGACACCGGGACGATTCAGTCTGACGGTGAAGTTGCGAGAGAGCCGATTCACGCAACGCTGTTAAAGCTTGCGTTGTTAGGTCAGCCCTTGCTTAACTTATGTGTGGATGCCGATCTTGGTGTAAATATCCCGGTTGCTGAGCAAACGCATACGTTAACCGGCGTACCGTTGTATTGCCCAGACGGGCAATGTGCCAAGAAGTTGACTAATAGTCAGCCAACCTGGATACAGGGACTAGATCTGGATATCGAGAATCTGGCCTTGGATTGCGGAGAACCTAGTGCTCTTAGCATTTTGAATCCAATTATTGAATTACTTGAGCCGGTAGTGGAAGTGTTGGTGAATCTTGTGACCACGGTGTTACTTCAAGGGATCGTATCACCCCTGTTGATGGCCTTGGGAGTGGACCTCTCTGGCTTGGAAATTACCATGACAGGTGCAGATCAGCTTAGTACTCAGCTGATTGAGAACGTAGAACTTCAAAACTGATATATTGAGTCACTCCGAAGCAGTTATGCTGCGGATCAAAGTGGCAAATACATTACAAACGACGAACAAAGGCAGGCGCGTGTTACGTAAATCTTATTGGTTACCCGTATTGGCTATCACCGTTGCAGGGTGTGCATTAGAGCCCCAAACCGAGGAGCGGACCGTTAGTGGTATCTACTCTTATGAGGTGGATCCGCGTAGAACCGTAGAACCTAAGGTTGTAAAAACGTCGGGTACTCAGGCCGAAACACCTGCGAGAGCTCCCCGTCGCCAAGCGGATGAAGCCGCAGTGGAGCCTGCGGAGCCGGACGTGCGCGCAGAAAGCCAGACACCCGATAACGAGCCCGGGGCCAAGAGCGTATCGGTGTCTGACTCTAAGCCCGAAGTAGCGGGTGAGCGCATGATTGGCGAACCAGTGATGGATATCCAGCCAGGCCAGTGTTGGGTCTACGCGCAAATCCATCCTCGTTCTGTGGAAGACAATCTCGAAGTTAAGGTTAGAGACTCTGAGGTGCGGCTAGAAGTGACTCCGGCCGAATTCCGCCGTGGGTTGAAAAAGGTCGTAACCAAGCAGGGCACCAAGACCTATCGTGTTAAGCCGGCAACCTACAAAGAAGTGGTGGAAAAGGTCGAAATTAAGCCGGAAACCACGCGTTTGGTGGTAGAGCCTGCGGTCTATGAAGACGTTGAAGAAGAAGTCGTGTTGGAAGAGGCTCGCACCGAGCTTGAGCCTTGCCGTACTTCGGGTGCCGCCGCCTATGCCCGAGCGTCTTCTGCCTTCGGTTTTTGCGCTAAAGAAATTCCCGCCAAAACGAAAACGGTCAGTGTAACCAAGCTAGTGAAGCCCGAAACAACCCGTACGGAAGTGATCCCTGCTGAGTACAAAACCGTCACTCGTTGGGAAGTTGATGAGCCGGCCGAAGTTATTCCGGTCACCATGCAAGACGAGACCGACGCTCTCGAAATTGCAGAGTTGGTCAAGCCTGCTAAAACGGTTCAGCAGGAAGTACCTGCTGAAGTGCTTTCAATGAACGTAAGGCGCTACGAAGGTAAGCCGAAGATCGTTGCCAGACAAGCGGTGTGTGATCGCAATCTAACCAGCGAAATGGTGCTAAAAATGCAGCAACGCCTGGCGAATCTAGGTTATGCCCCTGGTGTGCATGACGGGCTTCTTGGTCCGGCAACCCTAGACGCGCTCACGTTCTATCAGCGGGAAAATGGATTAGCCTCTGGTGCAATTACGATTGAAACACTAGAGCACCTTGAACTAATGGAATAAAAACAATGCTGCCAGATGCACTAGTGTTGCCGTTGTTGGGTTTGGTTTTAGCCATTGCAGCTCTTGTGCTTCTGGTGCATTTACGTTTTCGAAAAAGGGAAGCTGAACGATATCAATCGTTAGCTTCCCGTCTTCAAGAGTTTCGCCGTCAATATAACTCCTCCCTGGAAGACAGCCGTGCGCTGTTAAATAAGCTGCCCGACGTTGTCCTGATTTTTGAGCGGCAATGGCCAAAACTTTTGTTCGCTAACCGGCAGGCGTTAGAGCTCTTTGGTTGCAGCAGTGAGCAAGAGTTGATGGATAATGTGTTTAGCCAGCCCGATGCCTGGTTGCCTGCTCCAAACAGTCTTCTGGACTTTGAAGATTTTTTATCGGGCGCGCGCGATCTAGGCGTTGAACGCAGAGAGTGGCGTTTTTCAGTGGGTCCTGATCAGAGCCTTTGGATGGACTGTGAGATAACGCTCACGGTATTTGCCGGTGAGCCGGCCATGATCTTCTCTGGCGTAAATATCCATCATCGAAAGTTACAAAGTATTGCCGATAACTTACGTCAACGAGCACTGTTCAGTGTGAACGATGGTAGCTCTCTCCATGCCATCATTGAGCGGGTATCCAAGCTACTTGAAGCTCAGATTCCCGGCACACACTGCGTTATTTCTCTCTATGACGAGCAAAAAGATAGTCTGATGACTCAGGAGGGCGGTGGATTCGCCACGGCTTTTTGTTCTGAAGTACCCTCAGTGTCGGCTCGTTACGGTGCCACATCAATTGGCTCTGCTGCTCAGACTCGCCAGAGTGTGATTTGCGAATCTCCGATCGATGACCTGCAGTGGCAGGGCTATGGAGATGTTCTTCGGTCTTTAAAAGTTGCCTCAGCATGGTCTGAGCCCGTATTGGGAGAGGCCGGCGATCTGCAAGCTGTGATAACACTCTTCAGCGAGGTGCCCAAGCGGCCGGACAACGAAATGATCGGTCACTTCTCGTTTGGGGTTTCGTTAATTGGCCTGGCGATTGAACGGGAGCAATGGCGTCGTGAGCTGGAAGCGTCCTCTGAGAACGAGCGCTACGTTCGAGAGGTGAGCGTTTCAATAGTGAACGTTCCTTCTGAGGGGTTCTCGGCGGGGCTGGCGAACGTGATTCAAGGCGTTCAATCGAAATACGATCTGGGTTCGATCGAGGTTTGGCGAGTAGATTCGGAACGAAATCTAATTGTTCCCGTTGCCAGCACAGACAGTGAAATTGACGAACGTGCAGAAGGGCGCGAGCAGCTGTCCATTGCACGGGAACGATTCAGCGATTTGTTCCCAAGCCAAGAGCCGAAATACGTTACTCCCCAAGACGATTTGTACGGATTGCTGAAAACCCACAAAAAATCCAAACCGGTGTTGATTGTGCCGCTTCACAGTGACTCTTTGAAAGGGTATCTGTTGGGTTTTTTGGTTGTTGAGTCAAAATTTCAGTATGTTGAGAAGTCGACGATTGAGCATCTGAGTGTGATTGGTTCGGTGATGAAAACGAGCCTTATCAACCAGCGTTTGGTTGAGCATTTAGCCGATACTGCAGATACCGAACGCCGGGCTAGAAAGAAGTTGGAAAGCGAGCTAGCGGTCGCCAAAAGCATTCAGATGTCGATGGTTCCGGGTAGCGGCTCGTATGTCAAAGAACTTCGTAACTGGAGAATAGAGTCCTGGTTGCAGCCAGCCAGCGCTGTGGGAGGCGACCTGTACGAGGTCATTCCATTATCGAGAGGGCGGTTTCTTGCCGCGGTTGGTGATGTCTCAGATAAAGGCGTCCCAGCCGCACTGTTCATGGCCAAAACCATTAGTTTGTTGAATTTTCTGGCTCATAACAAAGATGGTGATTTAAAGGATATTACAGCAGCGTTGAACCAAGAGCTTTGCCGGGGAAATGAGGCGTGCATGTTCGTCACCTTAGTGATGGTGCTCGTTGATAAGGAGACCGGTAGCGCAGAGATGATTAACGCAGGGCACACTATGCCGATGCAGCGATTTAGTGACCAGCTGCCGAATCTTTGGAGCGGTGAGACTATTGCTCCTCTTGGACTGTATGAAAATATAGAACCGGTTACGGAGCGTCTGGAAATCCCCGCCGGTGGAAGCCTTGTACTATACTCCGATGGAGTCACGGAAGCTTTCGATGCTGCTGGCGAAGAATTTGGAGAGCAGCGACTTTTGAGTCTTGGTGGTAGACCGCGCAGTTACGAAGAGTGTTTTTTGACCAATATTCGTGAGCGTTTGGTGGAGTATACGGCTGGGGCGGAGCAGTCCGACGACATAACAATAATGATATTGAGCCGCCAGGGATGATGAAACTACAAGTAAGTGCGCATGAGCCGGTCACCAATGTGATAACAGCAGTGGCACAAGAGGCTCAGAGCCGAGGTGTAGCGGGAGCCTTGGTACATGACCTCAAAGTCATTGTTGATGAAATTCATGCCAATCTCAAAATGCATGTGGCCGCGGATAATCCAGAGTTGAAATGGTTGTTAGTGGTTGAAGTCGGTGTGGAATGTTTAGACTTGGTGGTCGAATACCCCGGCCCATACTTTGACCCAACCAATTCAAAGCTTATGGCCGATGACACTTTGGGGTCACGAGCCGACGGGGGAATGGGGCTGCATCTGATCTCCGCTCTTAGTGATGAATTTCACTATAATTACCAGGATGGTATCAATACCATGATTGTCAGATGGAACTTGAAACGCGACTCAAAGGAAAACCTGTTATGTCGTTAGAAATTTCGGTGATTCAGAAGAGTGATGAAGCATTAGGGCTGAAGCTGGATGGTTCAGTAGACAGCGACACCGCACCGGAGCTGGAGGCAACGTTGGATGATATGGTTCATCCATCGGTCACCTATCTGGCGTTGAACATGTCGGGTGTCAGTTTTATCAGTTCAGCTGGGCTGCGGGTTGTCTTCAAAATGCTGAAGAAAATGAAAGCACGAGACGGACAGCTTATGGTGACCGAAATGAACCCCGGTGTGGAGAAGGTGTTTGAGGTGGTTAAGCTCATGCCGGATCTTTCGGTGTTTGGTAGCTCCGAAGAGATGGACGAGTACCTGACATCCCTACAGAAGCAACAGAATTGTTAACCATACCTTTTTAAGCTCCATGGCGCCCAATCCTCTGGCCGTTATATTCCAGTCCAATTATTGCCACTAAACAGCATCACCTCCTATCGCGCTGGCGCCCTGCCAGCGCAATGATTGTTCATCCTCCACGGTAACTATCGCCCTTGCTGCCTGTCAGCATAGCCAATGCGATAGGGGTTTCTACTGATAAGCTTCGCTTAATTGAGTCCTCTTTGCATGCAAATACCGGCGTAAGGGGCGGCTTTCCCTGAAAATGAAGTGGGAGTATGCAGCGATGCAAAAAAAATCTGTTTGGATGTCCGGGATGTTGGTGCTCACGTTGGCGCTCGTCGGTTGCGGAGGGGACTCGTCAGACAATCCTGCTGACGCCGCAAGCTTAAAGGTAACACCTGAGCTAGAAACAGAATCGCCATCCAATGCATCAGAACTCCCGCAGCCTGTCCGGCAAATAATGACCTTGGGCAACCGCCAATCGGAGTCTCGTCTTGTGAATGTCATGGCCGATGACGGGCGACAGTGGCAGCCCTATGAGCGGGCACCGGAGTTTACCCATATGGTCGCCTTGGATGACCAAACGATCACCATGTCTGACGGAACTAAGTTGTTTGTGAAAGTTGCCGTCCCCGGTTTCGGCGAAGGCGAGGCGGCTCCCGGCTCGTTTCCTGTGGTGCTCACACAGACGTCCTATAACACGTCGTTGGGGCAGTACGTGCAACAAATTGGTGGTGCTAACGAGTTTCTCGTCAAGCGTGGTTATGCCCATGTGGTTGTAGACGTTCGTGGCACCGGCAACTCTGGTGGTAATTGGGCAGCGTTTGATGAGCGTGAGCAGCAAGATTATCTGGAAGTGCTGAACTGGGTAGTAGATCAAGACTGGGCCCAAGACCGTATTGGCCTGGAGGGGATTTCCTATTTGGGTATTACCGCGGTACTGACCGCTCAGCATAACCATCCAGCGGTAAAGGCAGCGTTCCCAATTGTTCCAATCGGCGACGGGTATCGAGACATTGTCTTTACCGGTGGTAACGTGAACGCCACGTTCATTCCGCTCTGGCTTGGTATGGTGACTGGTTTTGGGCTTATTCCGGCGGAGATGGCGGCGGTTGATCCCGAAGCCTTTATGAAGGCGATACCTGAACGCATATTGGGTGCTTTGACCGGCTTTCAGGTGCCCACGATTGTTAAGGCCCTGACCGGTGAGCCTGAAACGGCATACGACGGCGATTTTTGGGCGATTCGCTCTCCGCTTGAAGGGGTCGATAAAATCAACGTGCCTACCTTTATTGTGGGTGGGTTGTTCGATCTGTTTCAGCGAAGCGAGCCGCTCTGGTTTGAACAGTTGAACGGGCGAGTAGACACCAAACTGTTGATTGGCCCCTGGGATCACATTGGTGCCGCGGGTGTCGGTTTTATGGGCGGTGACGAGGCAGATCAGCACGGTGTGCCGGATCTGGACACTTTGCGCCTGCAATGGTTTGACGAGTACGTTTTGGAGCTGGACACCGGCGTTCAAAATCAGCCAGATGTTACCCAGTATGTGCTCGGGCTAGGCGAATACGACACAACCAGCCATTGGCCTCACCCGGATATGCAGGCGGAGCGCTTCTATCTGAGTCCCGCTGAAAATTTTGTGGGTGGTGGAGTTGGCCAGATGCAGTCTCAGGCGCCTGCAGATGCCGGTAAAGCAGTGGTGTTCCAGCACCCATTAAACGGACTGTGCTCGTCCAGTCTTGACCAGTGGACGGCAGGGTTGGGCGGCATGCTTCCTCTTCCGTGCGTTCAAGACAATTCGTTGGCAGAACTCGCAGCCGCCAAATATGAGCTGCAGGCTGGCGAAAATGGCCTGTATCTGAATGGCCCCATGCAAGCTGATCTGTGGGTTTCGACCACCGCCCAAGATGTGCAGGTTTCTGTGAGGTTAGACATTGTTAACCCGAACGGCACCACCACCCCGATAACGAACGGTTTGATGACAGCAGGCCTGAACTCGGTGGATGAAACGCGCTCTCGGTTCGTGAACGGGGAAATGATTCAGCCTTGGCATACCTTCCGCCTGGACGACGTTCAGCCCTATGAGTCCGGAGAGGTACGTAAGGTGTCAGTGGAAATCTTCGCGAGCAGTGCCTATGTGCCGCCGGGATCAAGTTTGAGAGTGTCGGTGAATACCAGCAATATTGCGCAAGGTCTGCCGCCGCTGCTTACCGCTCTCAATTCGTTACTGGGCGCAATGACATTGCACACCGGCCCCGAAACGCCTTCGAGCGTGGTTCTGCCCGTAGTTCCCTCGGCTAAGCTGGATGCAATGCAGGCGCCGTAACGCCTTCGCGCACTCTGACAACGTCCGCCATCACCGAAAGGGCGATCTCGGCGGGCGTTTTACTTCCGATGTTTAAGCCGATGGGCATGTGAATACGATCAGCTTGGGCGTCCGTTAACCCGCCAATTCGCAACAGTCGCTCCCGACGCTTTTCAGATGTCCGTTGAGATCCCATCACGCCAATGTAGAAAGCGTCGGTTTTGATCGCCTCAATGAGCGCAGTATCGTCGATCTTGGGATCGTGGGTAAGTGCAACCACTGCGGTTGCCCGGTGACAGCCTTCCCGGGCAATCCAGACAGACGGGAGTTCCTGGCGCAAGGTAACGCCTGGCACATTGAAATGTCGAACTTCCTCGGGCCGGGGGTCACAGACGATCACCTCGAACCCAAGACTGTGGGCAAAACTGGCGCACACAGTCGATACCGGTGAAAGCCCCGCTATCACCAGTCGTGAAACCGGGCCCACACGCAGGCGCACGCGTTGCTCGTTTCGATCTACTTCAACTTTGTTGCCCAAGCTTTCATCCGGGATGAGGTCAACGTCACCGGATTCGAAACACAAGTTGCGAACCAGAGCGCCTGCACCTTCTAGCGCATTTTTGAGTGCCAGGAAGTGCTCAAGAGTGTGGTCATTTGCGGGCCAGTATTCCACCAGTACGTCTAGCACGCCGCCGCAGGGGAGGCTGACTCTTGGGTTATCAGGGGTGTCTGAGGCACCGTATCGGACCCGGTTCAGGCGCCCTTGGAACTCTCCCTCGCTCAGTCGGGCAAGGAAATCCTCCTCTACGCAGCCACCAGAAAGCGAGCCACAATGGTCGCCATTGGCTTTCGCGATTAACCAGGAGCCGGGTGCTCGTGGGGATGAGCCGAAGGTGCTCAGCACGGTGCACAGCCAGAAGCTTTCATCGGCTTTGCACCAGCGGATGGCTTGCTCAACCACCTGAATATCCAACGGCTGCATTGATTTCTCCCGAAACGTTGTTTGAACCGTGTTGTTATAGGTTTGTAAAGGCTGCGCCAACTATATCAGGGCATAACCACAATGTGATGCGCCCGTTAATCAATGTCTTGCCGTGTGCCGGTAGTCGCTGGGCGATTTCCCCATGACTTTTTTGAACAGACGGGAAAAGTAGTACGCATCGTCGTAGCCCAGTTGGCGGCTGATATCTGCAAAAGTTTGGCTGGTAGTGTCCAACAGTTCGCAAGCGCGCTCTACTTTCAGGTGTAGAAAGTGCTGTATGGGTGCGGTGCCGGTTTGCTCGCGATAGCGGGTGGCAAAATGCGCGGGTGATCGGCCGGCAAGTTCAGCCAGCTCATTCAGTGTCAGCCGTTCTTCAAGGTGTTCCCGCATGTAGTTATGAATAACCTCAAGTTCAGCCTGCCGCACTTGCCCGGTTTCGTCGGCATTGATCGGTACGGCCGCCAGCAGTTGTCGCAAGCGGTTGCTGGCGTGAATCAGCCCTTGGGTGCGGTAGCCTGTTTGGCGTACCGACAGCAAGCCGTTGAAGTCCACCAGCAAACGGGGTTGTCGGCCCAGGTGGCGAATGTAGGTGCCATTGGTGAAGCCCATGTGTTGCTGAAACGCTTCCGCTAGCGGGCCAGAGTAGTGGGCCCAGTGAATGGACCATGGATTGTTCGGATCGGCGGTGTACCGGTGACTGGCCCCGGCAGGCAATAACAGTAGGTCGCCAGAGCCGACGGTATAAGGCACTCCTTCTACGTTCAGGAACGCGTTTCCATCCGTGCAGTAAACCAAAAGATTGTCTCGGTGATGTTCCCTGTGCATGTGATGACCGACGGCCTTACGGTAGTGGCCAAAGGCAAGCGGGTAAAGCTCTCGGGTCAGGTCATGACTGGCGAGAAGGCGAACGATTGGTTCCGGGATCACGTATCTAACGCTGTCCGCAGGAACCGGCCATTGCGATGTTTGGGTCGATTGCTTTCGTTGAATATCTTTTCGCATCGAAAAATAATCCATCAAGAGCGAAATTTAGTCAATCACCAGTTGCTCGGGTTAGTGCTAGTCTGATGGTTATCAACTTCCCGGGCAGGTCTCTTGGAGAACAGATCGGGACTTATTGGATAACAACAACCACGGACCCATGCTATGAAAAAAGTACCTCAGCTAATTGCCGGAGAATTCGCTCAAAGCCAGACCGATAACTGGATTGACGTGACCAACCCTGCAACCAACGAAGTCATCGCACAAGTTCCCTGTGCGACTGCTGACGAAATGCGTCAGGCCATCGACAACGCCGGTGAGGTGTTTAAAAGCTGGAAAGAAACGCCAATCTCCGAGCGGGCACGGGTGATGCTCCGTTACCAAGCCCTGTTGAAAGAGCATCACGACGAAATCGCCGAGATTCTGTCACAGGAAACCGGTAAGACGTTTGATGATGCCAAGGGTGATGTTTGGCGCGGTATTGAAGTGGTTGAGCACGCCGCGAACGTTGCTTCTATGATGATGGGTGAAACGGTTGAAAACGTGGCCCGCGAAGTGGACACCCACTCCTGGATTCAGCCTCTGGGCGTTTGTGCCGGTATCACCCCGTTCAACTTCCCCGCGATGATTCCGCTGTGGATGTTCCCCATGGCCATCGCTTGCGGTAACACCTTTATTCTTAAGCCTTCCGAGCAGGACCCCCTCACGCCAATGCGTTTGGCTGAACTGTTTGAAGAAGCTGGCGCTCCCAAAGGCGTTCTGCAGGTAGTACACGGTGCTAAAGAGCAGGTGGACACGCTGCTGAACGACCCGGCTATCAAGGCTATTTCCTTCGTTGGCTCCGTACCCGTCGGTCGTTATATCTATGAAACCGGTACTCGCAACATGAAGCGTGTACAGAGCTTTGCCGGTGCTAAGAACCACATGGTCATCATGCCGGATGCCGATAAACAGCAAGTTCTGAACGCTCTTGTTGGTGCCTCTGTCGGCGCTGCGGGTCAGCGTTGTATGGCCATCTCTGTCGCGGTGTTCGTGGGCGCGGCTCAAGAATGGATTCCGGAACTGAAAGAAGCCATGGCCAAGGTTCGCCCGGGCGCCTGGAACGATTCCGGCGCTAGCTACGGCCCCGTCATCAGTGCTAAGGCAAAAGAGCGTGTCGAATCGCTGATCGCCACCGGTGAAGCCCAAGGTGCGAAGCTGATGCTAGACGGTCGCGGCTGCACTGTTGAAGGTCTTCCTGACGGTCACTGGGTAGGACCAACGCTGTTCAGTGAAGTCACCACTGAGATGGATGTTTATAACGAGGAGATCTTTGGCCCTGTACTGTGCTGCATGAACGCAGACTCACTGGGCGATGCGATTGAGCTGATCAATGACAGCCCATACGGCAACGGCACATCTATCTTTACCAACCACGGTGGCGCAGCACGTCGTTTCCAGCATGAAATCGAAGTTGGTCAGGTGGGCGTGAACATTCCCATCCCGGTACCCCTCCCGTTCTTCTCGTTCACCGGGTGGAAAGGTTCTTTCTACGGTGACCAGCACGCGTACGGTAAGCAAGCGGTGCGCTTCTATACCGAAACCAAAACCGTGACCTCCCGCTGGTTCAACAGCGAAGCCACGTCGTCAGAAGCCAACTTCTCTATTCAGCTGCGCTAATTGCGCAGCCAGGAGTCGAGCCATGGATTTCAACCTGACGGAAGATCAATTAGCGTTTCGGGAAGCCGCCCGGGCCTTTGCCGAGAAAACCATGGCCCCGTTCGCGGGGCAGTGGGATGTGGACCACACCTTCCCAGTGGACGTAATGAAGCAAGCGGGCGAGATGGGTTTTATGGGGATATACACTCCGGAAGCCCTCGGTGGGATGGGGCTATCCCGGATGGACACCTCGGTGATCGTGGAAGAGCTTGCTATGGCTTGCCCTTCCACTGCCGCGTTTATCACCATCCATAACATGGCTACCTGGATGGTTGCCAGCTTTGCCGATGACGCGCTTAAACAAGAGTTTGTGCCGAAGATGGCGAGCGGAGAATGGCTGGCATCGTACTGTCTGACCGAACCGGGTGCCGGTTCGGATGCTGCGAGCTTGCGAACCAAAGCGGTTCGCGACGGCGATAGTTATGTGATTAACGGCAGCAAGATGTTTATATCGGGAGCTGGTGACACCGACGTGCTGGTTCTGATGGCCCGCACGGGAGACGCTGATAGCGGAGCGAAAGGCATATCCACCTTTGTGATTCCAGCCGATGCTGAAGGTGTCTCGTATGGCAAGAATGAAGAAAAAATGGGTTGGCACAGCCAACCCACCCGAATGGTCACGCTTGAAGACGTTCGCATTCCTGCCAGCAACCGCGTCGGGGAAGAGGGCGACGGTTTTGCAATCGCTATGAAGGGCTTGGACGGAGGACGGCTGAACATTGCCACGTGTTCTCTGGGTGGTGCTCAGGCCGCGCTTCTCCGAGCCCGCAATTACCTGCACGAGCGCCAGCAATTCGGTAAGCCCTTGGCGGCGTTTCAGGCGCTGCAATTCAAGCTGGCAGATATGGCAACGAATCTTGTTGCGGCACGTCAAATGGTGCGTCTGGGTGCGTTTAAACTGGACAGCAAAGACACTGAAGCCACTCTTCACTGTGCCATGGCCAAACGCTTTGCCACCGACGCCTGTTTTGAGGTGGCCAACGAGGCTTTGCAGTTGCATGGCGGTTACGGTTATATCCGGGAGTATCCTCTGGAACGCTACGTGAGAGACTTGCGGGTACACCAGATTCTGGAAGGCACCAATGAAATCATGCGCATGATCATTGCTCGCCGGTTGCTGGATGATGGCGTGGCCGAAGCCATCCAGTGACGGCCAAATAGATAACAAAAGGATTCAAACATGAGTGAACTTATCCAACTCGAAAAACGCGACCATATTGCGATTCTTACCATTGCCAACCCGCCGGCAAACACCTGGACGGCGGATTCGTTAGCCGCCCTGAAAAAGACGGTCGCAGAGCTTAACGCCGACCAGAACATCTACGCGTTGGTGGTGACCGGGCAGGGCGAAAAGTTTTTCTCCGCCGGCGCGGACCTGAAAACCTTCGCAGACGGCGATCGGGCCAGAGCCAATGAAATGGCTCAGCGCTTTGGTGAAGCCTTTGCCGCTTTGACCGGCTTCCGCGGTGTTTCAATTGCCGCTATTAACGGTTACGCCATGGGCGGCGGCCTGGAATGCGCGCTGTCCTGCGACATCCGCATTGCCGAAGAGCATGCACAGATGGCGCTGCCAGAAGCCAGCGTTGGTTTGTTGCCGTGCGCTGGTGGTACCCAGAATTTGCCTTGGTTGGTGGGCGAAGGCTGGGCTAAGCGCATGATCCTGTGTGGTGAGCGCGTGACAGCGGAAAAAGCGCAGCAAATCGGATTGGTGGAAGAAGTTGTACCTTCTGGACAATCGATAGAAAAAGCTTTGAAGCTGGCAGAAGGCGCTTGCAAACAAAGCCCATCGTCGATCGCTCGCTGCAAACAGTTGGTGATGAGTGCTCGCGATGGCCGCAGCCATAGTGACGGCTGGCGAATGGAGCGTGAGTTGTTCGTGGAGCTGTTCCACACCGAAGATCAAAAAGAAGGCGTAAACGCGTTTTTGGAAAAGCGTAAGCCGGAATGGAAAAACCAATAACCGGGGCCGTTATGAGCGATCAACCAATAGTCTTTGAAGAGTGGAACACCAGTGACGGTGCGCGCATCGCGGTGGCCCGGCTAAATACGCCTCGCAACCTCAACTCGTTGTCGATGGATATGATCCGGCTGCTAGTGCCTCAGCTGGAACGTTGGGCCGAAGATCCTAGTGTTCGCGCTGTTTGGCTGGAAGCAGAGGGTGAAAAAGCCTTCTGCGCGGGCGGGGATATTGTTTCTCTGTACCGGAGCATGACCGAATCCGGAAAACTGAGTGAGGGCGAGCAGTTTTTTACCGATGAGTATGAGCTGGATTATCTGATCCACACGTTCCCAAAACCCATCATATGTTGGGGCAACGGGATCGTCATGGGCGGTGGTATTGGCTTGATGGTAGGTGCTTCTCACCGAGTCGTGACCGAAAACTCCAAGTTGGCCATGCCAGAAGTCAGCATCGGCCTGTATCCGGACATCGGTGCGGGCTGGTTCCTGAACCGAATGCCCATGCGAACGGGCCTGTTTCTTGGGTTGACCGGCGCACGTATGAACGCTGCGGATGCGCTGTTTGTGAACATGGCTGACCGCTTCATCTCCCAAGATCGCAAAGCGCAAGTGATCGACGCACTGAAGTCGGTCAGTTGGCAAAACGATAATGGCCATCATGTGGTCAGTGGCGTGCTTAAACAGTTTGAGCAACAAAGTGCCGAGGCGTTGCCAGAATCTCCGGTTCGCAAGCACTTTGATGAGATTCAGCAAGTGACGGATGCCGGCTCATTAGAGCAAGTTGTCGCACAGCTGCAGGAGCTCGGCAGTCGTGATGACTGGTTAGGTAAAACCGTCAAAGGTGTAGCGAATGCCTCTCCAACCGCACTCGCGTTGACCTGGAGGCACTATCACCGAAGCAAGCTGGATAGCTTGAAACAGGTATTGGATAACGAATTGGTGTTGTCCAAGAACTGTTTGAAGAAGGGTGAGTTTGCCGAAGGCATTCGGGCCTTGTTGATAGATAAAGATATGCAACCACGGTGGCGTTATGCCTCATTGGCGGAGATGGACAGCCAGTGGATTGATGAATTTTTTACCCTGAACGCCGGATAACACCCCCGGTGGATTGCAACAATAACAAGGAGAAGCACTATGGCGAAAATCACGTTTATTGGTCTCGGTAACATGGGGGCTCCGATGGCCTCCAACCTGGTTAAAGCCGGGCATCAAGTCACTGTATTTGATTTGTCTGCATCGGCTGTTGAGGCTCTGGTTTCCGAAGGTGCAAGCAGCGCAGAGAGCGGAAAAGCGGCTGCCGAAGGTGCCGAGTGCGTCATTACTATGTTGCCTGCAGGCAAGCATGTAGAAGCCGTTTATCTGGGCGAAGACGGGCTGCTGTCAGCCTTGCCCGAAGGCACGCTGGTGATTGATTCCTCAACCATTGCGCCGGAAACAGCGCGCAGTGTAGCCGAAGAAGCAACGGCCAAAGGCTTGGCGTTCATTGATGCACCCGTCTCCGGAGGCGTGGGTGGAGCGAAAGCGGGCACTTTGACGTTTATTTGCGGTGGTGAAGCCGACACCTTCGAGAAGGCTAAACCGATTCTCGAAAGTATGGGCAAGAACATCTTCCACGCCGGGCCTTTCGGCGCAGGGCAAGTCGCCAAAATTTGTAACAACATGCTGCTGGCAATCTTGATGGCGGGCACCAGTGAAGCCTTGGCGCTGGGAGCTAAAAACGGTCTGGATCCCGCGGTGCTGTCTGAAGTCATGAAGCAAAGTTCGGGGGGCAACTGGGCATTGAACGTGTATAACCCTTGGCCGGGTGTCATGGAAGGGGTGCCTGCGTCACGGAATTATGAGGGAGGCTTTTTGGTGAACCTGATGGCGAAGGATTTGGGGTTAGCATTTGATAACGCCGTCACAAATCAGGCGTCCATTCCGATGGGTTCACTGGCTCGGAACTTGTTCCAGTTGCACGCAGGGCAGGGTAATGGCGAGCTGGATTTCTCAAGCATTCTAAGGCTTTTCCAGCCAGAGTAATCGGGTGAGGGCGATCTGGGTTCGCCCTTTTTATTTAGCCTAAAGTTTACCTTTACGTAAAATGCATGTCATGCTAAATCTGTATGAAGCATGTGTAAGTGAACACAACAACAATTAGGAGAGGACGATGAGCCTTCCGCAATACAATGATGTGTACAGCAACTTTGATGCGGCCGCACTGGAATCAGAGGTCCTGGATGGTCGTTTAGACAGTGGCTTGAACGTATGCTACGAAATTTGTGACAAGTGGGCGACCGACCCGCAAAAGGTCGCGCTCTATTACGAGAAAGCCAACGGCGGCGATGGTGCGCTGACCTTTGCCGAGCTTAAGGCTGCTTCCGCTCGCTTCGCCAATTACCTTCAGTCCCTCGGTGTCAGTAAAGGCGATCGTGTCGCTGGACTGCTGCCCCGGGGCCCCGAGCTGTTAATCGTGATCGCCGGCACCTTGCGTATCGGCGCGGTATACCAGCCACTGTTCACCGCCTTTGGTTCGGGCGCCATTGAGTATCGTCTAGAAAAAGCCAGCACCCGCTTGGTAGTGACCGACCCGGACAACTACTCCAAACTGGCTGACGTGAAAGGCTGCCCGCCCGTGCTATGCCGTAACGCAGCAGCAACCGGTGATGATGTGCCTGATTTCGAACAGGTGTTAAGCGCTCAGCCCGATCAATTCGAACCGGTGATGATCACCGGCAGCGATCCCTTTTTGCAGATGTTTACCTCTGGAACAGTGGGCAAAGCCAAGGGAGTTGCCGTACCAGCGAAGGCCCTGCTGGCCTTCTACGTTTACATGAAGTACGCGATCGATTTGCGTGAGGGCGATGTATTCTGGAACGTAGCCGATCCCGGCTGGGCCTATGGCCTTTACTACGCAGTGACCGGTCCGCTGCTTATGGGCCACACCACTCATTTCAACCCGAATGCGTTCACCCCGGAATCCACTTACGACATGATCCGAAAGTACGGGATCACCAACTTGGCTGCGGCTCCAACGGCATACCGGTTGCTGAAAGCCAATGACCAAGTTCTGCCGGAAGGGGAAACACTCGGCCTGAGGGTGTGTAGCAGCGCCGGCGAGCCACTGAATCCCGAAGTGGTGAACTGGATAGACCGTCGTTTTGGCTGCCCGGTGAAAGACCATTATGGCCAGACTGAAACGGGTATGACGTGCTGTAACTTCCACGCCATGGAGCACCCGATGCGAGATGGTGCCATGGGGTATGCTTCCCCTGGCCATCGTGTAGTTGCGCTGAATACCAAATACGAAGAAGTGGCCGCTGGTGAGATCGGTCAGGTAGCGGTTGATACCAAGGCATCACCTCTGTTCCATTTCGATGGTTACACCTGGGGTGAAAAAGACCCATTCGCCAATGGTTATTACCTGACCGGCGACATGGTGGTTTGTCATGGCGATGGCAGCTTCTCCTTCAGCGGCCGGGATGATGACATCATCACCACCGCAGGCTACCGGGTGGGTCCCGCAGACGTGGAAAGTACCTTGCTGGAGCACGCTGCCGTGGCGGAGTCTGGGGTGGTTGCCAAACCGGACGAAAAACGTGGCTCTATCATCAAGGCGTACGTGGTAATCAAAGCAGGCCAAGAGCCCGTGGAAGAGCAAAGCCTGAAAGACGAGCTTCAGGAGCTGGTACGCCGGCGCTTGTCGACCCACGCCTTCCCTCGGGAAATTGAGTTTGTAGACGAACTGCCAAAAACACCAAGCGGCAAGATTCAGCGCTTTATGCTGCGAAATCAGGCTCAGGAAGAGGTATCGGCATGAAAGTCAGCTTCGAGGAACTAAACGCCTTCCTCGAAGACCATTTTCCCCAAGGTGCCGCTTATGGCGCTTTGGCGGATCTTGGAGATGGCTGGGCGGAAATGGTGCTGAAAGTGGATGAAGTTCACCTGCGCCCGGGTGGCACCGTTTCCGGACCGGCGATGATGGCGCTGGCGGATGTGGCTATGTACGCCGCTCTGCTTGGAAAAATTGGACTGGTGCCGTTGGCAGTAACGACTAATCTTAATATTAACTTCCTGAGAAAACCGGTTGCCCACATGCCGATTCGGGCTAAAGCATCGTTGCTAAAAGTGGGTCGGACCATGGCAGTTGGTGATGTTTTTATCTATTCGGAAGGAATGACAGAGCCGGTGGCCCACTCCACCCTTACCTATTCGATTCCGCCAAATAAAAACCAAAATTAGTTCTTGACGTTTACGTGCACGTAAATCTAACCTGTGGTTAGTTCATAAAGACAACAATAAAAAGGTCGAGTGGCTCATGAGTGAACCGTACGTTCTCGAGACCCGCAACCTGATCAAGGAATTCAAGGGCTTCATTGCCGTTAATGACGTCAATCTGAAGATCCGCCAGGGAGACATCCATGCTCTGATCGGACCCAACGGGGCCGGCAAGACTACGGTGTTCAACCTGCTCACCAAATTCCTGATCCCTACTCGCGGTCAGATTCTTTACAAGGGTGAAGACATCACGTCGTTGAAATCGCCCGCTATAGCCCGAAAGGGCATCATCCGTTCCTTTCAGATATCTGCGGTATTTCCTCACATGACGGCACTAGAGAATATCCGTGTGGCGTTACAAACCGCAGAAGGTACGTCCTTCAGCTTTTGGAAAAGCGGCAATTCTCTGAACAAGCTTAATGAACGCAGCATGGAATTGCTGGAATCGGTCGGCCTGGCGGACTACGCCAACACCACAACCGTTGAGCTGGCCTATGGCCGAAAAAGGGCGTTGGAGCTGGCAACCACTCTGGCTATGGAGCCGGAACTTCTGTTGCTGGATGAGCCTACGCAGGGCATGGGTTCCGAAGATGTAGACAGAGTGGTTGAACTTGTTCGTAAGGCCGCTCAAGGCCGCACCGTATTGATGGTGGAACATAACCTCAGCGTGGTGAGTAAATTGTGTGATCGGATCACCGTGCTTGCCCAAGGTGCCGTTCTGACAGAAGGCGATTATCAGACCGTTTCCGCCGACCCGAAGGTTAGAGAAGTGTATATGGGCAGCGATGGCAGCGGAGAGCGCGGCGTTGCGGGTGCCGAGGACGACAATGTGGAGGCCGCCCAATGAGTCACTCGGATCGTGAGTACGAACAATTACGTCTCTCTGGGTTGCACGCTTTTTACGGCGAATCGCACATTCTGCACGGCATCGACATGGTGGTGAATCGAGGCGAGTTGGTGACCTTGCTGGGCCGCAATGGCGCAGGACGAAGTACTACTCTTAAAGCCATCATGAACATGGTGGGACGGCGTACCGGCACTATTTCGATCAACGGTGAAGACACCATGCGGTGCGCACCCCACCACATTGCCCGATTGGGTGTGGGATATTGCCCTGAACACAGAGGTATTTTTGCGTCGCTCAGCGTGCAGGAGAACCTGACGCTGCCGCCGGTTGTTCGGAGCGGTGGTCTAAGCCTCGAAGAAATTTACACCATGTTCCCGAACCTTTACGAGCGTCGGTTTAGTCAAGGTACCAAGCTATCGGGAGGTGAGCAGCAAATGCTGGCTATGGCGCGGATTCTGCGCACGGGCGCCAACATGCTGTTGCTGGACGAAATCACTGAAGGACTCGCACCCGTTATCGTCGAGAAACTGGGAGAGGTGCTTATCGCGCTTAAAAACAAAGGCCTGACCATCGTTCTGGTCGAGCAAAACTTTCATTTTGCAGCGCCGCTGGCCGATCGGCATTACGTGATGGAGCATGGCCAAATTGTAGAAGAAATTCACGCCAACGAACTCGCTGCCAAGCAGTCGGTGCTGGATGGCTATCTGGGGGTCTGAACCCGGAAAGATCGAGAGTAACAAAAGCAACAACAAAACGAACCAACGCAAGACAGTATCGGAGATATAACAATGACAATGATGAAAAAACTTCTTGCTTCAGCCGTTGCATCAGCCCTGATGGTGGGTGGTGCTCAGGCGGAGATCTCGAACAAAACCGTAAAGATAGGCTATCTGGCTGACATGTCCGGCACCTACCGCGATCTGGCCGGTCCGAACGGTCTGAAAGCGCTTGAGATGGCGGTCAAAGATTATGGCGGCACGGTGAACGGATCTAAAATCGAAGTGGTGAGTGCTGATGACCGAAACAGCCCCGATACTTCTTCAAGCACGGTCAGACGTTGGGTTGAAAACGAAGACGTCGATATGGTGGCCGGTATGGTGGCGTCTTCCGTATCGATCGCCGTCAGTAAAATTCTGGAAGAGAACGATCGCCTTGGGATTATTTCTGGCTCGGCGGCATCCAGTATCACCAATGAGCACTGCACGCCGAACCATATCCACTACGTTTACGACACCTATCCGCTGGCCAACGGCACCGCCAGTGCCGTGGTCAAAGAAGGTGGCAAGACCTGGTACATGCTGACGGCCGACTACGCGTTTGGACATTCGCTGGAAAGCGACGTCCGGCAAGTTGTTGAGGCAAACGGTGGTGAGGTGATTGGTGCGGTGCGCCATCCATTCCCGACCCAAGATTTCTCATCGTTCATTCTGCAGGCCCAAGCTTCAGGAGCGGATGTGGTGGGATTGGCCAATGCGGGCGCTGACACCACCAACGCCATCACCACCGCCAGTGAATTCGGATTGACTCAGTCTGGCCAAACCCTCGCTGCACTGCTGCTGTTCTTAACCGACGTTCACGCACTGGGTGCTGAGACGGCACAGGGTATCCAGCTGACAACGGGCTGGTACTGGGACATGAACGATGAAACCCGCGAATGGTCCGATCGCTTCATGGAAGAAACCGGTGTACGCCCGACCATGGTCCACGCTGGCATATACTCCAGCGCACTGCATTACCTGAACTCAGTAGCGGCAGCTGGTTCCGACGATGCTCAAACCGTGCGTAAGCAAATGATGGATACCCCCATCAACGACATGTTTGCTAAGAACGGAACCATCCGAGTTGATGGCCGCATGGTGCACGACATGTATTTGGCGGAGGTGAAAACACCGGCCGAGTCCAAGTCTGACTGGGATTTGTATAAGATCCTGCGGACCATCCCGGCTGACGAAGCTTACCGCCCGCTCTCTGAGAGCAAGTGCAAACTGGTGAATATGTAAGTTAGCTCAGGTTACCCGGCAAAGCTTTGTCAAAGGCTTTGCCGGGTCGTGACCGACTGACTGACAGAATAACAACAACGCCTGCACTGCTTGTGGAGAAAGCAATATGACCATGATTTTCGGCGTCCCCCTTGCTGTGCTTTCCGGCCAGCTATTGATCGGCGTTATCAACGGCGCGTTTTACGCACTGTTGAGCCTTGGCCTCGCAGTTATTTTTGGCCTGCTCAAGATTATCAACTTTGCCCATGGTGCCATGTACATGCTTGGTGCCTTGGTGACCGTCGTTCTATTTGATCTGATGGGAGTCAACTACTGGGTAGCACTCTTCGTTGCCCCGTTGCTGGTGGGTGCCTTCGGGATACTCATCGAATATTTCCTGCTTCGGCGCATCGCCGGCCAGGATCATATCTACAGCTTGCTCCTGACATTCGGTGTCGCGCTTATTATTCAGGGCGTGCTAACCAACATATACGGCGTGTCGGGTTTGCGATATTCCATGCCAGATCTGTTTAAAGGTGGCATCAATCTCGGCTTCATGTTTTTACCCTACTATCGAGCGTGGGTAATCGTAGTGGCCCTGCTGGTGTGCTTCGGAACCTGGTTTGTGATCGAAAAAACCAAACTGGGTGCTTATCTCCGGGCTGGCACCGAAGACTCCCAGCTCATGCAGGGCTTTGGCATCAATGTACCGCTTCTGGTCAGCCTGACTTATGGGTTTGGTGTGATGCTGGCCGCCTTCGCAGGTGTGCTTGCAGCGCCTATATACTCAGTAACCCCGGTGATGGGCTCCAATACACTCATTGTGGTGTTTGCGGTGGTGGTGATCGGTGGCATGGGGTCCATTGGCGGCGCCATTATCACGGGTATCCTGATGGGGGTTATTGAAGGGTTAACCAAAACCTTCTATCCGCCTGCGTCCTCGGCTGTCATCTTCCTTGTGATGGTTGTTGTACTGATGTTCCGCCCCAACGGCCTGTTCGGTAAGGAGGCATAGCCGTGAATAACTCTGTTAACTCTGCCGACGTTCACAAGGCCATTGTTGCGCAACAAAAATCCCAAGACCGCAAAAAAATGATGGTCAATGGCGTCTTGCTGTTGCTGTTACTGGCAGCGCCCTTCGCGCTGTACCCAGTATTCCTGATGAAGATCCTGTGCTTCGCTCTGTTTGCGGTAGCTTTCAACCTGTTGTTCGGGTTCACCGGCTTGCTGTCCTTTGGCCATGCGGCGTTTCTCGCCACGGGTGGTTACACCACCGGCTATCTCCTCAGTAACTACTCTGGCTTGACGACGGAGATGGGGATCATCGCTGGTACGCTGGCGGCGACCGTGATGGGCACTGCGTTTGCGTTGCTGTCTATTCGCCGGCAGGGGATTTACTTTGCCATGGTCACCTTGGCTCTGGCGCAGTTGGTGTTCTTCTTCTACGTGCAGTCTGACTTCACTGGCGGTGAAGACGGTATGCACGGTATTCCGCGAGGCAAGTTGTTCGGGGTGCTCGATCTAGAAGATAACCTGAACATGTACTACTTCGTGCTGGCGATGTTCATTGGCTGTTACCTGCTGGTGCAGCGAATCGTCAGTAGTCCCTACGGTCAGGTGCTGAAGGCGATCAAACAAAACGAGCCGCGCGCGGTATCTCTGGGTTACAACGTGGATCGCTATAAAATCCTCGCCTTTGTTATTTCGGCTGCATTGGCCGGGCTGGCCGGTTCCATGAAGTCTGTGGTGTTCCAATTAGCCTCTCTGAACGACGCTCACTGGCACATGTCGGGCGAAGTCATTCTGATGACGCTGGTGGGCGGCATGGGCACGCTGCTTGGCCCGGTTGTTGGCGCTACCTTCGTGGTTAACGTGGAATATCAGTTGGCCCAGGGGCCGCTCCGGGATTGGGTTGACCCGATACTTGGTGGCATCTTCGTGCTCACCGTACTGGCTTTCCGCAGCGGTATTGTGGGCGAGATTCAGAAGTTCATTAAGAAAAATATTGGCTAATTAGACCTGTCCTGTCCTTTCCGGCACGCAATGATGTGCCGGTGGGGCAGCGCCACTACTGCATTCCCACCTCTGCGCAAAGATCGATACCTGCCCAAGTCACGGAATTATACGAACGCGTTCGTATAATTGGCTGTTATAAGAGTCATCGGGAAGGGATAAACTTAACAAGCAAAGGCAGCATCACCCTGTGGGTTGGACGCGCTAAAGCGCGCCGCTGTTTTGGGTGTTGTGCCCAAAGGAGATGTGGAAATCATGTACCTATCGGCCAACGCCTTGAGCAAGATGTGACTGACTACCCTAAGCTAGGTAAACGATTGTCGCGCAATAGTGGTGAATGGACAGTCGTGGAGCATTCCGCTATCACTACAGTTAGACGAAAAAAGGTTTAACACGTCAATCAAGTACGTTCCGGCCTGCGGCCTCCATGACCAGTATCCGACGAGGATGTGTTGGAGAGGCTATCGCTTGGTTTCTTTGATCAGCGTGTCGTGCTTCTGCACGGATCGGCATCTAACTTCTAAATGTTGTTGAGGAAAATGATGTCTAAATACATTGTCGCACCTCTGTTGTTAGTCGTGTCGTTAGTATTGGCTGGCTGCGCGCTGGGTTATCACGAAGATTTTGTTTCTGGTCTGCAAGATATGGGCTCTAACCCCTATATCACCGAACCCGAACTACAAGACCTCGAGGAAAGAATTCGGACCATTGCTATGGCTGAATACCTACTTGGCGAGTCTTACGCGCTCACCTTCGGCCCTCGCAATGCCGCCATCATTAATAACTTTCAGGCTCGTTTTAATAAGCAGGAAATGATGGAGGCTATCAATCTTGTTCGTGCCGGTTATAGTGCGACAGTAGCGGCTCGTTACCCTCATGTCGATTCACAGACGGAATGTACTCTAGTAGATAGTGGGGCTTTTATAGTCAACCAAGAGGCGGCTCCGGATCAGTTCGATTGGACCTTTATTAACGGGCGATGTGTCGATGGGCTTGCTCACGGGGTTGGTAAAGCGGTCGATGAAAAACTTAACGCGCAATTTGTAGGCCGGTTCGAGCAGGGCGTAATGATTGAGGGGGTGTTTACCATGACTCTGGAGGATGGTAACCCGATTATCCAGCTTGGCGATGCTCCCGGCGAGGCTCGTATCGCCCGTCTGCTTACGACGGAATTCCATGACAACGGTTTTCAGTGGCATCGATACGGTGACTATAATGACCAGGCGCAGAGACACGGTTTTGGTATAAATATCTGGGGCCATAGCAACGCGATGATCGTCAAGTCCATTGGCAAATTCAAAAGCGGGCGACTGGACGGGTTCGGTGCCATACAGCGGCCCAAACCTTGGCAGGGAGATGAAGTAGAGAATGTTTGGATCGGTCATTTTGTGGAGGGAAAATTGAATGGCGCGGGGGCATGGACGAATGGCCTGACAGGTTTGACTGTTGGCCACTGGGAGGATGGCAAGCGCAACGGCAAGACCTATGGAGAAAGTACGGCGCCTGATGATAATAATGAAGCCTATGTCGGAACTTATTTGGACGGCAAACGGGATGGTGCATTCAGGGTACGCAGACAGGCCATGGTGGGTGGAAGAACAGGTGAGTTCACGGAATTTTATGCCAATGGCCAATTGATCGATGATGGCGTCGAAACGAGCGGAGACGTTGATTTCGGGAAGATCGTAGCACTGGCTGCTGGTGCTGCTGTGGTCGGCACATCGGGAATTTCAGACACCTCCAAAGTCGATATTGGCAGTGCGTTTGCAGCCGATGTGTTGACCAGCGGTGATGGCGAAAACATGAATACAATGCAGCAGCAGGTGGCTGAGGGGGCGGGAAAGGTCAATCAGACCGTTAACAGTGATGATGAAGGCGTTTTTCGGTTAAGTTGCTATGCCCCCGGGAGTTTCATGTGTGTCGATTACAAGCTTAACAGTCGCAGCAAAAGTGAGCAGTTCAAGGCGCAGTGCGCCCAAGGTGGCAATAAACTGATTACCAGCTGTGACAGTTCGACCCGCCAGGCTATTTGTCGTCATCAGAGTGCGATAGGAGAAACGGACACCCATGACTACCTCTATGGCTCAGAGCCGGAGCAAGTGAGGGAAGCCTGCTTGTCAACCGGTGGGCAGTTCAGAATGATTGAATAGCCGGCTCCAGTAAAACTGCGTTTTAGGCGAAAGAACTTTCCCGGGAATGCCACTGTTATCAAAGTGTGCTTTCTTTCTGGTTGTGACAGTGAGGTTATCTCCGTCACCTGAGGGGGCTCAATGAGAATAGGCTTACTGTTTATTTTAGCTTTGTGGATACTTCCCGTGTCGTCCCAAACGCTACGGATTATGGGGGCGGACGATGGTTTTCTGCCGTTTTATTACGGTAAAAATCTAAACAAAGGCATTTTCGTTGAAGTGATGAACGAGTTCGCTTTGGAGGCCGGTATCAACACCCATTTCCGACCGATGGCGCGCAAGCGCCTAGTCTGGGCTCTGGAACATGGGCTTGCCAACGCCGTTTTCGCCAACCTGCTGTGGATGCCAGCGCCTGAGCAAATGCACGCCGTCGGACCGGTGTTTACCTGGCGGGACCGCGTGTTCGCGCAACCAGGTCAACAATCCACTTCATTTGATGACCTGAAGGGCCGTATCTGTCTTCATAAATGGTTTGTCTACAGTGATCAACTCGAGCGAAGAATCGGTACCGACCTGGAGCGCCTTGACGCCTACAACGCCCAGCATATGCTTCGCATGTTTCTGCTCAAGCGTTGTGATTTCATCGTCATGAACGAAGTGCAGTTCCAGTTTCTGGCTTTGCACGGGAATTTCGACGCAACCACCTACACCACGGACTTGGTAGACGCAGAATGGCCAGTCTATCTTGGCATACTAAAAAACGAAGCGACTCTGATTGAAGCTGCGGAAGCTTTTTTCGCTACTCATCGCATCGATGTGAGGGCTATGTTGCCCACACTGCCACCGCCGGACGGGCCCACCTCAAACCAGTCGGAGAAGTAGGGCTGTTTGTGGGGTGGGATGGGAAATAGACGCTGTGGAAACACGTTGAACTAATAAAAACCGGGAGCCTTGGCTCCCGGTTTTTATATGCGCAAGGCCGGTTAGAGCCAGGTCAGACCGATGCTGATAATGACCCCGGTAATGATCAACAGCATCAGGCAGTAGCCCATGATGTCTTTGGCTTTTAGCCCGGCAATGGCCAGCACGGGCAGCGCCCAGAAGGGTTGCAGCAGGTTGGTCCAGGCATCGCCCCAGGCTACAGCCATGGCAACTCTGGGTATTTCTACGCCCAGTTCTTGTGCAACCGGCAACATCACGGGCGCTTGTACCGCCCATTGGCCGCCACCGGATGGCACGAAGACATTCACCAGACCCGCACTGATAAAGCTCCAGAATGGCAGGCTCTCTGCCGTTGCGAAGGAAACAAATCCTGCCGAGATGCTGGCTGCCAGGCCGGATGCGGTCATCACGCCCATGATGCCGGCATAGAAGGGGAACTGAATAACGATACCAGCGCCACCTTTGACGCCTTCGTTCAAACTCGCCAGTAAGCGTTTAGGAGTCTGGTGAAGGATGATCGCGATAAACAGGAACATGAAGTTCACGATGTTCAGGTTCAGGCCGCCGTTATCCAGAAAATACTGGAATACAAAAGCCAAGCCGCTGAAACCGATCAGCCACGCCAGAATTCGGCTGTTCTCCAGATGATCTGCCGGCCGGTTGATGACCACGGCAGTATCGGGCTCGTCGTCGAGCAGTTTGGGGTCCACATAAATGCTGTCGCTTTCCGCCGGCAGCATCAGGCGATTGACCAACGGCACGACAATGAATAGAGCTACCACGATGGCGAGGTTGAAGAAGGCGAAAATAGTTTCGCTGGTATCAATAATGCCAATAGCGCTTGCACTGAAATGGCCGTCTGTGGCGATGGTCAGCGGGATCGAGCCCGCCAGGCCACCGTGCCACACGAGGAAACCGGAGTATGCACTGGCAACCAGCAGTGGGTAGTGAACCCGGATCTGGCGAGCCAGAGCTTTCGCAAACAGTGCGCCAACCACGAGGCCAAAGCCCCAGTTAATCCAGCTTGCGATCAGGGCGATGAAGGTTACCAGAACGATGGCTTGCCCCGGGGTTTTCGCCAGGCCGGCAATGCGGTTTAGAATCCCGCGAACCAGCGGCGTGCTGGCCATCATGAAGCCGGTTACCAACACCAGCAGCATCTGCATGGAAAAGGTCAGCAAATTCCAGAAGCTATTGCCCCACATTTCAACAACTGCCATGGGGCCGTGACCCTCGAAGATAATGGCGGAAACGAACGTGAGCAAGGTGAGGATAATCACGAACAGGTAAGGGTCGGGCAGATACTTCTCCACCAGACTTACCATGGGTTTTGATATGCGCTCTAACATGCTGTTCTCCGTTGTTATTCTCTTAACTTCGCTATGATACCAAGCAACAAGGAGAGCGTATTGTCGACCAAAGACCAATACCGGCATCGGTGACCTTGCAGGAGGGGCTAAACTCCCCAGTCGCGCTGCGCGAGCGCTTCTGCAATAAACTGATAACCGAGATGGCTGGGATGGAAGCCGTCCTTGGCAAGCAGAGACGGGTTTTCGACGGTAGGGTAGTTCAGGTAGCGGAAATCGGCGGGCGCTTGCTGGGCGAGCTCTTGGTAAATTCGGTCCAGCTGTCGTGCTCTCCAGCCCATAACGTTTCGAAGCGGTGGTGGCAGCGCGCTGAATTTCTCCATCGGTGGCACACTGAGCAAGGTGATCGGTGCCTGAGAGAGTGGCGCGATTGCGCTGCGTAATGCTTGCAGATGCTGCCGGAATTGCGCTCGAGTGGTGAAACCGGTGGTGTCGTTAACGCCCATGCTCAGCAATACTGAATCCGTGGGAGGCAGGTTTGCAGCAGCCAGCGTTTGCAGCAGATTGCCGAGGCGAATGCCGTTCACGCCGAAGGTTTGCCAAGCAATTGTTTTGTCGGTGCGTTGGTTAAGGCGCAGGGCCAACTGGCTGGCAAGGCCATCATTATGGGTGGCAACTCCAACTCCGGCAGCTGTCGATTCCCCAATCACCAGTAAGCGAAACTTAGGGGCTCCAGTGCCATACTGACCGCTTGTTGCACCGCTTGCTTCGGGCAATCGGGGTGTGATTCGCCGGGCTCGTTTACCCTGATACAACAATATCGGAGACAGCAGGGCCGTCGTTAGCCAGAACGGAGCGTGCATGCGGAGTCCTTTAAATTGACGGAAAAATTCATCATAGCGCGAAGCCTGCCATGAGGGGATAGCCGTTGCACACAGTTGTGAAAGGCTTTGCTGCTGTCGTTGGCGATGTGGTGTAATTCTGCCCTAATCGATTGGGCCTCGGCCTATAGTTGGAGACTTGGTTAATGATTGTACGTGATCGCCCCGGAGCCCTTAGATTAATGCTGGCTTGGAAAGGCTCGGTGGTGCCCCATATCCTTCCTCATATTCTGCTGACAGGGCTGTTTGCGGCAGGGGTTACTTGGGTGTCTCGCCTTCATTATTTGGATGGTATTGTGGACTACAGTCTGTTGCCGTTCACCATTATGGGCATCGCGCTGTCCATATTTTTGAGTGTGCGCAATACCGCCACTTATGACCGCTGGTGGGAAGCCCGTAAGCATTGGGGGCATATGGTTTACGAAATTCGCAGTCTGGCGAGGGCCGGCGGTATTTACATGAAACCGGAAAGGCGTAGAGAGCTGCTGATGAGAAGCCTGGCGCATACGCATCTACTGAGAGGGCAACTGCGCAGTGAAGACGTTCGTTTGGAATTACCCTCTTCGCTGTCCAAGGAATTAGTAGACGCCGCATTGCGTACGCAGAATCCAGCGGCATTCATGCTTCAGAAGACGGGCGAGGTTGTGGCGGAGGCGCTCCAAGCGGGAGAGCTGGATTCGATCGGAGCTGCGGCCATCGACCGACACTTGCATGAGTTGGCGGGTATTCAGGCGGCTTCGGAACGGATCGCTCATACGCCTTTACCGTTCGCCTATACCTTGTTGGCTCACCGCACGGCTTACGTGTATTGCTACATGCTGCCGTTTGGTTTGGTGGGAGTTGCCGGTTGGTTTACGCCGGTGTTCACCGCGATTGTGGCGTATACGTTCTTTGGGTTGGACCGCCTGTCAGAACAGTTGGAGTTTCCGTTTGGCCGCCACGCGAACGACTTACCATTAGATGCCATCTGTCGAACTCATGAGATCAGTGTTGCGGAAGCGCTGGGGGAACCGGCTCCTGAGCCGTTGCAGCCCGTTGAGTTTCAATTGCAATAAGAACAAAGGCCCCCGGGAGTTCCGGAGGCCTTTTGTTTTTCATCGGGCCTGTGACGGAGCTATTTTTTTAACCCCAACTCTTCAATCGAAACTTCCCGCATTTTGAATTTTTGGATTTTCCCGGTGACGGTCATGGGGAATTCATCCACAAACTTGTAGTTGCGGGGAATTTTGAAGTGCGCGATCTTGCCTTTGCAGAATTCCTGTAGGTCGTCCGCTTTGACCGGTTCGGCATCGGATCGGAGTTTTACCCAGGCAATCAGCTCTTCACCATATTTGTCATCAGGGATACCGGTGACTTGGACTTCCTCGATGGCGGGGTGGGTGTAGAAAAACTCTTCGATTTCTTTCGGATAAATGTTCTCTCCGCCTCGAATCACCATGTCTTTGATGCGGCCAACAATTTGGACGTAGCCTTCATCGTCCATGGTGGCCAAGTCGCCGGTGTGCATCCAGCCGTTTTCGTCGATGGCTTCGCGGGTTTTCTCTTCGTTGTTCCAGTACTTCAGCATGACGCTGTAGCCGCGGGTGCAGAGTTCGCCGATCTCGCCTCGCGGGACGACGCTGCCGTTGCCCGGATCGACAATCTTTGTCTCCAAGTGAGGTTGGGTGCGGCCAACGGTAGTGACTTGTTTCTCGAACGGGTCCAAGGAGCTAGTCTGTGTGGACACGGGGCTGGTTTCTGTCATGCCATAGGCAATCTGAACTTCCTTCATGTTCATCTTGCCATTCACGTTCTTCATCACCTCGGCCGGGCAGATAGAGCCCGCCATGATACCGGTGCGCAAACTGGATAGGTCAAAGCTCGTGAAGTCCGTATCCGCCAACTCGGCAATGAACATGGTGGGCACGCCGTAAAGCGCCGTGGCTTTTTCCTGGTGTACGGCCTGCAGGACAGCCTTGGGATCAAATCCTTCACCCGGATAAATCATGGTGGTGCCGTGGGTGATGCAGCCAAGGTTGCCCATGACCATCCCAAAGCAGTGGTACAAAGGCACCGGGATCACCAATCGGTCTTTTTCGGTCAGGCGCTGGCTTTCACCCACGAAATACCCGTTATTCAGAATATTGTGGTGAGTAAGCGTGGCGCCTTTGGGATTTCCGGTGGTGCCGGAGGTGAACTGAATGTTGATGGGGTCATCGAACTGCAGTTGGCTTTGGCGCTTCTGTAGATCCGCTGCAGTTACTTGATTGGCAAAGCCAAGAAATTCAGGCCACGTCCACATGCCGTCGTGTTTGTCTTCGTGAACGTTAATCACGGCGCGTAGGTCTGGCACATCTTCGGCGTTCAGTTTGCCGGGTTCGCTTTGTTTTAGCTCTGGTACCAGTTGATATAGCATCTCGCGATAGTTGGAGGCTTTGAAGCTGTCCGCCGTGACCAGCACGCTGATGCCGGCCAGATTCAGGGCGTACTGAAGTTCATGCACCCCGTACGAAGGATTGATGTTGACCAGAATCGCGCCGACTTTGGCGGTGGCAAACTGAGTGACGGTCCACTCGTAACGGTTGGGTGACCAGATGCCAACGCGGTCGCCTTTTTTTACGCCAATGGCCAGGAAAGCGCGGGCGGCTTCATTCACTTTCTCGACAAATTCCCGATAGCTCCATCGAATGCCCTGATGCAGGCACACCAAGGCTTCGTTGTCCGGATACTGTTGGGCGGTTCGGTCCAGCATGTCGCCGATAGTCATGCCCAGTAGGGGCTTATCGGCAACGCCGCTGGTGTAACTTGGGAGAGTCATGCTCATCTCACTGCCTCCATTGTTTTTGTAGTCGAGGGCTGGCAAGTTGCGTGCTTGCTAGCGGCTCTGGCTGTGATATTCAGGGTTGGGCTGCATATCGCTGGCGATCGCAACGCGGTTAGACATGTTGTAGAAACCTACCAGATTACTAAGATCCCAAATGGCACGATCACTAAACCCGGCATCGCGCAATGCCTGGGTTTCCTTTTCGGTGACGGTGGCTGGCGAACGAGTGAGATGGGACGCGAAATCCAGCATCGCACGCTGCCGTGGGTCCAGTTTGGCGCTGCGGAAGTTCATCACTAGATGCTCGCCCAATGCCGGATCGCCACTGAGTACGCGCACCGCGGCACCGTGGGCGACCAGGCAGTAAAAGCACTTGTTCTCGGATGAGACCACCACAGCGATCATTTCCCGCTCCAGTTTGGAGAGTTCGCTTTCGCCCATCATCAACTCGTTATACAGGCGGGTGAAACCATCCAATTGTTGAAGGTTTTGGCTGTAAGCTGTGAGTACGTTCGGAACCATGCCTAGTTTTTCCAAGCAGATTTCAAAGTACTTTTTGGTGTCCTCGGGCAGATTGCTGATCTCGGGGATCGGCAGGTCCAGAGCAACGACGTCGTTATTTTTGTTCATTGGCAGTGTCCTCCTAATGCCTGACCGACTTTCGAGCCGTTATGGCGGTTTAGTTGCTGGCTGATCCAGTCTCCGGTAATGATAAGCTTGTTCAAGTCTACGCCGGTGTCGATGCCCAATCCGTTCAGAAGATATAGCACGTCTTCGGTGGCCACGTTGCCGGAGGCGCCTTGGGCGTAGGGGCAGCCGCCCAGCCCGGCAACGGAAGCGTCGATCACGCCGACACCTTCTTCGAGAACGGCGTAAAGATTGGCCAAAGCTTGACCGTAAGTGTCGTGGAAGTGGGCGGCCAGTTTGTTCATCGGGACGGCTGCAGCGACCGCTTCCAGCATGCGTTTGGCTTTCAGCGGTGTGCCGACACCGATGGTGTCACCCAAGGAAATCTCGTGGCAGCCCATGTCGTAAAGTGCTTTGGCCACGGTGGCGACCTTTTCCGGCGCAATATCACCTTCGTATGGGCAGCCCATAACCGTTGATACATAACCGCGTACAGGGATGCCGTGTTTGCGGGCTTCTTCAACAACAGGGGCGAATCGTTCCAGACTTTCGGCAATGCTGCAGTTGATGTTTTTTTGGGTGAACGACTCAGAAGCGGCACCGAACACCGCCACTTCATCGGCCTTTGCGGCCAGTGCACCTTCGAACCCTTTTAGGTTCGGGGTGAGGGCTGAGTAGCGAACGCCGTTTTTGCGATTGATGAGTGCCATAACGTCGGCCGCATCCGCCATCTGAGGCACCCATTTGGGTGACACAAAGCTTGCGGCTTCGATGTGGGTTAATCCGCAGTCGGCTAGGCGGTCAATCAGCCCGGTTTTGATCGCGGTTGCTATGACCTCACCGGGTTCGTTCTGGAGACCATCCCGGGGGCTCATTTCCACCAGCCGCACCTGTTTCGGGAAGGCCATTACTCCACCTCCTCGGTGTCGATGGCAATCAACTCCGCACCCTCGGCGACCTGATCGCCTTCGGCGTAGAAAATTTCGCTGACCACACCATCTGCAGGCGCCTTAATGGCATGCTCCATCTTCATGGCTTCCATGATCACTAGGCTTTGCCCCGCGGTTACCTTGTCGCCGACTTTGGCTTGTACGGCAACAATGGCGCCATTCATGGGGGCGGCCAGGCTACCTTCGCCGGCGACGTCTTCAAGACCGTAAGACTCTTGGTAAACGGTGCATTTAAAGGTGTCACCCTCATAAAACAGCACCAGTTCGTTGTTGTGCAGATTGCCGTGCACGCTCAACCGATGGCCATTGAGCACCGCCTGAAGGTAGTCCTCGTCCAAGCGGGCATTCAAGTGGTAAACGCTGCCATCGACGAGGACCTGATAACGATCGTCCCGCTCCAGAATTTTCAGCTCATGGATGTCGTCGCCCACCTGCAAGGACAGTGGCTGGGCGAATTCCGAATTCATGCGCCAGCTGTTCTTGCGGCCAAACGGTGACCACGGATCCGCGGTAACCGGCTCGACGGATTTTCGGTGTTCCAATATAAAACCGGCGGCTAATACCAAGGCTTTGTCCAGATCCAGCTTTGGTTTGGGGAACAGCAGAGTTTCATGAGAGGCAATAAAGTTGGTGGTCAGATCCGCTTCGCGAAACGGTTGGCTGTCCACGGTTGCATGCAGGAACCGGATGTTGGTTTTCAGGCCGGCAATGCGGTAATGCTCCAGCGCCTGCACCATGCGGTTGACCGCCTGATCCCGGGTTTCGTCCCAAACGATCAGCTTGGCAATCATTGGGTCGTAATGAATGCTGATTTCGTCGCCTTCGGTCACCCCGGTATCCACGCGCACGTGAGCGGATTCGGCGGGGGTGCTCAAGTAACGAAGGGTGCCGGTAGCCGGCAGGAAGTCCTGATCCGGATCTTCCGCATAGATACGAGCCTCGATGGCGTGACCGCGGGTTTTAACCTGTTCCTGAACCAAGGGCAGGGGATCGCCCCAAGCCACTTTCAGCTGCCATTCCACCAGATCTTGGCCAGTGACCATTTCGGTGACCGGGTGCTCTACCTGAAGGCGAGTGTTCATTTCCATGAAGAAGAACGAACCGTCTACGTCGTATAAAAACTCAACGGTGCCTGCACCCACATAGTTAATGGCTTGGGCGGCCCGAACCGCCGCGTCACCCATGGCTTTTCGGGTTTCTTCGCTCAGTCCCGGAGCTGGGGCTTCTTCCAGTACTTTTTGGTGTCGGCGCTGTACTGAACAATCGCGCTCGGCGAGGTAGATGCCGTTACCGTGTTGGTCGCAGAACACCTGAATCTCGACGTGTCGAGGCTGGGTCAGGTAGCGCTCGATCAGCATGTCAGGGTTGCCGAAAGCGTTCTTGGCCTCACGTTTGGCAGCAGCCAGAGCGTCGTCGAATTCGCCTATGTTTTCGACCACTCGCATGCCTTTACCGCCACCACCGGCAACGGCTTTCAGCAGCAATGGAAAACCGCATTTCTCGGCTTCTTGTTTCAGCAGTTCGGGGTCTTGATCGCTGCCATGGTAGCCGGGTACGAGCGGCACTCCGGCTTCATCCATAATCGCTTTGGCGGCCGACTTGGACCCCATAGCAGCGATGGCTGAAGACGGCGGGCCAATGAAGGCAATGCCGTTGGCTTCGCAGGCTTCCGCGAAATCGGTGTTCTCAGACAGGAATCCGTAGCCCGGATGCACGGCCTGAGCGCCGCTTTCTTTGGCAACGTCAATGATTTTGTCGGCTTTGAGATAGCTTTCGGAACTGGCGGCGGGGCCGATCAGAAACGCTTCGTCTGCCATGGCGACGTGCCGGGCATCGGCATCCGCTTCGGAATACACAGCCACACATCGGATACCCATGCGGTGGGCGGTTTGGATAATCCGGCAGGCGATTTCGCCCCGGTTGGCAATCAGGATCTTGTTAAACATTATTGTGTCTCCGGAATCCAACTGGCCTTTCGTTTGTTCAGGAACGCGCTGAGTCCTTCCTGACCTTCTTCGCCCACACGGATATCGGCGATGCGTTGTGCGGTGTCGTCGATCAACTCTGAGGTAATGGGCTTGTGGCTAACGGCAAAAACCAGATCCTTAGCAGCTTTCATGGCTTCGGGGCCGTTATTGGCCATGTGTTTAAGTAGTTCGGTGCATCGGGCCTGCAAGGCTTTTTCGTCGTCGCAAACAATATGTACCAGTCCGAACCGTTGTGCTTCGCTTGCGCTGAATACTTCGGCCGACAAGAAATAACGCCGGGCCTGCCGCTCACCGATAGCCCGCACAACGTAGGGGCTGATGGCAGCGGGAATGAGCCCGAGTTTGACTTCGCTCAGGCAGAAGCTGACGGACTGAGTTGCCAGCACGATATCGCAACAGGCTGCCAAGCCCACCGCACCGCCAAAGGCGGCCCCTTGCACCAGGCCGATCACCGGCTTGGACAAGTGGTTGAGGGTGTTCATCAGCCGGGCCAGTTCACGGGAGTCATCCAGGTTTTCCTGGCGGCTGTTGTCGGCCATGCGGCGCATCCAGCCTAAATCCGCGCCGGCGGAGAAGTGTTTGCCTTCGGAACGCAGGATGACAATCTGGGTTTCCGGATCGCGGTCAACGGTTTCAAGAGCCCGAATGAGTTGCTGAATGACAGCGTCGTCGAATGCGTTGCGTTTGTCCGGCCGGTTGAGCACGACTTCGGAGATGCCATGATCCCGCTGGTGCATCAGAACCGCTGAGTGTTGTTGTGACATGTCGGCGCTCCTTTACATGCGGAACACGCCAAAGCGCGTTGGCTTGGCGGGTCGGTTGAGGGTGGCTGACAGGCTCAGGGCGACCACTTCGCGGGTCTGGGCCGGGTCGATAACGCCGTCATCCCATAGGCGGGCGCTTGCGTAATAGGGGTGGCCTTGGTGCTCGTAGGTTTCGGTAATCGGTTTTTTGAATTCTGCTTCTTCTTCGGCGCTCCAGCTTTGGCCTTTGCGCTCCATGCCTTCTCTGCGGACCTGAGCCAGTACGCCTGCGGCCTGCTCACCGCCCATTACGGAGATCCGGGAGTTGGGCCACATCCACAGGAAGTCTGGGCTGTAGGCTCGGCCACACATGCCATAGTTGCCCGCGCCGTAGCTGCCGCCGATCAATACGGTGATTTTAGGTACGTTGGCGCAGGCCACGGCCATGACCATTTTGGCCCCGTGTTTGGCAATGCCGTCGGCTTCGTGTTTCTGCCCGACCATGAAGCCGGTGATGTTCTGCAGGAACAGGAGAGGAATGTTGCGCTGACAGCACAGCTCGACGAAGTGCGCACCTTTCTGGGCGGATTCGCTGAACAGGATGCCGTTATTCGCGATGATGCCCACCGGGTAGCCGTGTATGTGAGCAAAACCGGTGACGAGAGTAGAGCCGTAGTAGCGCTTAAATTCGTCGAATTCTGAACCGTCTACGATGCGGGAGATAACGTCTCGCACGTCAAATTGTTTGCGTAGGTCGGTGCCGACGATGCCGTAGATTTCGTTTTGGTCGTACAGCGGCGCTTTGGGTTTCTGCACCTCAACCGGTACAGGCTTGCGGCGGTTCAGGTTGGCAACGCAGCGACGCGCGATTTCCAGTGCATGGGCGTCGTTTTCCGCGTAGTGGTCTGCGACTCCGGAGATTTTGCAGTGGACATCGGCACCACCGAGGTCTTCGGCACTGACGACTTCACCGGTAGCGGCTTTCACCAGTGGCGGGCCGGCCAGAAAGATGGTGCCTTGATTGCGCACGATGATGGATTCGTCGGCCATGGCGGGTACGTAGGCGCCACCTGCAGTGCACAGGCCCATGACGACGGCGATCTGGGGAATGTCGTCGGCAGACATTCTGGCCTGGTTGTAGAAGATTCGGCCGAAGTGGTCGCGATCGGGGAAGACTTCGTCTTGCCTGGGCAGGTTGGCACCGCCTGAGTCCACCAAGTAGATGCAGGGCAGGTGGTTTTCCATTGCGATTTCTTGCGCTCGCAGGTGTTTTTTGACGGTCAGTGGGTAGTAGCTGCCGCCTTTGACGGTGGCGTCGTTGGCGATGATCATGCATTCGGTGCCGGAGACGCGGCCGACGCCGGCGACGACGCCGGCAGCGGGGACTTCTTCGTCGTAGACGTTGTAGGCGGCGAACTGGCCGACTTCGAGGAAGGGCGAGCCGTCGTCAAGTAAGCGGTTAATACGCTCGCGGGGCAGGAGTTTGCCTCGGTCGGTGTGGCGTTTTTGGTAGGTAGGGCCGCCACCTTGGTGGATTTTTTCGGCTTTTTCCCGGAGGTCGGCGACGGCTTGTTTCATGGCCTCTTGGTTGGCCAGGAATTCGTCCGATCTTGGATTTATTTTGTTTTGGAGAATTGTCATTTGTCGTGGTCCCTCGCTTTGGGAGCGCGGGGCTGGAGGGGCGTCGTTTCGAAAACCGCTACAAGCACGTCCGTGCGCGCTTCTCTTCGGCCATCCATGGCCTACGACATTTTCGGAACGACGCCCCTCCAGCCCCTTGTCGTACATTGGGAGCTGGCGTTGTTGGGTTTTACTTGTTCAGGAACAGCTCTCTGCCGATTAGCATGCGGCGGATTTCAGACGTACCCGCGCCGATCTCATAGAGCTTGGCATCGCGTAGCAGTCGGCCAGTGGGGTATTCGTTGATGTAGCCGTTGCCACCTAGCAGCTGGATGGAATCCAGTGCCAGTTTGGTGGCCATTTCGGCGGAGTAAAGGATGGCGCCGGCGGCGTCTTTGCGGGTGGTTTCACCGCGGTCGGCGGACATTGCGACCATGTAGACGTAAGATTTCGCACTGTTCATCCAGGTATACATGTCAGCGACTTTGCCTTGTACCAGTTCGAATTCGCCGATGGCCTGGCCGAATTGTGTGCGCTCACGGATGTAGGGAACGGTTACGTCCATGGCCGCTTGCATGATACCCAGCGGGCCGCCGGACAGGACGAGGCGTTCGTAGTCGAGACCGCTCATCAGTACTTTGGCGCCTTTGCCTACACCGCCGAGTACGTTTTCTTTCGGAACTTTGCAGTCTTGGAACACTAGCTCACAGGTGTTGGAGCCGCGCATGCCTAGCTTGTCGAGTTTTTGGTGGCGGCTGAAGCCGGGGTAATCGCGTTCAACGATGAGCGCTGTGACGCCTTTAGAGCCGCCTTTCGGATCGGTTTTGGCGTAGATGACGTAGGTGTTTGCATCCGGGCCGTTGGTGATCCACATTTTGTTGCCGTTGAGGACGTAGTGGTCGCCTTCGTCTCGGGCGTGGAGTTTCATGGAGATGACGTCGGAGCCGGCGTTAGGCTCGGACATGGCGAGTGCGCCGACGTGTTCGCCGCTGACGAGTTTAGGCAGGTATTTCTGTTTTTGTTCTTCGGTGCCGTTGCGGTGAATTTGGTTCACGCACAGGTTGGAGTGGGCACCGTAGGACAAGCCCACAGAGGCGGACGCACGGCTGATCTCTTCCATTGCGATGACGTGCGCAAGGTAGCCCATGTCGGACCCGCCGTATTCTTCTTTGACGGTAATACCCAGCAAGCCCATGTCGCCCATTTTCTGCCACAGATCCATGGGGAATTCGTTGTTGCGGTCGATTTCTTCAGCTCGGGGGGCGATTTCTGCAGCGGCGAAGCTGTTGATTTGCTCGCGCAGCATGTCGAGGGTTTCGCCAAGTCCGAAATTCAGCTCTGAGTATTGTGACTTCATGGTCGGCTACCTTTTTGTTTTGATGTCGTGTTGTGGTTATCTGCCACTTTCGGCGGCAGCATCCTCATGTTGTTGTGTGTCCTGGCTGTGGGCTTCTTTCTTTTTCTGTACGTCTGCAAGTGCCTCTCGGCATCTTGTTTCGGCGTTATCCATTTCCATTTCGGCCATGGCGAGGTCGGCTTTTTGTTGCTCTAGATGCGCTCGCCGGTCGGACAGGATTTCCAGCATTTTCAGCAGCTGCTTCTCGTTGCCAGTGATGGTTTCGTCCCAAAGGTCAAACAGCTCTTTGGTCTGGCCCAGAGAAAAACCCATGCGCTTGCCTCGCAGGATCAGTTTCAAACGGACCCTGTCTTTGGTGCTGAAGATACGGGTCTGGCCGCGCCGCGATGGCTTCAGCAGACCTTGGTCTTCATAAAAGCGAATGCTCCGGGTTGTGATGTCGAACTCTTGAGAGAGCTCGCTGATGCTGAAGGTTCGTTTATCGATCATGGTTATTCTCGTACGATTTTTTCTTAGGTTAGTTGAAGTTTACGTAAACGTAAAGTGTGTTCTTGGGTTAAAACCTGATTTGAGGCGTATGCCATTGATCGGCGGAGAATTGTACGTGTTTTGCGGGCGAGAAGGAGGGGAGGGGCACCCGATACCGGGTGCCGGGGATGTTCAGGCTTCGTTAGTTGAATTCACAAACTGCTCTCTTAATGTGCGTTTGAGCAGTTTGCCGGCACTGTTTTTTGGTAATTCGTCTACAAAGTGTATGTGTTTTGGGACTTTGAACCCTGCCAGTTGAGCTTTGGCGTGGGCCAGTAGGGCATCGGCATCGTGAGGGTGGCCGTCTCGTATCACGGTGATGGCGCAGATGGCTTCGATCCATTTTTCGTCGGGAACACCAATGACGGCGACTTCGGCAACAGAAGGGTGTTGGTACAGCGCTTCCTCAACATCTCGACTGGCCACCAATACACCGCCGGTGTTAACGACATCTTTGATGCGATCGATGATGTAGATATAGCCAGCGTCGTCTTGGTAACCGAGATCTCCGGAGTGGAACCACCCGTTTTTAAACGCTTCTTCGGTGGCTTCGGGTTTGTCCCAGTAACCCACCATCAATTGTGGCGACCGGTGGACGATCTCACCTTGCTCACCAATTTGGCAGTCTTGCCCGGTGACCGGGTCAACGATTCGGGTCAGCACGGTTTGCAGGGGGCGGCCAGCAGAAGTGGGGCGCTCAGCGTGCTCATGGGGTAGCAGAACGGTCGCGAGTGGCGCGATTTCACTTTGGCCGTAGCAATTATAAAGCCCTGCTTCGGGTAGTTGTTCAGCAAGATCGCGGACGACTTGTTCCGGCATGATCGACGCGCCGTAGTAAATCTTGTTCAGGTGTTGGAGCCTGCTGGCATCAAAAGTCGGGCTCTGTAGCAGAGCAATCCATACCGTCGGTGGTGCAAAGGATGCGTTCAGTTGCTCGTCGGTTAGCATGCTCAGAATGGCGTCAGGCGTTGGTGTGCTAATTAGTCGTGTGTAACCTCCAGTCAGCAGCATGGGCATCATGAAAACGTGCATTTGTGCCGAATGGTATAGCGGCAGAGCGGCCAGGCAGCGGTCGTCGGAGCGAATGTCCAGATGGTACTGAGTTGCGCCGTATTCGGTCAGCAAAGAGCGGTGGGTGTGCATGGCGCCTTTGGGGTCTGACGTGGTGCCGGAGGTATATAAAATCTGTACGACGTCGGTATCGGCCAGTTCGATTTCCGGTGGCTGAGCACTGGCGTCGGAGCGAGCCATGGCGAGGATGTCATGCTGGCCGTCTGCGTTGTGAAGGGTGCCTTGATAGTCTATGCGAACGTCAGAGCTCACGGCTGTCACCTGAGCACGCAAGTCGGTGTCATAAAAAAGTGCGCGAGCGCTGGATTGGTTCAGCACGTAAACCAGTTCGTGTTCGACCAATGCGTAGTTTACCGGCACGTGAATCAGCCCCGCCTTGCTGCACGCCAGCCACAGCAGTACGTATGCGTCGGAATTTTTTCCGTAAGCGGCTACTCGGTCGCCTTGGTTTAGGCCCATCGCCAACAGCTGATGGGCGATGCGGTTGCTGGCGGCTTCAACGTCGCTGTAGCTCCACTGTCGATCTGAGAAGGCCAGGGCAATTTTGTTCCGATGGCATGCTGCGGAGCGGGCTATGGCATCGCCAATGGTGTTGCGTAAGGCGCGATGGACGTCGCTCTGGCTGTCCGCAGCCAAGGTGTTCACGGAATTAACCATACTCTGTCTCTTATGCTTGTTGTTTGTCAGTTTGCCTGTCATTAAGTCAAAGACCTAGGTCTTGAGGGAATGACCCTGTTGGTCGAAAAAGTTGACCTGATAGGACAAGGAGCTAGTGGTTGTGGTTGCTTTGCCATCGGGTGGGTGAGCAACCAGTCCAGCGTTTGAACGCTCGGGAAAAGGCTGCGGTTTCTGAAAACCCCAGTTGTTCGCTGACTTCGGCAATGCTCAGGTTTTCGGTGGTCATCAGGCGTACGGCGTGTTCCCTGCGCTGAGCCTCCTTGATTTTTCGAAGCGAGGTGCCTTCATCCTGCAGTTTGCGACCAATGTTTCGGGGGGTCATGTGCAGGAGTTCCCCAAGAGTCGTTAGACCCGGCATGTCTACGTAGTCGTGTCGCGCAAGCAGTGCCTGGATTCGCGAACGAAGGCTTTCGTCCTGGCTGGGGCGGTGCAAGATATAGGCGGGAGCAGCCTGAAGGAATTCCCGGAGTTCTTGTTCGTTGCGCACAACCGGCAGGTGAAGGTATTTCTCATGCAACTGGAATCCGCATACGCCTTGATTGAATTTTAACTCTCCCGGATACATGGCTTGATATTCGGCTTCATGGCTGGGAGCCGGGTAGTTGAATTGTGTGTGGGCAAAGGGGATTTGTTGGTCAACGAGCCAGCACGACATTCGCTCCCACATCAGAATGAGAAATTCCTGAAGCAGGTGGTCGGTATCGTTCCGGGCATCTTTGAGATGCAGGCGAAAAAATACCTGTTTGTCGTGGGCCTCCATGGCAATGTCCAGGTTGTTGCAGACAATCCGGTAAAAATGAGCGCTTTTTCGAAGAACTGCACCCAGTGTGGCAGAGCTGATGCAGTACTCGCACATGAGCGCAAAGGTGCCGTTATTACTGCGTTCCGATGACATTCCCAGAAACTCATCCCGAGTAGCGCGCCAGACCGATTTGATCAGATGCGTCAGTTGCTGCTCGGTGATCAGTTGCTCCGGGTGGCCCAGCCAGTCATTGGGAATGTCAGCCTGAGTCAGCAGCGAGCAGGCATCATGGCCCTGGCGCTGAGCCCCTCGTATCGTGGCTTGCAGGTAGTGATTTGCAATATGGGGTTTGGCCATTGGGTTCCGTGTTAGTGCCTAACAGGTCAATTTTTTCGGCAAGTAGGATCATTCTAGCCCTTCGAGATACGGAGTTAAATGATGGTCTCTTTTAACTCATTGAATCAATGGCGAGAACGCACATGCCAAAAGAACAGGCTGAGACTGAACTTTTCCAGACGATGATTGTTCGGGCTCTGGAACAGGAAGTGGCACCTTTTTACGAGCAGTGGGAAGAAGCCGGTGAGCTCCCTCGAGCCCTTTGGAATACGTTGGGCGAGGCTGGCATGCTGGGTATTGATTTGCCCGAAGAGTATGGCGGCGCGGGGGCGAGTTTTGAAATCAGCCAGCTAGCCATCGAAGAAACGGCCCGTATGGGGTTCGGTGGATTGGCTTCGGGTTACAACATTCACGCCAATATCGTGATGCCTTATATCCTGTATTTAGGTTCTGAAATGCAGAAACAGGCTTGGTTACCGCGGATGAGTTCGGGTGAGGTACTGGGTGCGATTGCTATGACCGAGCCGGGTGCAGGCAGCGACCTGGCTGCAATGCGAACCACCGCTGAGCGCACCGTAGAGGGCTGGAAGATTAACGGGGCCAAGGTGTTTATCACTAACGGTTTGCAGGCTGATCTGGTGATAGTGTGCGCGAAAACAAATCCTCAAGCTGGCGCGAAAGGTGTCTCGCTATTTCTGGTGGATACTCGTTTACCAGGCTTTTCCCGTGGCAAGGGCATCAAAAAAATTGGCCAGCATGCCAGCGATACTGCTGAGTTGTTTTTCTCTGATCTGATCGTGCCCGAAGACTCTTTGTTGGGTGAAGAAGGTAAAGGCTTTGCTTATCTGATGCAGGAGTTGCCCCGGGAACGCTTGGGTGTTGGAGCCCAGGCCATCGGTGCCTCGGAGGGTGCGCTGGCGTTGACACTCGATTACGTGCAACAGCGACAAGCCTTCGGCCAGCGCATTGCTGATTTTCAGAATACCCGCTTCAAACTGGCAGAGGCTCGTGCTCGTATTGATATGGCTCGAGCTTACCTGAACCAGTGTGTTGCCAAATACCATCAGGGCTGCATGAATGCGACCGATGCCGCGGTTCTGAAATTGATGCTGACTGAAATGCAGTGTGATATTGCCCACGAATGCCTGCAATTGTTCGGGGGGTATGGTTACACGCTGGAATATCCGATTTCTCGCTTCTTTGTAGATGCCCGTGTTCAGACGATTTATGCCGGTACCTCGGAAATTATGAAAGAGGTCATTGCCCGTTCCATGCTGGGCAAATAACGATTCCGAAAAATACGACTAGGAGTAACACATGATGAAACTGACAGACGTAGTCATCCTTGACGGTGCCCGCACCGCGATCGGTAGCTTCGGGGGTAGCCTCAGCGGATTGGCTCCGGCTGAATTGGGTTCAGTTGCGGCGCGCGAAGCCGTTAGCCGAGCCGGTGTGGCGGCTGAAGATATCGACCATTCGGTATTTGGCCACATCATCACGACTGGCTCGCAAGATGCGTACCTGGCCCGTCATATTGCTTTAAACGTGGGTATGCCGAAGAGCTCGGCTGCGCTTAACGTTAACCGATTGTGCGGCTCTGCGGTTCAGTCGGTGATCAGTGCTGCACAATTGATCGTGATGGGAGACAGTCGTCTGGCTTTGGCCGGAGGCGCTGAGTCCATGAGCCAGGGGGCTTACCTTCTGCCGAATGCGCGTAAGGGTTTTCGTATGGGCGATGGTCGGGCTGTCGACCTGACGCTTGGTATTCTCAGCGACCCGTTTGGCAGTGGCCATATGGGGATGACCGCCGAACGCATAGCGGCTAATCAGGGCCTGACTCGGGAGGATCTGGATGCTTTCTCGGCAGAAAGTCACCGGCGTGCCGCCAATGCCATTGAACAGGGCTATTTTGAAGATCAAATCGTGCCGGTAACGGTCCAGCAAGGCCGCAAGGAAATGGCGTTCAAGCAAGATGAGCACGTTCGCCCAGGTACGACGGCGGAGAGCTTGTCGGCACTTAAACCGGCGTTTAGCAAAGACGGCATAGTGACAGCCGGTAATGCCTCTGGCATTAACGATGGGGCTGCGGCAATGGTGCTGACTAGTGCGGCTGAAGCTGAAAAAAGAGGATTGAAAGCACGGGCTCGTTTGGTGGGTTATGCCTTTGCCGGTGTTGATCCAGAGGTTATGGGAATAGGCCCGATACCGGCCGTTCGTCAGGTGCTTAAGCAAACCGGTCTGTCTGTAAAGGATCTGGATGTGATCGAATCCAATGAGGCGTTCGCTGCACAAGCAATGGCGGTTAGTCGGGAACTGGGGCTACCTGAAGACAAAGTGAACCCGAACGGCGGTGCGGTTGCCTTGGGGCATCCAGTGGGAGCAACGGGTTCTATTCTGATTATCAAAGCGTTGTCTGAGTTGGAGCGTACCGGTGGCCGCTTTGGTCTGATCACCATGTGCATTGGTGGCGGGCAGGGTATTGCGCTGATCGTCGAGCGGTTGGACTAAAGCCGGAGTTGTTTCCGATATCGAATTCGGGTTAAAGTTTACGTTAACGTAAGCTTCAGGTGCGAGCATGTGCAGAGTGCGATAGCGCACTGAACGCAACAAGACTAATAAACGGGAAAGTGGATTATGGAATTTCAAAACGTTCCGGCTATCGTGACCGGCGGCGCCTCAGGTTTGGGAGAGGGCGCGGCTCGTGCACTGGCAGCGGCGGGTTGCAAAGTGGCCATTCTGGATGTGAACAAAGAGCAGGGTGAAAAGGTGGCTGCGGATATTGGCGGCATCTTTCTGCACTGCGATGTTTCTTCTGCGGATAGTGCAGAGGCTGCCGTCTCGGCTGCCGGAGAAGCTCACGGTCACTGTGGTATAGCGATTAATTGCGCCGGCATAGGGCCCGCAGAGAAGATCTTGGGTCGCGAAGGCGTTATGCCGTTGGAAAAGTTTAACCGGGTCATCCAGATAAACCTTATTGGCACCTTCAACATTCTTCGTTTGGCCGCGGCTGATATGGCGAAGCGCGAGCCGAATGCAGACGGCGAGCGTGGAGTGATCATCAATACGGCATCCGTTGCTGCTTATGAAGGTCAGATTGGCCAAGCGGCCTACAGCGCATCCAAGGGTGGCGTGGTGGCGTTGACGCTGCAATCCGCTCGTGAATTGGCGCGGGAAGGCGTGCGGGTGAATACCATTGCACCGGGCTTGTTCATGACTCCAATGCTGGCTGGCATGCCGCAAGAAGTTCAGGACAACCTGGCGGCAACACTGCCGTTCCCGAAACGCCTTGGTAAGCCGGAAGAGTTCGGCATGATGGTCGATCAAATGGTACGAAACCCATTGCTGAACGGCGAAGTCGTGCGTCTGGACTGCGCTTTGCGCATGGCACCACGATAAATCAATAACCACAGGTGATAAGTATGACGAACCCTGTTGATCAAGAAGAGCTGATCCTGTTCCGGGACTCGGTTATCAAGGCTCTGGAAACCGAAGTCGCGCCGTATTACGAAGCCTGGGAAAAGAGCGGTATTGTGCCGAGGGAGTTGTGGAACACCTTGGGTCAAGCCGGCATGTTGTGTGTCGATGTGCCCGAGGAATTCGGCGGTTGCGGCGCACCCTTTCAATATTCTGTGGTCGTGGGCGAAGAGCTGGCTCGCATGGGGTTTGGTGCGCTCTCCACGAACGTCATGGTGCACTCTGACATTGTGGCACCCTACCTCAGCCATATTGGCAACGACGAGCAGAAACAGCAGTGGCTACCCAAGATGGTGTCCGGCGAAGCCGTAGGTGCCATCGCCATGACCGAACCAGGCGCGGGCAGTGACTTGCAAGCCATGCGCGCCAGTGCTGTTAAAGATGGCAATGACTACATTCTCAACGGCTCCAAAACGTTCATCACCAACGGTCAGCATGCTGACATGGTGATCGTCGCTGCTAAAACCGATCCCAATGCCGGCGCCAAGGGCATTAGCCTGTTTCTGGTCGATACAACTTTGCCGGGGTTCAGCTGTGGCCAGAATATTGACAAGATCGGCCAGCATTCGGGAGATACTTCCGAGCTATTCTTCTCGGATATACGCCTTCCTGCCTCGGCGTTGCTGGGCGAGGAAGGGCAGGGTTTTATCTACCTGATGCGTGAGCTGCCCCGTGAGCGCTTGGTGATCGGCGCTCTAGGCGTTGCCGCAGCCCGAGGTTCGTTGGATATGACGATCCAATACACTCAGGAGCGGGAGCTGTTCGGCCAGAAGCTCAGTCAGCTTCAAAATACCCGGTTTGAAATTGCCCGGATGGAAACCGACTACCACATCAACAAGGCGTTTGTGGATCAATGCATTCGCCAATATGAAGGCGGCGAGCTCGATGCGCCTACCGCATCCATGGCCAAGTACAGCGCTACGGAGATGCAGTGCCGTGTGGCAGACGGGTGTTTGCAGCTGTTTGGCGGTTATGGTTACACCACGGAATACCCGATTTCGCGTAACTTCATTGATGCTAGGGTGCAGCGTATTTATGGCGGCACATCTGAGGTAATGAAAGAGATCATTGCCCGTTCAGTGTTGGGGCGCTGATGCTTTTTTGTTTGTCGGACTTAGGCTCCTAGACATTCGGTTTTGGGGCGGGCTTGCGGGGTGGCCTTTTCATTTTTTTTGAAAAAGAACTCGCTTCGCTCAGACATCATTTTCTGGCAAAAAATGAAAAGACCACCCCGCGCCGACGGACACTGGCGGGTATTCTCGGATTAATGAAATCCAATGTCTTGCTGACTTTTTGTTCAAGTGTTTAGGGCATTCCAGTGCTGCCCGTCGGTAGGGGGGTGTGGGGTGATTTTCTGGCAGGGAAAAAGATGTCTGAGCGAAGCGAGTTATTTTTCCCAGAAGAAAAACACCCCATACCCCGCGTACCCGCCCGCACACCTCACAGGCTAGGTGCCCAGGCAAAAACCGCTGTATAAGCCAGTAAGAATAGTAACCAGATTCTGTTAGCCGAACTTTGTCCATTACATAAGGAGAACAATACCCATGAACAACGATGTCGTAATAGCAGGTTCCGCCCGAACTCCGATGGGCGGCATGATGGGCTCTTTGAGCTCCGTACGTTCCCCGGAACTGGGCGCTATCTCCATCAAGGCGGCCATTGAACGGTCTGGATTGCAACCGGCCGATATTCAGGAAGTGATCATGGGCTGCGTGCTCCCCGGTGGGTTGGGGCAGGCGCCTGCGCGCCAGGCTTCTCGTGCTTCTGGAATCCCCGACAGCTCTGGTTGCACCACCATCAACAAAATGTGCGGTTCTGGCATGCAGGCCGTCATCATGGCCCACGATCAAATCAAAGCGGGTACCAACAACATCATGATTGCTGGCGGCATGGAAAACATGACCCAGGCACCATACCTGTTGCCCAAAGCCCGTGCCGGTATGCGCATGGGGCATGGTCAGGTGATGGACAGCATGTTCCTGGACGGACTTGAAGATGCCTACGAAGGTGGTCTGATGGGGGTGTTTGCCCAGCGCACGGCGGATAAGCTCAACATCACTCGCCAAAACATGGACGAGTTTGCGATCGGGTCGCTGCAGAAGGCGTTGGCCGCAATTGAGAATGGCTGGTTCCGAGATGAGATTACGCCGGTTACCGTCTCGGGCCGCGGCGGTGAGACTGAAGTTGATACTGATGAACAGCCAGGTAACGCCAAGCCCGAGAAGATTCCCAACCTGAAGCCGGCTTTCGCTAAAGACGGTTCGGTAACGGCAGCTAACTCTAGCTCTATCAGTGATGGTGCATCTGCATTGGTGCTGGCTTCATCGGCTGAAGCGGAGGCCCGAGGTCTAACACCACAAGCCCGGATTGTTGCCCATGCAACCCACGCTCGGTTGCCCGCGGAGTTTAGCTTGGCGCCGATTGGTTCCATCGAAAAAGTGTTGGATAAAGCCGGTTGGACCGTAGGCGATGTTGATCTGTTTGAAATCAACGAAGCCTTTGCCGTGGTGACGCTGGCTGCGATCAATGAACTGAACCTCCCGGCCGACAAGGTCAACGTTCACGGCGGCGCCTGTGCACTGGGACATCCGATTGGTTCATCCGGCTCTCGTATTCTGATTACCTTGATTAACGCGCTCAAACAGCGTGGCCTCAAGCGTGGTGTGGCATCACTGTGTATTGGTGGTGGTGAAGGAACCGCAGTGGCTGTTGAGCTGATTTAAAGGAGTGTGGCCGGACGCGGGACACGTCCGGCCATTTGGTAACACAGGGTTACGGCAGGTCAGTGACTGCGCCGGTAGACGCTGAACTCACTGTCCGGGCGTATTTCGCCAACACGCCACGAGTCACTCTGGGTTCCGGCGACTTCCAGGCTTTGCGCCGTTTTTCCATTTCTTCTTTAGAAATATCCAGAACGATGGAGTTGTTCACCGCATCAATGGTGATGGTGTCGCCTTCCTCAACCAAAGCGATTGGACCACCGACCGCAGCTTCCGGGGTGATGTGCCCGACCACGAAACCGTGGCTGCCCCCTGAAAAGCGACCATCGGTAATCAACGCCACGTCACTGCCCAAACCGCGGCCCATAATGGCCGAAGTGGGGCTCAGCATTTCACGCATTCCCGGGCCGCCTTTGGGGCCTTCGTAACGAATCACCAACACATCCCCGGCCACGACGCTGCCATCCAGAATGCGCTCTTGAGCTTCTTCCTCGGAATGAAACACCCGTGCCCGACCTGAGAAGTGCGTGCCTTCCTTACCGGTAATTTTCGCCACCGAGCCTTCCGGTGCCAGGTTGCCATACAAAATGCGCAGATGGCTGTCGGCTTTCACCGGGTTCTCGAAGGCCCGGATAATCTGCTGATCTTCGGGGTAAGGTGTGACGCCTGCCAGGTTCTCAGCCAGTGTTTCTCCCGTCACCGTCATACAATCGCCGTGCAGCATGCCGCGATCCAGCAGCATCTTCATAAGTGGCTGAATACCGCCAATCGCCACCAACTCAGACATCATGTAATGCCCGGACGGGCGCAGATCGGCAAGCACAGGAACGGTTTTGCCAATTCGGACAAAGTCGTCCAACGATAACTCAACGCCGACGGTGCTCGCCATACCCAGCAAGTGCAGCACCGCATTGGTGGAGCCGCCCAAAGTAATAACCACGGTGATAGCATTCTCAAAGGCTTCGCGCGTCATAATGTCAGACGGTTTGATGTCCGCATCCAGCAGCTTAAGCACCGCAGCCCCCGCTGCTTCACAATCAGCCAGCTTGTTGTTGGACACCGCGTTCTGGGCCGAACTGCCCGGCAAACTCATCCCCATCGCCTCAATCGCCGACGCCATGGTATTCGCGGTATACATACCACCGCAGGAACCGGCCCCTGGAATTGCTGTTTCCTCGATCTGCTTCACCTCGATCAAATCCATTTTGCCCTGAGCGAGCGCACCCACCGCTTCAAACACAGAAATAATATCGGTGTGATTCTCACCCGGCTGAATCGTCCCGCCATAAACAAACACCGACGGTCGATTCAACCGCGCCAGCCCCATCAAACAGCCGGGCATGTTCTTATCGCACCCGCCAATAGCTACCAGCCCGTCAAAGCCCTCACAGCCGGCCACCGTCTCAATGGAATCCGCAATGACCTCCCGGGAAACCAGAGAATACTTCATACCCTCCGTCCCGTTGGCAATCCCGTCTGACACCGTGATGGTGTTAAAAATCAGGCTCTTACCACCAGCCTGATCCGCACCCTTGGCGGCCTCACGGGCCAACCCGTCAATGTGCATATTACAAGGCGTCAAATTGCTCCAGGTGGAAGCAATCCCGACTTGAGGCTTCCGAAAATCCGCATCATCGAAACCAACTGCCCGCAACATCGCCCGGCTGGCAGACTTATTAATGCCATCCACCACCGGTGCAGAATAGCGACGACGTTTATCCGTAGCCATGAAACCATCCTTTATAAGTTATTGATTGAAAAGCGTAGCCCCAGAGAACATCACATAGCAACCAAGTGCAACCGTCCACCACGGCCTATCCCCGCAAACCCGCCCCCAAAACCAACAGGCTAGAAGCCGAAAACACCCAAGCTCAACCCAAAGCCGACCGAACAGCACTACGAGGCCGAACCACAACCTCCGCCACCGTATGCAACTTTTCCAACTGAGCCTGAAGCATAGCAATCGGCCGTGCCCCCTCCAGCGTTAAAGCAATCTCCAAATGCTCATTGCCTGAACTCATCGACATCTCAGAAATCCGAAACCCACGCACCCGAACCACCTGGCACAGCCGCTCAAGCGCCGCCGCCTCCGACTGCATACGGCAATTCAAGTTATAGCTGGGTGTAGAACACTCTGCTTGCGGATTCATGCTACCTGCTCCTTAGTAGATGCGCTGGTGCGCCGGGTTTCATCAATCATCTCTTTATTGCTGCCACCGGGTTTCACAATCGGCCAAACGTTCTCCTCACGGCTAATGGCGACGTGCAATAACATGGGCCCGTCGTAAGCCAGAATGGCTTCAATGCCGCGGCGAATCTGATCCGTGCGCTCAATGTGCAGAGCCGGAATATCAAAAGCCCGGGCCATCGCCACGAAATCCGGATTGTCATCCAGATTAATGTGACTCTCCCGGTTGTTATAGAACAGCTCCTGCTGCTGGCGAACCATGCCCAGACACTGGTTATCCATAATGATCAACTTCAGCGGCAAGTTATAACGGCGAATGGTGGCCAACTCCTGTGCGTTCATCATGAACGATCCATCGCCGGTAACATTAATGACGGTGCTGTTGCGGTCCGCAAATTGCGCTCCGATAGCGGCAGGCAGGCCAAATCCCATGGTGCCCAAACCGCCGCTGGTTAGATGGTGGCGGGGGTGGTCGAACTCGTAATGTTGGGCTACCCACATTTGGTGCTGGCCAACGTCACAGGCGATAACGGCGTTATCAGGAGCGATTTTTGACAGCTGACGAATAAAGGCCTGACCCGCAATGGGCGCTAACGATTCTTCATTATCCGCGGCTTGAAAACCGCCGGTGGTGTGCCAGGTTTTACATTGTTTTTGCCAGTTGCTGATCGTTAACGGTTTGGCGTTCAATTCGTCAGTGAAAGCCGCAAGAATGTCATTCAGACCGCCTCGCAACGCCAAATCTGCAGGGCGAAGTTTGTTGATCTCAGCCGCATCCGCGTCGATATGAATCATTCGCGCATTCGGAGCGAAGCCGTCCAGTTTACCGGTAGCGCGGTCATCCAAACGGGCCCCGATTACGAACAGCAGATCGCATTCATCAACCGCTTTATTAGCCGCCCGGGAGCCGTGCATCCCCAGCATGCCCAAGTTGTGTGCGTTGTCTTTACCTGCATTACCAATGCCTTTCAGAGTAACGACCGAAGGCATGCCAGAGGCTTGAGAGAATTGACGGAAATTGTCTTCCGCCTGAGCCAGGGAAACTCCTCCGCCGCTGTAGAGCAAGGGGCGCTTGGCGGATCGCAGCATCGCGAGCGCCTCGGAAATATCGGGGCATCGGCTTTTCAATCTATCCGCTTTCATTGTCGCAGCGGCCGTAACGTCGGTGAGCAGAATGTTTTTCGGAATATCAATCCACACCGGCCCAGGACGACCGTTTTGAGCCAGAGTGATGGCCTCTTCCATAATGGCGGGTAAAGCTTCCGCATCGTCGATCAGATAGCTGTGCTTAACAATGCCCAGGGTCATACCGAGTATGTCGGTTTCCTGAAATGCATCGGTGCCGATCAAGGGGGAGGGTACCTGGCCGGTGATAACCAGCATGGGAATGGAATCCATATAAGCATTGGCAACGCCGGTAATTAGGTTGGTGGCGCCGGGGCCCGAGGTCGCGATGCAAACGCCGAGGTTACCGCTGGCACGGGCGAACCCGTCGGCGGCCAAGGCACAGGCCTGCTCATGGCGGCACAGCACGTGTTCCACGCCGACATCGTCTACCAGTGCATCGTAGAGCGGCATAATGCAGCCGCCCGGATAGCCGAATACAGTGTCGATGCTGTGACGGTGAAACGCGTCAAGAATGTGCTGTGCGCCGTTCATGGTCGTTTTTTCCCTTTTCTTTTGCCGCATAAAAAGAAACCCCCGGGACCTTTCGGTGCCGGGGGTTTCTGGTGTCTGTATCAGGTTGTCGCTACTTCACCTGCTTGTCCACGCAAAAGCCCCCGGACGGTACCACGACCACCAGGATTAGCTTTACTAGGACGATTACAGCAGTGAAATTCATAAAATCGACAGTCTGCTCTGAATAGAGTTAAACAATATGTGTAGAATCTACCGCACGTTTAAAACCGGTTGCAACCCTTTGTTGGGAATTATTGGTACAGGGTCAACTTTTGCAGCAACCAAGAACAACTAAAACGACGAGTGGAATATGACGAAAGCAAAGTGGGGTTCTCTGGGGCTATCGATACTTGTGATGGTGGTTTTGATCGTCTGGATGGCTACCGGAGAGGTGAAAGTAGCCAGCGATGACGCACCGCAAGAGCCTGAACAATCAGAAAAAACACCCACTCAGGTGGAAGTTGAACGGCTGAAAGCGGAGCTATACCAGCCTTCGATAAAACTGCAGGGGCAAGTTGAGCCATGGCAGAAAGTGATGGTGAGCGCACGTACGGCAGGAACCGTTGAGCACTTACAAGTAAGCCTGGGGCAACAAGTCAAAGCGGGCGAAACACTGTTGACGCTGTCCACTGACGGTCGTGACTCGGTGGTTGCCAGTTGGCGAGCCCGCATTCGCAAACTGGAAGCGGATTTGTCCGCAGCCCGTAAGCTTAAAACCCGAAACCTGGTGGCAGAGAAAGAGATTTTGAGCCTTGAAAGCGAGCTTGCGGCCGCCAAGGCTGAAATGACGGCGGCTCAGCTTACACTGCAGCACCTAATGCCCAAAGCTCCATTTGATGGCGTGGTGAACCGTCGGGAAGTAGACCCCGGAACGCTGGTAAAAGTGGGCACTCCGTTACTGGAACTGGTTCAGGTTGATCGCTTGAAAGCCACGGGCCGGGTGCCGCAGCAAACCGTGAAAGACGTACAGGCCGGTCAAGCCGTTGAAGTTATTTTGCTTGACGACGCCCGCTTAGCGGGAGTGGTTAGCTTTGTCGCAAGTGCTGCGGATACTGCCACCCGTAGCTTTGCAGTGGAAGTGGTGGTGGAAAATCCAGAGCACAAGCGTGCCGCGGGCGGCACCGCAACGCTCAATGTTCGCTTGCCTGAGCAGAAGGCGATGTTTATCTCGCCCGCTTATCTAAGCCTTAATGATGACGGCCGTCCCGGCGTGAAGTATGTCGATTCCAACAACAAGGTGGTGTTCGACACGGTTAAGTTGCTCAACATTTCCACCAATGGTGCATGGGTAACCGGATTGCCTGAGGAAATATATCTGATTACTCGCGGTGCCGGATTCGTTGTGGCAGGCGAGGTTGTGCGCCCGATTGATCGTTCCGACAAGCGGGGCTGATGATTGTGAGAGCCCTTATCGCCGCAGCCATGGACCGAAGCCGCACTACGCTGTTGGCTTTTTTGTTTCTCCTGATTGGTGGAATGGTCGCCTATCAAGTGATTCCTAAGGAATCGAGCCCTGATATTGCGATTCCTATGATTTACGTTGCTATGACTCTGGACGGGATCAGTCCGGAAGATGCTGAGCGATTGCTCGTTCGCCCCATGGAGCAAGAGCTGCGCTCCCTTGAAGGTATTAAGGAGATGCGGGGCAACGCTTCTGAAGGTCATGCGTCGGTCATGCTGGAATTTGATGCCGGCTTTGATGCCGACAAAGCTTTGCAGGATGTGCGAGAAAAGGTCGATACCGCACGTAGTAATCTGCCTCAAGAAGCCGATGAGCCTCGCGTTCACGAAATCAATGTTTCTCTGTTTCCGGTACTTTCCATCGGTCTTTCTGGCCCCTTGTCAGAACGTGAATTGATCACGATAGCCCGACGTTTTCAGGATGCCATAGAGGCCGTGCCCGAAGTATTGGAAGTCGACATAGGGGGGGATCGGGAAGATCTTTTGGAGATCGTTGTGGATCCGCAGGTGTTGGAAAGCTACGGCATTGATTTCAATGAACTCGCTTCCATGGTGAGCCGAAACAACCGGCTGGTGGCCGCGGGTTCACTGGACACTGGAAATGGCCGAATGTCGTTGAAGGTGCCAGGTGTTATTGAGTCAGTTGAAGACGTTATGTCGATGCCGATCAAGGTGGATGGCGACACGGTCGTTACCTTCGGTGATGTCGCTATGCTGCAGCGGACATTCAAAGATCCAACCGGGTTTGCGCGCATCAACAACGAACCGGCATTGGTGCTGGAAGTGTCTAAGCGATCGGGGGCGAACATTATTGCCACCATCGATAAGGTCCGTTCGTTGGTTGAACAAGTGAAACCTCAGCTGCCGGAAGCGCTGGAGATTCGCTACATCATGGACCAGTCAGACGAGGTTCAGGACATGCTTTCTGACTTGCTTAACAACGTGGTGACCGCGATTGTTTTGGTGCTCATTGTCGTTATTGCTGCCATGGGAGCGCGCTCGGCTCTGTTGGTGGGGCTCACCATACCCGGGGCGTTTTTGACCGGTATTCTGGTGATCTGGAGCATGGGGCTCACGCTCAACATCGTGGTGTTGTTCAGCTTGATTCTGGTGGCTGGAATGTTGGTGGACGGTGCCATTGTGGTGTCGGAACTGGCGGATCGTAACCTGACCGATGGCCAGCCGGTAAAGGTCGCATGGGTTGAAGCCGCTTCCCGAATGGCGTGGCCCGTGATCGCATCAACCGCAACCACGTTGGCGGTGTTTGTGCCCCTGCTGTTTTGGCCTGGTGTGGTGGGCGAGTTTATGAAGTTCCTACCGATGACTGTGCTGATCTGCTTGGTGGCTTCACTGGCGATGGCGCTTGTGTTCCTGCCGGTTATGGGCGGCGTCAGTGGTGGTCGGCGGGTTCATGAGGATGCGGTTGAGGGTAGGATTATGAAAGCCTACCGAAACACCTTGGGCAACATTCTTCAGCGCCCCGGCCTGACTCTCCTTGGAGCCTTGATGGTCATTATTTTGATTTATGCGGCATATGGGCGCTTCAACTACGGCGTTGAGTTTTTCCCAAGTGTAGAGCCTGATTCGGCACAGGTTCAGGTACGTGCTCGCGGTGATCTTTCGGTCTGGGAACGCGATGCTATTGTCCGTGAGGTGGAAAGCCATCTTCAGGATATGCCAGAAGTGAAAGCCCTGTATGCCCGTTCCATGTTGTCCACCGGCACCAATATGGCTCCGGATGTTATTGGTGTTTTGCAGTTCCAGTTCACCGACTGGTATATGCGCCGACCGGCAACAGAAATATTGGACGACTTCCGCGAGCGCACCTCGGGTATTCCCGGCATTGCACTGGAGTTTCGGAAACAGGAAGGTGGCCCCGCAGACGGCAAACCGATTGAGCTATTAGTCAGCAGTTTGGATTCCGAGCAGCTTGATGACTACGTTGATGAAATTGAGCAGGCCATGCAGAGTATTGGCGGTTTTGTCGATATTGAAGACGATCGCAGCTTGCCGGGCATTGAATGGCGCCTACAGGTGGACCGTGAGGCCGCCGCGCGTTTCGGTACCGATGTACTGAGCATCGGCAGCGCCGTGCGTTTGGTGACGAACGGTATGGTCTTGGCTACATACCGGCCAGAGGACGTTCGGGATGAAGTGGATATTGCTGTGCGGGTACCGAATAACTGGCGTGAACTTGAACACCTGCAGCGGCAGACGATCAATACGCCTCGGGGGCAGGTGCCGTTGTCGCAGTTCGTGACTTTGGAGCCTGGTGATAAAACGGGAAGCATTGTCCGAGTAGATGGTCAGCGAACCATCACGGTCAAATCGGACGTGGCACCGGGCCGGCGCATGGACGAGCTGCTGAGAACCTTGCAAGACGAAATGCCGGAACCACCGGAAGGTGTCACGCTGCGATTTGGCGGTGAAAATGAGGATCAACAGCAAGCCTCGACCTTCCTGTTGACTGCTTTTCTGGTGGCAATCTGCATGATGGTGCTTATCCTGCTTACCCAGTTCAATTCCATGTACCAGACCTTGCTGATCCTTTCCGCCATTGTGCTATCAACCGCCGGTGTCTTGCTTGGTTTACTCCTGAACGGCCAGTCGTTCGGTATCGTTATGGTCGGTATGGGCATAATTGCGTTGGCGGGTATCGTGGTAAACAACAACATCATTCTGATTGATACCTACAACCAGATGAAACAAGAGGGTATGGCAGCGTTTGACGCCGCACTCGAAACCGGTTGCCTGCGTTTCCGCCCGGTGTTGTTAACCGCCACTACCACGATTCTCGGGCTGATGCCCATGGTGTTGGGCGTCAACGTGAACTTGCTGGAGCCGTCACTAGGACTGGGGGCGCCGTCTACACAGTGGTGGACCCAGTTGTCGAGTGCTATCGCAGGCGGTCTGGCTTTCGCCACTCTACTTACTTTGCTGCTGACTCCCGCGTTGCTGGTGTTGGGTGAAAAGGCCGGTCAGCGCTTCCGTGCGCTGATCGATCGCTCTGGATGAAGCCCGCTTAGTTTTGTAGGCGTTGGGCAATGGCCTGGGCTTTGCCAGCCATGGCTTCTAGTTCCGGAACCGCACGTAAGTTGGCCTCTGCGGCTTTTGACATACTTTCGGAGATCTCGGCTACTTCTGTTACGTTGCGGTTGATATCCTCACTGACGCTGGTTTGCTCTTCGGCGGCAGTTGCAACTTGAGTGGTCGCGTCGTTTACGCTGAGCATGCGCTGGTTGATGATTGCCAGTGTCTGCCTGACGGCGTCAACAGAGTCGCTGCTTTCTTTGGCAACAATGCCGGAGGCGTGCATATATTCGGTGGCATCCTTGGAGCCCGATTGAATATTGGCGATGATGCTGTCGATTTCGACCGTTGAAGCTTGCGTTTTTGCCGCCAGGTTACGGACTTCATCTGCAACAACCGCAAACCCACGACCAGCTTCGCCCGCGCGCGCGGCCTCAATGGCGGCGTTTAACGCCAGAAGGTTGGTTTGGTCGGCGATTTCTCGGATGACCTGCATCACATCACCAACACGCTGACCACTTTCGGCCAGTTCGGCTACCGTTTCACTCGAGCTTTGAATTTGGTCGGTTAGACGGTTCATGCTACTGACCGCAAGGTTGATCTGATCGTCTGCGTGCCGAGTTTGGTTGGTGGTTTCATCAACCTGAGAGGCCACAGAAGCTGCGTGCTGCGCAACATCCTGGGCCGTGGCAGACATTTCGTTCATGGCGGTGGCGATTTGATCGATACGCTGATGCGCCTGATCAGATTGACTCGAAACCGCATCCGCGTTGGTGCGGATCATGGTGCCGGTATCCGCAAGCTGAGCCGCGTTCTGCTGCATCAACTCGCCGGTGTCGGCCAGGAAACGGTGAAGGGTGCGGGCGGTATCAGCCAGCCGGCCAAGCTCGTCGCGGCGCTTCAATGTGACAGGATCTGATAGATCGCCTGCACCAATCTTGTCCAGTTTTCCGATGAGCTCTTGGGTCGGGCGTACCACAGAACGAACCAAGGCCACCATGCACGCGAGTGTGCCCAGAAGGATTGCGCCGAGTAGCAAACTGCCCATAAACCAAGTGTCTGTAGCGGAATCTTGGCGTAACTCAATGGAGCGGGTAACCGCATGTTCGTGAATATGTTCGGACGCATCTTCAATCAATTTGCTGGGCTCTCTGTCGATGCCTGCAACGGCATTATCGCCAAGGGTGTGATCAAAGTTTGAAGCGTTGAAATCGGTAAAACCTTGACGATACGCGCGTCCCATCGCTTTGTGGGCGGTTCGAAATTGCTGCATCAGTGCTTTCGCTTCTGCATCTGTTAGTTCTGGAATCAGTTGATCCAGTTGCTGCTGTATCTTCGCTTCAGCATTCTGAAATCTGTTCCAATATTTTTCTCGTTGGCCGGAGTCCGCTCCGCGAATCAAGACGTTCTTCCATTCCTGTACCTGAGTTTTGAAATCACTCAAGATATCTTGCGCCTGTATCGCTTGGACCATTTCGATGCTGACCAAGTGATCGTATTGATCTTGTACTTTCAGAGAGCTGTTGAAATACACAGCTGCCATTGTGGCAATCAGAATATTGGCAAGAGAAACAACCGTGAGAATTCGGTTCAGGATACTTTTGGTGTACCACTGCATTGGAGACAATCCTGTTTCGAGTAGGGTTAGAGCGGTATGATTGGGAAATACTGTAACGAACAGAAGGCTTCTGTCGTCGTTAGCTCCCTATTATCGGCCACTGACGAAAATGCTTAACCCTCTTTTTGAAATTTATTGTGACCAATGGCTACTGGCGGTCCATAAACCTTCCGGGTTGTTGGTTCACCGTAGTCCCATTGACAAACATGAAACGGAATTCGCATTGCAGTACGCGCGAGAATTAAACGGCGGTCAGCATGTGTATCCGATTCATCGGTTGGACCGGCCCACGTCTGGCTTGCTGTTGTTCGCGCGTGATTCAGAAACGGCGCGAATAATGGGGCAGGCGATGATGGCGGGGGCGGTGGCTAAAACCTATCAGGCGGTGGTGCGTGGCTGGACGCCGGAATCGGGCGTGATTGATCACGCTTTGAGGGATGAGCCGGAAGATCGGCGACTGAAAGGGCAGGAGCAACCGCTACGGGAGGCGTGTACTCGTTACCGAAGGTTGGCAACCACCGAGTTGCCTGTCGAAATCGAGCGATACCCTACCAGCCGCTACAGTTTAGTGGAGCTATACCCGAAAACCGGGAGAAAGCATCAGCTGCGTCGGCATATGAAGCATATCAATCACCCGATCATTGGTGATGCCAATCATGGCAGGGGACGGCATAATCGTTACTTTGCCGAACGGTTTGGCCACGGCAGGTTGTTGTTGGCGGCAACGGAGCTACGATTTCAGCACCCGGTAACGGATGACGAGGTTGTCCTGAATGCTCCACTGGAGAAGAGCTTTCAGGACGTATTGAGCCTATTTTCTGCGGTTTAGCCGAGGGTGGGGAAACCGTGCTCGGCTTCTAACGTATAGGCCAGTTCAAGCAACGTGCGCTCGCCGCCGTGTTTGGCCATGAATTGTACCGATATGGGTAAGTTGTTGTCGGTCAGGCCGATAGGCACGGAAATCGCTGGGGCGCCAGTGGCATTCGCCAAAGGCGTGAAATTTGAGTAGGCGTTCAAACGCTCAAACAGTGTGTCAAAGCGCACGGTTGGGCTCAAATGGCCAAGCTTCGGTGTTGTGTGGCCGAGCACAGGTGTTAAAACCGCATCGTAATTGGCCATCTCGCGAGCATAGTTATGCCAAGACCGTTTCAAACGCCAAATGGCGCCGGGCAGTCGCCACAGCTGTTTGCGGGTACGGCGGTCCAGGCCCTTGGTTAAACTGGTGACTTTTCGCTTGTCAAAATCAGGGTGCAGGATCTGGCGCCCTTTGAGCCTCATGCCCAAAGCCAGCATGCCCCAGTACAAGGCAAAGTCATTCGGGAATGTGTCTGCTACCGGTACTGACATCAGCTCTACGGTGTGCCCCGCTCTTTCCAATAATTTCGCGGTTTTCTCAACGGTTTGGCGTGTTTCGTCATCCGTAGGATGGCCGTTGATGGAATCTAACACCAAGCCAATTCGCAAGCGTTTGTTGCCGGGGCCCTGCACGAGCCCGACTTTGGGCAGCTTTTGGTTGTAGAAGTACTGCTCGGCATGAGATAAAAAACCGGCGGTGTCTCGTACAGAGCGGGTAACGACACCGTCGCTAACGATGTCTACGGGCACACTCTTCGCCGAATCGTTCAGCACCACACGGCCTCGGGTGGGTTTCAGGCCAATGAGGCCACAGCATGCTGCTGGAATGCGAATGGAGCCGCCACCGTCGTTCGCATGAGCGATGGGGACCACGCCTGCCGCGACCATGGCGGCGGAACCACCAGAGGATGCGCCACAGGAGTAATTCAGGTTCCAGGGATTTCGGGTGGCTTCGCCATTTGGAAACTCGGTAGAGGCATTGAAGCCAAATTCCGGCAGCGTACTTTTTCCAAGGCACACGTAGCCTTGTGCCAACATCTGTTCGGCAAAGGGGCTGGTGGCCTCGGCAGGCCTGAGCGGAACGGCTTCAGACCCGTGGCCACTGGGTAGGTCTTTTACGTCTAGGTTGTCTTTGATAAAGGTGGGCACACCCGCAAACGGTGATTTCGTGGGATCCACCGTTTGAGCGTGTTTGAGCGCCCACTCGTAGCTTTCGGTGGCGACGCCGTTGAGCGCTATCTGTGCCTGCTTGGACCGAGCAATTGCCGCTTTCGTTACTTCTAGTGCAGATACTTCGCCTCGGCGAATTCTGTCCGCAAGTTCAGTTGCGTCAGAGGTGCCGAGAGCGTCATCTTGAAAACAGTGAAAGTGGGTTGGTTGCTTGTGGTCCATTCAGAACTCCAAAAGGTGTTTGACGAACCTTGACCATAACCCAGCTAGAAACGTGACGACATATCATTTTGGGTATGTCGTCACGACAAAAAAAGCGGTTGCCGAATTTTGTGGAGCGTGCGGCATTTTGGGCTCAAGACGCTGTTTTTCGGGCTTCCTTAATGACGTCGTAGGCGTGGCTGATTTCCCGGGTGCGCTCCTCTGCCATCTCGCGCATGCTTTCGGGTAAGCCCTTACCTGCCAGTTTGTCCGGATGGTTCTCGCTCATCAACTTACGGTAAGTTCGTTTGATTTCTGTGTCCGAGGAGCTTGGCGAAACGCCGAGGACTTTGTACGCATCATCCAGTTGCTGGCCAGTAGAATAGTTCGAGCTGCTGCCCGATTGGCCAGCGTGAGCGCCGCGTAACATAGCTTCGAGTTGGTCCACTTGGCTTTCAGGCAACCCTAAACCTCTGGCAATACGAAGCAGCATTTCATGTTCGGCGGGATGCACTTGGCCATCAGCGGCTACTGCGGATACTTGAATCTGAAGGAACATTTGCAGCAGAGCCGGCTGTCGCCCTGAAGCAGCAAGAAAGCGCTGAAGCGTTGCATCCAGATCGAAATCCGATTGTTTGCCGCGATTAAACGCTGCTTTGGCGATGGCTTTTTGCTCTTCGTTCAAGCGGAAACGCACAAACATGGTTTCAGCCATCTGAATTTCGTCTCGGCTGACAACACCATCGGCTTTGCATAGAGCACCCATGACTGAGAATGCCGATTCGATGAAATTCTGCTGAATGTTCTGCAAGCCGCCGACCAGCTTGCTTTTCAAACGCTGAAACAAGAAAGCGCCAATCGCAGCGCCAACCAAAAAGCCTGGAAAGCGGCCAAAGGCGTAACCGATCAGGCCACCAAAAATCATTGCGAACAGCATTCGGGTTTCCTTCAAGTCATTATCAATAGCTGAAATATACGGGTTTTTTAGCTCGGCTTCATGAACAGGCTTTCATTTGCGTGAGCTACGGGGCATTGAATGTCAATAATGTGGTTTGCATAGTCCTGTTGAAGGCCGTGAAGCATTATTGCAGCCACGCTGTTCCAAACCCTGCAGCGAGCGAGAGAATCATCGGGCCGGCCACCAACATACCAATGTTGCGATTGCCAAGGATCCAGGCAATGCCTGACTTCACAAGATTGTTCACTGAGGCGGCAACAACAATCCCTAAAACTGCGGCTTCCATGCCCAGACCATTGTTAGACATGCGGGTAAGCGAGAGCGTGATAGCGTCGACATCGGCCACCCCCGACGTGGCAGCCAACGCATAAATGCCGGCATCGCCGAACGCTTCTTTGAGGAATTCACCCAGCAGTAAGATCGCCGTCAGCAATACGCCAAAGACCAGCGCGGATGCGAGATTCAACGGGTTTTGGGTCAGGCGCGGTTGGCTGATGGATTCGTCGGTCGTGTGCTTTTGCCAGATGTAGAACGCCGGTCCATACAAAAGCGCCGTCATAAGCAGCACAGGCCAAGTCAGTTGCGGTAATAGCGCGGGGTTGATGATCAGGCAATACATCAGAATCCGCGGGAACATGGTGCCGCAGGCAATGAGAATGCCGGCGGCAAACTGGGGGTTTAATTCCGGAGCTTGCTTGGATTGACGGGCAAAGTGCAAAGTCAGCGCTGTGGATGAGCTTAGCCCGGCAAAAAGGCTGGTGAACAAAATGCCTTTTCGGGTGCCTGCAACTCGCATTGCGAAATAGCCGACAAACGATATGGAGGCAATCATGACCACCATCCACCAGATTTCCCGAGGGTTCAGTACGCCTCCCGGTCCCAATCGTTCGTTGGGTAGCAGTGGCAGCATGACAACGGAAATAAGCAGCAGCTTGAGTGCGGCATCCAGTTCATGGGCTTGCAGTTTTCTCACCCAGTTATGGATTTCTTGTTTGTTGTCGAGGATGAGGGCGGTGATGACGGCGGCAGCAATGGCAATAACCGGATCGACGGCCACGGCTATGGCCCCAAAGCAGAAGGTCAGGAGCATGCCGATCAGGCCGGTGATGCTGAAGTTTTGAACGTGTCGCAATCTTTCTCGGTAGGCAACCAACCCGATGGCCGTGACGCAAAATAGGAGGGCCGGGAATGCCCAAACGCTGATTTCGGAGGACAGTACTGCTGATAGGCCACCAAGAAAACCAATCAGGGAAAAAGTTCGAATGCCAGCAATACGCTCACCGGCTTTCTGATCTCGGGCACCCCAGCCTCTTTCCAAGCCAACGATTGCGCCAAGCAGCAATGCCAGCGCGAGGTGAATGGCGGTCTGGTTTGAGGCAATAAACTGGCTTGCTAGTTCATCCATGTAGGCTTTCCGTTCGAAAACACGTTGTTGCATACCATTTTAGGCAATTACCCGATGCGGGGTCACCTTTGACGCGCGTGGTTATGCGGTTTGTTACTTTTTTGAGCGGTTTCTGATAATATTCGCGCCCCAAAATCTTTAGTAATCCGCCTTCCCTAGGTTTTCGCCGCGCTGTTTTCGCTGCGCATGTGACTGTTTATTTTTTCTGTGTAACTGGATATCCCCAACCATGGTGAACTCTCTCAAACAAGATTGGCTCTCGAACATTCGAGGCGACTTGCTGTCCGGCATTGTGGTGGCTTTGGCTTTGATTCCTGAAGCCATCGCCTTCTCGATCATTGCCGGTGTGGACCCGAAAATCGGACTTTACGCGTCGTTTTGTATTGCCGTTATTATAGCCTTCGTGGGTGGTCGCCCAGGTATGATTTCGGCCGCGACTGGCGCCATGGCGCTGCTCATGGTGACCTTGGTAAAGGATCACGGACTGCAGTACTTGTTGGCCGCGACGCTTCTGACCGGCGTGTTTCAGATAGCGGCTGGCTATTTGAAATTGGGCAGCTTGATGCGTTTTGTATCGCGTTCGGTGGTGACGGGCTTCGTGAACGCGCTGGCGATTCTGATTTTTATGGCTCAGTTGCCAGAACTCACCAACGTGACCTGGCACGTTTATGCCATGACGGCGACTGGGCTCGGTATTATTTATTTGTTCCCCTATGTGCCCAAGGTGGGCAAGATGATTCCGTCGCCCTTGGTGTGCATTATCTCCATGACGGCTGTGGCCATGCTCCTTAACCTGGACATCCGCACGGTGGGCGATATGGGTGAGCTACCGGATACCCTGCCGATTTTCTTGTGGCCCGATGTACCGTTCAACCTCGAAACACTAATGATTATTCTGCCGTATTCTGCCGGTCTGGCTGTGGTGGGTTTGCTGGAATCCATGATGACCGCAACCATCGTAGATGATCTGACGGATACCACCAGTGATCGTAACCGGGAATGCAGAGGGCAGGGCATCGCTAACATTGGCTCAGGTTTGCTGGGCGGAATGGCTGGTTGTGCAATGATTGGCCAGTCTGTGATCAATATTAAATCGGGCGGCCGTGGCCGTTTATCGACGCTGACAGCGGGCCTCTTTTTGCTGGTGATGGTGTTGGTTCTTGATGAGTGGTTGGTCCAAATTCCGATGGCTGCACTGGTCGCTGTTATGATTATGGTGTCTATCGGTACCTTCAGCTGGACGTCCATCAGGGATCTGAAGGAACATCCGCTTTCGACTAATATTGTCATGGTAGTGACGGTGGTGGTTGTGGTGGCTACTCACAACTTGGCGTTTGGAGTACTTGCGGGCGTACTGTTGGCTTCTTTGTTCTTCGCCAACAAAGTGGGCCATTACATGGCAGTGACTTCCGAACTGGACGAAGCAACCCACACTCGCCGTTATACCGTCACCGGACAAGTGTTCTTCAGTTCGTCAGAAAAGTTTACTGCTTCCTTTGACTTCAAAGAAGCGGTTGATAATGTTGTGATTGATCTTAGCCGCGCTCACTTTTGGGATATTACCGCAGTGGGTGCCTTGGATAAGGCCGTGATCAAATTCCGCCGGGAAGGGGCTGATGTCGAGGTGATTGGCTTGAACGAGGCCAGCGCGACCATTGTTGACCGGTTCGGTTTACACGATAAGCCTGAAGCTGTAGACCAGCTTATGGGGCACTAAACAGAATTCTGACCAAGGCGAGACAGACATGTTAAGAGTAGTAGCCTGTATTGACGGCTCCAGAGCTGTGCACGCTGTGTGCGATTATTCAGCTTGGGCAAGCCGGCACATGGAAGCGCCCTTAATGTTGTTGCACATTCTGGATGACGAGCGGTATCCGTCAGAGCCGGATTTGGCGGGTAACATTGGTTTGGGTAGCCGTGAGCAACTGCTGACGGAGCTGGCTGAACTGGATCGTAAACGTTCCAAGTTGGCACTCGAGCACGGGCACCACATGCTGGATGAGGCTGAAATTCGAGTTAAAGCCTCTGGTACAAACGAAGTCGTCAAACGCCAGCGGCATGGCAACCTTTCAGAATCTCTCGTTGCTTTGGAAAACGACACGCGATTGTTTGTGATGGGTTTGCACGGTGAAAGCAGTTCAGACAGTAACCTGCACATCGGCAGCCAGCTGGAAACCGTGATTCGCAGCGTTGAACGCTCGATCTTGCTGGTACCCGATGAATACGCCGAGCCGAAAACGGCCATGCTGGCGTTTGACGGCAGTGCAACCGCGTTCAAGGGTGTGGAAATGTTGGCGGTCAGCCCGGTTTTACGTGGCATTCCGCTGCATTTGGTGATGGTGGGTGCCGATACCGCTGAAAACTGGGCGCAGCTCAATAAAGCGGAAACCATGCTGTCTGGTTTGGATGTAGAGATTACTCTGGCGATTCGTCAGGGCGATGTAGAACCTACATTGCATGCATATCAGGAAGAGCAGGGCATTGATATGCTGGTTATGGGCGCTTACGGCCACTCTCGTATTCGACAGTTCTTGGTGGGCAGCACGACAACCACTATGCTGAAATCCGCAACCAAGCCTTTGGTTATTCTTCGCTAATCGGGAAAATCCGCCATGCCCAGCGAGCTGCAGACTTCACATACTAGGTCACTGAGTTTGTGGCTTCTGCTGGGGTTATTGACCGGGTGTTCTTCGGCGCTCAAACCGATCGAACATGACCTGGTTCGGGAGAAAGGCCCAGTACCCGATACTTTCTTCACTAAGCAGGCGGAAAAACACTTGTCCGCGAACCAGCCGGATACGGGTTTTCTGCTCCTCAATACGGGCAGTGATGCGTTCATCGTACGTGCAGCACTTATCGAGTCTGCCCGTCAGTCTATTGATGCCCAATACTACATCTGGAATGACGACAATTCTGGAAGGTATCTCGCGGGCCGTTTGGTAGCAGCGGCAGAGCGTGGCGTTAATGTCCGGCTGCTTTTGGACGACATCAATGTGGCGGGTAAGGAATCTTTATTTGCTGTATTGAACGGTCATCCCAATATTCAGGTTCGCATCTTCAATCCGGCTCGTTCGCGCAGCGGTGTTGGTCGGTTCTTATCATTGATTCTCGATTTCGACCGGATCAACCGGCGCATGCATAACAAAACCTTTGTGGCGGATGGCTATGCCGGTATTGCCGGGGGGCGAAATATCGGTGACGAGTATTTTGACGAACATCCGGCGCTGAATTTTCGGGACCGAGATGTGATGGCTTTGGGTCCTATCGTTGGTGATATGACCGATAACTTTTCAGCCTACTGGAATAGTCAGTGGTCCTACCCGCTTGAACAGATTTATCAGCCACAGCCTCCAGAACTGGCCGCCAGTGCCCGGTCACGTTTTATCAACGAAACTGCGCAGGCCCAAGCATTTAAATCGATCCCGCCTCAAGGGTTTGACGCAGCGGAGACCTTTCTGGAGGGGCGGTTTGCAGATTTGACCCAAGCGCCGGCCAAGCTGGTGTATGACGAGCCGCCTAAAGACCCCAACGCCCCCACCGATACGCCCAAGCTCACAGCGAAGGCTTTGTATGATTTGGTTGCTCAGGCCGAGACAGAAATTCTGGTGGAGTCAGCTTATTTCGTATTGGCTGACGAGCAGCTCGAAGATTTGCGCGACGTGGTGAAACCGGGACTTTCGATACTTGCGATTACTAACTCGCTGGCATCGAACGATTTAGTGACTAATCATTCGGCCTACGCCCGGTGGCGTGAAGAAATGCTTGAAAGCGGCATCGAACTCTACGAACTCCGGCCTGATGCAAAAGGCTGTAAAGCGTGGGTCAGTAATGAAGCGGCTTGTGATAACGGCGCGGTCAGCCTGCATTCCAAAGCGGTTGTATTTGACCAAAGCACCTTGTTCGTTGGCTCCCTCAACGTGAATCTTCGGTCTATCTACCTGAACGGTGAAACGGTACTGATCATACAAAGCCCGGAAATGGCCAAAACCGTTGCTGCTGATATCCGTCATTCCATGACACCAGAAAACAGCTGGCAGGTAACCTTAGATAAAGGTGGCGATTTGCTATGGCGATCGTCAGACCAACAAGTTGATCACGAGCCAGACGTAGGTTTCTGGCGTCGAGCGAAATCCCGTTTCTTGTCCTGGCTGCCACTGGAAAAGTATCTGTAGTCTGTATGGCTCGGTGCAGCTTGCGTGGGGTGCTATGGCGAATCCGAGCTCTTCGGAGGAAGAATTTGGGAGCGAAGATAATAGTCCATCAACCGATGATATTCCTCAGCCCAGCCAGCATCAAATGGCCGCTTCTCTTCCGGCTGCGGCTGGTTGAATAGAGGATTCTCTTTCTGCCAGGGATAAAACAGACCGGACTTGTCGTTACTGAACGCGCCATGCTCATTGATGCTGCGCTTGAGATTGAACCCCACGTTGCTGACTCCGTCGGAGCTTAAAAGGTTCTCGCCACCGAGGGTAATATAGTCTTGGTTCGACAAGCTGAAATGATACAGCGTGGGGAAAATATCCCGGTGCGACCCGATGCGCATTGGATCATACGTGTGAGGTGCGTTTTCAAGAATCAAGTTCGGCACGTGTAACAGGAATGGTACCGCATAGGTAAGACTGTATTCCGTGGGCTCATGTGTACTCAGGTTCCGCACCCGATGGTCGCCGGTTACCGCAACAATGGTGTTGTCGCGAAGCGTCGACGACTGCTTGATGCCCGTCATAAACTGGCCCAGCGCATCAGAGGCGTACTGAAAAGTTTTAAGAAGCACTCTGGCCTCTTCGCCCTCATATTCGGCCATCGCGGCAAACCGGTCGCTGATTTCCGTCGGCCCGGGCTCATAAATTTCCGGTACCTCGTACGGTGAGTGATTGGTGGTGGTCATAATAAAGAGCAGAGTGGGTTTATCCGCTTCTTCCAATATCTTGTTGGCCAACTGGAACAGAAAACCATCGGGCACGCCCCAAGTACCTGAATATTCTTCCGCCTCTGGAATCGCTTTGATTATGTCGTTTTCATCATAGATGCGATCAAATCCTTGAGTCGGTAGATAGCCGGCCAGGTTGCGCCACATGCCATTTCCTCCGTACAGAAACGCTACTTCATATCCTGCCTGCTTGTAAGGTAGAACCGAAGAACTTGGCAATGCGACGGTTTGTGCCGAGGAATGACTGATGGTCGCCACGGGGCTATGAAACAGTGTCATTACAATACTATCGATGGTCCCCGATGTGCCCGCTAAAAAGCGCCTGAAAAGAAAACCGTTTGCAAAATGGGGACGAAGTCGTCCCAGAAGGTCGTTATCGGGGGGATTGTCTTCCACCAAAATATTCATGCCCATCCCCTCCATCATCGCCACAACGACATGGGGCGGGTTCTGTTGGAGGTATTTGTTTTCCGGCGTTTGGTATACGGGGGTTGGCTGGCCCAGTACTTTTTCCATCTGGGCGCTCAGTTTGGCCTCGGAAACCGGCTCAAAGTGCCGCTGCTCATTGTAATCAGAGGACGCCCATTCCAATGCCATGAATACGTTAGGGGTGACCGTGTTGAGCGGTTTGTACTGGGAAACGCTGGCGTGATAGCGCTTAAGGGGATGGCTATCTAGTGTTCCTCGCGCTGTGACAAAGGTGGATAAAAAAATTGCAACTACCGCCAGTGAGGTAACGCCCCAGTGCCAGTATGCTTGCGGGTTAATGCGACCCAACCGACTGCGGAGGAACCACCGGGAGGTCTGGTATGCCAGCGCACCGATTCCGAGCGCCACTAGAGAACCGCGTATGACGGGGTAGTCTTCCCAGATATTGATAAGCACGGCGGTGGAATCGTCTTCCCACAGCCCGAACACAAACAGGTCAATATAGCTGCCATAAGTCGTGTAGTAATAAAAATTACAGATGCAACCGATCACATAAAGGGTTGCTACAACCGCATGATAGCCAATCGCAAACGTTAACCAGCGCCGGTAAGCGCCATGAAACACAGCGGCGACAAGGCCACTCAGCAAAAGGGGAGAATACGCAATCGCCGTTACCTTGGCATCAAAACGTCCGCCGACCAAGAAAGCCTTCCAGATGTCATCCTCAATTCCCGTTTCTGGCAACACATCCTGTATGTGCATAAAAAACAGGTAGCGCGAAACCAACAGTATGCTGAAGGAAAAGAGAAAGCACTTGAGTAAAAACAGTGAGAGTTGACGGAAGCGAGACTGGTATTTCATCTGAGAAATGGCAACACGTGTTAAGAGGAACGGATATCAACAACCGGCTCAATCACAGACTGCTGCATGATAACGGACGCTGAACACCAGTGACGTTATGCATGACAAGGACATACGTCTGAGCCAATCCACAGGACGCGGCTATTGTAGCGCGGGATATTGTTGGTGAACAATCCAGTGAATTAAAGCGATGTCATGAGGCGTGAGATGATGCCAAGGGGTTAAAGGCGAGCCTTGATAGCGTTATGTGCTTCTGTGGTGTGCGCCAATTTTGATGATGATTTAGGCCGAATTCCCCGCCGCTACGCCTGAAGCCCATGCCCATTGAAAATTATGCCCACCGAGGTGTCCGGTTACGTCTACTACCTCTCCGATAAAGTACAGATTAGGCTGGTCTAATACTGCCATGGTCTTTGACGATAACTGGCGAGTGTCCACGCCGCCCAAAGTAACTTCGGCTGTTCGGTAGCCTTCTGTGCCGGCAGGTTTTACTGTCCAGTTTCCCAGGGTGTCAGCAGTTTGTTCGAGCTCAGTGCCACGGTATTCCTGCAGTGGTCGACTCCATCCCTGAAGCTCATTGAATGCCTGGGCAAAGCGCTTGGGCAAATGTTGGTTCAGGTACTGGGCGATGGTGGATTGCGGTTTGTTCTTGCGTAACGCAAACAAGTCCTCCTGGATTTGCTGTCCGGGTAGCAGGTTGATACGTACTTCATCGCCAGGCTGCCAATAACTGGATACCTGCAGCATCGAGGGGCCGCTGAGGCCACGGTGGGTGACGAGCATCGGCTCCTTGAAATGATGGTTGTGACAATGGGCTTCCACCGGACAACTGACCCCAGACAAGGGTGAAAGTTGTTGTTTTAATTCTGAGTGTAAGGTGAAGGGGACTAAGCCAGCGCGAGTAGGCAGAACATTCAGACCAAACTGTTTGGCTAACTCGTAACCCAATCCGGTCGCGCCCATAGTGGGAATAGAGAGGCCGCCGCAGGCGACCACTAGTGACTCGCAACTCAGATTACCCGAACTGGTTTTCAGGTGGTAGCCGGTGTTAGAAGCCTTAACCAGAGTGACAGACGTCCCCATGCGAATTTCTGCCCCAGCCCAATCGCATTCGGTCAGCAGAACACTAAGAATGTCTTTTGCGCTGGTTTTGCAGAACAGTTGTCCCGGCGCTTTTTCTTCATACTCCACCCCATGGCGGTCCACCAGTTCGAGAAAATCCTGCGGGGTGAAGCGCTTCAGTGCAGAGATACAGTAATGCGGGTTGTCGGAAAGAAAGTTTGCCGGAGTGCTATTCAGATTGGTGAAATTACAGCGCCCGCCGCCGGACATCAGAATTTTCTTGCCGGGCTTGTTGGCATGGTCCACCACCAGCACCTTCCGGCCGCGATAGCCCGCGGTCGCCGCACACATCAACCCGGCCGCGCCTGCGCCGATGATGATAACGTCGTAGTGTGAAGAAGATACTGCCATTGCCTGCCCGCCACTGATGAAAAACCGGCGGGCAGTATATCAGTCTCAGGGCAGCTGTACGGAGCCTTCCATAAAGAAGACAGCGTGACCGGAGATTGCCACACGGTCGCCGCGAAGTTCGCAGTGCAAATCGCCTCCTCGTTTTGACAATTGTCGGGCGGTTAAAGAGCTGTTGCCCGTTTGCTGGGCCCAATAGGGGGTTAGCACGCTGTGAATGGAGCCTGTTACCGGATCTTCGTCGATGCCGACACCCGGAGCAAAATAGCGGCTGACGAAATCACACTGGTCACCTTTAGCCGTTATGATCAGTCCTTGATTGCCTAGCAGGCTAAGCGACTGAAAATCAGGAGCCGCGGCGCCAACTGCATTCTCAGAGTCCAGCACAACCATGTAATTCGTGTCGTTAGGAACAAAGAACGCGTTGTCGGGCGCTTCTGGCATTGCCGCTTTAATCAATTCCGGGGTGGAGCAGGGCTCGTATGCCAGGTTGGGGAAGTCTAACTCCAGAGAATCGTCCGGCCTCCTCAAAACAGACAGCAGTCCTGACTTCGATTGGAAACGGACTTTGACGTGGGGCCATTCATATTTATTGAATACCACCCAGGCTGCCGCCTGAGTTGCATGCCCGCACAAAGGCACTTCAGCGGTAGGCGTGAACCACCGAATGTGGAAGTCGGCGTCTTCCCGTTCGTGGGTGGGTACAAAAAAGGCCGTTTCGGACAGGTTGTTTTCTGCCGCAATAGCCTGCAAGACCTCATCGGGCAGCCAGCGCTCAAGTGGCATGACCGCAGCCGGATTGCCACCGAAAAGTGTGTTGGTGAAGGCATCAATCTGGTAAATCGGGATTTGCATGGTTTGTCCTAGTCCATTGAAATTCGATTCTGTTACATAAACAGGCTAGCTAGCCCGCAAATCCTCCGGATTCAACAAGCCGGCCGCAATTGCGATACCGGTGACATCTGGCAGCCTGTGGGCGCCAAGGCGCTTCATCACTCGGGCGCGATACAGGTCAATGGTTTTCACACTGACGCCAAGCTGTTCGGCAATTTCCCGACTGGTGTAGCCCTGCGCTAGAGGGAGGAAAACATCGCGTTCGCGGCGGGTTAGGGTGCTGATCAGATTCTCTGCATCTTGGCTGATTGCCACGGGGTTTTTGGGTGCCCTCGGGGTTTGCATCGTTTGTTGGATGCTATCCAGTAACAACTGTTCGTTGAACGGTTTCTCGATAAAATCGAACGCGCCGGATTTGAAGGCCCGGACAACGATGGGCACGTCGGCGTGACCGGAAACAAAGATGATCGGCACATCGATATCTCGTTTTTGCAGCTCTTCCTGAACATTCAATCCACCTAGCCCGGGCATGCGGATGTCCAAAACCACGCAGTCGGGGCGGTGCTCATTTACTTCGTCCAGAAATTGCCGGCCATCGCTGTATGCCTTCACCTCGAGCCCTACCGACTCGAGTAGCCACTGGGTCGATTCCAGCATGCCTGCATCATCGTCTACGACGAACACGGTGTTAGTTGCAGATGAAGAGAGTTCAGGCATCTAAAGGCTCCGATTTGTTTGTGGCGTTGGGGGTATGGGTGTTCGGGAAGCGGCAAATGAGGGACAAGCCGCCAGACTTAGCGGGCTGGGCATCCAAAAAACCGCCAAAGCCTTCAATAATAGAGCGGCTCATGGAGAGTCCCAAACCGAGCCCATAGGGTTTGCTGGTGTAGAACGGCTGGAACATCTGGCGAACGCCCTCTTCATCCAGTCCGGGGCCTTCGTCTGTTACCACGATCAAGGTTTCATTTTGATCGTTGATGAGGGTTTTGACCAGAATGTCTGACGCATCGGTAGTTTTAGGATTTTGGCTAGCATCAACGTTGGCTTCTATGCCATTTCGAATCAGGTTGATCAGTACCTGCTCCAGAAGAATGGGATCGGCGGTGACAACCGGGTCTTCATGGGCAAGCTGGCTGGATATCTTCACATTGTGTTTGTCCGCTTCCCATTGGCATAGGCGTGTCACTTCGGAAATAAGCGTGTTGAGAGTTACCGGCCCCATGCTTTTTTTGCCTTTGCGCAGAAAAGCACGAAGTCGCTTGATTACTTCAGAGGCTCGGTTTGCATGGTGGATGATCTTTTGAAGGCCATCATCCACCTTCAATAATTGCTCCGGATGCTGTTCACGGTTTTTCAAAAAGCGTTGGCTGGCGCTGGCAAAATTCACGATAGAGGCCAGTGGCTGGTTCATCTCATGGGCAATGCTTGAAGCCAATTCACCCAGGGTGGCGAGCCGCGCAGTGTGAGCCAGTTCGTCGGCCAGCAAGCGGTTCTGCTCTTCGGATTCAATCCGTGCGGTGATGTCCCTAGACACACTGATCACCTCTACCACTGCGCCGGTGTAGGTTTCACGAATGGCGCGGCTGGCAATTTCCAGCCATCGCCGAGCACCGTTTTTATGAGTGAGCTCGAGGGTCATGGTGGCGTAGCCATCGTCCCGAAGTTTTTGCCGGGTTTCGGCAAATAAGGTGTCTGTTTGGTGGCCTGTGAAAATGTCATCAAGGCGATGCCCGCGTAATTCTTCCGGCCAATAGCCGAGCAGGCGCCACGATGCAGGCGTAGCGTCTATAAACCGACCATCCGGTGCGTGCCGTGAAATCAGGTCCGTGGTGTTTTCGGTGATCAGTCGATACAGGCGGCTTGAGCGGGTGGCCTCTTCCTGAGCGAGGATGTCTGTTGTGGCGTCTCTGCCGCGGAGAAATACCTGTTGAGTGCCAGCATCCGGAATGAAGCTCCAGAGCAAAATGGTGCCGCCGATTCTGGCTTCAACACGGTCGATCACTCGATTTTGGTCCAGTGCCGATTTAATGAGCGCTGCCGTATTGACGGGCAAGACCTCAGCGTATTGGACAGTGCCTGTGGGCCGAAGGGACTGTGCTGCGGGATTTTCCGCTAGCACTCTTGCTTGAGCATCTACAATGAGAGAGGGGCTTGGATCCTGAGGGAGCAATTGCACGAAGCCCTGTTGGGTTGTGGAGCTACTCATATATAGAATATACCCTATAATACAATGGTAGAATTCCTAGTAATGCTTCTGTCATCTACCATTTGGCCAATCGAAAGAATACCCAGTCTAACCTTTTCGCCGTAGACGACATAAAAATAACACTAGAATATGAGGACCACACACATGACTTCGATCTTTGAAGAAGGCCTAGCGCCTCGGGACGCGAACTACGCGGTCCAATCCCCCATTGATTTCATCGAGCGCACTGCCAGCGTTTACCCGAATTATCCGGCTATTATCCATGGCGCTATCCGCAGGGATTGGGCAGAAACTTACGATCGTTGTCGTCGTTTGGCATCGGCTCTGAAAGGACGCGGCATTCATCGGGGCGATACGGTCGCGGTTATGTTGCCCAACATTCCGGCCATGGTGGAGTGTCATTTTGCGGTACCGATGATTGGCGCGGTTTTGAACACCTTGAACGTCCGGCTCGATGCTGACGCGATTGGCTTTATGCTGGAGCATGGAGAAGCGAAAGTCGTGATTGCGGACCGCGAGTTCGGTCAGGTAATCAAAGATGCTGTAAGCGGATTGAAACATAAGCCGTTGGTGATCGATGTTGATGACCCGGAATACGGTGAAGGTGTTCAGGTCAGTGACTTGGATTACGAGGCATTCTTGCAGGAAGGGGACCCCGAGTTTCAGTGGAGCTTTCCAACGGATGAGTGGGAAGCCATTTCCCTGAACTACACCTCCGGTACCACCGGTAACCCCAAAGGTGTGGTCTATCACCATCGTGGTGCCTACGTGAACGCACTGGGTAACCAGGCTGTTTGGTCTATGGGCATGCACCCTGTCTATCTGTGGACGCTGCCAATGTTCCACTGCAATGGCTGGTGTTTCCCGTGGACCATCACCGCCATGGCCGGTACGCATGTATGCCTGCGCCGGGTTGACCCGGAAAAGATTCTTCAGCTGATTCGCGACCACCAAATTACCCATATGTGTGGTGCACCGATCGTACTGAATGCCTTGTTGAATGCTTCGCCTGAAGCCAAGGCGGGCATCGATCACGAAGTGAAGTCTATGACGGCCGGTGCTGCACCCCCGGCACAGGTTATCGGTGCTATTGAAGAGCTTGGCATCAAAGTGACTCACGTATACGGCTTGACCGAAGTCTACGGCCCGGTGACTGTGTGTGCCTGGAAATCAGAGTGGGATGAGTTGCCGCTGGATGAGCGTGCCAAGCTGAAGGCTCGTCAAGGTGTGCGGTATCACACATTGGGTGGAACCATGGTGGGAGACCCCAACACAATGGAACCGGTACCCAAAGACGGCAAAACCATCGGTGAAATTTTCTTGCGCGGTAACACCGTGATGAAAGGCTACCTGAAAAACCCGACGGCGACGGAAGAAGCGTTCCGTGGTGGCTGGTTCCATACCGGTGATTTGGCGGTATGGCACGAAGATGGTTATCTGGAAATCAAAGATCGCCTGAAAGACATCATCATTTCCGGCGGCGAGAATATTTCCACCATCGAAGTAGAAGACACCCTGTATCGACATCCTGCCGTGATGGAGGCAGCGGTTGTGGCACGGCCCGATGAAAAATGGGGCGAAACGCCTTGTGCGTTTGTAACCCTGAAGCCTGAGGCCGGTGATGTTTCTGAAGAAGATATCATCAGTTTTTGCCGGGAGCATCTGGCCCGCTTCAAAGTGCCCAAGACGGTGGTTTTTACTGAATTGCCCAAAACCTCGACCGGCAAAATCCAGAAGTTTGTGCTTCGCGATCAGGCCAAAGAGCTGAACTGATTAGGCCGTAGGCTGCGCCGTCCGGCGCAGCCTAACCTCAACACAAAAACAACATTGACTGGCGCCCGTTTGTGAGCGCCTGGAGGTAGAGTAATGCAGTTATTAAAGAGAAATAATGGCGAAGAGCAGCCTTACTGGCCGGCTGGCCCCTTCAAAATTCGACTTCCGTTTGTCCACTATCGGTGGGAATTTGCGGAGATGGTGCAGGCTTTGATCATGTTCGTGGTCAGCCTTGCCATGATTCCACTTTTAGAAAAATATCTGGGTGTTCCTTACGATGTAGCGTTGGCGTACGTTGTGATCTGTGGCATCGGTTTCATGCTGCCTGCCTTGTTGGGGGTTCCGCTGGTGCCGGGCTGGATTACTCCGGGCATACCGGTGGTGCTGTTGTTCCTGTCGGATTACGAGCCCGGCCCCGAAGCCATTCAAGCGCTATTTGCATTGCAGTTCCTGGTCTTCCTGATCTTTCTGGTTCTGGGTGTGACTCGCTTGGGCAGTAAGCTGGTTGAGTGGATACCTAGCTCCATGAAAGGCGGCATCATCATTGGCGCTGGTATCGCGGCTCTGATGGGCGAGATTGAAGCCGGTGGCCGATTGGCCAACACGCCGATTTCTCTGATCGTGGGCGGCTTGGTGTGCTTGTATCTGATGTTTTCCGTATCGTTCAAAGGCTTTGTCGATAAGAATGCACTGGCCCGTAAAATTGCCAACTACGGCATGGTGCCAGGTATGGTTGTAGCGATTCTGGTTGGCTTTGCCACCGGCGAATACGATGTGCCGGATGTGCAGTGGGGTATCACCAAGCCGGCGTTTGACCAGCTTTGGAACTACCTGCCGTTTACTGTTGGCTTCCCGGATATGGACGTATTTTTGTATGCCATTCCGACCGCTGTCATCGCCTATGTCATCGCCTTTGGTGACATCGTGGTGGGGCAGTCGCTAATGAGCCGAGTGGATCACTTACGGAAAGACGAAAACATCGACAACAGTATTGATCGAGCGCACCTTGTAACTGCCCTTCGCAATGGTGGTCATGCATTCTTCGCGCCTTATCCCGGTTTGGCTGGCCCAATCTGGACCGCGGTCACCGCCACCATGGCAGAGCGTTATAAATACGGCCGCAGCGCGATGGATTCCATCTACAGCGGCGGCGGTACTTTCTGGATCACCGGTTTTGTTGCATTGTTTGTGTTGCCCTTGGTGAGCTTCTTCCAGCCGGTGTTGCCAATTGCCTTGTCATTAACTCTGCTACTTACCGGTTACATCTGTTTGATGGTGGGTCTGGAGCAGCTCGAGAACAACACCGAACGCGGCATTGCCGGCACCATGGGCGTTGTACTCGCCGTGTATGGTGCAGGCTGGGGACTGGCGACCGGTGCCGTGTTGTACTTCCTGATTGAACGTACTCGCCTTCTAGGCTTTACGTCGGACCCAGAGGCGCCCGGCGCCGACGTGGCCGAAGAGTACTGAATCTGTCGCCGTTGTTGTTTGCGGCGACATTAACCCCTGTGTGTCCTTGGGAGGCCTTAGTGCCTCCCTTTTTTATTTGGCCCATTCTGGCGGCTGTAATGTTTTAATGCCTGTGTGACACTACCGCCCTGCAAAATAATGATAAGAAAAGGTATGCCGGTATTAAGGCAGCCTGTATCTGGAGGTGTGTAGTATGCGCGTCGGTTTGATTGTTGATTCAGCATGTGATTTGCCCCACGAATTTGCCACCAAGCATGGCCTTTATATCCTACCGGTCACGGCTATTATCAATGGCGAAACCTACATAGATACCCACGATTCCGTGCTTACTCAGCAGTTTTATCAGGGTGGTCTGTTGGAAAAAGGGCACCATGCCGAAACCGAAGCTTTTTCTGTTGAACAGATACACGATTTGTTTATGGAAAAGATTGTTCCTGAATACGATATCGCCATTTGTGAGACCGTCACCCGTAGCCGAAGCCAGATTTATCACAATGCCAGTGATGCCATGCACACGGTGATGGCGAACTACGAAACCGCTCGCAAGGCGTCGGGTCGGCCGGGCAAGTTTTCAATGAGGGTGATAGACAGTAAGCAGATTTTTGCGGGGCAAGGGCTGTTAGCGGCACATACGCTTAAGCTGATCAAGCAAAAAGTCTCAAAAAATGCCTTAAAATACGAAGTTGAAACATTTTCCGATAACATCTTTACCTGCGTTATTCCGCGGGATATCCACTACATTCGAGAGCGAGCTCGGCGTCGAGGTGATAAAAGTGTCTCGGCTGTGGCCGCATTTTTGGGTAAGGCCTTGAATCTGACACCGGTGATTTTCGGGCAAGGAGTGGAAGGGAAGCCGGTGGCGAAAACCTTTAACTTCGATACAGCTGTCGAGCGAGTCATGAACTATGCCGCCAGCCGCGTTGAAGCAGGATTGCTGACACCTTATGTAAGCCTGTCCTGCGGGTTAAGCTGGGATGAAATCGAAGCGTTACCGGGGCTGGACCGCCTTCGCGAAGTCTGTGAACGCACTAATGTAGAACTGTTGCTATCGCAAATGGGCATCACCAGTTCGATATATGTAGGGCCGGGGAGCATATGCCTGAGCTTGGCAGCCGAACCCCATGAATTTCAGGATTATCAGTAAGAATGGATGGCACTTCTATGACCAAATCTAGCCCTGATGTGGCCGACAAGCTCTTTGAGGCACACGTAAAACACGAGTTGTCGGCCTTGAAAGGTGCGAAGCTCACTAAATTCCTCGAAACAGAAGTGGACGAGCTGTTGGGTCACGCTGGCACCATTACGCTGGAGCAGTTGGTCAGCGCGGAACAGGTGATGGGGGTGATCCAGCGCATTGTCGTCAACATGGAACTGGACGCAGGTATCCCCGAGCTGGCGGGCGAAATGGCGGCGAAGGTAATCAATGCGCCTGTGCAAGCTGAAACCACTCTGGGCGAAATACTGTCGCGTGAACAAGCGACCGCGTTTGTTGAAGAAGCGTTGGAACTGCGCCAACAGCGTGAGCTCTTTATTGCGGAAATTATGGCGCACCCGGTATACCAAGAACTTGTCTCTAATGTGGTGTACCACGGTTTGGTCAATTATCTGTACGAAGACAATTTGCTGACTCGCTCTGTGCCGGGAGTGGGTTCCGTGATGAAGTTCGGCAAGAAGGTCGCCAACAAGGCCGTGCCGGGTTTGGATGAAACTTTCGAACGGCGCATCAAGGCTTGGTTATCCGACAGTCTTCCGGGACTAATCACCCGGAGCGAGCATTTTCTTCAGAAAGCCCTTACAGACGATGAACTTCGGGATAGCGTGATGGCGGCGTGGGTATCGCTGGAAGGAACCACCATCGCTGAGCTGAACGAAGGGATGGGGGATGTTCGGCTCCAGGAATTTGTCGTGCTGGGTTATGAGTTTTGGCTGAACTTTCGGAAAACGCCTTATTTCGAAGGATGTGCGAGAGCGGTGGTTGACCACCTTTATGAGAAGTATGGCAGTGTGCCGGTTTTGGAGCTGCTGCAAGACTTGGGTGTCACCCGCGAAGTGATCGTGACCGAGCTCAGAGAACTGGCCTTGCCGATGGTTGATGTCCTGCGAGAAGAGGGCTATTTGGAAGCGTTGTTGCGCCGACGATTAGGGGCGTTTTACCGCTCTGCAGCGGCCAAGAAATTGCTGGCTGAGTAACCGTTTGCAGGCATCGGGTGACCGTAGAGTAAAAAAAGGCCGGAAGACGTAAATCTTCCGGCCTTTTTTCATTAGGAATCGGCTGGAATCAGCGCTCCAGATACTGAAGCTTGTCTGTTTTTCCGTCCCATTCTGCTGCGTCTGGCAGCGGGTCTTTCTTTTCAGTGATGTTAGGCCACTTGCCCGCGAGATCGGCGTTGATCTCTACGAATGCTTCCTGGCCAGCAGGCAGTTCGTCTTCCGAGAAAATGGCTTCTGCCGGACATTCTGGTTCACACAAAGCGCAGTCAATGCACTCGTCTGGGTCGATAACCAGAAAGTTGGGGCCTTCGTAGAAGCAGTCTACCGGACAGACTTCTACACAGTCGGTGTATTTGCACTTGATGCAGTTATCAGTAACGATAAACGCCATAGTCGGATCCCTGGTTCGTAGAACAAACAGTCTCATCAGGAGCTCGTAAAAATCGGCCCCATTCTTAATTTATGCGCGATATTGTAGGGAGCGCCCCTCGCAGCCGCAAGCCTTAGACCGCTATAACCTTATTACTTAGGTCAACTTAACGCTTATTCCTGCTAGTTTCCCAGCAATGCTTTGAGTTCATACAGCTGATTTAAGGCTTCTCTTGGGCTCAAACCGTCAACATCCAACTTATGCAAAGCGCGTTCGACGTCGCTCGGTTCCATGCTGGCAAACATGTCGCTCTGGAACGCGTTGTGGTCAGCAACGCCTGCAGCAGGCGTTGGAGCACGGACGGGTGCGGGTTCGGCTGTTTTCGGTTCAGCCGTGGGGCCGGCAATGCCTTCCAGGTGCGTCAGTTGAGCTTTTGCATGTTGAATGACGTCCTGAGGCACACCCGCGAGCTGAGCAACCTGAAGGCCGTAGCTCTGGCTAGCAGGGCCATCGTGAACATTGTGCAGGAACACAATGCTGTCATCGTGCTCGGTTGCGGTCAGGTGCACGTTGACAGCATGCTCCAGGTCTTCCGCCAACTGAGTCAGTTCAAAGTAGTGGGTCGCGAATAAAGTGTAGCATCGAATTTCCTTAGCCAGATGTTCGGCGGTAGCCCAGGCCAGGGATAGACCGTCAAAGGTGCTGGTGCCTCGGCCCACTTCGTCCATCAATACCAAACTGTGCTCGGTTGCGTTGTGCAGGATGTTGGCGGTTTCGGTCATTTCCACCATGAAGGTGGAGCGGCCTCCGGCAATGTCATCGGATGAGCCCATGCGGGTGAAAATTCGATCCACCGGCCCCAATACGGCGCGGTCTGCCGGCACGAAGCTTCCGGTATAGGCGAGCAACGCAATCAGCGCGGCTTGGCGCATGTAGGTCGATTTACCACCCATGTTGGGTCCGGTGATGACAAGCATGCGGCGCTTGTCGTCGATCAGCAGGTTGTTCGGAACGAAAGGCTCATCCAGTAGTTGTTCGACCACCGGATGGCGACCTTCCTCGACGGTAAAGCCGGGCTCATCGCTAAACTCTGGTGCCGTGAAGCGCAGACTGGTGGCTCGTTCGGCAAAGTTGCTGAGCACGTCGAGCTCGGCCAGAGCTTGAGCTGCGTCCTGTAACGGGGCCAATTGTTCGGCGACGGCTTCGAGCACTTCCTCGTATAAGCCCTTTTCCCGAGCCAGAGCGCGGCTCTTGGCGCTCAAGGCTTTGTCTTCGAACTCTTTCAGTTCGGGAGTGATGAAGCGCTCGGCGTTTTTCAAGGTTTGACGGCGGATGTAATCCACCGGAGCTTGCTCGGACTGGGCTCGGCTGATTTCGATGTAGTAACCGTGTACCCGGTTGTAGCCTACTTTCAGGGTGCTGATGCCGGTGCGTTCGCGTTCACGGGTTTCCACGTCGAGCAGGTATTGACCCGCGTTTTCACTGATGTTGCGCAACTCGTCCAGCTCGGCATCAAAACCTTCGCGAATCACACCGCCATCCCGGATAACCACGGGCGGGTTCTCGATAACGGAATGTTCAAGCAGGTAAGCCAGCTCTGGGTACTCACTGACCGTGTTCGCAAGATGCGCGATATGCCCCGATTGAACGGCCTTCAGGGTGTCCTGGAGGTCGGGTAGGGTTTGGAAAGCGTCACGGAGACGGGCCAAATCCCGGGGGCGTGCCGATCGCAGGGCAACCCGCGCGAGAATGCGTTCAATGTCTCCCACGCGTTTGAGCAGGTCGTGAGTAGGTTCGTAGTGGAAGCCGTCCAGCAATGCGGTGACCGCTTGCTGGCGCTGGCGTACCACATGAATATCTCGCAGGGGGCGGTTCAGCCAGCGGCGCAGTTCTCGAGCGCCCATTGCGGTGGCGGTGCGGTCCATCACCCAGGCGAGGGTGTACTGGTGGCCCCCCATCAGGTTGGTATCAATTTCCAGGTTTCGGCGGCTGGCCGCGTCTAGAATCACGGCCTCTTCTCGACGTTCCCGGGTCAGCTTGCGAATGTGGGGCAGAGCGGTGCGCTGAGTCTCGCGGGCATACTGCAGCAGACAACCCGCGGCGCAGACGGCCAGATGTAAGTCTTCGCAGCCAAAGCCGGTCAGATCTTTTACCTGCAACTGCTGGGTGATAATCCGGTGCGCGGTATCCATTTCGAACAACCAGGGGCCTTGTCGGCGAACCCCGGTAAAGCCTTCGAGAATCTCGCCGTACGGGAAGTCTTCGCTGATCAATATTTCCGCAGGCCGCAGGCGCTGAAGTTCACCCTGCAGGGCCTCAAGGCTATCAAGCTCGGACACCGCAAAACGGCCGCTGGAAATGTCGAGTGATGCAAATCCGAACTGCTCTTTGTGGCTGTAGATGGCCGCTAACAAGTTGTCTCTGCGATCTTCCAGAAACGCTTCGTCGCTGAGCGTGCCGGGCGTAACAATGCGGACAACCTGGCGTTCAACCGGGCCTTTGCTGGTGGCTGGGTCGCCAATTTGCTCACAAATGGCAATGGATTGCCCGGCCCGGACCATGCGCGCTATGTAGCCTTCCGCTGCGTGAAAAGGCACGCCAGCCATGGGGATTGGGTTGCCGCCAGATTGGCCACGGGCCGTTAGCGTGATGTCCAGAAGCTCAGCGGCTTTCTTGGCATCGTCGTAAAACAGCTCGTAAAAGTCCCCCATGCGGTAAAACACCATCTCATTGGGGTGCTCACCTTTAATCTTGAGGTACTGCTGCATCATGGGGGTGTGTGAAGTTTTGAGATCGTCTGTGCTCACTGGTAGCTCGCCTGTAGGATAGCTTCAAACCGCCTTTTGATAGGGGGTTTTCTGGTAAATTTGTCTGTGTAGCATCTGAAGGAGTCTGATGAAATCTGCTGTAATCCAGTTCAAGAGTATAGGTTTTAGTATAGCTTTTGGTGTAGGGTTGTGGGCGCCTTAACAAACAAGGCTGTTGATGATGAAAAGCTATACTTATGGCCAGAGCTTCATCAATGCCATCGATGGCTATCGTTCCAATCAGTTAATGGATCAAAGCATGCAGAATAACAAACACGGCAACAAGCCACTATCGGCGAGAGCCATCGAGACGATGCGGCCTGGCGATAAAGTCAAAGTGGACACTGGAGAGAATGCCGGTCTGCGTGTGACTTGCGGGGCTAGCGGTGGCAGGTCGTTCATCTATCGCTATCGGAGCCCCGAAACGGGCAAGCTAACTCAAGTCAAGATAGGGAATTACCCCTCGATGAGTCTGGCTGAGGCTCGCCTAGAGCTTGCTCGGATGAAGGCTTTACGACGAGATGGCGTATGCATTCGTGCCGAAATTCAGCGGGAGAAAGTACGTCAAAGTGCAAAAATTGAACAGGAAAAGGAAGCGGCAGAGGTGGCCGCGTTTACTGTTCGTGACTTGGTTGATCTGTACTTAACTGAAGTGATTGAGGATCGACTGGTTGTAAATCGTCGAACTGGGGCTCAGAAACGAGTTCCTGGTGCACGGAAACCTAAGGGGCAGGCCGAGACTAGGCGCACCCTGTACGGTGATGCTGTACGCACTCTGGGGGATCGATCTGCTGCAGAAGTTCGGCGTAAACATGTGGTAGAGATGGTGAAGGACATTCTTGACCGGGGAGCAAACGTTCAGGCTGGGAATGTGCTGCGTGAGCTCAGTGCCGCCTACGACTATGCGATTGGCCTTGGCAAGTTTGATGATGATTTTGCGAACCCGGCTTTGTTGGCAAAGTCGAGCCTGAAGCAGGCTAGAGTCCGACTTACGTCTGTTCGGGGCAAACGCGTATTGTCCGATGCGGAGTTGAAGGAAGTGTTAGCGTGGTTGCCAGGCTCTGGTTTCTCGGTAACACAAAAGAACGTCATTCGTTTGACTCTGTGGACAGGAGCTCGCACGGGTGAGGTTTGTAAGGCGCGTTGGTCTGATGTAGATCTCGATCGAGCAGTTTGGCATATGCGAGACTCCAAGAACGGAGCCGAGCGGTATGTGCAGTTGCCGAGCCAAGCTGTGGCTTTTCTCCGTCAGCTTCGTTTAACCACCAATACCTATCTGTTTCCTTCGAGTCGGACGGGATTGCCGATCCAGCAGAAATCGCTTACCGAAACAAAATGGTATTTGAGAAATTCTGCCAAGGCTCGAAGTGGCACCTACTTTAAGCCAGGCCAAGCTTGGCTGGATAGCATTCCTGACTGGTCTCCACATGATCTGCGTCGTACGGTTCGCACGGGGTTGTCTCGTTTAGGCTGTCGCAATGAAGTGGCTGAGGCAGTGATAGGGCATTCAAGAAAGGGTATTGAAGGGACTTATGATCTGCACGATTATGAACCCGAATGTCGCGAGTGGCTGCAAAAGTGGGCTGATCATCTGGAAACCCTTGACGGCGTGTGTTAGTTGGCATAACTCATCTTAATTTCACAAATTGCAGCAACCGGACAGAGAGAAATCTATTTCTCTCTGTCTCTCTTAGGCTCGCCAGTCCCTGACCTTGCTGGCCTACGGCCTCCACCGGACGCCTCGATCGGTCCGCTGCTAAACAAAAGCGGACATTCAAGTTAGCCTCCGCTCAGGGCCGACGAGCAAATCACTTATGCTTCATACAGCCTAATTGATGGAGCAAATCACGGACGCCAGACGATCACATGGAAAGGAAGCTGGGTGCAGGTCAGGGGTTTCAGCTAGCTTTGGGATGCCTGAACCAGTCTAAACTGTGGGGCCGATCTAATCTCAGCGTTCGTTCTTTAATCGAAACCAAAGGGCATAAAGCGCCGGCACAAACAATAGCGTGATCAGAGTGCCGACCGCCACGCCACCGATAAGGACATAAGCCAGCGGCCCCCAGAACAGGTCAAAGGTCAGAGGTACAAACGCCAGAACGGCCGCCAGGGCGGTGAGTACCACGGGGCGGGCACGTTGGACTGCCGCTTCGACAACGGCTTCCCGGGCAGCCATTCCTGCTTTGAAGTTGTCCTGCACCTGCTGCGTCAGAATCATGGTATTTCGCATCAGGATGCCGCCCAGGCCAATCAGCCCCAGCAGCGCGGTAAAGCCAAAGGGTTGATTAAACAGCAGCAAAGCCAGCACAGCCCCAATCAGCCCCAGTGGCGCGGTGGCAAGAACAGTCAATGTGCCGATAAAGGAACGCATCTGAAGCATGATAAAGATCAGCATCAACGCCAACATCACCGGTTGTAATGTCTGGATTGAAGCATTGGCTTTGGCTGATTGTTCCACCGTACCGCCGATTTCAATACGGTAACCCTCCGACAACTGTTCGCGCAGGCCCGTCATCGCACTCCATATCTCCTTGGTGACATCCGGTGGCTGGGCACCTTCTACATCGGCCTGAACGGCCAGGAAGGGGTCACGGTTGTAACGCTTTATGACGGGGTCCTCGTAACGAACCTGCCACTTGCCCAGTTGCTGTACGGAAAGTTTGCGGCCGTCGCGGGTTTTGATCTCAAGATCTTCCGGCATGATCACTTCGCCACGTGCATTACGCGCCACCAGTTGAACGCTCCTTATGCCCTGGCGCAGTTCGGTGACGGCCACTCCGCGGAGTTGGAACTGCAGTTGCCGGGCAACCTCTGCCGGAGTCAGGCCCATCCAACCCAGATTTTCCGGATCCATATCAAGATAGAGAGTGGGCACACGCTCATCCCATTCGAGATGCGGCATGACGATGTTCGGATGCCCGGTCATGAGAGTGCGGATCTGGTGCGCGATCTCTCTGAGTTGATCGGATTCCGGACCCAGCACACGAAAACTGACCGGCCAGACCACCGGGGGACCGTACAGCAAACGCGTCACCCGCACTCGTGCCTCCGGAAATTCACCCGCCGCGATTCTGGTTTCCAGCGCCGAGATGATGCGATCGCGCCCTTTAACGTCCTGCCCAATGGCAATCAACTTGGCAAATGCCGGGTCCGGCTGCTCGGGGTTGGCCGATACGAAGAATCGGGGCGCACCGGCACCGATGTAAGCGGAAAGGCTTTTCACCTCCGGCATGTCCATCAGAATCGCTTCCAGGCGTCTGACACTTTGATCCGTGGTGGCAATAGCGCTCCCCTGCGGAGCGTAGACACTGATCAGAACTTCGGGGCGATCAGAACTGGGAAAAAATTGCTTCTGCACCTGGGTTGCCATCCCGAAAGCACTGATCGCCAGCAAACCCACTGTGATAAAAACGACGGTTTTCCGGTACTGAACACACGCTGTGATCACCCCACGCAACCGCTGATAAAACGCGCTTTGGTAAAGGTCCTGGCCCATATGCCCGGTGTAATCGGGCAAGAGCTTGACGCCCAAATAAGGCGTAAAAGTTACCGCCACCACCCAGGAAATCAACAACGAAAAAGCCAGCACCCAGAAGATGTTGCCGGTGTATTCTCCCACTCCGGACTGGGCAAATCCGATGGGGACAAATCCGGCCACCGTCACCAGCGTACCGAACAGCATGGGCGCGGCGGTTACGCTCCAGGCATGACTGGCTGCCCGTACCCGGTCCCAGCCGCTCTCCATCTTCACGATCATCATTTCAATGGCGATGATCGCATCGTCCACTAACAGACCCAGTGCGATAATCAACGCACCCAGGGTGATGCGGTCCAGGTTTATGCCCGCCATTTTCATCAACAAGAAAGTCAGGCCGAGGGTCACAGGAATCGCAATGCCCACCACCAAACCCGCGCGCAGACCGATCGCCAGTATGCTAACCCCCATCACCACGACCAACGCAACCAGAAACTTGACCTGAAAAAGATCAACCGCCTGAGTGATGGCTTCCGCCTGATCGGTCAGGGTCTGTATTGACATTCCCAGCGGCAGCCTGCCCTGTTCGGTACTGACAAACTCGCGCAGCCGCGCGCCAAATTCCAGGCCATTTTCACCCGCACGCATGACCACACCCAGGAGGATCGCATCCTCACCGTTGGAGCGGACGATGTAGCTCAAAGGATCTTCATACCCTAAACGCACCTCGGCCAGATCAGATACGGTAATAAGCTGGTCGCCGATACGGAGAGGTACTGAGGTGAGGCGCTCAAGGTCAGACAGGTCGATGTTGCTGCGGACATAAACCCGCGGGCCGGCAAGATCAACAAAGCCAAGAGGCTGAAGACGGTTGTTGGCCTCTATCGCCTGCAACACCTCTTCTGCCGACAAACCGAGGTTGTTGAGCCGGTCCTGATCAAATTCGAGATACACCCGCTCAGGACGCTCCGCCAGGAGCTGTGCTTTTTGCAAGCCGGGCAGCCGTTGCAGGCGATCCCGTATCGATTCTGCCTCGCGGGTCAGTTCACGCATTGGCATCCCGGGTGCCGTCAGCGCCAGCAGGGAGAAATACACATCCGCGAAATCATCGTTGACGATGGGGCCGATCACACCCTGGGGGAGGTTGGGTCGCTCATCGAGCATGCGCTTGCGGACTTGATAGAAGAGGTCCGACACTTTTTCACTCGGAGTAGAATCCAGGAATCGGATAACCATGGCGGCCTGCCCGGGCCGAATGGTTGTCTCAATATTATCGAAATACACCACCTCCTGGATTCGCTTTTCCAAACGATCCACGACCTGGTTCTGCAGCACCTCGGGGGTTGCCCCTGGCCAGACGACAGAAACCACCATCGCCCGGACGGTGAACGCAGGGTCTTCCGCCCGACCCAGGGACGAGAACGCGTAGAAACCGGCAACAACGGACAGCAAAAGAAAAAAGAGGGTGACCGAACGCTCGCGCACTGCCAGCGCGGAAAGATTCGGTAAGCTCATTGAACCAGCTCCCGCACTGCCATGCCAGGCGTGAGCAGGTGTGTCCCCAACGCGACGATGGGCGTTCCCGCCTTGATGTCGACCTTGATCTTCGCATACTCCTCACCCAGATCGATCACCTCGACCGCCAGGGGCGTTACCGTGCCGTCGGAAACCAACCAGATCTGCGGCGTTTGCCCTCTCTCATCCAGGGCACCCAGCGGTACGCGATGGCTGGGGGCGGTTTGCTTCTGCGCTAACCGCACACTCACCACCGACCCCAGGGTTAAAGACGAGGGGTAGGGCCCCTCCAGGCTGTATCGGGCACGCCAGCTCCGGCTTGCGGGGTCGGCAGCCCCGGCAATCTCTCTCAAGCTCACAGCAAGCTGTTCGCCATTGGGTAAAGGGACATAACCGCGCATGGACGGGTTACTGCCCTCTGGTAAAAAAACCTCGACTTCCAGCGATTGATCTTCGGCCAGAACGGCAAGGGTTTGTCCGACACCCACAACCTGGCCAGGTTCAACGATGACCTCAGTGACCACGCCTGCATGGGCGGCTTTCAGTTCCGCATACCCCAGGGCATTCTGAGCCTGCTGATTGCGTGCAGAAGCGGTTTGCACCTGGCTGCGCGCCTCACGCTCTGCCAACTCAAGGCGTTGCAGGGTTTGTTCGCTGACAAACTGATGCGCCACAAGTTGCTGCTGGCGCTGGAGTTCATTGGTGGCAATTGCCAGGGCCGCTTTTGCACGCTTAAGATCCACGGCGGCGACCCCTGCGGCTGCCACCAGGTCCCGTGTATCGAGCTTGAACAGTAAGTCGCCTTTTTCCACGCGCTGACCGGCATCGATATAACGATGCTGAATCCGACCGGCGATCTGAAAGGCCTGAGGAACTTCGTGGCGGCCTCGCAGGGTTCCTGAAAATCTCTGCGCTGTTGGGCCGGCGTCCTTTAGTTCAACTGTTTTTACCCAGGGGATAGGGGCGCGGGCATCTGGGGGCGGTTCCGAAGACTGCTGACAACCAGACAGCATGAGCAGCGAGATAAACAGGGTCAGCATACAGCGCATGGCAGGTGTCCCGATTGGCAAAATCCAGATTTGAGTATCAGCTCTCACGGTAGCCGGACAAAACAAGTTGCAGGATGGCATCGCGAACGGTTTCCCTCCGCTCCATAGGCAGAAAATGAGTCGCCTCGCCGAGGACATTTACGTCAGCCTCAGGCAGCAGGATCTGCAGGCGTTTTCGCGCGGCCGGCGAGAAGGTTGACCCGCGTTCCGCCGCCAGCACGATAACCGGGCACCGCAACTGACGAATACCGGGCCAGGGGTTGTGTTCGGTATGGGCAAAAGTGGTGCTCTCCCACTCCGGCGCACACGCCAACTGAACTTGATCTTCCTGCGGTTCGAAGGCGTGCTGGATATAGGCTTCCAGCCATGCTTCGGGCCAGGTCTTGAAGCCACCGCGGCCCCGATAGTTGTCCAACGCAGCAGCGTGCGAGTCGAATACCGGGCGCCGACGTGCGGCTCCGGCGGCCAGTGACAACCGATGTGACTGGCGTAGCAGCTTGGCCAGCCACAACCTCAGGCCCTGCCCCGGATCCATGATTACGGGTTCCGCCAGAATCAGGCCCAGCACTTTGTCTGGCCGTCGGGCAGCGGCCATGATGCTGGTGGTGGCCCCAATGGAGTGGCCGGCAAGCCAGACCGGCTCATCCAGGCTATCCAGCAGAGCGGTCATGTCGCGATAGTAGGTTTCCCAGCCCCGGAATGTCGAAAAGTTCGCCGCACCGGCGCTGGCCCCGTGCCCCCGCATGTCCCAGGCCAGGACATTGACGTCCGTGGCAAGCTCATCAAGGAGGGGGCGGTACAGGCGGCCATGGAAACCCGTTGCATGCGCCCAGTGCAACGTGGGGCGCGCTTTGGATTGCGGCCAGCGCCACAGGGCGATCTCCGCGCCATCCGGCGCCTGGAATTGGTCGCGTTCAGGGTTGTTGTGCTTATTGTCCATGAAGATCTGCTTCTTTGGCCGCCATTGTCGGGAGCAACAACTGAACCTGACCGCTGGCGATCGGCTTGCGCTTATCGCCCTGCCAGCAGGTCACCCGGACCAGGCTGCTCCGCCTGCCTTGCCGGACAATTTCGGCGCTGGCGAACGTCGATCGGGCCTGCGCGGAGCGGAGGTAGTTAATGTGGCTGTCGAGAATGCGTGGGCAACGTTTGTCTGTATCCTGGCGTTGCGCAGCGACCCGCGCGGTAAGCTCCATCAGGGCGCCAAGCACGCCGCCATGGAGAGCAGGTAGCATAAAGTTGCCAATCAGCGCTTCACGACACGGCATATGAACCACTAGACCTACATCGTCGCGTTGAACCTCAAGACCAAGGTGCCGTGCGTAGGGAGTGCGCTCCAGCAGGGCCTGCCAGTCGGAACATTCTTTCCCGCTTTCTTGCCCGCTTTCGGAAGGGCCTGAGATGGGTTGTGCCGAATCGCCAGTCGTACTCATGCGCCCTCCTTTTTTCGTCCACCGGCCTGAAATTGCTGGCCCTGGGTGTTGCGCATGAAGGTGGCGCTTGCCGTCGCTAACAGCTCACTGTCACTCTCGCTGAGGATGTCGCAATGGATGAACGCGACCTCGTCCGTTAAATGACGACAGGTGGCCACCGCTACCAGGGCACGGTCGCCGCTGGCAGGCCGCAGATAATCCATGCGCAGATCCAGCGTGGCAATGGGCATCAGCTCCAGGGCCCCCGCAAATACCGCCAGGCCTCCGGCGGAGTCTGCCAGTGAGTAGAGCACGCTGGTGCAGATTTCTTTTGTATCCTCTTCGGCGAACATCCATGGCTGTGGGGTCAGGCGCATACAGACCTGGCCCTTATCGACAGAGACAACCTGCATACCCAGATCCCTGCCGTGGGGAACCTGTTCGGTGAACTGCCACGCCGTCGTCACAGCGTCACTGTGCTGAGCTCTGTTCGACTCCGTCATCAGATCTGCCCACCCCGGTTTGCATTTCGCGCAGGGGTGGAAGTGGGGGGAAACAGCTGATTTTGATAGGTCATTGCCATGTCAGTTTCTTCCGAATAACATTGTTGCTGGATTTTGGTTGGTTAACCAACCAAATGTCAAGAATCTGTTGTGGCAAATGGCACGCCACCCGTGCGATGGCGCACCACCAATGCAATGAGTCAGGTGGTTGCCGCTCTGATGAACAAATAGCTGGCTTGCTGAGGAGATGTTTAAGCCATGGTTAACAGACAGATGACTCCTGCAAGCAAACTGGGCGACCAGGGCGACGTTTTGTCTAACGCAGCCCGGCTTTTTCGTGAGAAAGGCTTTGAAAGGACGTCGCTCAAGGAGATTGCCGAGGCCTGCAATATGCTGCCCGGAAGTCTGTATTATCGTTACAACAGCAAGGAAGCGCTGCTTGTCGAGCTGATGCGCCGGGGGGTGGACCTGGTTACCGCAGAGGTCGAGTCGGCTTACGCCAGTTCGGATGACCCGGTTGAACGGTTGCGTCTTTGTATCAACGCGCATCTGCGAGCCCTGTTGGTCGATTCGGACGCGGTTTACGTGCTGCTGTTTGAATGGCGAGCGCTGGGCCCGGAGGCCCGCGAGGAAATCATCGAACTGCGTGACCAGTACGAGTCCTTGTGGGCCGATATCCTCGAAACGATGATTGCACAGGGCGTGATCCGGAAGAATGTTGACGGCCGTTTGCTCCGCCTGATCGGCCTTGGGGCGCTCAACTGGGTTGCAACCTGGTTCGACCCGAACGGGGCTCATTCACTCGACGCCATTGGCGACTTGATCTGGCAGATCGCGATGGACGGTGTGATCAATAAAGGGGGGCAGGCATAGGTTCTGGCTTCACAAACGCAAGCAAGTAGCCTCTGTTTATGATCGCTAATCATGCGGATGCACGGTTTGTCATCTGACATTTTGCCTGAACTGCTCAGGCGACTGGTCAAACCAGCGCTTGAAGGCGCGTCTGAAATTGGCAATGTCGTGATAGTTCATCAACGCGGAAATGGCCTCGATTGACAGTTGGCTTTCACGCAAATAGGTCGCTGCCTGCTGGGACAGAATCTCGTCGCGAACTTTCCGAAAACCGCTGCGTTCCTGCTTGAGTTTGCGTGCCAGAGTGCGTTTGCTCATGAACAACGAGGCCGCTGCTTCGTCTTCACTGAGCGTTCCGGGCGGTCGGGACAACATCATCATCTTCAGCTGGGTCTGATAGCTCGGTTGATCCGACTGAAGTTGCACAAGCATCGATTCACACTGTTGCAAGGCCAGACGATAGTTTTCGTGATTGGCGGACGCATTCGGTTCCCGACACAATGACATCGGCAACGTAAGTTTTACCTGATCGCAATCATAGTGAATCTGCCCGGATAAAAAATCGGCATACATTGCCTTATACTTTGGTTCAGGATGAGCGAAGTATATTTCAGCCTCATGCAAAGGGCGACCAATTATAAATTCGCCAAATTCAAAAAGGGCCTTAATCATCGCATCCGACAGGCACTGCTGTATGTCATCGTCCAGCGACTCCTGATAGTCCAGAATACACTCCAGGCGCTCGTTGACTTGCTGCAAATGCAGGTGGATGAAGCTAGCACGCGTGGGCAGAAAAGTATGAATCGCCTGCAGCGCAGTGAGAAAGTCGGGGCTGCTGTAAGCAACGAACCCCATTGCTCCATGGGTTGCCGGTGTCAGTCGCTTGCCGAGCCGCAACCCGAATTCCGGCAGGCCGGACAAGTCCAGTGCGTTGCGCAGAATCCGCATCTGCTGAGCTGCGGTAAGCAGGCTTTCCTCACTCAATAATTGCGCCACACCAAGCCCGGTGCCGAGCAGCAGACGTGGCAGTTGTTTGGCTGTTAAATCAAGCTCACGCGCAATTAGCCGTGAGTAATTCGATGGAATACCTGGACCGGTTTTTTGCAAATCACCCGCCTTCTGCGTCGTCATCATTGATCATCTCCGTCCTGAACGACCACTATTTTGTCTTTAAATGACTCTATGTTGTCAAGAAATGACCTGACAGAAGTATCGCCAGACAGCCAATATCTATCGGTGAATACTACGGGCAGGAGAACAACAATGGGTAAGATTACTTTTATAGAACATGATCAAACTAAACATGTCGCTGAGTTCAAAACTGGTTCCTCGGTAATGCAAATCGCCGTTGACAATCTGATCCCCGGTATTGACGGGGACTGCGGGGGGGAATGTGCCTGTGGCACCTGCCACGTCATCGTCTCGGACGATTGGTTCAGAAAGACAGGTACGCCTGGTGGTGAGGAAGAGCAAATGCTGTCAATGACCCCGGAGCGGGAGAGCACTTCGCGCCTGGGCTGCCAGGTGGTCATTACTGATGAAATGGACGGCATGACCGTGCATTTACCCGAGTTCCAGATGTGAACATAGGAGGACGCATGCCAACACTGTCTAAAACATTTGACGACATTCAATCCCGAGTGATCAATGCTACCTCCAGGGTGGTACCGATGCACAGGCAGATCCAGGGGCTGAAACTGTTAATGAGCGCCAAGAAGAAGGCCTTCGGCCCACGCCGGCCGGTGCCCGAATTTGTTGAATCAGTCATCCCGGACGTTAACACGCTGGCCCTTGAGGACATCGATGTCAGCAATCCATTTTTGTATCGGCAGGATCAGTGGCGCGCCTATTTCAAACGGTTGCGCGATGAGGCTCCGGCGCATTACCAGAAGAACAGCCCCTTCGGCCCCTTTTGGTCGGTGACTCGCTTTGAGGACATCATGTTCGTAGACAAGAGTCACGACCTGTTTTCCGCCGAGCCGCAAATCATATTAGGCGACCCTCCAGAGGGGCTGTCGGTGGAAATGTTCATAGCCATGGATCCGCCAAAACACGATGTGCAGCGCAGCTCGGTTCAAGGCGTGGTGGCACCGAAGAACCTGAAGGAAATGGAGGAGCTGATCCGATCGCGTACCGGCGATGTGCTTGACAGCCTGCCTCTGGGCCAGCCCTTCAACTGGGTGCCCACTGTATCGAAGGAACTCACCGGTCGCATGCTCGCAACCCTTCTGGATTTTCCTTACGAGGAACGTCACAAGCTGGTTGAGTGGTCGGATCGGATGGCCGGGGCAGCATCGGCAACCGGCGGCGAGTATGCCGAAGAAGAGATCATGTTTGACGACGCGGCTGACATGGCCTGGTCCTTCTCCAGGCTCTGGAGGGATAAGGAAGCGCGCCGCGCGGCGGGCGAAGAGCCCGGTTTCGATTTGATCAGCCTGCTACAGAGCAACGACGACACCAAAGATCTGATCAATCGCCCGATGGAGTTTATCGGCAATCTGACGCTGCTTATCGTTGGCGGCAATGATACCACTCGCAACTCAATGAGTGGTGGCCTGGTGGCCATGAACGAATTCCCAAAGGAGTTCGAAAAACTGAAGGCAAAACCGGAACTGATTCCGAACATGGTGTCGGAAATCATCCGCTGGCAAACGCCGCTGGCCTATATGCGCCGAGTCGCCAAGCAAGATGTTGAGCTGGGCGGCCAGACCATCAAAAAGGGCGATCGCGTTGTGATGTGGTACGCCTCGGGCAACCGTGACGAGCGCAAGTTCGAGGACCCCGATCACTTCATTATCGATCGCAAGGACGCACGAAACCATATGTCATTTGGCTACGGTGTTCACCGTTGCATGGGCAACCGCCTGGCCGAATTGCAACTGCGTATCCTATGGGAAGAGATTCTCAAACGCTTTGACAAGATCGAAGTCGTCGGCGAGCCGGAGCGCGTGCAGTCCAACTTCGTGCGGGGCTATTCGGAGCTGATGGTCCAGCTGACACCAAAAAGTTAATGAACAGGCTAACCAGGATGACGACCGAACAATTTGACTATGTCGTGGTTGGCGCGGGCTCGGCCGGATGTGCTGTCGCCAGCCGCCTGTCGGAGAGCGGTCGCCATTCTGTGCTGCTGCTTGAAGCCGGTCCGGAGAGCCGCCGCAACCCTTTCGTGAACATGCCGCTGGGTTTCCTGCAGCTAATGTTCAGCCGCCGCTACAACTGGCAGTTCAATACCGAACCGCAGCGTCACATGCACGACCGGGCGCTTTTTCAGCCGCGGGGCAAGATGCTTGGCGGTTCCAGCGGCATGAACGCGCAGGTCTATATTCGCGGGCATGCCCGGGACTACGACGAGTGGGCACGGCTGGGGTGCAAAGGGTGGTCATACGCCGAGGTGTTGCCCTACTTCCGCCGATCGGAACATTTCGAGCCCAAACTTACGCCGAATGAGGCAGAATTTCATGGTCAGGGTGGTCCGCTGAACGTTGCCGAGCGCCGCTATACCAATCCGCTGAGCACGGCGTTTGTCGAGGCGGCGACCCAGGCAAAGTACCGGCTCAATACAGATTTCAACGGCAGTGAGCAGGAGGGCGTGGGCTTCTACTACGCCTACCAGAAAGACGGCACACGCTGTAGCAACGCGCGGGCCTATCTCGAACCCGCCACGGCGCGTTCCAACCTGACGGTTTGCAGCGGCGCGTATGTCACCCGGGTGCTACTCGAAGACACCCGCGCCACCGGTGTCGAATACCGCGATACAAAGGGGCTGACGCAGGTCCGTGCCGGGCGCGAAGTTGTGCTCTGCGGCGGCGCGTTCAACTCGCCGCAACTGCTGATGCTGTCCGGGATCGGTCCGCGGGAGGAACTGTCCCGGCATGGCATAGAACTGCGCCATGCGTTGGGGGGCGTCGGGCAGAATCTTCAGGATCATATCGACGTGTTCGTGCGCGTCAGCGCCCGCAGCCGCCAAAGCATCTCGATGCATCCGAGTTACTGGCTCAAGGGGCTGTGGGGCGCTCTGACGTATCTGAGCGGCCGGCGGGGCGTGCTGTCGAGCAACGGCGCCGAGGCCGGCGGGTTCATCCGCTCCCGGCCCGAGGAGCCGGTACCCGACCTGCAGCTGCACTTCGCGCCAATGCTGTACGACGATCACGGGCGAGACCTGAAGACCGCGATGAGCGGTTATGGCTACGCGGTGATGATCTACGGGCTCAGGCCGTCGTCGCGCGGGCGCGTCGGTCTGCACAGTGCCGACCCGTTTGCCGCGCCGCTGATCGACCCCAACTACATGGCCGAGTCCGCCGATGTCGAGCGACTGGTGCGCGGTGTCCACCTGGTGCGCAAGATCCTGGCGCAGGCGGCGTTTGCCCCGCACCACGAGGTTGAGGTCTTGCCCGGGCCGGCGCTGCAGAATGACGACGATCTCGCCGCATGGGTACGGCGCAGCGGTGAATCAGCGTACCACCCGGTTGGCACCTGCAAGATGGGTGTTGATCCGATGGCGGTGGTCGATCCGCGCCTGCGCGTGCATGGCCTGCAATGCCTGCGGGTGGTCGATGCCTCCATCATGCCGACGCTGGTCGGCGGAAACACCAATCAGCCGGCAACCATGATCGGCGAGAAAGGTGCCGCGATGATACTTGAGGATGCCGGGGAGATGGTCGGCTGAGCTCCGCGCGCGCGGGCGTCACAGGGCTCAGTTGGCATCTGGACTTCTGATCAATCTGATTCCAAAGAACAGTAGAAAGAGACAGGCTATGGCAAACCAACAGAAAGAGACGACAGTCATCGTTGGCGGCGGGCACGCAGCAGGTGCGCTCCTGACAACCTTGCTGCAAAAGAAATATCAACATGAAGTGGTCCTGGTGGGCGAAGAGCCACATCCACCCTATCAGCGGCCGCCCCTGTCCAAGAACTACCTGGCAGGCGAGGTGGATCAGGAGTCGCTGTACCTCAAGCCGCGCTCGGTGTACGAGAACGCCGGCCATCAGTTGCGGCTCGGTGTACGTGCCGAACAAATTGATCGGGACAACAAGACCATCAGTTTGTCGGACCAGAGCACATTGAAATACGATCGACTGGTCCTGGCCACGGGGTCACACGTTCGACGCCTGAACGCACCCGGGGCTGACTTGAAGGGCATTCATTACCTACATGACATAGCTGACTCGGATGCCCTGCGTGAACAACTGGTTCCGGGGAAACGCTTGGTCATCGTGGGTGGTGGTTACATTGGCCTTGAAGTGGCATCCAGCGCTACCAAAAAAGGCGTTGATGTCACGGTACTGGAAGCGGCCGAGCGTCTTATGCAGCGTGTAACAGGCCCGGAAATGTCGGAGTTTTTTTACACCAAACACAGTAACGCTGGCGTGGATCTACGCCTGAACACGGCGGTAACCGGTTTCGAAGCTAGCGATCAGGGGCATGTGGCTGGCGTGACATTGGCGAGCGGCGGCACTGTACCGGCCGACATAGTGCTCGTTTCAGTGGGTGTGGCGCCAGAAACCGCCCTGGCTGAGGCCGCCGGCCTGCCCTGTGATGACGGCATTATTGTTGACGAGTTTACCCGCACAGAAGATCCAGCCATCCTGGCGATCGGCGACTGTACCCGCCACCGGAATCTTTTCTTCGAGAAGATGCAGCGCCTTGAATCTGTCGCCAACGCGGTTGATCAGGCCCGGACAGTGGCGGCAACCCTGATGGGCGAGAAGAAACCCTATAATAGCGCTCCATGGTTCTGGTCGAACCAGTATGACGTGCGTCTGCAGATGGTGGGGTTGTCGCAATATCATGATCAGCGTGTGCTGCGCGGAAGCCCGGAAGACAAGGGATTTGCGGTGTTTTATCTCCGCGACGGCTGTGTCATTGCTGTTGATGCGGTTAACCTGCCCATCGCTTTTATGGTCGGCAAGACCCTCGTTCAACAACGCAGGCAGGTCAATCCTGAAATGTTGAAGGATCCGGATATTGAACTGAAGTCCTTGGTGAGCGGTCAGTCCATAAATTGAAATTGACGACCGAGTAGAGCTGTGCCCTTAGTTTGCCCAAAATTGCGAAAGCAATGCACAACTCATACGGCCTATGGATATCATATCCTACGACCGACAGCTTTCAGTGAGCGCAAAGAATGCGTGAGCCACAACCGGCGGAATTTCCCGTAGCCAGACACATTACTGTTGCTCTGGTAAACCGAGAGCACCATAGCGGTGAAATAATTCTCTATATATCCCACTAATAACCTCACCTTGCAATTACCGACGAAAATATGAACTTGATTTTATCCACAAAGATAAAGCGAAGTCTCTATCGGCCATTATGGGTAGAGGTTCCGATCACTCAATCCTTCATAAGCAACATCGCCCATTCGGTGTCGACCTCTTGTTTTGGTTCATCTGAGCATATGCTTTTTCATGCGGATGGGTGGTGGCAGCCAAGACAGGGCTTTTCAGACTGCAAGCTTCAAGCGGTGTGTAAATCAAACACAGTAAGATTCCGGCTTATTGATGGTGGACATCAAGAACCGATAGTTACGAGCGGTATTAATGTTAAGACACTTGCTCGATTAAATGAAACTTGCGGGACTACTGAAAAGGTTTTCTATAGTAAGGACGTGCCGGTCCTGATGGCTATATACTACTCGACTAAACGATACGAGACCTTTAAATGATGTATAAGGCTGGGGCTATATACCTAAGGAAGATCTGAATAACCGCTGGTTTTTGCCCCTTTTCCGCAATCTTGGCGGAAAAGGGGCGCATTGGTCTTACGCTGCAGGTTTTTTATCAATCAGCAGGTTGCTGAAAGCGACCAGCAAATGCAGACGGTTGGTATACTTGGCATTTAAAAGCGATATGCGACTCCGATGCTCACGATAGTGGGGTCCACTTCCACTTCTGCCTGAACAGGGGCCGGGCCCAGGTTACCGGTGATATCCGCCTTGAAGGGTGCATATCTAACGTCAAAATTTGCCGACCAGTTATTGTGTATCTTCCAGCGAAAACCAGCCTGAACCGCAGGGGCCCATGTATCTTCGACGTCGAAGTCGGTTAGTGCGCGATCCTTTTCATCTAAAAAGAGAATCCGTCCTACACCCGCTCCAAAGTACGGAGAGAAGTTGCTACCCGTCAAGACATGATACTGAAGCGAAAGAATTACCGGACCATAATCTGTTTGACCAAGAAAAAGACCGGAGAGAGACTCTTCGCCCTGGAGGTCCGCACTAGCGGGAATGCCGCCAAAAATGTTGAATGCCAGCTGATTACTCAGAAAATACGACACGTCGAATGATATGGTCGTATCGTTGTTAATAGACAGGTTGGAATTTGGAACGGGGGCACCCCCCGCAGAGGCTGATCGCAAATCTTCATCGGTTAGAACTCTAGTGGCATTCAGCCCAACCACCCAGTCGCCTCTACTGTAAACCGGCTCAGATTGAGCGTTGGCCAGGCTCGCAGCAAGTGAAAGTAAAAGGAACGCCACTAACGAGACTTTACTAATTATTTTAGGTTTCATTTTTTTATTATCCTTTTTGGTATTAAAACAAATTGGCTTTAGGTAAAACTGCAATTTTTCGTAACACAAATGTCACTCATTGATGCTAGCTTGCCGGTTTACTGACTAATACTTCCCCATACTCAGAACGCAGCTTGTTTTTTAATACTTTCCCAGTGGCATTGCGTGGCAATCCTTCCACAAAGATCGCGCGATCCGGGATCTGCCACTTGGCGACTTTCCCCTGATAATGAGCAAGAAGTTCCTCCTCAGTAATATTTGCGTCGGGTATTTTTACTGCCAACAGGATCGGTCGTTCGTCCCATTTATCATGGGAGGCCGCCACTACGGCAGCTTCATTGATGGCAGAATGGCCCATTGCGATTCCCTCCAATTCGACTGTAGATATCCATTCACCACCAGATTTAATAATATCTTTTGAGCGGTCACGTATTGTCATAAATCCATCATCATTGATCGAAGCAACATCACCTGTCTCGAACCAACCGTCTTCCTCAAGAGTCTGATTTGGTTCAACACCGAAGTAATCGGCTACCACCCAATGACCACGGATGCGGAGATTTCCCTGAGCAATGCCATCTTCGGGCAGTTGATGACCGTCTTCTCCTACAATTTTGAGCTGCACCCCGTAGGGAGGCCGTCCCTGGCTTTCACGGATTTTGTTTCTTCCTTCCTCCGAAAGAGTATTGTGTTTCGACAGCAGTGCGTTGACGGTCCCGATCGGTGATGTTTCTGTCATTCCCCATGCATGGACAACTTCTACGCCATACTTACCACGAAACTCCGACATCATTGAGGGCGGACAAGCGCTACCCCCTATCACCGTCCGTTTAAGCGACTGTGCCGAGGAGCCAAGCTCGTCCAAAGCCGAGAGAAGTCCCTGCCAAATCGTAGGCACACCCAGCGCAATCGTTACGCTTTCTGAATCGATCAGCTTGACCAAACTTTGCCCATCCAGGCCAGGACCAGGCAACACCAGTTTGGCTCCAACCATCGCCGTAATGTAGGGTACCCCCCACGCATTTACGTGAAACATAGGAACAACCGGCATCACCACGTCCCGTGCCGATAAATTCAGTGCGTCGGGTTGAGCAGCTACCAGCGCGTGCAGAACGGTGGAGCGGTGTGAATAGAGCACCCCTTTGGGATTTCCGGTGGTGCCCGATGTATAGCAGAGGCTTGAGGCCTGGTTTTCGGCGATTTCAGGCCAATTCGCGTTAGGCGTTCCTCGCTGGAGAAACTCTTCATAAAACAACAAGCCTGGAAATTGCGCTGCAATTTCTTCGTCCGGTTCGGACATCAATACAAATTTCTCAACCGTCTCCAGTCGGTCTCGGATATTTGAAACAATGGTAAGGAACGTTTTGTCAAAGAATATGACTTTGTCTTGAGCATTGTTGATAACGTAAACGAGTTGTTCTGGAAACAGTCGCGGGTTAATGGTGTGACACACCATCCCGCCACCAGAGATGCCAAGGTAACATTCCAGGTGCCCCACGTTATTCCAACAAATGGTCGCGCACCGATCCCCCTGGACATAGCCTGCCGTTCGAAGCGCTGACGCAAGTTGTCGCGACCGCTCCGAAACAGTTGCCCAGTCAGATCGACTGGGATTTCCATCCGTTCCTATCGACACAATCTCAGCGTCTCCATGGTAGCGAGCAGCATGGTCGATCAAGGAATTCACGGTGAGCTCCATGTTCATCATTTGGCCAAGCACGTTTATCTCCTGTCGTTTTTGTAGTTGGTTGACGCGAGTATCTGGCGTCATTAAGGTCCAATGTAGAAGGCATAATCCGGGTTTGAACCTAAACATTTCCCAAGAGGATGTCGGCTGCATTTTCGGCAATCATCATGGTGGGTGCGTTGGTGTTACCGGCAACCAAACTGGGCATTATCGAGGCATCGACAACTCTTAGCCCTTCAATCCCTCTGACTTTTAATTCCGGATCAACGACTGAATCCGGATCCGCGCCCATACGACAAGTGCCAACGGGGTGGTAAATAGTCTCTGCATTTTCCCGGATAAAGTCCGCAATCTGACTGTCCGAAGACACCGAGTTTCCGGGCTTAATTTCTCGTTTACTATGTAAAGCCATTGTTGGTGCCCCGAGTATCCGTCGTCCAAATTTAACGGCCGAGATCATTGTTTTGATGTCTTCGGGGTTACTGAGATAATTGGGTTGAATCAACGGGTCGGCCAATGGGTCAGGGCTTTTGAGACCAATAAAACCGCGGCTTCTGGGCATTAGATCGCAAATATGCAAGGTGTACCCATACCCGGCCATCACTTTTCGTCCATGATCCTTCAGGTAAGTTGGCAAAAAGTGGAATTGCACATTTGGCCGTTCGCACGAGCGCTCGGATTTAACAAAGCCTCCGGACTCGGCAACATTACTGGTAAGAAATCCACGTCGCGCAAAGATATATGAGAATAATGCGCTCACGCCCCGAAACAGGAAACTGGGAGCAACGCCAATGGGCAAACGTGAGTTTGCCGCGTGCATGATCGTAATATCCAAATGATCAACCAGATTCTGGCCGACCTCAGGAAGATGATGCACAAGGGGGATCCCGTGTTTTCCAAGCTCTTCGCTATCACCGATTCCCGAAAGCATAAGTAGTTGTGGTGAATTAACCGCACCACCAGACAATATGACTTCACCGCCGTTATTGAGTCTAAGCTGGCGATATTCGCCCCCCTGGTTCAGTGTCACGCCGACTGCCCGCTTACCGTCCATTACCACCCGGGTTACCCGCGCGTCCGTTAGCACATCAAGATTAGGCCGGTTCTCCGCGACACGCAGAAATGCCTGCGCTGAACTCCAACGGCGACCATTTTTTTGTGTCACCTGGTAGAGTCCCAATCCCTCTTGCGTCTCTCCATTAAAGTCCGTGTTTATCGGGAGCTCTACATGAGGTGCCGCTCGAACAAAATCTCGACTCAACGGATTGACTGATTTGAGTTCACTTACGGTGAGCTCACCGCCCTCCCCATGGTAAGAATCTGCGCCAAAACGTTTATTATCTTCCAGTCGACGAAACAATTTTAAAGCGCGATCCCATCCCCAGAGGTCGGTCCCGGCAACTTGACCCCAGTGGTCATAATCGGCTTTGTGACCTCTGATATAGACCATGGCGTTGATAGAAGAGGACCCGCCAAGTGTTTTCCCACGAGGCCAAAACAGGCGGCGCTCCTTCAGATGTTCTTGAGGTTCGGTTTCAAGAGCCCAATTCAGCTTTTTACTATTGGAAAGGAGTGCTATACCTATAGGCATATGTATGAGTGGATTTTTATCCTTTGGGCCCGCTTCTAGCAACGCTACTCGCTTTGAAGAGTCCGCCGTAAGCCGATTGGCCAATACACAGCCCGCCGATCCCGCACCGACAATAATGTAATCGTACATAATAACTCTCTTATTATTTGATTATACTCAGCCCAGAATACGAACAGCAGCCTCTATAAGACGCCGGACCCAGGCTGTATAGGGTGGAAAAAGAAGATGCATAAGAGAATGTTTATCCTCCATCAACGCCTTTTCATGCGAAAAAGCGCGGAAACCGTATTCACCGTGTGCCGCCCCTATCCCGGAATTATTAACTCCACCAAACGGCAGGCCCGGATGTAGAAAATGCACAACTGTAAGGTTGACTCCTACAGCGCCGGAGCTCGTTCGCTCGATAATATCCGTGGCAAAAGCCTCGTTTTTGTCGAATATGTAAAGCGCAAGCGGTTTAGGGTTATCGTTGATTTTCTTGATAACCAGATCAATATCGTCGAATTCAATAACGGGTAAGATCGGGCCGAATAACTCCTCACGTGAAATATCCATGTCGCTCGATACATTTGAAATCAACGTCGGAGCAATAAAATTCTCTTCAGCATCTGTAACACCGCCTTCAAAGACTCTTGCACCTTTGTTTTTGGCATCATCTATCAGGTTTGAAACTCGCTGGAAATGACGTCGATTTACAATCCGGCAATAGTCGGCGGTCGATTTCTGGGCTTCTGGTGTTTTTCCATAGACTCGCCCAATTTCCGTTTTAAGTGCTTCATTGAATTGATCTGCGATATTAACGTGCACAAAAACATGATCTGGGGCGATACAGGTCTGTCCATTATTGGCAAACTTACCCCAGACAATGTTTCTCGCAGCCCTCTTTATGTTGGCATCTGGGCCAACAATGGTCGGGGACTTACCCCCCAATTCCAGTGTCACTGAGGAAAGGTTCTTGGCGGCAGCCTCCATGACCACCTTGCCTACCGCAGGACTGCCCGTGAAGAATATGTGGTCGAAGGGTAAGGCCAACAGTTTCTGCGCTACCGCGGCATCACCCTCAATCACGGAAACCAGATCGGGAGGGAAGGTTTCGGCGACAATGTTGGCAATCACCTTTGAGGTATGTGGTGTCATTTCCGAGGGTTTAATGATGGCTCCGTTCCCTGCAGCCAACGCTGAGACGAGAGGTCCGAGCGCAAGATTGAGCGGATAATTCCACGGTGCAATAATCAGGCACACTCCCTTTGGTTCTGGCCGAACATAAGATTTCGTGCCCAGAACACCAACGGATGCAGCCACTCGCTTCGGACGCATCCATTTACGCAAGTGTTTTTTAGTGTGTCGAATTTCCTGAAGCACCGGCAGGAGTTCAGTTAATTTGACTTCTGGAGCGGGTTTTCGAAAGTCCGCCGCGCAAGCCGCAATGATGTTTGATTCGTAGCGTTTAATTGAATCCCGCAGCTGGTCGAGCTGCGCTATTCGAGCCTCCAAGGTAAAACTTCCGCGACGCGCAAGTTGTGCCCGCTGTAGGGCCGCGAACGTTGAATCAATCGTATCGCTGGTTGACACATTGGGCAGCCCAACCTTCGCCAGACTAGCAATCTGCATTATAAAATCACCTCTTGCCGAACGAGACTGTTGTTATTTTCCATCGGATTACTAGTCTTCATAGAGGACATAGTCCTCTTTTGTGGCACCACAGTCCGGACAGCACCAATCGTCTGGAATATCTTCAAAACGAGTGCCGGCAGGGAAGCCTTCGGCTTCATCTCCGAGAGCTTCATCGTAGATATGGCCGCAAGTGATGCAGACCCACTTCCGATAGGTATCTTTTTGAGTCGAGTCTTTCGGCGATTTTGAAGAGTTAGGCTTGGGTTTCGCTTTGGGCTTTGTTTTATTTTTAGCTGAAGGAGTAGATGCGCCCGTTGCTTTCTGCGATGCTCCCTCGGTCTTAGCTTGGCTGGCAGGGCGGACCGCTGTATTGGTTGCGGACACCGAAAGTTCCGGGTTCGCTTCTTGAAGCGCAACGAAGTCAACCTTATCCCTGACGGCACAGTCTGGACAGGACCAGTCTTCAGGAATTTTTTCCCATGTCGTTCCTGCAGGAAAGCCTTCGTGCGGATCACCAACCACTTCGTCGTATACATAACCACAATCAGGGCATTGATACTTAGCCATTTAGAGCACCTTTCAAACGATATTATTGTCTTTGTTTTGGTAGCGCCCGACGCGCACCCTCTTTCAGGTGCACGTCAGAGGCTCTTTTTCTGCAACGTAAATAAAGTAAACGAGGTATATAAGTTCCGATTAGCCGATCATTTAGCCGCGGCGGTATCGACTGATTCAGAATCAGTCCCACCAAATTTACGCTCATAGAATTCACGCTTGCCGGGTTGAATCTGAATCTTATCGAGATCTCCTTTAGCCCAATCCAGCACCCGGTGGTCCATTATCGAACGAAACCATGAGGGAAACATTGCGGCCAGGAACATCCCGGGATATCCCGATGGTAAGGAAGGCAGGTCTTTGAAGTCGCGAAGCGATTGATAGGACCTTGTAGGATGGGCGTGATGGTCGGAATGTCGTTGCAAATGAAACAGAATCAGGTTCGACATAATATGGTTTGAGTTCCATGAGTGGTGCGGTTGTTGACGCTCATAACGTCCATCCGACATCTTCTCGCGCAGCAATCCGTAATGCTCAATGTAGTTGGCGCTGGTCAGCTGCCACCAGCCAAAGGCCATTTGAATGGGCAAAAAGATCAGCATTAAGGGACCAAAAAACGCCAGCAATCCCGCATAAAGCACAGCGGTCAAAATCATAGGCTGAAGAACTTCGTTCTCCAGGCTCCAGACACTTTTTCCACAACGACTGAGGCGCTGTTCCTCTAAATCCCATGCCCGCTTGAAAGCACCGGGAATTTCACGCAGTGAGAATGAGTAAATGGACTCACCCATGCGGGATGTCGCCGGGTCCATCGGCGTAGCCACATCACGGTGATGCCCCTTATTGTGCTCAATGAAGAAATGACCATATCCGACCACGGCGAGGACAAGCTTCGCCATCCAACGGTCAAACGTTTCTTTTTTATGGCCAAGTTCGTGGCCTGTGTTCAGAGCCAGACCATTCACGATTCCCAGGGAAAGGGCCAATGCCAGAAACTCGAAAACATTCATTGGTTGCGTGGATACCCACCAGGCACTGACAATCAAGGCCGCATAATGAATAGGAACAGTTAAGTAGGTCAGTACCCGGTAGTAACGATCCTGTTCAAGCCGAGGCACGGCCGACTCGGGGGGGTTGGAAAAATCCTCTCCAAACATGGCATCAATCAAGGGAACTGCGCCATACCAAAGGATCAACACCAATCCGTACCAAATGCTCCATCCAGTTTGGGATACCAAATAAAGGCCAATAAGAGGCGTCGCTGGCCACAGCACAGAAAGGACCCACAGGTGGCGTTTTCTGTCCACATAACCTTCGGCATCAGGGTCTCTCTGAAGAGACTCTGTTGTTAAGACATTTTCTGACATTGACATTAGGATCACCTTATTGTTTTTCAGCTTGATCATTTTTCTACATTGTGCGAACACCGAGTCCCTCAGGTGAACGGACAAGTTGTAGGCATGAACAGGTTTGGCCAGAACCGGAGATCAAACAACTACTCTAAGGGGTAGTTTTCGCACTAGACATCTATCAATATGCTTTCACCCCATAGCGCCCTCGCGTTTCGGGGAGACGAAGCAGGAGATCGGATTGTCATGACCCGCCATAGCTTGGAAGACTGGTGTCGGAGGATGTCTGAAAGGATGTGGGCTCGTCAGTGTTTCATTACTCAAGGGTGTTTAGACCGCTATTGCCTGAGCGCTTCTGCTACGCCTGAATCAAAGGTAGTTCTGTATCGGGCCCCGCCAGGCTATGGAAAATCTGTACAAGTGGCCTTGGCAGCAAACACTCGCGAACTGGAACTTGAGAGCGCCGTTTATATCAATACCCGGTCGTGCCCTGACTCATGTGACGTTAATGGCAGTTTGTTTGCAGCGTTAGTTTTATATCAACTCGAAGGAGTTGAATCCTGGCGCACGATAAAAAGTGACATCGACACCATCGAAGTTCTTCGAAACGCACTGTGTAATGCAAAAAAGACGATAAGAATTTGCCTTGATGGGGTTGGCGAGGCTAAACATACCGCGGATTTGATTGAGGATTTAATCTGTGAAACACCGAGCAATGTGAAATTTTTCATTGCACCGAGTCGCGTCGGGGCGTTGCCACGTTTGTCTATGATGGCGGGTGTTGTAACGTATGGTGCTGATGAACTTGTATTTACAGAAGAGGAGGTTAGTGAATTATCGGGTATGGGTGGCCCCGAAGCCAGCAACATCATAAAAGCGACCGGTGGATGGCCAGCACTTGTCAGGCTTATGTGCCGAACCCCAAACCCAAATCTCCCCGCAGCGACTTGGCCGGAAACTCGCTCGTATTTCAGGGACAACCTCTTAACTGCGTTACCCAATAGTACGAGGACCTTTCTTTGCAATGCAGCGATGCTCGAAGTAATCAGCGCTGAATGCTATGGCTATGTCTATAAGACAGAAGAGGCCGACCGGGAAATTACGTTTCTTAACGAACATTATGCTCTTTTAGCTCCCACCGGGACTTCTGCTGATCGTATGGATATGCACCCTGTGCTGCGAGAGTATTTGCGTAGTTTATTTAACACCACCCAACGAGAACGTCGCTCGTATGTACTGAAACGGGTCGCGTTCTGGCATTGGCGTAGGGGAGAGTACCTCCATTCAATCAATGCAGCTCTGGAAGCCAGTGACCATCGATGGGCTCGCGTCGTAAGTGACAGCATTATCCTGGACGTGGCACTCAGACAGGGTGAAATCGAAGTACTTCGTACCTGGTTTGGAAAAGTACCGGCTCGTACGATAAAAAAAATCGCTGCCTTGAGCATAGGTTACGCGTGGATTTTGTATTTCAGCCAACAAGCTCGTCAAGCAGAGGAAATACTGGTTAGTTCGCTTCATCCGAGCTCCAGGGGGGTGGGCGATCTTGATGAGGAAGGATGGCGGGAATTGGTTAATGCGATAGGCAAAGCTACACAGGATAAATTACTGGAGAGTCAGGTTCTCTGTCAAAAATGGATAGACGCCTTTGGCGACCGTAACATGGTTGGCAAAGGCGCAGCACTTACTTGCCAGGCATTCATTGCCTCCAGTGGACGCCATTTTGAAGAGTTGGAGCGATTGTCCCATCGAGCGGCTGTGGCCATCCAGTCATCCAATCAACATTACGCTTTTATTTGGCTTAAAACTGCAGAAATTCAGGGTGAACTGTTCAAGGGGGACATCGCCCGAGCAAGGAGTGTGTTGCTTCAAGCGAATAAAACAGCAGAAAAGATTCAGGTGCCAAAAACTTTTTTAAATAAAATGTTTGGCACCCTTGAGTTACAAATCCTGCACGAACAGAACCATCACCTGGTTACCCAGGAATCTGCACAGGCTTCGTTCGATTTCGCTTTGAACTATGGCGTTACAGATATTCTGTGGGGGTGTACACAGGCCTACAGCCGTTTTCTGTACCACCAAGGGTTCCGAGATAGAGCCATGGCCTTGTTGGAACAATCCCGCTTAGCCTCCTGCGAGCGAGAGCTCTCTCGTCTAAATATCCTGACTAAAGTTCAGTTAGCTGAGTTTACTCTCCTGAACAACGAGGAATTGGGTCCACCTATACTCCCCGATGAATGTGAGCTGACGTTCCTGCCAAATCAAAACCAGGCCATTCAAGCACGTATGGCCCTGGTAACCTCAATGTATAGACTACGGCTTGGGAAACAGTTTGGTGTCGCCGAAAAATATGCCAAACAAGCACTACAAAGCGCCAGCGCAATTTCAGACGCTAGAACCAGGATCGCCGCCCACTATTGTCAGGCCCTGGCAGCGTTTGCCCTCGGTTCATCAAAATCGGCGAAGCGCATGATTCTTGATGCAAACCTACTTTCGGAACATTTGAACTGTCACTTCACACGGCTCTGGATCAAAGAAGCGCTACTTTCTCTTAGCCCCCTTGCTCAGGATCTTTTTAACGATCTGCCAGACGACTCTGAAGCTAAAGCTACGAAGGATCCCGATGTCAGAATAGAAGACTCCAGCGTGCCACCTGTGCCCGGCAATGCCCACTCAACCATCACGATAAAGCAGATTTCTCTGTTGAAATGCGTAAGCAACGGAATGACCAACAGAGAAATCGCTGAACGGCTTCTTGTGACGGAGGATACCGTCAAATGGCATATGAAGAAGATTTTCAGCGAACTTAAAGTAACCAACCGGGTTCAGGCAGTCACTGAAGCTCGACTGCGCGGACTTTTATAGTGCTACAAAAACAAAAGAGGAATCGAGCGAATATGCAAAAAATAGTTATCATTGGCGCTGGAATAGCCAGCCTGACCGCCGCAGAGGCTCTCCGCCAGAATGGATTCGACGGAACGATTACCATTTTGGGCGAGGAAAACACGCTGCCTTACCAGCGTCCCCCGTTGTCCAAAGCCTATTTGACCTCAGATGAGTTGCCCTCGCCAACTCCGATCCGTTCTCCTAATTTCTTTCGGGACAACAAAGTTGAATTTGAACAAGGCGGTAAAGTAATAGCGCTTGAACGATCGGCAAAGCAAGTAGTGATTCAAGGCGGCAGGAAAATTAAATACGACACGCTGATTTTGGCAACAGGAGCGAGGCCACGTCCTATTGATTTACCTGGTGAGAGCGCAAAAAATGTTTTCTATCTCAGGAATCTTGACCACTCCACCGCATTACGTAATGCCCTGTTAGCCCCGGAATGCGAGAAGGTGGCCATTCTCGGCGCGGGTGTTATCGGGCTTGAAGTCGCCTCCGCTGCCAATCTACAGGGAAAACAAGTCTCTGTGTTTGAGGCCAACAGCCGAGCGATGTGTCGAGTAGCGTCACCATTAACAAGTAATTTTGTCAGAAACCGCATGGCCTCCGCCGGCGTAATGTTCTACTTCAATGCTAGCGTCAACCAGATTCTCACTGAGGGAGACCGAGTTTCCGGTATCCGTTTGTCCGACGGCACTACCAAACCCGCAGACGTCGTTGTTATCGGTATAGGAGCCATCCCCAATGCCGAACTTGCGCAAGACGCAAACCTGGATTGCGACGGTGGTATTATAGTAGACAGCGGCATGCGTAGCTCCGACCCTGACATATTTGCGATCGGAGATTGCGCTAAAGCCGTCAACGTTTCCACCAATACACCCATCCGAATAGAAACTATTCACAATGCCATGCTTCAAGCACAAATTGCGGCGGCTCATATTTGTGGTAAACCGTCTCCGCCTGCCTCTCCTCCTCGTTTTTGGTCAGATCTCAACGGCATGAAAGTCCAGTGTATTGGAATCGCCACTGGATACGACCGAATTCAGCGGCGTCCCACAGAGAGTGACAATGCCTGTGAATTCTGGCTCTTTTCCGGAGACCGGATGATCGCAGCTGAAACGGTCAATCTTCCCACCCGGCAAGCCAAGCTATCTAAAGCTCTCTCCGGGTAAGTGTAAGCGAGATGGGATGCAGCTCATTCTCATCTCTGAGATTTCTATGTGTCGAGCCTCGTGACTGAGCATATCCAGCTGCAGGGGGATTCTGGCCCTCCCACAAGCTCTGCTGTAGAGCAGGAGATACAGAATCGCCCAGCCCAGCTGTGATGGCCACAGTGACCAGTCATTCACCCGGGGCTTACCTAACGACCAGGAAAGTGGAGCAATTGCCAAAGCGATTATTCAGATGGGACATAGCCTAGGACTCGATGTACTGGCCGAGGGAATTGAGACCAAAGAGCAAGAAAACCATCTCCGAATCCTTGGCTGTGATGCGGGACAAGGCTATCTATATGCTAAGCCGCTCTCAGTCAAAAGGTGCGAGGAGTACCTACAAGTTACTGACTGGGTTTAATTGGCCCGATGGTGGTCATCGAATCAATTTGGGATCACCGGACGCTTAGTGTGCGCCGGCGTTATCGCACCATCTGAACGTTCGCTTTGCGACCAATGTGGCCACCAGGGCAATACAATGGGCGCGGTCTGGAGTGGTGTCCCAGGTTCAGGATCATCAGTTCATCCGCCTCGGTGCGGCCCTGCCAGGCATCGTTATTCGAACTAATCTCAAACCTATATCACCTCTGTGAACCAAGGCACCAACGGTGCCTTCCCTCCCAATTCACAGAGGTAATTCCAATGTCCGAACAATGCCCCAGATGCCTGTCCACCCGGATTGGCAGGAACAACTACGGAAAAAAGGCGGCTGGCGTGGTCGGTGCTGCCGCTGGCGTGTATGGCGGCTACGCCTCCGCAATTGCAGGTGCTCGAACCGGTGCTGTCGTTGGAGCGATGGCTGGCCCGGTGAGCGGCATCGGCGGTGCGGTGATCGGCGGTTTGTTGGGCGGTGTTACCGGTGTCTCTGCTGGCTTCATCCTGGGCGATGTGCTGGATGAGCAGGTGCTCGATAACTACCGCTGCCTGGAATGCGGTCACTCCTTCAGTAAAGAATCGGAGCCCGAAGACGAGACCACTGATAACCCCATTTCCAAGTTCCCAAAGGAGTAACCCCATGGCCCATCTGATCGAGCAAATGGCCTACGTTGGCCAAACCCCTTGGCATGGCCTGGGGAATGAACTGACATCCAACCAACCACTGGAGGTCTGGGCAAAACAGGCCGGTCTAGACTGGCAGATCCAGGAAAGCCCCGTTCGTTACGTGACTAATGCTGGAAGCCCGCTGGGCGAGATCCTGTCCTACCCGGATTCCAAAGTGCTTTACCGGTCGGATACCAAAGCGCCGCTGTCGGTCGTCGGTAACCGCTTCAAGGTGGTTCAGCCCGAAGAAATCCTGGAGTTCTATCGGGATCTCACTGAGGTTTCCGGTTTTGAGCTGGAAACAGCAGGTGTTCTGAAAGGCGGCCGGAAAATGTGGGCGTTGAGGCTGTAGAAAAACCCTAAATCGGACCAGTTTTGGTAGCATTGAACAAACAGACAAGGAGTCGTCGGAATGCCCCGCTTCAAGCACTACAACTACGACCAAGATGCGATGGTCGTGATCAATTACCAAGAGCAGCTCCAGCCGGGCACTTTTGAACACGCCGTTCATTATCTGATTGAGCACAAGCTGGATCTGTCGGTGTTTCATCCCAAGTATAATAATGACGACACCGGCCGCATGGCCTACGATCCAGCCATTCTTCTGAAGATCATCCTGTTCGCCTATTCGAAAGGCATCACCTCTAGCCGCGAAATTCAGTGGTGCTGCGAAACCAACATCATTTTTAAAGCACTGTCCTGCGACACCGTTCCGCACTTCACTACCTTGGCCAAGTTCGTTAGCAGCCACGCTGAGGAAATCGAAGAGTTGTTCGAACAGGTGTTGCTGGTGTGTCACGAGCAAGGCTTGCTGGGCAACGAACTGTTTGCCATCGACGGCTGCAAAATGACCTCGAATGCTGCCAAAGAATGGTCTGGCACCTTTAAGGAGTTGGGTGAAAAACGAGACAAGCTGAAGCGGCTGATTCGCCATCATCTGCGTGAACACCACCAACGGGATGAGGCCGAAACCGAAGCCCAACTGGATAGGGATATCCGCCGTGCGAAAACCATCCTGTCGCTGGACGAAGCGATGACCAAGGTAGGCCGCTTCCTAAAGACGAGCAGCCCAAGGATGGGTCAAGGGAAACGGCGCAAGGAAGTGAAGAGCAACATCACTGATAATGAAAGTGCCAAGATGACCACCAGTAAGGGCACGATCCAGGGCTATAACGGCGTGGCCACGGTAGACAAAAAACACCAGGTTATCGTTGATGCCCAGGCCTTCGGGGAAGGACAGGAACATCACACGCTGCAACCCGTCCTAGAAACGGTCGAAGCTCGCTTTAAGAAGTTGGGCATTGCCGACAATATCTACCAGCAAGGTACTGTCGTTACGGCGGACACGGGCTTCGCCAACGAAGCGAACATGAAGTATTTGCACGAGCGACAAATCAACGGCTACGTGCCGGACAACAAATTCCGAAGCCGGGACCCCAAGTTCGCGCAGCAGAAAGGCAAGTACGGAAAACGGCACCAGAATCTGCCCAAAACCGGTTGGAAAAACATCATTCCCGCCAGTGAATTTCAGTTCGATCCGGTCAATCTGACTTGTATTTGTCCAGCCGGGCAAGAGCTTCATTATGAAGCGACCCGTACGGATGGGAACGGTGTATCCAGAGCACACTTCAAGGGCCGTCTGCTTCAGTGTCGAAACTGCCCCAAGAAACGCCAATGCATGCAAAACCCCGCTTCGGCCGATCACCGAAAAGGCAGCGGCAGGCAGGTGACGTTTGCACTGGAGCGAAATCGTGGGCCCAACTACACCGATTGGATGAAGCACCGGGTAGATAGCCCGCAAGGTAAAGAAATCTACAGCCACCGCATGTCGGTGGTGGAGCCGGTGTTCGGCAATATCGGCACAACCAAACGCCTGAACCGTTTTAGCCTGCGTGGAAAGCGAAAAGTTCAGGGGCAATGGCAGCTGTATTGCTTGGTGCATAACATTGAGAAACTGGCGAATTATGGGCAGATGGCTGCGTGAACGGAGGAAGGCAATGCGTCCTGAAACGCCCCGGGAACAAGGTTACGAGTGCTTGAACACTGAAATAGCGGGATTGAGGTCTATAAAGGGCAAACAATCCGGAAACGGGAAGTTGCTGGGCGAACTGACCGGCTAAAACAAACGAGATCGTAGGCAGTGGAATGCTCGCTCATTTTTGGGTTTTTCTACAGCCTCGTTGGCTCGCACCGGCCAATCGGGTGTGCTGAAGGGCAATGACCAAACCAATGCCTACGTTCTGTTGGCCACAGCCTGTGACGGCACCATGGCTACGACGGCTCAATTTACTAGCATTCGGGTGGTGTGTAACAACACTCTGGCTGTGGCCTTGAAGGATTCCACGGCCAATGCCGTGAAGGTGAAGCACAACACGGCCTTCGATGCAGACCTGGTGAAGAAGCAGCTCGGTATTTCTGTCTGTGCCTGGGACGATTTCATGTATCGCCTGAAAACTCTGAGCGAGCGGAAAGTGAAAACCACCGAGGCCAGGAATTACTTCCTGAAGGTGTTCACGGACGACTCCAGTACCGGCGTTGGCAAAACCAACGAACGGTCTATGGCCAAGGCTTTGTCTTTGTATGAAGGGGAGGGCATGGGCGCCACACTGGCATCGTCGGACGGCACTGCCTATGGGTTGCTGAACGCAGTTACCGAGTTCATTGACCATCAACGCCGCGCCAAAACCGTTGACCACCGGCTGGATTCCGCCTGGTTCGGCAATGGCGCTTCCATCAAAAATCGCGCACTCGAACAGGCCATGTCACTGGTGGCCTGAAGCTAGTCTCACACACCTAAAACCGCCATAAAGCCCACCGGAGCCTCGTGCTCTGGTGGGCTTTTTTATGTCTGGAGGAAAACACCATGGGCATGAGCGCAAACGTCCTTCCCAAGCAACGGCCAGCACTGCGGCTGGTTTCAACCAAGGGCCTCAGCCGCGACGAATGGCTGAAAGTCCGTAAGCAGGGCATTGGCAGCAGTGATGCTGCAGCAGCGGTGGGCATGAACCCATACCAGTCTCAGTTGGAGCTCTGGATGGCTAAAACCGGTCGAGATGCCGGCATGCCAAAACCAGACTCGGATGATCCGGAATCACCGGTCTACTGGGGGCACATTCTGGAGCCTCTTGTGGCTGAACAGTACAGCCGACAGACCGGGCGTAAGGTCCAGCGAGTGAATGCGGTGCTGCAGCACCCTGATCCGGACAAGCACTGGATGTTGGCCAACCTGGATTATTCAGTAGTGGCCGACGATGAAGTGCAAGTTCTGGAATGCAAGACCGCTGGAGAGTTCGGGGCACGCCTCTGGAAGGATGGTGTGCCGGACTACATCCAGTGCCAGGTACAGCACCAACTGGCCGTCACTGGCAAGCAGGCTGCGGATGTCTGTGTGTTGCTGTGTGGCCAGTCACTCAAGATCTTCCGAATCGAGCGAAACGAAGAGCTAATCGAAGCGTTGATCACACTGGAACGCCAGTTCTGGGATTACGTGGAAGCGGATACGCCACCCCCGGTGGATGGCACGGCGTCGGCAGAACGTGCGCTGCGCCATCTCTACCCCGAGGACCAGGGCGAGACCCTGGATTTCAGCGAGAGCAAGGAACTGTCCGATGCCTTCAGCGAACTGCTGGCGATTCGCTCTGAAATGGAAACTCTCAAGTCCACGGAATCTCACCTGAAGCAGCGCATTCAAAGCCACATGGGCGAGGCCTCCAAGGCCGCGTTCCCGGGTGGCAGCGTGAGCTGGAAACGGAGCAGGGATTCCGTGGGGCTCAACGCCAAACAACTACTGAAAGACCAGCCGGAATTGCTGGAGCAGTATCCCCTCACCAAGCCGGGCAGTCGCCGGTTTCTGATCCATGCCTAATGTCCCCTTGGCCACGCGGGTGTAACGAGTGCCCCGTGGCCTTTTTTCAGGAGAATCATCATGATTAAAGGGTTAGCCATCACGCCTCCCGTGTTGGGGCGCATCAGTATTGGTCGAGTCGTTGAGAAGAACGGCATTCGGCTGCCACAGAAAGACAATCAATTCACCATCACCTCCCAGATCCAGGAAAAGGATGGCTGGGTACTGCACCCGCTGGATGAGGAGCTGAGAAAGGACGCACCCAACAACAAGCTGCGAACCATTCCGGTACGCATGCTGTTCAACGAGGCAGACCTCAACCTGCGCGCTGAATACACCATGTTCGACCGCAAAAGTGGTCGGCCCATGTGTGTCGGGAACGGCGATGCCTGCAAGCGCCTGACGCAATCCGGTGTCCAGTCATTACCGTGCCCTGGGCCAACGCTGTGCGAGTTCGGCAAAGGTGGCCTGTGCAAGCCCTACGGCCGTCTGAACGTGAAGATCGGTGACGACAATGATCTCGGCACCTTCATCTTCCGCACGACGGGTTACAACAGCATCCGGACACTTGCGGCCCGACTGAGCTATTACCAGGCGGTGTCTGGCGGTTTGCTGGCCTACATGCCGCTGGAACTGAAGCTACGGGGCAAAAGCACGACGCAGAGCCGACGGACGCCCATTTTCTATGTGGATTTGGTGATCAAGGAAGGGTTGTCATTGCAGGAAGCGGTAGCGGAGGCAAAAGAAACAGCCAACAAGGTGGCAGAGGAGGGCATTGACCAAGCCGCGCTGGATGCGGCGGCTGCCAAGGGGTTTGGGAATGCGTTGTTTGAGTATGATGAGGACGAGATGACTGAAGTTGTGGAAGAATTTTATCCACCTATTCCAGACGAAGCCTCTGCTCAAAGCCCAGCTGTAGTTTCAGAGCTTAGAAAAAACCTAGTGATTAACAAGTCCGTTACCGGATAGAGCTCATGGAAAAGAGTGGCCCTTATTGGCCACTCGCTTTCTTTTTTTTTGTTTGGATTGACGAGAGTTTATTTGCCAAGTCATGGATAAAGGTCAGAGGTGAAAGCGGTGGTTACAAGAATTGTTGGCGCCGAACAGAAAACCACCAACAAACTGTGGCGGCATAAGCGAAGTAGGTACCGGAGGTGCGAATTACCGCGTGATTACAGTAGATTACGGGCTAACAATGACCTTGATGTCCGATCCTGTGATGCTCTTGATGTATGAGTAGCTTGTTCCCAAGACGGCAAGCTGCTCCTTCGATACCTTCTGCGCTGATATTGCGGGTTGCACGATAATAAATTTGAAGATTAGCTCGTGGTCATAGCATTTGTTGCGCAGAATCTCCAGCTGTTGGGGGGTGCCTTTTAGGATTCTGTCGAAGTCCTTGAGCAGTGATTGCTGGTAGCGCTCCATCAACCTATTGAAGAACTTCTCGCCGGTGTACAGCCATTTCACCGATCTGGATGCCTGACCGCATACCTCATAGACGTCGGCGACTCGCGCACCGGGCGCGGCTACACCATCCTTCATTGGGCAGAATTTGCAGTGGTAGAGGTCTACGTAGATCACATCCTTGCTTTCCCGGATTGCCACCAGGTCAGCGATTTCGCCTTTACCGTCATCGTTGAAGACGATCGAATATTCGTCAGCGATCTTGGTGAATGTGAAGCCTTGTACTGAGTCCGTACGTTGCTCCGCACGCATGGACTCTTGATGGATTTTGGTTGTCCCCCAATTCCATGGTTCGAGCAAGCCGGCCGGTAATTTGACATCCACGCTGTTGAGCGAGTAGTGACGGTAGTTGCCCTGCACCATGGAACCGTCGACCTTGAGCAACACAAGCGGCTCTGCGTCCAAGTATGAGTCCAGTGGCATTTCGTGTGGGTAAAGGATCTGTAAATCAGGGCAGGAGGTCTTGTACCCGTCCTTCAACAAATTAATGGTGATAGTAGTGAGGCGACGCTCCTCTTCATCGTTGACCGCGACCAAGACGGGGATCTCTAGTGTCTGTGGGCCACTGTACTCAGGCTTACCAAGCTCGACGTCAAGAAGGTTGAAAGTCTCTCCCCGAAAATACAGCGAGATCCTTTGCTCGTTTTCGATCGCGATTGACTCAGGCCAATCGGCGTAGAATAGGCCTTCTGGCCATCGGTCCTTGATTTGGTCAACACGCATGACATTTTTGAGCACGTCACCAGGGTCGATGGTGTTGTCGTTGAGTTTGACCGACATGCGCTTACACCACTCGACCCAGTAGTTGATCGGAGAGGAGTTCATCTCCCAGATCTTGCCTTTGTGCGAGCAGCCCACTGTGGTTCGTTCTCCACCATCAAAACCGGTGGCGAAGATGTTGGATTTTGTCGCGTTGCCCTTTTCAATGTCGCTGATCACCTGGTTGATATCGCGCCCCACATGCATCGTGAACCGCAGGTCTTTTCGAGCGCGGGACAAGCCAACGTTTTGCAGCTTCATCAGCTTGATGTCTTGTAGCGTACGGAAGGTCGGCTCACCGTTGATGCGACGAGAGTCTTTGGCCACTAGGTTGAGAAAGCGAGTTGCTTGGGTGTCGTCACCTGAGGTGTGAATAAACAAGGTTTTCTGTGCCTTGTTATAAAATGCGATGTACAAATTCCAGTTAGTATCGACTATTTCTTCGGTCTGAGCCCATCCAACCAGTGCCTCTCGCCGAGTCACGGCAATAACTGTGTCGGCCTGATCATTGATCGAGATATACTTCAGCGTTTCTCTACGACCATCCAGACTCTGAGCCCGATGTGGCGTCCAGTCTCTGGGGGAGAGGTGATACGCCACGGCGCTGATTTTAGGGTTCGGGTTCAGCCCAAAAATCACTTGGGCATCGTCCCGATCGGCGAATTGCTCATTAAAGTCCTCTTTCATTATTTCCCGGCCGACCTTTTGCTCACTCACGTTGCGAATGACAGCCCCCCAGTCAGCACTCTCCTTGTAGAGGTCTGCCATTTGATGATCGGTCTTTTGGTTAGCGATGTTCGCCACGAACTTGGCATCACCAAGGGCGGCATCAACTCTCGTCAGCCGGCCAATGAATTGGAGGGTCACTGCAGGACTTTGGTGTTGATCATGAATGGCGGCGATTTTCAGCTCAGGCAGATCGAAGCCCTCGCCTAGCATGTCGACACAAACGATGATCCGGTGCTTTTTCTTGACGATATTCGCCAGAACCTTGGCTTGGTTCGGCACCTTGCTATGGATCAAAACTGGGGTCAGGTCGGCGTGCTGTTTGTAAATCTCGAATAGGTCTTTCGCACGCTTTTGCGACTTGGACCGTACGATCATCAAGTGGTTATACCCCGCGTCGAGATCACCCCTGAGTAACTCAACCGCCTTGTCCGCAATGGCCTGGTCGGACAATTTAAGGTTGTACTCTCGTACCGGATGAAACTCGATACCTTTGAAATAGCCATCGAGCTGCGCATCCCGAAGAGGGTAGTTGTAGATGATCTTTCCAGCCAGAGCCAGACCATCTTCCCGGAATGGCGTCGCTGTGAACTGAATACAAGGTTTGCCCCTGAAGGCAGTTCTGATCCGGTTCCAACTAGTTGCCACGACGTGGTGTGCCTCATCGATCATCAGGTGGCTGCACGTTTTTACCAGCGCGCTCAAGGCGGCCTCGTCGAACAGCTGCAGGGCTTGCGGAGTGGCCACAATGATATTAGAGGCAGCCAATTCAGCAACTTGTGCCTCTGACATCTTCGAGTCGATGGCAGTAACGATAGGATTGAGAGCTGTATCTGATACCGCCCCCACATTACGAAGCGTCTTCAGTTCAGCGCATTTGTTCACCAATTGAGTTCTGAGGGCGTCCGAAGGTACAAGAATCAGTGTCCGATTCATTCTCGCAGCGATTAGCAGCGCGAGCATTGTGTCGGTTTTGCCCGTGCCCGTGGGCATGACTACGGTAGCCGTAGCGGTTGGGTCGACCACCAGATGGCCAAGGGTAGCGTAAAGAGCGGCTAGTTGTGGCTTTCTCAGGCCAGGCGTCTTGGTCTTAGGGTCGTCTTGGCCGAAATTAAAGAGGTGGTTTTTCCAACTCTGGTATACATCTGAATGCGTGATTACTGCGTCGTCCATGGCGGTTACCTGAGAAAAGAAAGAACTTCCTGATTAGGGCAAAAAATGGTAACACGCCCCTACTGCTTGCATAACCCTGTCTAAATACGAATCTGAAGACCAACACTTTTCTAATGGAGCTCATGCAAGCTTTGGATGAAGGACACTATAAAGGTTTGGTAGCGAGCATACAGCAACAGTGATTCTGGGTAAGCGACGGGTACTATTGATTCTTGCCGGTAGCAGGCTACAGTTGAAACTGCTTGCGCCTCCAAAAAAGGAAGTAACTCATGACCATAACGGACTACCACGCCAAGTATTTCGCCTACGAGCTCACCAGGCAGCGCCGTGGTGGTGATGTTGGTCGCCTCACTCAGTCCTTGTTCGATGCTTCGGTAGATCTCAACCCCCACCAGATTGACGCAGCGTTGTTCGCTCTGCAGAACCCGCTGGTTAAAGGCGTGATTCTGGCGGATGAGGTGGGTCTGGGTAAAACCATCGAGGCAGCCCTGGTGCTGGCTCAGTACTGGGCAGAACGTAGACGGCGGTTGATCGTGGTATGCCCGGCGGCGCTGCGTAAGCAATGGGCGAACGAACTGGCAGAAAAGTTTCATCTGCCATCGCAGGTGCTAGATGCGCGCACCTACAAGGAATTGCGGAAGCAAGGGATCGCAGATCCGTTCGACCAACCTGGCGTCAATGTTATGTCCTATAACTTTGCCGCCAAAATGTCGGATAAATTACGGCTTACTCCGTGGGATCTGGTTGTATTCGACGAGGCCCACAAACTCCGTAACGCCCACCGGGAAAGCCACCGCACCGGCCAGGCCATCAAGGAGGCGTTTGGTGCCTGCAACAAGTTGCTGCTGACAGCCACGCCTCTGCAAAACTCACTCATGGAGCTATACGGCCTATCAACGGTCATCGACAGCCAGTTATTCGGTGATGCGCTCAGCTTCCGGCGCCAGTATCTCCGTGGTGGAGAAGATCTGGAGGGGCTGAAAGACCGACTTCAAGAGTTCACCAAGCGGACATTGCGCAAACAGGTTCTGGAATACATTCGGTATACGCAACGGCGCGCGATCACCATACCTTTTGCCCCGTCGGAAGATGAGCTGCGGCTCTATCATCTTGTTTCGGCCTATCTTCAGCGGGAAAACAGTTATGGCGTTCCGCTGCAACAGCGCCACCTGGTTACTTTGGTAGTCCGGAAGCTCCTTGCCTCTTCCACCAGCGCTATTATCAACACGCTAGAGACAATGATAGACCGGCTGAAACGGCTGGAACAAGCGCAGGAAGATGAAGACAACTGGTTGGAAAAACTGATCGGCAGTGAAGATGTCGAAGACGACTTCCTTGATGAAGAGGCTGATGAGGAGGGCGTGTATGAGGCTGAAGTTGAAGAGCAGAGTGAGCCCATACAGCAGGATCGTCTCCGTGGTGAAATCGCGGAACTGGAACAGTATTTAGATCTGGCTCACAAGATTACGGAAGACGCTAAATCAGCGGCCTTGCTGAATGCCCTTGAGCAAGGCTTCAGCCACATGACCGAAATGGGCGCTGAACGTAAAGCCGTGATCTTTACGGAAAGCCGGCGTACCCAGGAATACTTGCTGCAATTCCTGGGGCGCCATGGCTACCTTGGCAAGGTCGCAACGTTTAGCGGAACCAACAACTCAGCGACGACGCAGGCAATTTATAAGCGTTGGTTAGCCCGGAATGAAGGCTCTGATCAAATCACCGGAAGTCCAGCGGTTGATCGCCGAACGGCGATTATTGATCACTTCCGGGATGACGCAGAAATACTGATCGCGACCGAGGCGGCGGCAGAGGGCGTAAATCTACAGTTCTGCAGTCTGGTGGTGAATTACGATTTGCCATGGAACCCTCAGCGTGTAGAGCAACGTATTGGCCGCTGCCACCGCTATGGTCAAAAGTTCGATGTGGTTGTTATCAACTTTCTCAACCAGAAGAACGAAGCTGATCGGCGGGTACTTGAGCTGTTAAGCGATAAGTTCCATTTGTTTGATGGCCTGTTTGGTGCGTCGGATGAAGTGTTGGGCAGAATTGAATCTGGTGTCGATTTTGAGAAGCGCATTGCAGCTATCTATGACACGTGCCGCTCTCAGTCAGAGATAGAGCGGGCCTTTAATGAGCTTCAGAAAGAACTGGAAGAAAACATCAATCGGAGAATGCAGGAGACCCAGGAAAAGCTCCTGGAGCATTTTGATGCGCAAATCCACGACCTGCTCAAAATCCAGCGTGAGCGTGCTGAGCAACAGCTGGATCGGGTAAGTCGTTTATTTTGGCAACTGACCCGTCATCAACTGGCTCGGTTCGCCACTTTCGACGAAAAGCGTCTTGCCTTTGATCTGAAAGAAAGCCCCTTGGCCAAGGTGCCCGCAGGAGCTTATGAATTGATTCGCAAAGGCGAGAAGCCATCTGAGCATGCTCACCTCTACCGCTTGAGTCACCCGCTAGGTGAGTATGTTTTGGACACCGGGCGCAGGCTGGAAACGCCGGTTACCGAAATGGTGTTCAACCTTTCCGGGCACGAAGCGAAGCTTTCCGCCCTCCAGAACCTGCCGGAAAAATCTGGATGGCTAGAGCTCAATCTCCTGGAGTTGCAAAGTTTTCAGCAGGAAGAGCATCTGGTCTTTACTGCAATCACCGATGGCGGAAAATTGCTGGATGAGGAGCAGTGCGAGCTCATCTTCCGGTTGCAGGGTGAGGCCTTATCCAGCAACTCGGATGGCCTTGAGTTTCAGCCCGATAGTCTTTTGACTGAAACCGTTACCCGACAGCTGGACGCTCGGCTCAGCCGGTTGTTGGATGAAAACAACCAATACTTTCAGCGAGAACGATCAAAGCTTGAAGCCTGGGCGGATGATCAATTATTGAGCGCAGAACAAAAGCTAGAGGATACCCGGGCACGAATCAAAGAAGCCAAACGGCAGGCTAGACTGGCCGAGAGCGTTGAACTGCAGAAGCACGCCGAAGAGGACCTGCAACGTTTGAGCCGGTTGCAACGCAGGCAGCGACAGGAAATATTTGATGTTGAGGATGAAATTGAAGCCCGCCGAGATGCATTGATTGATGCCCTGGAAAGGCAAATGCATCAAAGCAGCAGCTCTCACCATCTGTTTCGCATTCGCTGGCGCCTGGAATAGAATCAAGGCCAAAACAAATTAGAGATTACCCCGGCATTTGTGGGAGAATCCCGCCCATTTTGATCTGCCGGCAAGCCAGACTAACTGGCCAGGTCGAGTTGTCCGTACCGGACGTAGGTATCTGACGGGAAAGGTTAATCATGCCTAAGCTAGGTTATCTGAACCATCTCAAGCTGAGCGGTTTTCGTTCAATCAAAGAAATGGACCTGCCCCTTAGCCGGCTCAACGTCCTGATTGGGCCGAATGGTGCCGGGAAGTCCAACTTCATCAACTTCTTCCGCTTCATGAACAAGCTGCTCCAGAAAGATCTCCAGCTCTATGTAGCAGAGCAGGGTGGAGCCGACGCCGTTTTGCACTTTGGGCGGAAGCAAACGCCGGTACTCTCAGCCAATCTGAGATTTGATCCCAATTCCTACACTTGTGAACTGATGCCAACAAACGATGGTCGTCTGGTATTCCAGTCTGAAACCTGTCGTTTTGACGGCAATAAAATTGGGTATGGCGGTGGGCTTAAGCAAAAGAATTTGGCCGACCCTGGGGCAGCAGAATCAGGCTTGCCAAAGCCTAACACCGCGACCATTGCGGGCCACGTTGCTGGGTACATCGAAGATTGGAAGGTCTACCACTTCCACGACACCAGTAAAACTGCTGTTATTAAGCAACCGTGCGAAGTTCAGGACAACGAACGCTTGAGAGAGCAAGGTGAAAACCTCGCGGCGTTCCTGTTTGATGTACAGGAACATCAGCCGGAAGCATACCAGCGAATCGTTACAACCATTCAGCGCGCGGCACCGTTTTTCCATGACTTCATCCTGGAGCCCGATCGCCACAATGACAGAAAAATCCGGCTCCGTTGGAAGCATAAGGGCAACGATGCTTATTTTGATGCCCATTCGTTGTCTGATGGGACTCTTCGCTTTATTTGCCTCGCAACGCTGCTGCTTCAACCAAAGTTGCCGTCGGTGATCCTATTGGATGAGCCGGAATTGGGCTTGCACCCGTACGCTATCCAGTTGCTGGGTTCCATGCTGCGTTCTGCAAGCGAGAGCACACAGATTATTGCCTCAACCCAGTCTGTAACCCTGGCCAACGAGTTTCAGCCAGAAAACGTGATTGTGGTAGAGCACAGGGACAACAACTCTCAGTTCCGGCGGCTTGAGCCGAAAGCCTTTGAGTCCTGGTTGGAAGACTATCGCCTGGGCGACCTGTGGGAGAAAAACCTGCTTGGAGGCACGCCCCTATGATCAGGCTTGGAGTCAGTGTTGAGGGTGCAACGGAGCGGGAATTTGTCACCAGAGTTCTCGCTCCTTTTTTGAGCCAGCATGGCATCTTTGCCAGCCCGATAGACATGCGTGGCAAGGTATCACTGGATCGCATCGGTAACGAGCTGAAACGGTTGATCCCCGCCTTTGATTACGTGACGACATTTTACGACTACTACGGCTTCCATAAACGCCCAGAGGGTGGCGTGGAAGCCGTTGAGCATGCCATTAAAGAGCTCCTGGAGCCGGGACAACAACATCTGTTGCTGCCATATGTGCAGCTATACGAATTCGAGGCGTTGGTGTTGGCTGCGCCAGAACAGGCGGAGGATACGCTTGGCGTAAATGGCCTGGCCGAACAGCTGAGGCAAATCGTCACAACAGCAGGTGGCGCCGAAAATGTAAACGACGGCTATGAAACCTGCCCCTCCCGCCGAATTAAAGGCCTGGCTGCCACCTACGACAAAAAGCTCCACGGCCCGGTAATACTTGAACAATCACTGGATGCCGTACGCAATCAGTGCCCCAGATTTAACGCTTGGGTTTCAAGCCTCCTCGAATTGGCCTGAATTTACCCCAACCTGCCAAGTTTGATCTTTTAACAGGGAATACCATGAGTAACGCGACACAGCAGTTAAAGGCCCAGCAACGTCGACAGAAATTTGCCGACCTTTTGCGTGAAATGTTTCAGCTGAATCAGCCGGAACTTGATTTTGGGCTCTATCGCATTATGCATGCCCGTAAAGATGATATTAACCGGTTTATTGAGCAGGACCTGCCGAGGATCACTCAGGAAGCATTCAGCCAATACGCCAGCCAGGATCAGGCTCAACTGGAAGCAGAACTAGAAGAGCATATCAAGAGCGCGAAAGGGCTGGGTATGGACCCGGACGCGATACCTAAGGTGCAGGAGCTCAAGCAGAAACTGAAGGGTGGGTTTGATCTCGCGCGGGAAGAGGGCGAAGTCTACGACGCATTGGTCACCTTCTTTAGCCGTTACTACAACGAGGGTGACTTCTTATCACGCCGGGTTTACAAAGACGGCACCTACGCTATTCCCTACCAGGGGGAAGAGGTAGTGCTGCACTGGGCCAATAAAGACCAGTACTACATCAAAAGCAGCGAAACCTTGCGCGATTACAGCTTCCGCCTGAACCCGGATGCCGGCCCCGGCGAAGATCCCTTGCGGGTTCATTTCAAGCTCGTGGATGCGGAAGCCGGTGCCAAAGACAACAATAAAGAATCCACTGATAGTCGTCGAGTCTTCGTGCTGGACGTAGAGAACCCGTTTGAGCTGATCACCGGTGAACCAACCGAGTACGGTGACCAGCACACCGAACTGCAATGTCGGTTCGTGTTTCGGCCGGCAACGGAAAGCGACTGGACAGAAGCCGAGAAGAGAAAGGCGACAGCTGCAGCCCAGAAGAAACCGCCGACACAAGATGCGCTCAAGGTGATTGCTGAAGAAAGGCTTTTGGGAGCGGCCTCGGATGTGCCGGAGTATTGGAAGAGTGCGCTGGCAAAGTCCTACCGTAAGGCTGATGGCAAGCAGGCTGATTATTCAATGCTGGCCGGGCAACTGAATAACTACACCAAGAAGAATACGTTTGATTACTTTATCCACAAGGATCTTGGTGGGTTCCTGACTCGTGAGCTCGACTTCTACATAAAGAATGAGTTACTTGACTGGAATGACATTGCGTCGTTGAAGAATGATACGGCCAGACTCGCGCCGTTGTTGAGTAAAATTGAAGTGATTCGTTCCCTGGGAGAGAAGATCATTGCGTTTCTTGCGCAACTCGAGAACTTCCAGAAGAAGCTTTGGTTGAAAAAGAAGTTTGTAACTGAAGCTAACTACTGCATTACGCTGGACCGGCTCGAGGAGCAGCCTGAGTTGTTGGCTGAAGCCTTTAATAATGAGAATCAACTTAAAGATTGGGAGTGGCTTTATAAAATTGATCTCCAGCAACTCGAAAAACAACGAGCGTCTTTGGGCTGGGGAGAGCTTCTGGGTAAACCAGAGTATCGCTATATGATGGTAGATACCGGCCATTTTGACGCAAACTATAAAGCAAAAATTCTGTCAGTTCTCGAAAATTTAGATCAGCAGTGCGATGGTCTATTGATACACTCTGAGAATTTCCAAGCACTTCAGTTCTTGCAAGCTCGCTATAAAGAACAAATTAAATGCATTTATGTCGACCCCCCTTATAACACCGGCAGTGATGGGTTTGTATATCGTGATAGCTATAAAAGTTCATCGTGGATGTCGATGATATATGATCGATTTTCGTTAGCTAGAAATATGATGGCTAAGGGCGGAGTTATTTTTTCAAGTATTAGCGAAATTCAAAGAGATGAACTTTCTAATCTCTGCTCAGATATATTCGGTAAAGAAAACCGTGTAGAGGAGTTGATTTGGGTTCAGGACACAGTTAGCAATAACTCCCCGGCCTACTCAACGAACCATGAATATGTTGAGGTGTTCGCGAAAGATCGAAAATCTGCGGAAAGCATAGACGGAATGTTTAGGGAAATCAGGCCAGGTTATAAAGAAGTTAATAGCCTTGTTACAGAAATGGGGCGGCGATTTGCTCCAGTTGAGGAAATTGAGCGAGAGCTGAAAGCCCTTTATAAGAAAAATAAAGACAAGCATATTTCTTTGGAAATGGATAGAGGAATAGAAAAACCTGAAGCTATCAAGACTGATCCTTGGAAAGGCTTATATCCCTATGCTTTTGTTGAATACAGAGATTCTCAGGGGAAATTCGTTGAATATTCTAATGCTCAGGTTGAAAATGCCACGCCGTGGGTATGGAGAAAGGTCGAGCCTTCAATGCCGTCTGGAAAACAGTCTCCTTCTACCCGAGACGCTAAATCTGAAAACTATCGACACTACAGCCCAACAGTGGAAGGAAAAACTTTTCGAGCTCCCAAACGTGGGTGGGCTTTTCCATATCGTTCGATTGGATCAAGGCCATCTTTTCAAGGGTATTTGAATGATAATCGGATATGGTTTGGTAGTGAAGACGTCACGCCACAACAGAAGTATTTTTTGCGTGAAGTGGCGACGTCAGTACCAACTTCAGTCGTTAGGCAGTATGCCGACGGCGAGCCATGTCTTGCAAATATTCTGGGGGAAAAGGGAGTTGTACCTAACCCCAAACCTCCTAAATTGATTGAGAAATTTGTCAGCCAAGTAACCGAAGATGGAGATCTGACAGCTGATTTTTTTGCAGGCTCTGGTACCACAGGGAATGCGTTGATTAATTTGAAGCGTGAGGGATTTGGAGATCGCAAATACTGTTTGGTTGAAATGGGGAGCTACTTTGATAAGGCTTTGAAAACGAGGATGATAAAAGCAGTTTATTCAGATAAATGGGTTGAAGGAGTTCCAGTTGTCAGCAAATCAGGAGACCTGAAAGGCGTGAGTCATATGTTTCGCTATCTGAGACTTGAGAGCTACGAAGACACACTGGGAAATTTAGCGCTTTCTCGGTCATCTGGCCAACAAAAATTATTGAATGAACCTAGTGAGATGGATAACCCATGCGTTCGACATGCATATTTAATCAATTACATGCTGGAAGTCGAAACGCGCGATTCACCGTCCCTATTGAGTGCTCGCCATTTTGTTAACCCCACCCGTTATGTGCTAGAGGTTCGTTCCTCTGGCGGAGACGAAACCAAACCCGTTAATGTTGACCTACTTGAAACCTTTAACTACCTGTTGGGCTTGGAAGTAGAGCATATCGCTGCACCAATTCACTTCGAGGCAGAGCTGAACCAAGGCGAATATGGCCGCTGGCAGGCGAAGGTTAAGCGCAGTGAAACCGGCAAGTGGTGGTTCCGAACCGTCTACGGCACGAATCGGGCCGGGCAGCAGGTGCTGGTGGTATGGAGAAACCTACCGTCGGTCATTGATGGCGAGGCCGATGGCATCCAGAAGGACAATGCCGTGTTGGATGCGGTACTGATCGAGAAGCTCTCTATTCGCCTGACCGAAAGCCAGGATGACGAGATCGACGTGCTGTATGTAAACGGCGACCACAACATCAGTATTCCCCGGTCCTGCAAGGGTGAACCCATGGAGCAGGCGCGTATCCAGCTGATCGAGGAAGCCTTCCATCGGCTGATGTTCGCTGACACCGAAGCAGTTCATTAAGGGGAATATCATGGCAGCACGGAAATCCGTCAAGGGCAGCAAACAGACGTTGCCCTTCCGCCATCACCTGGTGCTAAACCAGTGGTTGTTTTCCCTGTTCGGCTTCGATTCTCTCAGTGGACAGTTTGATTTGGGAAACCGGGAAGCGCCAACGCTTGAGGCGTTCCGGGACCGTTTCCAGTTGATTGGCGAAACCAGCGGTCGTAATGCCGAGGGGGAGCATCTGCTGATCCAGAGAATCCGGGAGAATCTCAACGAAAATGCCAAGCTGAGCGATGAGCAACTGCTGGAGTACGACCGCCGGATAAAGCAGCTGACGGATACCATCAATAACGCGCGCCTCACCTCTGGTGAGGAGCCAATTGAATGGAAGTACTTCCAGTATCTGACGCTGTTGTTTACCGAGATCTACCTGGACTACCTGTTCACCAAACCGGATGAGTTGCTGGAGGCGCTCAACGAACAGATTGAGCGTTGGAATGATCACTGGGTTGTGGATCAGGGCTTTAATCACAAACCGCTGGATTTACTGAACCCGGAGGATGATCTGTGGCCGCAACTCAACATGGTGGCCTATTGGAGCGCGACTGGTTCAGGTAAAACCCTGATCATGCACGCCAACATCCTGCAGTATCGCTTCTACCTGCAGCGGTATGGAAAAGCCGGGGATATCAACAAGATTATTCTACTGACCCCCAACGAGGGGCTTACCCAGCAACACCTGCGTGACCTGGACAAGTCCGGAATCAGGGCCAGTGAGTTCTCTGCCCGTGGTGGCGACCTGTTCGCTCAAGATGTGATTGTCATCGACATTAACAAGCTCCGCGATAGTGAGAAGAAGAAGACGGTTGCGGTCGACTCCTTCGGCTCCCGCAACCTGCTGTTGGTGGATGAGGGCCATCGGGGAACGGCCAGTGGTGGTGGCAGCTGGTACGACTATCGGCAAAAATTGTGTTCGCTGGGTTTCTCCTTCGAATACTCCGCTACGTTTGCCCAGTCAGGCTCCAAACACGAGAACCTACGGCAGACGTATACCAAGGCCATTCTGTTCGATTACTCCTACCGACATTTTTATGGGGATGGCTACGGTAAGCAGTCTCAGATTCTGAATCTGCAAGCAAATCCCAATGCCCAGGATGAATTCCGATATCTGGTTGCCTCGTTACTGAGTTACTACCAGCAACTACGGTTGTTCGAAGAGCAAAAGGCCAGCTTCAAGCCCTTCAACCTGGAGAAGCCCCTATGGGTGTTTGTAAGCTCTAAGGTAACGGCAACGCTGTCCAGCGGTGAGGCTTCAGACACCGTTCAGGTGCTGGCGTTTATCGACCAGGTATTGCACAAGCAGGAAGAAACGGTCGCCGCGATCGATTACCTGCTGAAACGCGGCATGGTTGCCAAGGGTGGTACCGATCTGTTGCATGGGCGGTTCAATTATCTGAAAGAACTGGGTGAAGGCGGGGATGCGCTGTACCAGGATCTACTGGACAGGGTATTTAATAGTAGTGGCGGTCGACTCCACATCGAAAATATCACCGGCATCCCTGGTGAGATCGCGCTTCGGGCTGGCACGTCAGACACCCCGTTCGGTGTCATCAACGTGGGGGATGATGCAAAGCTGGTCAAACTCTGCGAGAAGCACGACCTGTTCACTCAGGATTCTCGTTTTAGCGAAAGCCTGTTCCATGGCATCAATACCGACGGTTCGCCGGTCAACCTACTGCTGGGCTCGAAAAAGTTCACCGAGGGCTGGAGTAGTTGGCGCGTTTCCAACATGACGTTGATGAATGTTGGCAAGAATGAGGGTGCGCAGATCATTCAGCTGTTCGGTCGCGGTGTAAGGCTGAAGGGCTGGAAAACAACGCTAAAGCGTTCTGCCGAGCTGGCAACCGGATTGAAAGAGGCCGGTATAGAGCGGCCTGAGCACATCGGTGTCATGGAGACACTGAATATTTTCGGGGTGAAGGCCGATTACATTGCTCAGTTCCGGAAAGAGCTGGAAGACGAGGAGATTCCGGTTAACGAGGGTCTCGAAGAATTCGTGCTTCCGTTGAAGCCGATGAAAGACCTGCGTAAGGATCTTCATGTCGTTCGGGTGAAGGAAAGCATTGCCAATAAGGCCATTGGCGGTTCCGGTACCGCATTTCAGGAACTTGCCGAACAGGTGGTACTGAAGGCGCCAGGGGATTTGCAGCCGACTGAGATTGACTACTTTTGCAATCCGCCAAGGGTCAGTCTGGATTTCTATCCCCAGGTTGGACTGTTCGCAACCGACAAGAAGGGCGTTCAGAACACCGGTGCCAAAATTCAGCGTTTGAAGCCAACTCACATCGCGTTGCTGGATATGCAGCGCCTTTATTTCGAGCTGCTGGCATTCAAGCGGGACAAGCGTTGGTCGAACCTGACCATTACTCAGGATGTGGTGGAAAAGCTGCTCACAGGCAACCGGTACGACTGGTACCGGCTTTATGCCCCTGATGAGGCCATGGAGCTGGGTCGGCTGGAGAAGATGACGCTGTGGCATGACATGGCGATCTCTCTGCTCAGAAAGTACTGTGAGCTGTTCTATGGCTTCCGCAGAAAGCAGTGGGAGGCGGACAAGCTTGAATACCGGCCTATTACTGAGAACCGGAAGTATTTGCCTGGTGTCAGCGAGGCGGCACCAGACGGCAGTTACACGATCACGCTGGACCGAGTACGGCATGACTCATTGATCAAGCAGCTGTCCAATCTTCGCGAAAGTATTGCTGAGGGGGATGTGGACTTCTGGAATCAGAAGGTCGCAGAAGGGCTGGAATTCATTTGGTGCGAGCCACACTTCTATCAGCCTCTGCTGGCGTCGACCCAAGGCTTGGACTTCCAAGTAAGCCCGGTTTCACTGAACAAGGGTGAGGCTGATTTTGTCCGGGATGTACAGGCAGCCACAAAAGCTGGTGCGTTTGAAGGCTACGAAGTCTACCTATTGCGGAATCAGACAGGGCAGGGGGCTGTAGGTGTGTTCGTCGACGGCGGCTTTTACCCGGACTTCATCTTGTGGCTAGTGAAAGGCCAGTCGCAAAAAGTCGTGTTCGTCGACCCGAAAGGCCTCCGCCATCACAAACCGGACGATCCCAAAGTTCGCTTCCATGAGACCATCAAGGATATCGAGCGAGACCTGCGCCAGCAGCAACCTGAGAACGCCGGGATCGAGCTACATGCCTTCCTGATCTCGGAAACCCACTCCTCCCAACTGGTGAGTCAGTGGAGGGATGCTGCGGGTCAGCCCGTGACACGCGAGCTTATGGAAAGCTGGAATATCCTCTTCCGGGAAGAGGATGACCAATATATTGAGAAGCTGGTTGAGAGCGTTTCTGGCGTTTAGAGGTGGAGTTAATTTGGGGTATTGCCCGGGAATAGCGTTCAATTTCCGGGCTGCTTCCCTGAATTAAAAGAAGTGAGAAAGTGACCGCTCAGCTTTTTCTTCTTCTGGATTTTATATCTTGAGGTGTAAGGAATTCGAAATTTCGAATGCAGTTATCTGTTAGTTCAAAATCCGCCTCCATTTCCCTCGTCACTGTTTCGAGAGCGCCTGCTGAGTCTCCAAATTTTGTTGTTTGCGCTGGCGAGTCGTATTTGTTGAAGTTTTTGAAATAGAATTCAAGAGCTTCCGGTTTTTGGCATTTAAGTTTATCTATTAAGTCCCTTATAATGCTTTTCCTGCTTCGGGAAGGTGTTACGATATTTTTTTGGTCCCACAGGTAAAGCCCTACCGATCGACGCACGTTACTCTGTTCTACGCTCCAGCGCTTATATATAAGTCCTTCACTTAATCTGAGGCGATCTATTGTAGATGATAGATTTCTCTTCGCTTCTTTGTTTGCCTTAGTTTTATTTTTTTTGAAGCCAGATAGATGTTCTGGCTCTGCGATTAGCGAAAGTCCGTTGTTATAGTCATTTAAATGATCGATCTGAAGTCTAAGTGTAGATATTAAGTTGCTAAATTTGCATTGACTCCTGTCTACAAATAAAGCTATTTTGTGTTTTTTGTAATTTCCAACGACTTGCTCTCCAGAACGCTGCCAGGCATCGTTTATCTCATCTTTTATTTTTGAAAGATTTTCGTTTTCATTAATAAATACCGCGAGATCCCAAGGTTCGGTTATTGTCGCCTGGTGCTCTTTTATTGATATTTGAAGGCCCTGGATATGATCTCCATTTTTGGGAAAAGTAAAGAAAGGAGTTGAGACTAGATCTGTAATTTTCAGGTTTCTTGTAATGAACGATTCCATTAAATTGGCTGATTCAGTCTGAGGCAGCCATAGTTCAGTTATGAGGAATCCGTATTTGTAAGTTAGATCATGGAGACGAGATACGGTTACTATCTCATCTCTGGTGAGCTTGTTAATGAACGCGTCATAGTCGGCAAGTTGCCCTTCAAGCCGAATGTCGATAAAGCCGTCTGCGAAGTGTCTTCTATGAAAGGCATACGTGGCGCGAAAGCAAAATTCATTTAGTTCCGCTGCTAACTCTTTAGGGCTGGGTAAAAGTTGCCAGGGTTTAGGTGGTGAAAGCTTATCCAGCAGGAGAAAAGCTTCATCAATCAGGTGGTTTCTTTCTTGGATACCATGATCTTTGGCGCTACTTGGTTGCCATAATTCAGGGTCGGCGTGGCGGCTAGAGTATAAAAAAAGCCAGAGGTCGCGGTGTCGCTGCTCGGCAAAACTTTCATCTAGCGCGTTCCGCAAATCGCTATAACCCATTGATGGCGAAGTTCTTTTCATATTTTTGCAGCTATCTCCCACGGGGTTTTGATGTCTCGATTTGGATGATTCTGGTTCCATTGTAGCTGAACCCACATCGCACTTTGTACAGGAGGCTGCATGACCGCACCATCGCTAACTACCGCCGGATCTTTGAGGATTCTCAAAATCCATGAGGTTCTAGAAATGACGTCTCTTTCGCGAGCGACCCACTTCGCGAAACTGAATGTGAATTCCTCAAGCTACGACCCGGACTATCCAAAACCCATAAAACTAGGAGCGCGATCGGTTGGTTACGTTGAGCAAGAGATCATTGACTGGCTGCAGGCGAGGATGGAGGCCCGGTCATGAATCTGCCAGATACTCTTCCGGGACTGCCAGTAATGAACCAGACGCTGCCGGCGCCGGACTCATGTCCAATGACACACAACCTTGTTTTCTCGTTGTTGAGGAAAACCCAGGCACCAGCTGACTTGATTTTGCTGTCAGCATTGTCGACTTATTCCCTTCTTTTGCAGGGCAGGGTCGATGTTGAGCGCCCGGGCGTGGGGGTGGGTCCGGTCTCACTTTTCGGGTTAACAATTGCCGATTCCGGGGAAAGGAAATCTACCGTTGCTCGTCTTTTGGAGAAGCCTGTTGTTGAGTTTCAAGCTAGCCAAAATGAGGAGTACGCAGAAAAAGTGGCCAGCTACGAAGCTGAGACCGAAATTTTCCAGGATGCAGTAAAAGTATTAAGAAAGAGAATCTCAGGCAGACTGAAAAAGGAGCTAGATGTCGATGATTTGAAGTGTCAACTAGTGGAGCTGAGAAAGCAAAAACCGAAAAAGCCAAGAAAAATTCAGATGATTTTTGAGGATGTGACTACCGAAGCAATTGCTGTTGAGTTGAACCAAGGTTGCGGGAGCGCAGCTCTGGTATCTGATGAAGGCGCTACCATCTTGAATGGCAGGATTGTCCAAGATTTACCACGGCTTAACAAGCTTTGGTCAGCTGAGTCGTTCAACGTTACTCGTAAAAGTTCCGAGAGCTTCACTGTAAATGATGCCCGTTTGACTGTTTCTATCATGGCGCAGCCAAGTGCCGTAGCTAAGTTTATGAAAAAAAGAGGAGATGAGTCACTCGGGATTGGTTTTTTGGCGCGCTTCCTCGTGTGTAATCCAGATAGCTCACAGGGTACTAGGCTGTTGAGGGGATCGCTTGAAGGAGATTGTGATGGTTATCAAGACTACCTTCAAAGAGCAAATGAAATACTCCGTACAAAAGAGGGGCATGTTGAAAATTCAAAGACTGGTAGGAAGATACTTCGTTTTACTGAGGAAGCCAAGATTTACTGGGAGTGGCTTTACAATGAAATTGAGCAGAACTTACGAATAAATGGGCGATTTCAGTATGCGAGGGATCATGGCTCAAAACTCGCTGAAAACATTACTAGGATTGCCGCATTGTTATCCTGCATTGAATATGGAGAGGATCAGAAGATATCGATTGATGTTTTGAAAGATGCAGAAGTGATGGGCTTTTTCTTCTCTGACGTTTTTTTACGGTGCTTTGAGTCGACTCCAGAATATGTGAAGGATTTAGGTGCGCTTCGAGATTATCTTCAAGGCGTACGGGATGATGGGCGTCGTTTTGTTAGAAAAAATAAAATTCGTCAGAGTGGGCCTTCTCGCATGAGGAATAAGCCTGTTCTAGATTTTAATTTGGATGAATTGGTTCGGCTTGGGGAGATTTCGATTCTTGTTGCCCATAGTGGCATGATGGTTGTTGATTTATACCCGCACTATCTTCATGACGACTTACAATGGAGTCATTTTTGTTTGGAAAACAGAGTCCCGGCCACTGACTACAGAAGCTTGTTGTAATTTCGAAGCCTATTTTGGGGTTTAAAGTCCGATATTCCTGATATTTGTATCAGGAATATCAAGGTTTTTAGGTCTTCGCGTAACGCCAAAGATTAATATTTAATAATTGTTGATTTTTCTATTTATCGTTGCGTCTTGCTGTGCTTGGCAGGGAGTTTGGGGTGCTTGCGAGTAATCCTGCGTGCGGTTAATAGTAATATTGTATTTTGATACGTCAGCATTTTTAGTGTTGGCTTATTAAGAATAGGTGTAAAGGGTGATTAGGGGTTGTTGATGATCAAACATTTAGAAACACAGAGGAAGAGGGTGGTGGAGAATACAAACCTTAGTCTCCACCATGATAATCTATATCATGGTCTGCCGGTACAGACATCGGCAGGCCCTTTGGTAAAAGAATGGTTAGAGAGAATTAGACTAAGTATTCTGGAGCAGCTAGCAAAACATAGCCGAGTTCTAGCCCTTAGAATCGATCTCAGGTTTCCGGCTAGTTATTGGGGTTGTGAGGAAGGGTTTCTTGGGAATGAGTTTCTACAGTATTTTAGAGCCCATCTTAAGCGAGACCTTGACCGGCTCCCTGCGAGTAGGAATCATGACTTAATGGTCTTGTTCGCTCGGGAGTATGATAAGAATGAGCGAAAACCACACTTTCACCTACTTATCCTTTTAAATGGGAATGCTATTCGGGGGACTGGAAAGTGGGATTTATCATGTGACAATCTTTATTCCCGCCTTCATGAGGCATGGGCTTATGCACTCGGCATGAGGGCGCCCGAAATTCAGGGCTTGATTCAGTTCGCCAATGGGAGTGCACTTGAGAGCATAGGGCAGAACTACGTTCGTCATGGCTCGATGCTTCTGCAAAGAGGAGATTGGCAGATGTTTCAGAATCTATTTTGGGTAAGCTCTTACTTGGCGAAAGTGGAAACCAAAAACTTCCATGACGGTTGTCGTTCTTTTGCTTCTCCGCGTCTGAAGTTTACCGACTGGTAACTTCAGGCTTCTGCGTAATCCTGAGTACAAGGCTCGGTGATCGTTCTATTTGGCCACCGAGTTTGTGCCCTTGGCAGTCCCCGCAAGTCTTCTTTTAAGTAGGCCGTGTAATCCGATGGCCGCCCTACTGAACTCATCTCATTCCCTTGAGGCGCGCTCTCTGAGATCACTCTTTGATGAAGGTGCATACATCGCACCGTCGGGCTTCTCAGCGCCTATCAGTTGCTCGCTCTCGTTAGTCGCCCCGTACCTGATGTAGTAGCCAACTCATCACGGCCCCAGCCTTTTAAGTTTTCCTTTGGAGTCCGCAACCACAGCGGAGATGCTTTGTTCAAAGTATGAGTGGAGGCTCCGTCTCCGGCCGTATCTGTATCCCATTAACTAGTCGTCAACGCATATTTCCTGGCACGACGTCACAGCGCACTTCAAAACTATACCGGGATTTTGGGCGGTATAGATTGACCGGAGATGGAGCGTGGATACCGGTGAGCTACGATTTAGTAGGCGCCTTGTTGTCGGTTTGGGCCAAAGTGGTCCAGATAGATCTATTGCAGTCTCGGGGCAAAGTGTAATGTTAAGTGTAGCTATTTCGCGTGTTGGAAAAAAGTTCTTATAAAACAGTATTAACACACTCATGCATCATTGGGGTGTGCTTTGGTGAGTCCTGCTTGGCCGGGTTCTTCGCGGATGCCGTCATATGTCCTCGATAACTGGGGCAATCGTGTAAAAGGGGGGGGATGTTATCACGAGCGGGAGTGGGCTCGAAGGTTCTTTCCTGGCGATTCACGGTAAACCCGGATTAGTTGTCTGGATTCGCCAGTTTGGGATAGTTTTTGGCCAGTTGCGCCAGATCATCTGGTTCGTCTACATCGCTTAATGGTTCGCTTTCGTAGCATGACCAGTCGAGCGTTTTGAACCGATCCCTTGTGATCGGGGCAACGTCTGCTGTACTCCATGGGATATCACTGAAAAGCGTATCGGAAAACTGTCGCAGGCCGATGAGGGCGTAGCCACCATCGGTGACCGGGCATAGGCAACAATCGTGATTTTGGAGTGATTGTGCCATGTCTATGAGCCGCTCGGCATCAAGGTCCGGGCAGTCAGTACCCATGATCAGTACGGCTGATCCCCGATCAAGACCGTTCCGAGCCGCCGCCGACATGCGGGCGCCCAGATCACCGTTCACCTGCAAGAACCGTCCGCAGTGTTCGGCGTCGGGCAGTTCGCGCCAGTAGGGGGCGGTCGGGTCCGGTGTGATATGCAGGTCAACCGGCCCCAGGTTTGCGGCTACCGCTTGTTGCAGCGCTCTGTGAAACAGTCGGTCTGCCAGTGCTGCTGCCTCCACCTCGCCCAAGGCCGGAATTAGGCGGGTTTTGGCTCGGCCTGGTTGTGGCTCTTTAGCCATAATGATGATTCGGATGGGTTTCATCGGTAGCGCTCTATAAGTTGTTGGGTTGGTACGCCTCTCCAGTATGCCCAGCGAAGTTGCCACATGAGCAGGATGGTTGACCAGCTGCCTCGAGTGTCCCATCTGCGCCCAGAGGTGGTTACTTTATGTGACAGGCAAATCGGTCGGGAGATCCTTTTCAACCGCTTACTGATTTCAATGTCTTCCATCAGTGGTTGTTCAGGAAAGCCGCCAGCTTTGTTAAATAGAGTTCGTGTCATGAACAAGGCTTGGTCTCCGGTAGCGATGCCGCTGAGCCTCGAACGCCAGTTCATCAAGGCCGCGATCACCGGCAGCATTTTTGAGCGCCCTTCAATCATCACATCAAAGCGCCCCCACCCGGAAGAGCCCGAGCTAAAGGCTTGGCTCAGAAGTTGGTCGGCATCGTCAGGAAGACGGGTGTCTGCGTGAAGAAAGAGCAACCGTTCTGAGTGGCTGGCTAGCGCCCCGGCGTTCATCTGATTGGCGCGGCCCGCTGAGGTGATTACAACCTCAAAACCGGCGTCACGGGCCATGTCTGAGGTTTGATCTGTGCTGCCGCCATCCACTAAGACCACTTCTGCGCCGCGTTGTTGCCAGTGCGCTAAATGCGTTAACAAAGCCGGTAATTCAGCTGCTTCGTTCAGCACGGGTATGATGATGGAGAGCTCGGGTTTAACCATGGAGGCGTTTGGCACGTAAATGCGGTACTCCGGAACATGTTGGGGATTGGCGGGTCAGAAGCGATAATCTTGTTATCTAACCAGAAGGAGCTGCACTTGAGAATACCTTTGTTTGTTCTGCGTCGACAATCACCGGAGTCGTTATGAAACGCCTTATTTTGATGGGGGCTGGCCACGCACATCTGATCGCGTTAAAACAATGGATAACGACGCCCCTTGACGATGTCGAGTTGGTTCTGGTGACGCCATCAAGATGGCAATACTACTCGGGCATGATTCCCGGGTGGATTGCCGGGCATTACACCATTGATCAATGCCGGGTTGATGCTGAGCCGGTGGCGAAAGCGGCCGGTGCCAAGCTTGTTTTGAGTAGTGTCGTGGAAATCCTGGCGGACGATAAAAAGATTCGTCTGGCGGATGGCGATTTGCTGGATTACAGCTGGCTTTCAATCGATATCGGCGCGAAAACCAACCTTGAGAATCTTCGAGGGTTCACCGGCTCGTTGCTGAGTATTAAGCCATTGGGGCAGTTTCACCAACAATGGTCACGCTTAAACGAAGCGTCTGACGGCAGGGTCCAGCATTTGGTCGTAGTGGGTGGCGGTGCGGCAGGTGCCGAGTTGGCGATGGCCATGGCACATGTCGGAGCGGGAGGCGCTGAAGCGGATGCCAGGGTAAGTTTGATAACGGGTAATCAAGGACTGTTGCCGGATTTTAGCCAACGTTTACGCAAATTGACCCGTCGGAAGCTGGCAAAGCTGGACGTGGACATTGTTGAAGAGCGAGCTGAAGCTGCCGGCCGTTATCTGACTCTGACGAATGGCACGTCCCTGGATCCAGACTTGGTTATGGCGGTAACCGGTTCTGAGGCTTTTCCATTTCTGGCGACAAGTGGTCTGGCGGTAGACGCCCAGGGCTTTGTGCTGGTGAATGAATATCATCAAAGCCTGTCTCATCCTGACGTTTTCGCGGCCGGCGATGCCTGTAGCCGCCTCGATCAGGCCGTGAAGCGCTCCGGCGTACATGCCGTTCGTGCGGCGCCAGTACTGGCGGACAACCTGCGTGCAGCAATCGCATCTGGCAAGCTTAGAGCCTTTCAGCCTCGAACCAATACGTTGTACCTTATTGCCTGTGGTGACAAGGTCGCGGTCGGGAGTTATGGCCCTTTTTCTTTCTCTGGAAAGTGGGTTTGGCGCTTGAAAGACAAAATTGATCGTGGGTTTGTGGACGGTTTTAACGGGAGATCGAACGATGCAGGCATCCGAGTTGGCGCTTGAGCAAGCTGGAGATCAGTTGGCCACGCTTCTGAAGCAGCAGGGCAGAACGATTGCGACCGCAGAGAGCTGCACTGGCGGTTGGGTTGCTAAGGTGTTGACCGATAGCGCTGGCTCGTCGGCGTACTTGATGGCGGGGTTGGTAACCTACAGCAACGAAGCCAAGAGCACCATTCTGGGCGTGGAGTCGTCTGCGCTGGAAAAGTATGGCGCTGTGAGCGAAGCCGTGGTTCGCCAAATGGTTGAAGGTGCCATAAAGGCTGTAGGTGTTGACGTGGCGGTAGCCATTAGTGGTATCGCCGGCCCCGGCGGGGGGAGCGAGGATAAGCCCGTCGGTACAGTGTGGTTTGCTTGGGGAATGGGAGGCGAGCGTTCCGAGGCCAGCGTGAAACGCTTTAATGGAGACCGAGATCAGGTGCGGCGCCAGGCGGTTTTGTATGTCCTGCAAGGGGTTACGGAATATCTGCGGAAGCTGTGATGTTTTTCGCTTGGGCGGGGGTTGGTCTCTGCGAACGCTTATGTTTTAATACTGTTCAAATATACAGGAAAAGCACTGGGCAGCCTCCGGTGTATTCTTTTGAATATCGCTGCGGGCCTTAAACATATAGAGGCTCGGGCATTCAGGTAAACAAGGTGGGGCAATAATGGAAGATAACCGCAAGAAAGCACTTAGCGCAGCACTTGGCCAGATTGAGCGTCAGTTCGGCAAAGGTGCCGTGATGAAGATGGGCGATCAGCCCCGCGAAGCCATTCCTGCGGTATCTACCGGCTCCTTGGGGTTGGATGTTGCTCTGGGTATAGGCGGTTTGCCTTACGGCCGGATTGTTGAAATTTACGGCCCGGAAAGCTCCGGTAAAACCACCTTGACCCTTCAGGTCATCGCTGAAGCTCAAAAACAGGGTAAAACCTGTGCCTTTATCGATGCCGAGCACGCGCTTGATCCTATCTACGCCGAGAAGCTGGGCGTTAACGTAGACGACTTGCTGGTGTCACAGCCTGATACGGGTGAGCAGGCGCTGGAAATTGCCGACATGTTGGTGCGTTCAAACGCCATTGACGTGATCATTGTCGACTCGGTAGCCGCACTGACGCCGAAGGCAGAAATTGAAGGCGAGATGGGTGACAGTCACGTTGGCCTTCAGGCTCGTTTGATGTCTCAAGCTCTGCGTAAGTTGACCGGTAACGTGAAACACGCCAACTGTCTGATGGTCTTTATTAACCAGATTCGTATGAAGATTGGTGTGATGTTTGGTTCTCCCGAAACGACCACCGGTGGTAACGCTCTGAAATTCTACTCCTCTGTGCGTCTGGATATTCGCCGTATTGGTGCTGTCAAAGACGGGGACGAAGTGGTTGGTAACGAAACCCGTGTGAAGGTTGTTAAAAACAAGGTGGCGCCACCGTTCAGGCAAGCCGAATTCCAGATCATGTACGGTAAGGGCATCTACCACATGGCTGAAGTGGTCGACATGGGTGTGAAAGAAGGCTTTGTTGATAAAGCCGGAGCCTGGTACGCATACAACGGTGACAAGATTGGCCAGGGCAAGGCAAACGCGTGCAAATATCTGGAAGAGCATATGGACGTGGCTCAGGAAATCGAGGCTAAAGTTCGTGAGAAGTTAATGCCTAAGCCAGTTAAGAAGGACGAGGCTGCAGCCGCAACGGCTGAGGCAAATGGAGAGTTGCTCTAATAACAGTTAGTGGAGGTGTGTTATGAAGCGATTGCTTATTGTAGCCCATGCCCCATCTCCGAATACTTTGCGGTTGCGGGAAGCCGTTGAGAACGGCGCCCGCCACCCGGATGTTGAATCGGTAGAAGTGGTTGTGAAAGCGCCGCTGGATGCCGGCCCCGAGGATGTTCTGGCTTGCGATGCGATCATCCTCGGTACCACCGAAAACCTCGGCTATATGTCGGGGGCCCTCAAAGATTTCTTCGACCGAAGTTATTACCCCTGCCTTGAAGAGACACAAGGTCTCCCTTTCACTTTTTACGTTCGTGCCGGGCACGATGGCACTGGTACGAGCCGGGCGATTGAAAGTATTGCCACCGGATTACGTTGGAAGTTGGTTAAAGAGCCTCTGACTTGTCGCGGCGAGTACAAAGAAGAATTTGTTGAGCAGTGTGAAGAGTTGGGGCTGTATGTGGCCGCGAGTCTGGATGCTGGTTTGGTTTAATTCAATTCGCTAAAACTGGAAGTGATAGGCGACAGTCGGCAGCGCAAGCACTACAATGCAAGGTTGTTTTTACCATTTGAAATCGACCTCGACGGGTACCAAACTTGAAGTCATTGCCGTTGCACCAGTTGTACAAAGCCTGTGTTCTGAAAGACCTACCATTTAAAACCACCCGGCAATTGGAACCGCTGGCCGAAATCGTGGGCCAAAATCGGGCGGAAGAAGCCGTTCGCTTTGCGTTGGCCATGCCTCACGGTGGGTACAACGTGTACGCCGTTGGCCGAAACGGTTTGGGTAAGCGCACGATGATGCTGCGCTACCTTGAACATCACACCGATTCCAAACAGCAGATTCATGACTGGTGTTATGTCGCCAATTTCGACGAGCCCAGAAATCCGACATTGCTTAAGTTACCTGCAGGCATGGGGCATCAACTGAAGCAGGACATGGACAAACTGATGTCCCGTTTGGTCAAAATGATCCCGCAGACGTTTGAAGGTGATGGCTTTCTGGAAAGAGCTGAAAGCCTGAAAAATGACTACGTCAAAATGCAGGAAGACGAACTCGAGAAGGTTGCTGCACAAGCACGGCGAAAAAAGGTCAGCCTAACTGTGACGACGCCCGGCGGCTACCGGTTGGTCGCTATGAATGGAGATCAGCCTCATACGCCGGAAAGCTTCAAAGAGTTGACGGATGCACAGCGGGACAAATTTGAGGAAGTCATTAACAAGTTGGAGAAAAAACTCCGGCAAGCACTTCGAAAATTGGCCGACTGGGAAATGGAGTACGCTGAAAAGCAGCAGGCGCTAAATCAGGAAACGCTTGAAGCTATATCCGGGCATCAATTAGATGAATTGGAGACCAAGTATGAAAAGCATACGGATGTGGTCACCTATCTGAAAGCAGTCCGTAAAGATCTGGCTGAAAACCTCGATATTTTTCTGGAAGACGGCGAGGAACAGGCGGCGATGGCCTATGCTTCGTTGGACAGAAAGGCACCCCGTCGCTACCTGATCAACTTATTGGTACATCAAAGCAATAACGAAGTGCCCGTGGTGGTAGAAGAGAACCCCACGTATCACAGTCTTTTCGGTTATGTAGAGAACGTGACTTACAAAGGCACTGTGTTCACGGATTTCTCGTTGATTCGCCCGGGCAGCTTACATCGCGCCAACGGTGGGTATCTGCTGATGGATGCAGAAAAGGTGCTGGAGCAGCCGTTTGTCTGGGATGCGTTGAAGCGAGCACTTAGGTCTCATACCATTGAAATCAATTCCCTTGAAAGGGAATTAACCTTATCTGGCACCATCTCGGTTGAGCCGGAGGCGGTCCCGCTGGATGTAAAGATTGTGCTATTCGGGGATCGGGAAACTTGGATGTTGCTCCAGGAATACGATCCTGAGTTTGCAGAGTTGTTCCGGGTGACTGCCGACTTTGAAAACGAGATGTATCGCACCGTCGACAGTCAGGTGCAGTATGCTAAGTTTATTGCGAGCCTGGCAGTAGAGAAAAAACTGCTGCACTGCAACGCGAAAGCGGTGGCGCGAGTCATAGAATACAGTGCGCGCATAGCGGAACACCAAGACCGGCTATCGTTGCACGCTGCTGATATTGCTAACCTGCTTAGAGAATCCGACTTCTGGGCACGGCAGGCGGGCGCTCGCTTGATTAGCGATGTGCACGTGACTCGGGCACTCGAAAGTGCTCGTTATCGAGATAGCCGAATTCGTGACCATTTTTACGATTCCATTCGTGACGGGACAACGCTGGTAAGCACCACCGGTACGTGTGTGGGGCAGGTGAACGCCTTGTCTGTGTTATCGACGGGAGGGTTTGAATTTGGATTATCTAATCGGGTCACGGCTTCTTGTTACTATGGTGACGGTGAAATCATCGACATTGAGCGTGATGTAAAGCTGGGGGGGAATATTCACTCCAAAGGTGTGATGATTCTAAGTTCATGGCTGGCCTCGCATTTTGCCATGAATGATCCCATGCACTTGTCTGCCAGTCTGACCTTCGAACAGAACTATGGAGAGGTGGACGGTGACAGCGCCTCGTTGGCCGAACTTGTGGCTTTGATATCCACCTTGTCGGACGTCCCTGTACGCCAAGATCTGGCGATTACGGGCTCGGTCAACCAGTTTGGAGAAGTGCAGCCCATTGGTGGTGTAAACGAGAAAATCGAAGGCTTCTTTACCACTTGTGAGTTGAAAAGTGGTCTAACCGGTACTCAAGGTGTGATTATTCCACACACCAACGTGCAGAACCTGATGCTGGATAGTGAAGTGCTTCAAGCGGCGAAGGCTGGTAAGTTTTCAGTGTATCCGGTTGCCCGGGTAGAAGAGGCGATTACACTGTTGTTGGGCAAGCCGGCAGGCAAAGCCGACAGCAAAGGTAGGTACCCTAAGCTGAGTGTTTTTGGCATTATCCAGCAACGATTAGAAAAAATGCGTGAACATGAGCGCCAGGAGCACGCTCGGGACGATCAAAAAGATCCTTCCATTCACTGATTGGCCCTATAAAAAAACGGACAGGAGAGTGAACTTTCATGACTGATACCCCGCAGACTGTGTACGTAGTAGAGGACGACGAAGCCGTCCGTGATTCGTTGGCATTGTTGCTTAAATCCGACAGCAAGCCGGTGAAAACCTACGAAAACGCAGGCGCTTTCCTGAAAGACTATTCGGAAGAGATGGCAGGCTGCATCGTTCTGGACATCCGGATGCCCGGCATGGACGGCATGGAGTTGCAGAAAAAGCTGAACGAAAAGCACTCCATCTTGCCCATCATCTTCGTGACCGGCCATGGAGATGTCCCTATGGCGGTTGACGCCATGAAAGAAGGTGCGGTCGACTTCATCCAGAAGCCTTACCGGGAAGAGGCGCTTCTGGAAAAGATTGAAGCGGCTCTTGAGCAGGATCGGGAGCAGCGTAAGACGTTAGGCGAGCGTATGGAAATCGTGCGTCGTGTAAAAAGCCTTACCCCGCGTGAGACGGAAATCATGGATCGGATGATTGCCGGCCAGGCGAACAAAGTGATCGCTATTGAATTGGAAATCAGCCAGCGCACCGTTGAAATTCACCGTTCACGGGTGATGCACAAGATGGGTACGCACTCCCTCGCACACCTTGTGCGTATGGTGTTGTCCGTAAAGGACCTTATCGACTAATCGGGCTGGTATGGTCATCATGCCAGAATCTTTATAACCGATTAGGTTGACTATGACTGCAATTGCCAGTGAAAACTCAGAGGTGACGGTTCTGTTGGTGGATGATAATCCGCAGAACCTGAAGGTCCTTTACGAGACCCTGAAAGACAAAGGGTATCGATTGCTGATCGCCAACGAAGGTGCAAAAGCTCTGGATCTCGCCCACCGTCACCGCCCTGAAGTTATTTTGCTGGATATCATGATGCCGGAGATGGATGGTTACGAGGTGTGTGAACGCCTTAAAAACGATCCGGTCACCGCCGACTGTGCTGTGGTTTTTCTATCGGCTCTTGATGACTTGGCATCCAAGGTAAAGGGATTTTCGCTGGGCGGTGCTGATTATATTTCCAAGCCATTCCAGTCACAGGAAGTGATTGCGCGCGTTGATACTCACGCCAAAGTTATTCGTCTTGAGAGGGAGTTGCAGGCCCGCAACCGTGAGTTGGTCAGTGATCAGGCTCGCATCCTTAATTCCATCAGCGAAGGTATCTACGGGCTTGATGAGAATGGTGTCATTGAGTTCGCGAACCAGGCCGCAGCGATGATTGTGAACTGCCCCGTGGAAGACCTCATCGGAAAAAACTTCTTTGACCTGCACTTTGCCACGGCATCTGACAGTGATGCGTGCCTCCCTGTGATGGGGACGTGTCGGCAGGGTGTGGCAGAGCATCAACGCGATATTCAGTTAAAGCGCGTAGACGGAGCCGCATTTCCTGCAGAGTATCGGGCAACTCCGAAGCTGGATAATGATGAGTTGCATGGGGCGGTTGTGGTGTTCCGTGATATCACGGTTGAGCTCAACAACGAACGAGCTTTGGATGAAGCACGGACTCTGGTTCAGGAGCAGCGCGATCAACTAGCCCACACTTCGCGCCTGACCACCATGGGTGAAATGGCTGCCGGATTCGCCCACGAGGTTAACCAGCCTTTGACGGCAATTGCCAATTATGCGCGTGTTTCGGGTCGAGTGATGGCGAAGGAAGATCCGGATTTGTCTCTGCTGCACGAAACCATGGAAAAAATTGAGGCGCAGTCGCACCGGGCCAGCGAGATTATCCGCCGTATTCGGCGATTTATGAAAAAGCCGGCGACCGGTAAAGAAATATTGGCTGTGCCCATGCTGCTTGAAGATACCCGTCAGTTTGCTGAAGTGGATATGCGCAACAACGAAGGCGGGATTGAAGTGGTGTTTGAAGACGATCTGCCAGATGTGGTTGCTGACCCGGTACAGGTGCAGCAAGTTGCCTTGAATTTCATTCGCAATGCTCTGGAAGCCACTCGAGCGGCCGGGTCCTCAGCGCCTGTTGAAGTGACGGCGCGTCGTTGCGGTCAGAAGTGCGTGCGTGTGCAGGTGCGCGACCACGGTGTGGGCGTTGCTGAAGACGCCGAAGATAAACTGTTTCACCCGTTCTTTACCACGAAAGAGGACGGCATGGGTATTGGTCTGGCAACCTGTCGTTCGTTGATTCAGGCGCAGGGCGGAGAGATCGGCTATGAGCGCCCGGAGGGTGCAGGGGCTTGCTTCTATTTCACGCTCCCCGTAGCTGGCGCTGGCGCTGGCGCTGATGCCTGTGCTGCGGAATAGAAGCACTGCCTGATTTCTCAGGCAGTCTTGTCACCGAGCTGGCTCGCTTAGAGCCAGTCAACACGCCCGCTCAGATGCGGTGCCGTGCCTTTTGCGTTCAGTACCTGATAATCCCAGCCGTCACGCCCTTCCTGCCAGTTAAGTTGTGCCGTTCCTGGAAGCAGTAGCGGGGTTTTAAACTGGCACGTGATGGTAAAGGCGCCTTCCTTCCAATCGTCTCTCTGCTCTAATTTGGCGAGCGCATGTGCCTTGCTCCACATGCCGTGAGCGATCGCTTTTGGGAATCCGAAGGCTTTTGCGGTCAGTGCGTAAAGGTGAATCGGGTTTTGGTCGCCCGCTACCTTGGCGTATTGCCTGCCGATGTTTTCCGGCGCGGTCATCAAATCGGTAAACGGCAGTGTTTCCGGTTTCCTGCGTGCTGTTTGGGGCTTGGGCTGGGCGGTTTCCGAGCGCGCCATGCGGAACAGGTTAGTGCTGGTTTCTTCCCAAATAAGAGCCCCGGCAGAGCGGGCTTCGGTCACCAGGTCAAACTCAATGCCCTTTTCTGTCCTCTGCTGGTTTCCCAGTGTAACGCGAATATCCAGGTTTTCGCCGATCATAATCGCGCGATGTTGGGTAATGCTATTGCGAATGTGCACTAGACCCAGCAACGGGAGGGGAAACTGAGGGTCGGTCAGTAGTTTCAGGTGCAGAGGAAAAGCCAGAATGTGCGGCCAGGTTGCCGGCAGTTGAGATCCCGCTTTGAAGCCACATACTTTGCGGTAGGTGGATAATGAATCGGTGTCAGTGGCTATGCCAACGACTTCAGCTTGTAACTCTGGAATGCGCGTGTTTTCACTTGGTTTTTGCTGTTTGGGTAGTAAGGCCCGGCCAAAGAGCGGGAGCAGTTTAGGAGTGGTGTTGTGATAGGTGATCGAATCTGGCATTAGGCTGTCTCCGTTGCCGGGTTGTCGTCGTGAGGTGTATAAGGATTAGTTGTATTGTTGAGGTTTTTTCATGATTTAGTACAACTCTGCTTCTATGGCCTGATATGATATTAGACATTGGCCTAAGTCGCGGCTGCTAGGAAGTCTGTCAAACCCCGTGGCTACGGGCATTGACCAAGCATGCTTGGTGCATTGTCCTGCGGGCCAAAGAGATCGCTTTTAAATATAAAAAACGCGGGATACAAGGGAAACTATGCAGGAATTACGTGATGCGGGTGTGATGTTGCGCTTGATCTACGAAGCGATGAAAAGGAAAGGTATCGATACCGACGCGGTTTTTAGTCGCTTAGGCGTAGATGAAAGTTATGTTTACACCGAGCAGCTTCGAACGCCCCATAGTGCACAGCTTTATTTTTGGCAGGCGGTAGAAGATGAGTCGGGCGATCCGGACATCGGGCTGCATTTGGGGGCAGCATTGCCGCCTTACAAAGGGCAGGTTCTCGAGTATTTGTTTTTAAGTAGCCCTACCTTTGGCGAAGGCCTTCGCCGAGCTCAAAACTATCAGCGCTTGCTTAGCGATGCCGCAAACACCGCCTTTCTGATCGAAGGGGATGAGGCGTGCATGGTGCTGGATGCAGCGTCAGATGAGGTTCGCCGACTCACGCATTTTAACGAGTGCTTTGTGCAGGGGGTAATCACCTTTTTCAAGTCTATTACCGGTGATCGATTCTATCCGTCCCGTGTTGAGTTTGAGCATGAGCGTGACCGAGGCGTTGATCACGTTAAAGAAGTTCTTGGTTGTGATGTGGTGTTTGGTGCCGAGGAAAATCGGCTTCATTTTCCCGTAGAGATACTGTCTTATTCGTCACCTCATGCAGAGCCCGAGCTGTTGGCGTTACACGAACGCTTCGCGAGTGAACAGGTCGCAAGGCTTGAGAAAAAAGACATCGTCGGTTCCGTGGAGCGCATTGTTGCCGAATTGCTGGATAGCGGAGAGGTAACATTGGATTCGGTTGCGGAGCGATTGGATATCAAAGCTCGTACTCTACGAACCCGATTGACCGAGGCCGAGACGAGCTTTAATCAGGTGCTGGCAGATTTTCGATACCGATTGGCCAGGCAACTGTTGGCGACGACCGACGAGTCGATCGATGAGATTGTTTATTTGACGGGCTTCTCTGAACCCAGCACGTTTTATCGAGCATTTAAGCGTTGGTCCAACATGACACCCATTGAGTATCGTAAGACAGCTCAGAGCAAAGACGTCACCGAGGTGACGGCTTAACAGCTAAGATTACGAAATACGAAAAAAGTTTTGAGAAAGCGTTGACATAGGGGCGGAGGTCTATATAATTCCGCCTCGTTGTCAGCAAGCAATCAACGGCTTGCAAAGACAGCCCGCGCGGAGCGGTAGTTCAGTTGGTTAGAATACCGGCCTGTCACGCCGGGGGTCGCGGGTTCGAGTCCCGTCCGCTCCGCCATTTTATCTCTTCTCGTTTGTTCTCGATTTACCTTTCCTGACGTATCGCTTTCCGGCTTTCGCCCGGACTGATTCCGTACCAGCGTTGATAGGCTTTATGAAACGCCGGTGGGTTGGCAAAGCCCAGCAGCCAGGCGATTTCAGAGAGTGACGCATTGGTTTCCCGGATATAGTCCTGTGCCAGTTGTTTCCTTGTCTTATCCAACAGTTGCCTGAATCCGGTTCCTTCCGAACTGAGCTGTCGTTGCAGTGTCCAAGGGGTTGTGCCCAGCTTTGCTGCTAAAGTGTCCAGGGTGGGCGTCTCGCCCCTGAGCAGTGGGGTGATCAGCCGCTGTACGCGGTCGGCGACATTCCAGCCTTGTCGTATTTCTCTTAGTTCTTCTTCGCACCACTGGGTCAGTTTGCTGTGCATCGCTGCATGGGCTTGTGCAGGAGTCTGGGCCCATACACTTTCTTTCAGTTGAATCGAGTTTTCCGTGGCGCCAAACTCGACCGGGCAGCGGAACCAGCTTTCGAACAATTCATCTTGACCGATCGACGGGTACTCGATGCGAACACGCTCGAGCACGTCGTAGCGCCCTGTCATGTGGCGAACGAGTTGTACCCATGCGGCCAATATCGAATCCACAACGAAATAGTTGAAGTGGTTGTAGGGGGAGATGGAATGAAAGCGCGCAAGGCGCTTGGTTTTGTCTAGCGTCGGTTCACCCCGGGAATTCTGACTGGTAAGCAGCGCGTACCGAATAAGTGTTGATAGTGCTTGGCCGACCGATCGCGCAGTTTCAGCTGCTAGCCCGGCTAGCCCGGCGTCTGTTGGGCGAGTCAAGGCCCCCATTCTTAACCCGAGCGCGGGATTTCCAGTCAGAGTGATGCCGGCATGGCCCAGTCGCATGTAACGCGGGATGCTGATACGAGCATCTAGTGAGGCAAGAGCTGAATCGTTGAGGTGAAATTGAGTTTTGAGTTTCTCGGTTTCACCACTTTCCGCCTCAATGGCCCGTAGCAATACAGACACGTAGAGAAGGCTGATGTCGCCTAGGGCGTTTGAGGAGCTGGGACGTGGTTGTTGGGTCATGGCTGTATTATCGGTGTTCTCTAAGGATAATCAAATGTAACTCTGGGATATTGTTGGTGGAGGAAGGGCTGGGTAATGTATTCGTCATAACATAAGCGGGGGAGCGTTCCCCGGCCTGACAAGACATTATGATGAGGAATATATCGATGACCACAAGCTCTGGTGCCAGCAAATACCCGCATCTTCTGCAGTCGTTGGATCTTGGCTTTACCACACTGAGAAACCGGACTCTGATGGGCTCTATGCACACGGGTCTGGAGGAAGTTAAGCAAGGGTTTGAGCGCTTGGCCGCTTTTTATGCTGAACGTGCCCAGGGCGGGGTTGGCCTCATCGTGACAGGAGGGATCGGGCCTAATAGTGAAGGGTCGGTGTTTCAGCACGCTGCAAAGATGGCCAACGAAGAAGAGTCTGATAAACACAAAGTGATTACTCAGGCTGTACACGAGGCTGACGGTAAGATCTGCATGCAGATTCTTCATGCCGGGCGTTATGCTTATTCGCCCGAGCTGGTGGCGCCGTCAGCCATTCAAGCGCCGATCAACCCTTTCAAACCCAAAGAGTTGGATGAAGAGGGTATTCAGAAGCAGATTGACGACTACGTGAACTGTTCGGCCCTGGCTCAGCGTGCCGGCTACGACGGTGTCGAAATTATGGGTTCTGAAGGTTACTTCATCAACCAGTTTATCGTCTCCCATACTAACCACCGCACCGACCGATGGGGTGGCAGTTATGAGAATCGTATTCGTCTGCCGATTGAAATTGTGCGTCGAGTTCGAGAGCGAGTGGGCGAGAACTTCATCATTATTTATCGTCTGTCGATGCTTGACCTGATTGAAGACGGCAGTACTTGGGAAGAAGTTGTTCATCTGGCCAAAGAAATCGAAAAGGCTGGGGCAACTATTATAAATACCGGCATTGGCTGGCACGAGGCCCGTGTTCCAACGATTGCCACGTCAGTACCTCGTGGAGCCTTTACAAAAGTAACGGCGCGTCTGAAGAGTGAGGTGAGCATCCCGCTGGTGACGACAAACCGTATTAATATGCCGGATGTGGCCGAAAAGGTCCTTGCAGAAGGCGATGCCGACATGATTTCTATGGCGCGTCCGTTTTTGGCCGATGCTGAATTGGTTCTTAAAGCTGCTGAAGATCGTGCTAACGAAATCAACACGTGCATCGGATGTAATCAGGCCTGCCTGGACCACACTTTCAGTGGCAAGTTAACGACTTGTTTGGTTAACCCGCGGGCCTGTAATGAAACCGAATTGGCCTATGTTAAAACCATGAAGCCAAAATCGATTGCAGTGGTAGGTGCAGGTCCTGCAGGGCTAGCGTTCGCCACCGTTGCAGCCGAGCGAGGTCATAAGGTGACGGTATTTGACGACGCCAGCGAAATTGGTGGTCAGTTCAACGTTGCCAAGCGTATACCGGGTAAAGAGGAGTTCTATGAAACGCTTCGCTACTACCGTGTCATGCTCGATAAGCACGGCGTTGATGTGCGTTTGAATACTCGCGTTTCAGAAGTAGATTTGAAAGCGGGTGGATTCGATGAGGTCATTCTGGCGAGCGGTGTTAAGCCGCGCACGCCAGAAATTGAAGGTATTGACCATCCGAAAGTGATCGGCTATTTGGATGCCATTCTAAAGCGTAAGCCGGTTGGTCAGAAGGTTGCCGTGATCGGTGCCGGCGGCATTGGCTTCGACGTATCCGAGTTTATCGTGCATGAGGGCGACTCTCCGTCACTGAACACCGAGCATTTCATGAAAGAGTGGGGGGTAGATCTGACGGTTGAGCACCGTGGCGGCATCAAGGGTGTAACGCCTCAAGTGCCAGCGCCAGCCCGTGAGGTATACCTGTTGCAGCGGAAGGTTTCTAAGGTCGGTAAAAATCTTGGCAAGACCACAGGCTGGATTCACCGAGCGTCGCTTAAAAACCGGGATGTTCAGATGATTCCGGGTGTAAGCTACCGCAAAATTGACGACGAAGGCTTGCACATTACAGTGACCCCGAAGGGTGCGGAGCAGGGAGAAGACAAAGTGTTGCCGGTGGATACGGTGATTATCTGCGCCGGCCAGGACCCGCTTCGGGAGCTGCAGGCGGGACTGGAAGCATCCGGGTTGCCTGTGCATCTGATCGGTGGTGCCGATGTGGCAGCTGAGCTGGATGCGAAGCGCGCGATCGATCAGGGTAGTCGATTGGCTGCTGAAATCTGATCACAAAACGTTGCAGTTTTTCTCTGTGTTTCGGGATAGGTCTAGCTAGACTGTACCAAAGACCGCTCAATTTGGAGTCTTGGCGCGTGCCAGCGCGCCCTGTGATCGAATTCCCGAAGCACGGAGAAGGTTAATGGTTATTGCCAGCCAAACTGCCGAGCCCCCCTCGGCAGTTTTTTTCATGGATGGAGTAGACGTTGCGCGTCAAATGCGTTTGTCGGAGTTCGGCGCGTTTCTGGATGGTTACGTAGGTCTCTCAGATCTCGCTGAAACCGAGGTGCGCGCGGTCTTGGTCAACCTTAACCCGGACCTGACGGTTGCGGCTCTTGTCTTCTTTAAAATTTGGTTTGATGAGGAAGGGCAGGCCGATAGACGCTGGAATCTGCCCATTGAGGCGCTGGCAGAGCAAGGTTCAAAAGGACCGGATCTAGGCGGTGGGGCGATCCGTTTGGTGTGTCGAAGCCAGACTCCAGACGCTACCATCAAAGATGACCTTTGGGACCCGGATATGACACCGGGTAACAGCCATTTTAACGCCATTCGTAAGTCGGTTCAGGCTAATACGCTGCAGTTTCAGAAAGTTGAAGTCGTCGAACAAAACATTCCAACCCTTAACACCCCCGCTGAAGACCAAGGCGACGAGTCTCAAGAGCGGGCCCGCATTGCTCAATTGCTCCGCGAGCATCGATTGCGTATCAAAACCCTTCAAAGTGTGCACCGGGATGTTTTGGGTGATCTGAAGCGTGAGCACCGCCTTGAAATGCAGTCGCTCAGATCTGCGTTGGCGGAAATTGAACAACAACATGAGCGCATGCGGCATACCAACGAGCAGCTGAAACAACGGTTGGCTGAGCGCAATGAACAGTACCTGTCGATGCAACAAAGCATAGCGACAACAGGATCCGAATCTAGCGATAAAGCCAACGCGGAACTGGTGTTGTTGCGGGAGCAGCTGGAGCGTAAAGAGCGCGAGCTGCAGCTTCGTAACGATGCCGTTAATGCCTTAGAACACGAAAACGATGAACTCAAGAACCGAAAGCCGTTGGAGGATTCGTTGCTTGAAAAACTCGATGACCACTCGGTGTTTCTGGTGGCCTACCATCACGGCGTGGGGCATATCACCCTGCCAACGGCTGCTATTGACGAGTATTTCAGGAGCCCGCTGGCGTATGCCGCTGAGCGTTGTGGTATGAATGAGGCTGCTTATAAAGAATGGCTTGAACATTATGAGAGCCCGCTCTGTGTTGGTATGAATGAAGCAGGAGAACGCTGTGGTCAGCCAATCGTACGAGTAACCCAGCCTGCGCAATTTAAAGCTGGGGTCGACGATCGTTGCGACATTCATAAGCCCTGATATCGAACTTTTTTTAGTATCTGCGCGAGTTTCGTTAAACTGTCCCTAACTTCGTTAAAGATCAGGGCGGCAGATCGCTGCGCCTGTCTCATATAGGCACCACGGGATACTTCATGGATCAATTCAGGAATATCGGCATCATCGGTCGCATGGGCAGCGTGAAGGTGGTTGAGTCGCTGCGTCAGCTCAAACAATACCTGACGGCCAACAACTATCAGGTCATTGTCGAAGAAGATACGGCCACCATGATTCCGGGCCACAGTCTTCAGGTAGCCAGCAAGAAATTGTTGGGAGAAATTTGTGATCTTGTCATTGTGGTCGGCGGTGACGGCAGTCTGTTGGGCGCGGCTCGGGAACTGGCAAAATCCAAAGTGCCTATTCTCGGTGTCAATCGAGGCCGCTTGGGCTTTCTCACCGATATTTCCCCGGTGGATCTTGAAGAGCGTCTGGCCCAGGTTCTGGCGGGCGACTACATGGAAGAATCGCGCTTCCTGCTGGATGGCTACGTTGAACGTAACGGCCAGCCGTTGGGATTTGGGTCGGCACTGAACGATGTGGTGCTCCATCCCGGTAAATCGACCCGGATGATCGGTTTTGATCTCTATATTGACGGCCACTTTGTCTATAGCCAACGCTCTGATGGACTGATTGTTGCAACGCCAACGGGGTCCACGGCTTACTCCTTGTCTGCGGGCGGTCCGATCATGCACCCCAAGCTGGATGCTGTCGTATTGGTTCCCATGTTTCCCCATACCTTGAGCAGTCGCCCGATCGTGGTCGATGGCAAAAGCGAGATCAAATTGGTGATCGGTGAAACCAATGAAACCTATCCGCAAGTTAGCTTTGATGGCCAGATGAACATTTCGTGTGCCCCCGGAGATATTATTCGAATCACCAAGAAGCCATTCAAGATCCGTCTTATTCACCCGACCGATCACAATTTCTATGCGACCTGCCGTGACAAGTTGGGTTGGGCAAGCGAAATAGCAGCGAGTTGATCATGGTGAGAGCAAACGAAGTTGCAAGTCGCGGTTATGACATTATTGGTGATGTGCACGGGTGTGCAAACACGCTGGAGCAATTGCTGGAGCAAATGGGGTATCGCAAGAAAAGTGGCGTATATCAGCACCCACGCCGTCAGGCGATTTTCATCGGCGACATCATTGACCGGGGCCCTAGAATTCGCGAATCGTTGCATTTGGTCCGGGATATGGTCGAGCGAGGCTCTGCCCGTATCGTTATGGGGAACCATGAGTACAATGCGTTAGGCTATTGCACGCGCGCCCGGCCGGGAAGCGGAAAACAGTTTCTTCGCGAACACAATCCTCGCCATGACCGGTTGATCAAGGAAACGCTTGAGCAATTCGATGCTTATCCCCATGAATGGAATGAGTTTCTGGAGTGGTTTTACACCATTCCGCTGTTTATTGAAGAAGAGGGCTTTCGTGCTGTTCATGCCTGCTGGGATCAAACGTTGATTGACCAGTTTCGCGAGAATCAGGGTGGTGCGTGCATTGATGAAGAATTTTTGCATGCGTCTGCTGCGATTGAATCGTTTGCAGGCCAGGTCATGGACACGTTGCTGCGTGGAACCGATCTTCGCTTGCCTGAAGGCGTGAAAATCACGGGTCGGGACGGCTATACCCGAGAGTTTTTCCGCACCAAGTTCTGGGCTGATAACCCGCAAACCTATGCGGATGTGGTGTTTCAGCCGGACCCACTGCCACCCGAAGTAGCAGCAATGGCGCTAACGCCAGAGGAGCGAGCTCAATTGATTACCTACCCGCAGGATGCTCCCCCCGTTTTTGTTGGCCATTACTGGATGGACAGTGAGCCGGCTCCTCTAAAGCATAACGTGGCCTGTATCGACTACAGCGCCGTAAAGTACGGAAGAATGGTGGCGTATCGAATGGATGATGAAAAAATCCTGTCAAAAGACAAGTTTGTTTGGGTGGATGTCAGTCGTCCTGACCAAACTGATTACCCCATCAGCGAAGACAGTGTCGCTCGATAACCCTCTGCGAGGTAAGTTTGAATAACCTGAATTCTTCCCCTGTGACCCCGGATGGCCGTTGGCAGCCAGGGCCGAAGCATGCTCCCTTCGTGGTGGCGGTGCTTGTGCTGGCATTGATCATGGTTTGGCTGACGGGTATGGGCCAGAATGCTCTGGCCGTTAAAATGACGGCGGTAGATCCCCGAATAGTGCCTTGGCATGTTTTCGATACACTACAGGGCCGGCTAGACGCGCTGTTGGCAACCTTGGCGGCCGGGGAAGTCTGGCGTTTGGTCACGCCAGACTTCCTGCATTTCAGTTGGACTCATCTGATTTTTAATGCCGTGATGCTTTGGTTTCTGGGTAGTCAGATTGAGTGGATCGACGGTCGAGCTCGCCTGGTTGTTTTGTTCGTTGTGACCAGTCTGACATCCAATGTCCTTCAGTATTTGGTATCCGGGCCTTTATTTGGTGGACTGTCTGGCGTTGTTTATGGCGTTATGGGGTATTGCTGGTTGAGCCAGCAACGGCATCCCCGCTTTCAATTTCCACCGGCGTTAGTGACCTTTGCACTAATATGGATGGTGATTGGCTTTACACCCATCCCCGAGTTGGTTGGATTGGGCCGAATGGCGAACGAAGCCCACTTGGGCGGTTTTCTCGGAGGACTGGCGATCGCGCTGGTGATGCCTCCCCATAAAAAAAGCCCCACCCAAAGGTGAGGCTGAAAAGAGCTAATAGCTCCTGATGAGAGAGACCAAATGAAACGACCAGTGTCATTTGGTTTGATAATAGTAATCGTTATCATTTGCGTCTGTCAAACGGATTTGCCGATTTTTTTTAAGAACCTATTTTCAAGAGGTGGGTCATGACCTACGACGAACTGATTGAGCGGCTGGATCCGACCATATACCGCAACCTCAAACAGGCCATTGAACTGGGTAAGTGGCCAGATGGCCGCGCCATTTCCCGAGAGCAGCGTGCGATCTGTCTTGAGGCGGTCATCTATTATGAGAACAAACATAATATTCCGGAAGACGAGCGGGTGGGGTACTTGGATCGCGGCGAAAAGGCAGGTACCGCTTGCGACCCTTCTGTGCAGTTCCGAAAGGATCGCGAAGAGCAGGGCAGCGGTGTGGATTCGGATCAATTCGTTGAGGTTAAGGTTTGACTGACTCCATCGATGTGACCGGGCGTCTTCGTAAAATGCCTGCCGAGGCAGGTAATCCGGTGGCTTATACCCTAGCGGTAGGCGACACCCGAATTCCTATGAATGACCTCATCGGTAAAAAGCTTCGATTGGATTTTGAAGGTGTGATTCGCTGTATCAACTGTGATCGCACCACCAAGAAAAGTTTTAATCAGGGCTTTTGTTACCCCTGTTTCCGAAAACTGGCGGCCTGCGACAGTTGCATCATGAGCCCAGAGAAGTGCCATTTCCATTTAGGCACCTGCCGCGAGCCAGAGTGGGGCGAAGCCAACTGCATGGTTGAGCACGTGGTGTATCTGGCCAATTCCAGTGGTTTAAAAGTTGGCATTACCCGGGGTACCCAAGTGCCCACGCGTTGGATCGATCAGGGCGCGGTCGATGCGATTCCGATGCTGCGCGTGTCTACTCGTTATCTCGCAGGCTTGGCGGAAGTCGCGTGTAAAAGTCACGTCGCCGACCGTACCAATTGGAGAGCAATGCTGAAAGGTGACGTACCGGAATTGGATTTGGTTGAAGAGCGTCGGCGCGTACTGGCTTTGGTGCAAGACGATCTCGCCGAACTAAAACGCCAACACGGTGAGGATAGCCTGCGAATTGTGGACGAAGCCTCACTTGGGCTGGGTTACCCGGTGGAAGTTTGGCCGGCGAAAGTCAAAACCCACAATCTGGATAAAACGCCGGAAGCTGAAGGGCTACTGGAAGGCATCAAAGGGCAGTACCTGATGCTCGATACCGGAGTGATCAACATCCGAAAATTTACCGGCTATGAAGTCCGGTTCCGGGTTCTCGACTGAGCCTGTCATGTTTTTTGTTTGGAGAGTATGAATGCGAACCAATCAGCCGCAAACTATTTACCTGAACGAATACCAGGTTCCCGCGTATTTGGTTGATCATGTGGACTTGCGTTTCGAACTTTTTGAAGACGGTGCCCGCGTGCACAGCGCGATGACCGTGCGGAAAAATCCTGAGAGTGCTCAGGTTGATGCACCTCTGGAATTGAATGGCGACAGCCTGAAGCTGGAGTCCGTGTCGTTGGACGGCACGTTATTGGCGGGAGATGTTTACGAGGAGCAGGGCGATAAGCTGGTGGTTCATAACGTGCCGGCCCAGTTCGAACTGACAGTGGTGACCTGGATAGAGCCCCAGAACAACACCCGCCTGGAAGGCTTGTACAAATCCTCCGGAATGTTCTGTACCCAATGCGAAGCTGAAGGTTTCCGGTGTATTACCTATTATCCGGACCGCCCGGATGTTATGGCTGTATTCCGTACCCGCGTAGAGGCTGACAAGTCGGCCTACCCGATTCTGCTCTCTAACGGTAATCCTATTGAGCAAGGTAAACTGGAAGGCGGTCGCCATTTTGTAACCTGGGAAGATCCGTTCCCTAAACCGGCTTATTTGTTTGCTTTGGTTGCCGGTGACCTGGTTGAGAAAAAAGACACCTTTGCGACGAGTTCCGGTCGAACCATCGATTTGCGCATGTATGTCGAGGCTCGAAATGCCGCCAAGTGCGACTTCGCCATGGATGCCTTGAAACGTTCCATGCGGTGGGATGAAGAAGTGTATGGCCGCGAATACGATCTGGATATTTTCATGATCGTCGCTGTTGATGACTTCAATATGGGCGCCATGGAGAACAAAGGGCTGAATATATTTAATTCGTCCTGCGTGTTGGCCAGTCAGGACACAGCAACCGATGCCTCGTTCCAGCGTATAGAAGCCATCGTCGCCCATGAATATTTCCACAACTGGTCCGGTAACCGGGTCACCTGCCGAGACTGGTTCCAGTTGAGCCTGAAAGAAGGCTTTACCGTGTTCCGGGATGCCCAGTTCTCTGCGGATATGGGGTCGCCAACCGTTAAGCGTATTGAAGATGCCACGCTCCTGCGGACTGCACAGTTCGCAGAAGACGCAGGCCCTATGGCGCATCCGGTTCGGCCGGCTTCCTATATGGAAATTTCTAACTTCTACACCCTCACCATCTACGAGAAGGGTGCCGAAGTGGTGCGGATGATCCATAACCTGTTGGGTGATGAGCTGTTCCGTAAAGGCAGTGATCTTTACTTTGAACGCCATGATGGCCAAGCGGTTACCACCGATGATTTTGTGCGGGCCATGGAAGACGCTTCCGGGCGCGATTTGAACCAGTTCCGGTTGTGGTATGAGCAGGCAGGTACGCCGGTGGTCACGGTTTCCGATGAGTATGACGAACAGCGCAGTGTCTACCGCCTGAATATTCGTCAGAGCATTCCGGATACGCCGGGCCAGTCGGACAAAAAACCGCAACACATCCCGTTTGCGCTCGGGTTGCTCGATAAGGCCGGGCAGCCGCTGTCGTTGAATTTGACGGCTGACGAGCAAGATGGTCCGGTGGATCGTGTGCTTGAGTTGACGGATGCCGAGCACAGCTTTGAATTTCACGGCGTGCCGGAGCGGCCGGTACCCTCGTTACTGCGAAACTTCTCCGCACCGGTTCGCGTGCAGTACCCATGGACCCGTGAGCAGTTGTTGTTCTTGATGAGCCATGATCCTGATGGGTTTAACCGGTGGGATGCCGGGCAGCGTTTGGCTGTTGATGTTATTCAGTCTTTGATGGCTGCGGCGGATGATGCCGAGATTGATCCAAGGCTGGTCAAGGCTTACCGAAGCTTACTGAACGACACATCACTGGATCAGGCGTTGGTAGCGAAAATGCTTTTGCTACCTTCAGAGGCCTATCTGGTTGAGTTGGCGGACCAAGCTGATGTGCCGGCTATCCATCTGGCGCGCGAGCGAGTACTGACTCATCTGGCAATGTCGCTGCGAGAAGAGTTGGTGGCGTGTTATCAGCGCAGCCAGACTCAAGGCGACTATCAGCTGACGCCGGATGCGATCGCGCATCGTAGTCTTCGTAATACCGCGCTCGCTTGGCTGTTGCACATTAAAGATGCTGATGGTTTGGCTTTTGCGCTCGAGCAGTATCGTTCAGCCGATAATATGACAGACCGCTTAGGCGCGATACGCGCGCTTGTGAACTCTGACTTTATTGACGAGCGCGAACAGGCTCTTGCCGAATTCTATCGTCAGTTCTGTGATGATCCGCAGGTCGTTGAAATGTGGTTCTCTGTGCAGGCCGCGAGCTATCAGGCAGGTCAGTTGACACAGATTCAGGCACTTCTTCAGCACTCGGCATTTGATTGGAAGAATCCGAATAAGGTTCGTTCAGTGATTGGGGCGTTTGCCGGTCAAAATTTGGCCGCGTTCCACAAAACGGATGGAAGTGGTTATCAGTTCCTCGCGGAACAAGTATGCAGGCTGGATGATAGCAATCCGCAGATTGCTGCTCGCTTGATATCACCACTGACGCGCTGGAGAAAATTTTCGCCTCAATATGGTCAGCAGATGAAGGCTGCGTTGGAGCATGTGCGCAACAAAAACGAGCTTTCACGTGATGTTTACGAGGTCGCTCTGAAAAGTTTGGCGGATTAATACAAAGGAAATGGAACCAAGACACCGTTGGCTTCGTGTAGTGGGGGGAGCCAACGGGGCGGACGCTTGCAGATACAAAATCGCACTTTTGGTCGATAGACTTTGTTGCTCGATCGGCTAACCTGAAAGAAAGTTTGAGAAGTATCAGACAATAACAAGATGGCCCGTTAGAGGCTTTCAGACGACTTTAAGGTTACACAATGAAATATAAGAAGAATGTATGGCTCGGCGGGCTGCTGGCTTTGTCGTTTGCTGCGTCGCCGGTTACGGCTGCCGTCTCTTCAGGTCAGGCTGCACGTCTAGGTAACGATCTCACGCCGTTTGGCTCCGTAAAGGCGGGAAACGAGGCTGGAACGATCCCGGCGTGGACCGGTGGTCTCACTGAACCCCCTGCCGGCTACGAGGGTAGTGGGCAGCATCACATTGATCCTTTTCCGGACGATCAGGTTCTGTTCGAGATCAATGCCTCCAACATGGCGCAGTACAGCGAACACCTGTCGGATGGCGTCAAGGCCATGCTGGAAACCTACCCGAGCACCTTCAGAATTCCGGTATACCAGTCACGCCGAACCCACGCGGTGCCAGACTGGGTTGAGAAAAATATAAAGAAGAATGCGACCAATGCCCGAATCGTGGGTGAAGCGGAAGGCCTGAAAGGTGCTTACGGCGGTTACCCCTTTCCGATTCTGCATGGTTCCAATGAAGAAAAAGCCTGGCAGGTGATCTGGAACCACCTTGTGCGCTGGCGCGGTATTTCGGTGACTCGGCGCAGTAGTGAAGTTGCGGTACAAACGAATGGCGACTATGGCTTGGTAACGTCACAGCAAGAAGCGTTCGTTAACTTCTACAACCCCGAAGGCGGCGAAAAAGATCTCGATAACGTGATCTTCTACTACTTGTCGTTCACCCAGTCACCACCCCGACTGGCCGGTGGCGCAATTCTGGTTCATGAAACCCTCAACCAGATCGTGAGTCCTCGTAATGGATGGGGCTACAACGCTGGCCAGCGTCGTGTTCGTCGTGCGCCGAACCTCGGGTACGATTCACCCATTGCGGCTGCCGATAACCTGCGTACTGCCGATGATACCGATATCTTTAACGGCGCGATGGACCGTTACACCTGGAAGTACGAAGGCCTGAAAGAGGTTTACATTCCCTACAACAACTACCGGATTGGCGAAAAGGGCACGCCGTACTCTGAAATTTTGGGGATGACTCACCTGAATCCGGATCTTACGCGGTGGGAGCTGCATCGGGTCCATGTTGTTGAGGCTACCTTGAAAGATGGCGAACGCCATATTTATGGCAAGCGACGCTTTTATGTCGATGCAGATAGTTGGAATACAGCTCTGCTTGATCAATACGACGGCCGGGGCAATCTGTGGCGTGTGACCATGGGCATTCTGAAGAACTACTACGAGTTGCCCGGTGTGTGGACGGTGCTAGATGCCTATCACGATTTGCAGGCTCGCCGATATCACGTTCTTGGCTTGGATACCGAGGAGCCAAACACTCGTGTGTTTACCGACGATATCCCGAATCGACGATACTTTTCTCCGTCTTCCCTGCGTAGACGCAGTGTGCGGTAAATCGATGGCGACGGACGCAGACTTGTCGGTGGTTTAAAAAGGGTAACCAGTACCGGCAGCGCAGTGCTGCCGGTTTGCTTGCGGCATCTGCGGCAACCGTTTCATGATTCAATCAACGTAAAGGCAATTTGAATGGCTAATAGGTTCAAGTGCGCGACACTGGGTTCTGCTTGTCTGGGCCTCTCTATGGCATTGGCAGCCCCCTCGGCGTCTGCGCTCACAGATATCATTGATATTCCGGCGAGGGATACAGATTTGGCCCCCGAGTCGTTGCTGAATGATGTGACCCGAACGGAGGATCGCATTGTTGCGGTTGGTGAGCGTGGCCACATTATTTATTCCGATAACGACGGTGAAAGCTGGTCGCAAGCTGAGGTGCCGGTTTCGGTCACACTAACAGCACTGGACTTTGGCAGTGAGAACCATGGTTGGGCTGTTGGCCACAGTGGCGTTTTGTTGCACTCCTCGGATGCAGGCGAGAACTGGACCTTGCAGTTTGACGGGCTAAAGGCCGCTGCTTTGACCATTGCGAGCAAGAAGGCGCAAATAGCGGAGATGGAAGAGGTCATCGAACAGGCTCCGGAAGATCAGAAAGACGATCTTGAATGGGCGCTGGATGATTTGGTTTTTGCACTTGAGAACGCAGAAGCCGATATGGACGTCGGGCCCGTTAACCCTTTACTCGATGTTTGGTTCGAAAATGACCAGCACGGTTTTGCGGTTGGTGCCTACGGCATGATTCTACGCACACAAGATGGTGGTGAGTCCTGGCAAGACTGGTCGCCGTACATCGATAACGCCCAGAACTTCCATTACAACGGTATTGAACAAATTGCCGGTGGCGCGCTGGTGCTCGTCGGTGAAGCCGGTCAGATCCACGTTTCAGTCGATAACGGCAATACTTGGGAAAGGCGTGAAAGTCCTTATCCAGGCTCATTGTTCGGCGTTACCGGCACCGGTAGTGCCAATGAAGTGCTGGCATTCGGTCTGCGGGGAACCACGATTCTTTCAAGCGACTTAGGGCGTAGCTGGACCATCGTTCCAAACGAAGGTAACACCACGTTGAACAATGCGTTGGTGTTGGAAGATGGTCGCATAACGCTGGTCGGTAACGGCGGTGCTGTTTTGATGAGCGCCGATGGTGGTGAAAGCTTCCGTGCATACTTCCGTAATGATCGCGGAAGTGTCATGGGTGCCGTACCGCTGTCCGGGACCAACCTTTTGTTGGTTGGTGAGGATGGTGTGAAATTTGCCGATTCTCGCGGTAAGAACCTTAAATAACGCCCTGGTGTGGCATCAACGGAATAAAGGATAGAGGGCTTATTAATGTCTGACCCGATGCATGACAGGGGTGAACATTACCTGACAACGCCAAAAGCGGAACCGTTTCTTGAGCGTTTGCTTTTTAATAACCGGGCATTGATCTTGCTCGGATTTCTCGTGCTGACACTGTTTCTTGGCTATAACGCAACCAAGATTCAGCCGGATGCCAGCTTTGAGCGGATGATTCCGCTTGAGCATCCGTACATCGTCAACATGCTCGACCATCGGGATGATCTGGAAAATCTGGGCAACTTTGTCCGTATTGCCGTAGCGGTTGAAGACGGTGATATTTTTGATCCCCAGTATATGGAAACGTTGAAGCAAATCACCGATGAGATGTTTTACCTCAACGGTGTGGATCGTTCGGGCCTGAAATCGCTGTGGACCTCAAACGTTCGCTGGGTGGAAGTAACCGAGCAGGGTTTCCAAGGCGGTACCGTGATTCCGGACAATTACGACGGATCCCGGGAAAGCCTCGAAAAATTACGTCAGAACGTTCTGCGCTCGAATGAGGTAGGTCGTCTGATCTCGGATAATTTCCAATCAACGGTGGTGTACGCGCCACTGTATGAAAAAAATCCGGAAACTGGCGAAGCGCTGGATTACGCGGAGTTCTCTCGTCAATTAGAAGAGAAGATTCGTAGTAAGTATGAGGGGCAGAATCCGGAAATCAGCATTCACATTGTTGGCTTTGCCAAGAAAGTGGGTGATCTGATAGAAGGTATCGGTTCAATCGCCTGGTTTGCAGGTATTACGATTCTGCTGACCACCCTGCTGCTATTCTGGTACTCACGCTGTATCGCTGGAACTTTGGTGCCGGTGTTTACCTCGATCATTGCTGTATTTTGGCAGTTGGGTGCGTTGAAGCTACTTGGTTACGGTTTGGACCCATACTCGGTACTGGTTCCCTTCCTGGTATTCGCTATCGGTATCAGTCACGGCGTTCAAATCGTTAACGCAATGGCGGTTGAATCAGCTAAAGGTTTTGACGCCGTTACCTCGGCCCGCTTGGCTTTCCGAGCGCTCTATATTCCGGGCATGTTGGCGTTAATTTCCGATGCCATGGGCTTCCTGACACTGGTGTTCATCGAAATTGACGTTATCCGAGATCTGGCGGTGGCTGCTGGATTGGGTGTTGCGTTCGTGATCGTGACGAACCTGGTGCTGCACGTTTTGATCATGTCTTACATTGGCATTTCCAAAGGCGGTGTGCGTCACGTTCAGAATCATGGTGAGAAGCAGGATCGCAAGTGGCGGATCCTGTCTTATTTCTCGCACCCGGGTGTTGCGCCTATCTCGTTGCTGATTGCGATGATCGGTCTTGGCTTGGGTATGTACTACAAGCAAGACCTGAAAGTAGGGGATCTTGACCAAGGGGCGCCGGAACTTCGGGCGGACTCTCGTTACAACAAAGACAATGCCTTTATCATCAACAATTATTCCACCAGTGCCGATGTGTTGGTTGTTATGGTGAAAACGCCCGAAGAACAGTGTACTCAGTACAATGTGCTTCGGGCTATGGACAGCTTGCAATGGGAATTGCAAAACACACCGGGCGTTCAGGGTTCTGTATCGCTGGCAGATGTGTCCAAACTGGTTACCAAGGCGCTTAACGAAGGTAACTGGAAATGGTTCGAGATTTCTCGTAACCAAACCATTATCAACGCGTCGATCCGTGATGCACCGTCGGGCCTGATTAACACAAGCTGTGATCTGACGCCGGTGTTGGTATTCCTGGAAGACCACAAGGCAGAAACTCTGCAAACGGTTATCGAGCGGACGGAAGCTTTTGCTCAGGCAAATAGTAACGAGGAACATACGTTCTTGCTTGCAGCCGGAAATGCGGGTATCGAAGCGGCTACGAACGAAGTTATTTCAGGCGCTAAGGATATCATGCTGCTGTTGGTGTACAGCGTGGTCAGCTTGTTGTGCTTCCTGACGTTCCGTTCGTTGCGTGCCGTTGCATGTATTGTGATCCCACTGGGGCTGACCTCAATCTTGTGCGAAGCCATCATGGCTATGTCTGGCATTGGTATTAAAGTAGCAACTTTGCCGGTTATTGCTCTGGGTGTAGGTATCGGTGTTGACTACGGTATCTATATCTATAGCAAGCTGGAGCACTTCCTGCTGGAAGGAAAGACCCTGCAAGAGGCTTACTACGAAACTCTGCGCTCCACAGGTAAGGCGGTTATCTTTACCGGTGTAACGCTGGGGCTTGGTGTGGTGACTTGGATCTTCTCCCCCATCAAATTCCAGGCTGATATGGGCTTCTTGCTGTTCTTCATGTTCCTTTGGAACATGGTCGGTGCAATCTGGCTACTGCCAGCATTGGCGAGGTTCTTGTTGCGGCCAGATAAAATGCTAGCCAAAGCAAGATCTTCGGCTAAGTCCTGATAACACTCAAAAACTATGATAAAGCCCGCATTTGCGGGCTTTTTTTGTTTTCTGTTCAGCTGTTTAGCGACACAATCGTTTCTTTATTTATCGCCTGATGTGTTCTATGTTTTAATTCGAGCGAAAGATTTGCCCATGGACTGAGTGGGCGAGTGAAAATAATGACCTAGAAAGGGAAGAGTACACATGACACTGAAACTTAAAGCGTCCGCAATGGCCGTCGCTGCCGCCGTTAGTCTTGGCGCCGCATCCACTTCTGTTTCAGCCCAGGACCAGCGTTTTGTGACGATCGGTACTGGTGGCGTAACAGGCGTTTATTACCCGGCAGGTGGTGCGATCTGTCGTTTGGTTAACATGGACCGCAAAGAGCACGGTATTCGTTGTTCGGTGGAGAGTACCGGCGGTTCGGTATACAACCTGAACGCGATCCGCGCGGGCGAGCTCGACTTGGCAGTGGCTCAGTCTGATTGGCAGTACCACGCATACAACGGCACCAGCCAGTTTGAAGATTCTGGCAAAGACGAGAAGCTTCGTGCGGTTTTCTCTCTGCACCCGGAGCCGTTTACCGTAATTGCCAGCAAGGGTTCCGGTATTAAGAACTTCGAAGATCTGGAAGGTAAGCGAGTTTCCGTAGGTAACCCGGGTTCAGGTCAGCGCGCAACAGCTGAAGTGCTGATGGACGCCATGGGTTGGGGGATGGACAAGTTCTCTCTGGCCGCTGAAATCAAAGCTGCGGAGCAGTCTCAAGCGTTGTGCGATGGCAACATTGACGCTTTCTTCTATACGGTTGGCCACCCATCGGGTGCCATCAAGGAAGCCACTACCTCTTGTGACAGTGTTGTTGTGAACGTAGACAATAAGGCCAGCCAAAAGCTGATCGCTGATAATCCATACTACCGTCAAGCGACCATTCCGGGTGGCATGTACCGTGGATCCGATGAAGACGTAACCACCTTCGGTGTGGCTGCCACGTTCGTTTCTTCTACGGACGTACCTGATGATGTTGTTTACGCGGTTGTTAAAGCGGTATTCGAAAACTTTGACAGCTTCAAACGTTTGCACCCTGCGTTCGGCAACCTGAAGAAAGAAGAAATGGTTGCTGATGCTCTGAGTGCGCCTCTGCACCCAGGTGCTGCTAAGTACTACCGTGAAGCCGGCCTGATCGACTAACAGGCTGAGCACGCATCAGGGCGAGCATTGCTCGCCCTGAGTTTCCCATTAAGTTATCTGCACATCACAGGTACATTCAATGACAAAGAATGACTCCGGTTCCGGCGCGAGTGTGGATGCTGCCAAAGTAGAACAGGTATTGCAGACGGAAACCGGGGGCAGGGCGCTTGTCGGGCCCGCGGCGGCAATCCTCTTTATTATTCCAGTGTGCTGGTCTTTGTTTCAGCTTTGGATTGCATCACCACTTCCGTTCATTCTGAATTTCGGCATCCTCAACTCGACAGAAGCGCGTTCGATCCATTTGGCTTTTGCCGTGTTTTTGGCGTTTTCAGCGTTTCCGATGATTAAAGGTGTGCACGACACCAAAGTGCCCATCTACGATTGGATTTTAGCGGCGGCTGCAGCAGCTGCAGCATCGTATCTTTATGTTTTCTATGATCAGCTTGCTCAGCGTCCCGGGGCGCCGATTACCCAGGACCTTTGGGTTGCGTTAGGTGGTTTAGCCTTGTTGTTGGAGGCAACTCGTCGGGCGCTCGGGCTCCCGCTAACGGTCGTGGCAGCAGTGTTTATCGGGTACTCATTGGCTGGCCCCTACATGCCCGACGTGATCTCTCACAAAGGTGTAAGCCTCAATAAGTTGGCATCCCATCAATGGTTGGGAACCGAAGGTGTTTTTGGTGTTGCTTTGGGCGTTTCCACCAGTTTTGTCTTCTTGTTTGTGCTCTTCGGCGCATTGCTGGAGCGCGCAGGCGCGGGTAATTATTTCATTAAAGTTGCTTACGCCATGCTCGGCCACATGAAGGGCGGTCCCGCTAAGGCGGCCGTGGTTTCCAGTGGTCTTAGTGGTGTTATCTCCGGTTCATCGATCGCCAACGTGGTGACGACGGGTACGTTTACCATCCCTTTGATGAAGCGTGTTGGCTTTCCTGCTACGAAGGCGGGCGCTGTTGAAGTGGCTGCATCCACCAATGGTCAGTTAACGCCGCCAATTATGGGTGCGGCAGCCTTTTTGATGGTGGAGTACGTAGGGATCTCCTACCTCGAGGTAATCAAGCATGCGATTCTTCCGGCATTGATCTCATACGTCGCTCTGGTCTACATCGTGCATCTTGAAGCGTGCAAGCTGAAAATGCAGGGCATTGAGCGCTTAAACCGCCCAACACTGGCCCAGCGTATGCTGAACTGGGTGGTGGTTTTGCTGGGCCTGTTCGCATTGACGGCTGTTGTTTATTACGGCATCGGCTGGACTAAGGAATACCTGGGTGCTGCGGCAATTTGGGTTTTGGGTGGAGCTCTGTTGCTTAGTTATATTGCCCTGATCGGTTATGCCACCAAGTTTCCCGAGCTGGAGGTGGATGATCCGAATGAGGATATGGGCGAACTTCCGGAAGTGGGGCCAACGGTCAAGACCGGCTTGTATTATTTGTTGCCGGTTGTGGTATTGGTTTGGTGCCTGACGGTTGAGCGTTTTTCTCCCCAGCTATCTGCTTTCTGGGCAACCCTGTTTATGATCTTTATCGTCATAACCCAGCGCCCGTTGAAAGCGTTTTTCCGCAAGCATGGCGGTCTGGTGGGCGAGTTTGCTGGCGGTATTTCTGATCTTTTTCATTCCCTTGCCACCGGTGGCCGGAACATGGTTGGCATCGGCGTGGCGACGGCCACAGCCGGCATTGTGGTAGGTACGGTTACCTTGACTGGAATCGGGCTGGTAATGACCCAGTTCGTGGAGTTTTTATCGGGTGGTAATCTGTTGCTGATGCTGATGTTCACGGCCGTGATCAGCCTGGTATTGGGGATGGGGCTGCCTACGACAGCGAATTACATCGTGGTGTCTACCTTGATGGCGCCGGTTATTGTCACGCTGGGCGCTCAAAATGGCCTGCTAGTGCCGCTAATTGCCGTACATTTGTTTGTGTTCTATTTCGGGATACTGGCGGATGATACGCCGCCCGTGGGGTTGGCCGCCTACGCCGCGGCGGCCATATCAGGGGCGGATCCGATACGTACGGGTGTTCAGGGCTTCACCTACGACATTCGTACGGCCATATTGCCGTTTATGTTTATCTTTAACACCCAGCTCCTGTTAATCGGTCTAACGGGGTGGTTTGATCTGCTGGTCACCATTGCGAGCGCGGTCACGGCGATGCTGGTGTTTTCGGCGGCCACCCAAGGATACTGGTTTACCCGCACTCGTTGGTGGGAGACGATTGCTCTTTTGCTGATCACCTTCGCGCTGTTCCGCCCGGGTTTCTTTTGGGACACCGTTTACCCGCCGCACGAAGAGCGTCAGGGCGCCGCGATCATGGAGTACGTTGAAGCGGCACCGAAAGACGAAGAGGTTGTGTTCAGAGTGTCTGGCATGTCTCTGGACGGCAGTGACGTAACCACCTACGTGCAGCTCGATATGCCCGCGGGGGAAACCGGAGCGGAGCGGCTGGCCGCAGCGGGGCTTGAAGTGTCGGAGTTTGATGGTGCGTTGGCCGTAGACTTTGTTAATTTCGGTAGCCCAGCTGAGAAAGCGGGCATTCAGTTTGGTTGGACCATTGAAGCGGTTCAGGCGAAATTGGATCGGCCGCCAAAGGAATTGGTGTTCATTCCGGCTCTGCTGTTGCTTGGTTTTGTGGCTTACGGTCAGCTCAGGCGAAAGACCAAAGAAGAGGCGGAGCCACAGCCAGTTTAAAATCAAGCATAGGTTGGTGTTAGTAGAAGCCCGGCATTGTTGCCGGGCTTTTTTCTGTTAAACTCGCCCTCAAATCGGCCCGCGGTTTGTGTCGCGGAGGCTGACAACCATGTGATCTTTGGTATAGATCACCGCTGAGAAACCATCAGGAGAGCACCATGCCCGTCATTACCCTGCCAGACGGCAGTCACCGCAGTTTTGCAGAACCCGTTACCGTTCACGATGTTGCCGCTGATATCGGCGCAGGCTTGGCTAAGGCTGCTCTGGCAGGCAAAGTGGATGGTCAGCTCGTGGATACCAGTCATCTAATTGAGAATGATGCGGAGCTGGCGATCGTAACGGAACGTGATGAAGACGGCGTAGACGTGGTTCGCCACTCTACCGCTCACCTGTTGGCAATGGCGGTGAAAGAGCTGTTCCCTGAAGCCCAGGTAACCATCGGCCCTGTCGTGGACAATGGCTTCTACTACGATTTTAAATACGATCGTCCGTTTACCAATGAAGATCTGGCGCGTATTGAAAAACGCATGGAAGAACTCGCAAAACAGGATATTCCGGTTTCCCGTTCCGTGTTGTCCCGGGATGAAGCCGTCAAGCTGTTCGAAGAGATGGGTGAAGAGTACAAAGTTCAAATCATCGAAGACATTCCCGGTGATGAGGATCTGTCGTTCTACCGTCAGGGTGACTTCATCGACTTATGTCGTGGTCCCCACGTACCAAACACGGGTAAGCTGAAAGCGTTCAAGCTGACCAAGGTGGCGGGTGCTTTCTGGCGTGGCGACCACAACAACGAGCAGTTGCAGCGCGTTTACGGCACAGCTTGGGGCAATAAAAAGGATCTTAAAGCTTATTTAAACCGCCTCGAAGAGGCAGAAAAGCGTGATCACCGTAAAATTGGCAAAAAACTGAAGCTGTTCCATATGCAGGAAGAGTCGCCGGGTATGGTGTTCTGGCATCCGGATGGCTGGTCGCTGTATCAGGAAATCGAGCAGTACATGCGCGGCAAACTGCGTAATCACGGTTATCAGGAAATTAAAACGCCGCAGGTGGTTTCTCGTACGCTTTGGGAAAAGTCTGGTCACTGGGACAAATTCTCGGATGCCATGTTTACCACAGAATCCGAGAAGCACGATTACGCCATCAAGCCTATGAACTGCCCCTGTCACGTGCAGGTGTTTAACCAAGGCTTGAAGAGTTACAAAGATTTGCCGCTACGTTTGGCCGAGTTTGGTTCTTGTCACCGAAACGAAGCTTCCGGTGCACTGCATGGTTTGATGCGAGTTCGCGGCTTTACCCAGGATGATGCTCACATTTTCTGCGAAGAAGATGCGATTCAGGAAGAAGTGTCCGCGTTTATCCATCTGCTGCACGAAGTTTATGAAGACTTCGGTTTCTCCGAAATCCTTTACAAGCTATCAACTCGTCCGGAAAAGCGGGTAGGCTCTGACGAAGTATGGGATAAGTCTGAGGCTGCATTGGAAGAAGCCTTGAACCGTTCGGGTGTTGACTGGGAGCTGTTGCCGGGCGAAGGTGCGTTCTACGGTCCTAAAATTGAGTTCTCTCTGAAAGACTGCATCGGCCGTGTCTGGCAGTGCGGTACGATTCAGGTGGATTTCTCGATGCCAGGCCGTTTGGGGGCTCAGTACGTTGCGGATAACTCTGAGCGGAAAACGCCAGTTATGCTGCATCGCGCCGTTCTCGGGTCTTTTGAGCGATTCATTGGTATACTGATCGAAGAATACGAAGGTGCATTCCCCACCTGGCTGGCTCCAACACAGATTGCAGTCCTGAATATCACCGATAATCAGCGTGATTACTGTGAAAAATTGGCCAAAAAATGGGATTCTTTGGGATATCGGGTAAATGCTGACTTGAGAAACGAGAAGATCGGCTTTAAAATCCGCGAGCATACTCTTAACAAGGTTCCCTATCTTGTCGTTGTAGGCGACAAAGAAATCGAAAACAATGCGGTTGCCGTGCGTACCCGTAAAGGTGAAGATTTAGGAACTTTATCGCTTGAAGCGTTTGAACAGCTTTTGGCTGATGACATTCAACGCAAAGGCAAAACTAAAACGGAGATCTAATTATTAAACAGCGAGCGAATCGGGGGCGTACTCCAAAAGCGCCTATCAATGAGAATATTGACGCAACTGAAGTCCGCTTGATCGATGCCGAAGGCAATCAGGTTGGTGTTGTTCCAATTGAGGACGCTCTCCGCATGGCGGAAGAAGCGACACTTGATCTGGTACAGGTTACGGATTCCGATCCGATCGTCTGTAAAATAATGGACTACGGCAAGAAAATCTTCGAAGAGAAGAAAGCGAAAGCGGCTGCCAAGAAAAAGCAGAAGCAGACGCAGGTCAAAGAGCTTAAGTTCCGTCCAGGAACTGAAGAAGGGGATTATCAGGTAAAACTACGCAACCTGGTACGTTTCCTTGAAGCCGGGGACCGCGGCAAGATCACTATTCGTTTCCGGGGCCGTGAGATGGCACACCAAGAAATTGGTATGAAACTCATGGGCCGGATCGAAACGGATATTGAGGAAATTGCAACGGTAGAGATGCGGCCAAAGATGGAAGGCCGGCAGATGACCATGATTGTGGCTCCCCGCAAAAAGAAGTGAACCTGATCCAAAGGTGGGTCCCCCGCAGTAGCGGGGGATTTGTCGTTCAGGGGCACAAGTGTTTTTCCTAAAATAGAATGCGGAGTTTTAAAAAATGCCTAAGATGAAAACTAAGAGTGGAGCTACCAAACGGTTCAAGAAAACCGCTACTGGCTTCAAGCACAAGCAGTCCTTCACCAGTCACATCCTGACCAAGAAGAGCCCTAAGCGTAAGCGTCAGCTGCGTGGCACCAAGCTGATTGCTAAGTCCGATGTGGCTTCAATCAAGCGTATGACGGCGTGCTGATTCAGCCGCTAACTTCTTGATCAAGTATATTAAGGTAGAAGGATAATAGTATGGCTCGTGTAAAACGTGGCGTGGTAGCACGTCGTCGTCATAAGAAGATTCTCAAGCAGGCCAAGGGTTATTACGGCGCTCGTAGCCGTGTATTCCGCGTTGCCAAGCAAGCGGTTATCAAAGCCGGTCAATACGCATACCGTGACCGTCGTAACCGTAAGCGTGCTTTCCGCGCTCTGTGGATTGCTCGTATCAACGCTGGTGCTCGTGCAAACGGTCTGTCTTACAGCCGTCTGATCGCTGGTCTGAAGAAAGCGAATGTTGAGATCGACCGTAAGGTTCTGGCTGACCTGGCCATGAACGAGCAGCAGACTTTTGCTGTTATTGTTGAGAAGGCCAAAGCATCCTTGTGATCGCTTAAGCTCTTTCATCGATTACTGATCGATCAGGGTGCCTCATGAATTCATGATGGCGCCTTCTGAATAGGGGAAGGGCACGCTCTTCCCCTATTTTTGTTTTAACCTACCTCATTTCAGGTTTGGAGCAGGGTCAATGGAAAACCTTGAACAGTTGGTTCAGGACGGATTGAGTGCAGTCGAAGCGTCAGACAACCTTCAGGCGCTTGATCAAATTCGCGTAGAGTACCTCGGTAAGAAAGGCACTATTACTCAGCAAGCCAAAACTCTGGGTAAGCTTTCAGCAGAGGAGCGCCCTGCAGCCGGCCAAAAAATCAATGAAGCCAAAGGGCAGGTTGAACAGGCTATTAACGCCCGCCGCGCCGATCTTGAAAAGGTCGCCATTGAGGCGAAACTGGCCAGCGAATCCATTGATGTAACCTTGCCAGGCCGTGGGCAAGATCTGGGTGGCTTGCACCCGGTGACTCGCACACTCCAGCGCATTGAAGAAATTTTTGCTCGCGCCGGTTACAGCGTCGAGCAGGGGCCCGAAATCGAAGATGACTACCATAACTTCGAAGCCCTCAATATCCCGGGTCATCACCCGGCTCGTGCCATGCACGATACCTTTTATTTCAACCCGGGCACGCTGTTGCGTACTCACACATCTCCTGTTCAGATCCGTACTATGGAAGCCGGTAAGCCGCCGTTCCGTATGATCTGCCCAGGACGAGTATATCGTTGTGACTCGGATATGACGCACACGCCAATGTTTCATCAGGTTGAAGGGCTGCTGATCGAAAAGAGCGTGAGCTTTGCGGACCTTAAGAGCACCGTAGAAGAGTTCCTGCGAGTGTTCTTCGAACGTGATTTGAAAGTTCGCTTCCGTCCCTCTTATTTCCCGTTCACCGAACCCTCTGCAGAAGTGGATATCGAGTGGGGCCGGGAAGCCGATGGTAGCATTAAGTGGCTGGAAGTAATGGGGTGCGGAATGGTGCATCCGAAAGTGTTCGAGCATTGCGGCATTGATGCCGAAGAATATCGTGGATTTGCATTTGGTCTGGGCGTTGAGCGCTTGGCCATGCTTCGTTACGGCGTAAAAGATCTGCGCATGTTCTTCGAAAACGACCTGCGTTTCTTGCGCCAGTTCCGTTAAGTCTGAGGGCTAAACGGCGTAAGCAAGTCTCCGAATCAACCGCATAAATGGCATCAGGACAAGGCTAGAACGATGAAATTCAGTGAACAGTGGCTGCGAGAGTGGGTTAATCCGAGCATAGATTCCCAGGCATTGATGGACCAGATCACCATGGCTGGTCTGGAAGTAGACGGTTTTGAACCGGTAGCCGGCGAATTTTCCGGTGTAATCGTGGGCGAGGTGCTTTCTGTAGAAGCGCACCCGGATGCCGATAAGCTTCGTGTTTGCCAGGTCAGCAATGGCGAAGAAACCGTACAGGTTGTTTGTGGCGCTCCTAACGTTCGTGAAGGGCTGAAGGTGCCTTTCGCTGAAGTAGGTGCGGTGCTGCCCGGCAACTTCAAGATTAAAAAAGCCAAACTGCGTGGCCAGCCTTCTCAGGGCATGTTGTGTTCGGAATCAGAACTGACTCTGTCTGAAAGCCACGATGGTTTGATGGAACTGCCTGACGATGCTCCGGTTGGCCAGAGCATGGTTGATTACCTCAAGCTGAACGACATCGCCATTGATGTTGATTTGACACCCAACCGCAGTGATTGCTTGTCTATCAAAGGGTTGGCTCGCGAAGTGGGTGTGCTGAGCAGTTTGGTGGTGGGAGTTCCTGAAATTGAGACGGTTGAGGCCGTTCATTCTGAGGTTCCTGCCATTCGCATCGAAGCGCCGGAGGCCTGCCCCCGTTATCTGGGGCGTGTTCTGCGTAACGTAAACCTGAAAGCCGAAACGCCGTTGTGGATGCAGGAGAAACTGCGTCGTTCCGGTATTCGTTCCATCGACGCTGCGGTTGATGTGACTAACTATGTGATGCTGGAACTCGGTCAGCCTCTGCATGCTTTTGACCGGGAAGAAATTTCAGGTGGCATCGTTGTTCGCATGGCGAAAGCCGGCGAGAAACTGGTGTTGCTGGACGGTCAGGAAGTTGAACTAACGGCTGAAACTCTGGTAATCGCTGATCACGACAAGCCGATCGCCATTGCCGGCGTAATGGGCGGTGAGCATTCCGGCGTGAATGACAAGACTCAGGATCTGGTCCTGGAGTCTGCCTACTTCGAACCTATTGCGATGGCCGGCAAGGCACGTCACTACGGTTTGCATACCGACGCGTCTCACCGTTTTGAGCGCGGCGTTGATTACGAACTGGCCCGCGAGGCAATGGAGCGGGCAACCCGCCTGTTGATGGACATTGTTGGCGGGGAGCCGGGTGAAATTGTTGAAGTGGTCAGCTGGGAAGATCTGCCGAAAGCAAAAACCGTTGACCTGCGTGAGAAACGGTTGGCCGACGTTCTTGGTTTGGCGATTGACCGCACCACAGTAGAAGAGATTCTGTCTCGACTCGGTTTGCGTGTTGAAAAACTTTTGAAGGATGGTTGGCGCATCAGTGTGCCCAGCTTCCGCCCGGATATTTCGATCGAAGAAGATCTGATAGAAGAAGTTGGACGCATTTATGGCTACAACAACCTTCCGGTAACCGAGCCTACGGGCTCGTTAGGCCTGAGTGTTCGGGAAGAAGCGGTGCGGCCACTATCGGCGTTTCGCAATTTCTTTGTGGCCCAAGGCTACCAGGAAGCTATTACCTACAGCTTTGTCGACCCCAAAGTACAGCAGTTGGTTGATCCCGATCGGGAAGGTATCGCCTTGGCGAACCCGATTTCGGCAGATCTTTCTGTCATGCGCACAACACTTTGGAGCGGCCTGATTAAGACGGTTCAGCACAACCAGAATCGTCAGCAGCCTCGAATCCGTTTGTTCGAGACCGGTCTTCGCTTTGTGAAAGACGGTGATCAGATCGATCAGCAGCCAATGCTGGCAGGTGTTGTTGTGGGCAACCAGACTCCTGAAAATTGGACCAACGGCCGCCGTGCGTCAGACTTCTTTGATGTGAAAGGTGAGCTGGAAAGTTTGTTCCAGGTACTCGGTATTGAGGTTCAGTTCCGAGCAGGCCTGCACCCGGCGTTGCATCCCGGGCAAACGGCAGAGCTTGTGCGCGATGGCGAGAGTGTAGGTTGGTTGGGAACTTTGCACCCTCAAGTGCAGAAAAACCTTGAACTTAATGGCACGATTCTAATGTTTGAGCTATTCTTGAATTCAATCGTGACTGGATATGTGCCTAATTTCAAAGATGTTTCGAAATTCCCGGAAGTTCGAAGAGATTTGGCTATCATTATCGGAAGCGAAGTGTCGTTCGCGCAGGTTGAAGAAATAGCTCGCAAACAAGCCGGCGAACACCTAACAGACATGCGTGTGTTTGATGTCTATGAGGGTGAAAGCCTGGGTGAGGGCAATCGCAGTTTGGCCCTAAGCCTGTTCTGGCAACATCCCGAGCGCACGCTGAATGAAGACGAAGTGCATACGCTCTTCAACGGGGTTATCGATTCCCTTAAAGAAGAGCTGGGGGCAACACTGAGGAGTTGACGGATGACGGCTTTGACGAAAGCGGATATGGCGGAGCGCTTGTACGAAGAATTAGGTCTGAACAAGCGGGAAGCCAAAGAAATGGTAGAAGCTTTCTTCGATGAAATCAGAGGTGCTCTCAGTCACAATGAGCAGGTGAAGTTGTCGGGATTCGGCAACTTTGACCTCCGTGACAAGAAACAGCGCCCCGGGCGTAACCCCAAAACGGGTGAAGAGATCCCTATCAGCGCCCGACGCGTCGTTACCTTCAGGCCCGGCCAAAAACTGAAACAAAAAGTAGAAACGTATGCTGGAACCGAGTCATAACAACGAGCTTCCCGTTATTCCGGGGAAACGCTACTTCACCATTGGTGAGGTTGCGGAGCTGTGTGCCGTTAAAGCACACGTACTGAGGTATTGGGAGCAAGAGTTCCCGCAGCTCTCGCCGGTTAAACGCCGGGGTAACCGTCGTTATTATCAGCGTGCTGATGTTATCACCATACGGCAGATCCGTAGCTTGCTTTATGATCAGGGCTACACCATTGGGGGTGCCAAACAAAAGTTGAGCAGCTCCGAGGTGAAAGACGATACCTCCCAGTACAAGCAGCTGATTCGCCAAATGATTACCGAACTTGAAGAAGTATTGGATGTGTTGAACGCCCCAGCCAAGTAATCGGTAACGAACCAAAATCGTGAGCACAAAAAAACCGAGATGCGAAAACGTCTCGGTTTTTTGCGTTATGATCGTGGTAAATCAGCTTTTGTGTAGAGCGTGGGCGAGCAGAGCAAGCTGTTCGGCACATTGTTCCAGGTTAGCCTCTGCTTGGGCATAGGCATTTTGAAGTTCCATCGGCCCCCGGGTTATCGAAAAAGCCGCGGTCAGCCCTTTGGTTTGCAGGGCTGAAAAGTCTTGCCCCAACATGCCGGCAAAGCCTACAACCGGTACACCATATTTCTTTGCCATAAGCGACACTCCTGCGGGGGTTTTACCGTAAGCGCTTTGGTTGTCTATGGCACCCTCAGCGGTGATCACCAAGTCCGCAGTCTCGATGTGGCTTTCCAGCTCGACGGTATCCATGACAAGCTCAATTCCGGGGCGCAATTGCGCTCCGAGAATACCGACGACCATCCCACCGATACCACCCGCGGCGCCGCTGCCGGGGAAGCTAGAAATATCCCGGCCCTGCTTTTTGGCCAATCGGGCGAAGTGAGCCAGGTTAGCGTCCAGCTTAATGAGCTGCTGAATGCTTGCGCCTTTTTGAGGACCGAACACGACTGCTGCGCCCTTAGGACCCGTCAACGGATTGTTAACGTCGCAGGCAACGACTAAGCGTGCGTCTCCTATGGCATCAAGCGCTGGCTGCAAGTCCAGACTGGCGAGTTTGCCCAATCCTATTCCGCCTGGAGGAATAGGATTGCCTCCCTTGTCGAGGAGCTTTGCGCCGAGTGCCTGCAAGATGCCAGCGCCGCCATCCGTCGTCGCGCTGCCGCCCAGCCCCATGATCAGCACTTTTGGCTTGTGAGCCAGTGCTTCCAACATTAATTCGCCGGTACCGTAACTTGAAGCAGATAACGCGTTTCGCTCATCAGGCGGCACACAGTGCAGGCCGCTTCCTTCAGCGACTTCAATAATGGCCGTATTGGCGCTATCTGCCAGCCCATAGCGGGCGACCACGGGTTCTCCCAGTGGCCCTGTTACTGTGACTGAATGCAATTGCCCGTGAAGGGCTTCGGTCAGCGCAACAGTTGTGCCTTCTCCACCATCTGCTAGAGGTACTTCGATGATCTCGTCTCGCGGCGCCGCCTTTGCCCAGCCTCGGGCCAACGCGCTGGCAACCTGATCGGCTGACAGGCATTCCTTGAACGAGTCAGGAGCAATGACAATACGCATGCTACAAAGCCACCAGTGAGGTTAGCCACACGCATGCAATGGTCACCAGACCCATAACCAGTGTTGCCGTTGTGTGCGATTTATAGGCGGTTGCAACGTTCATTTTGCTGAACTGTGATACCACCCAGAAGTAACTGTCGTTGGCATGGGATACCGTCATAGCGCCGGCGCCCACAGCCATTACTGTCAACACCCGGCCAAGCTCGGAATCCAGTCCAAGCTGAGGCAGAAGCGGGGCAACAAGTGCTGAGGCCGTAACCAGTGCAACGGTGGAGGAGCCCTGAGCAGACTTGAGGGCCGCGGCTACAATGAATGGCATCATGACACCTAACCCTAGGGTTGAGAGGGTGTCGCCCAGGTAGCTTCCCAGAGGCGTGGCGGCTAGAACGGCGCCGAATGCACCGCCGGCACCGGTAATCAGAATAATTGGCGCAGCCACTTCCAGGCCTTTGCTGGTATGACGGCCGAACTCTTCAAGCTTGTTGTTGCCTTGCAGGAGAGTGAGCGCAAAACCGAGGCCAATTAACAGGGCGTTCAAGGGCTTGCCGAGGAAGTTCAGAATGTCATAAACCATTCCGTCACCCAGCGGTGCGGTGGGGTAGTTGGCAAAGGAGCCTATGCAGATCAGTAAGATTGGGACGAAGATCGGTGCAAACGCCTTGCTGGCCGAAGGAAGTTCCCCATAGTGCTGTTTGGCTTCTTCGAAAGCCTCTTCTGCTTGTTCGAGTTCGGTGCTTGGCAGGTTCTTGCACCGGGATGCCCAGAACAGCCCTGCTAAGGCCGCAATGATTGCGAATACAAGCCCGACAGCAATAACCAAGCCCAGATTGTTTTCCAGTCCCAGGTTGCCTGCCGCGGCAATAGGGCCCGGAGTTGGCGGAACCAAAGTATGGGTGGCGAATAGGCCTGTGGACAATGCAACAGTCATGGCCACAGGGGAGGCATTGAGTGTTCTGGCCATTGAGCGTTTCAGGCTGTTCAATATGACATAGCCGGAATCACAAAAAACAGGAATGGAGACGATAAAGCCGACAAGCGACATGGTGAGTGTTGGGAATCTCTCACCGAGCCATTTCACGACGCTTTCGGCCATCACGATGGCGGCGCCAGTGCGTTCAAGAATCACACCAATAATGGTTCCCAGCACAATCACCAGACCAATGTAGCCCAGAATGTTACCGAAGCCGGCGCGAATGGTTTTTTCGATGTCAGCTAACGGCAGGCCAAAGGCAAAGGCGGCCAAAAACGAGGCGAGCAATAGGGTAATAAAAGGGTTCAGTTTTAAACGGCTGGTGGCAAACACAATAAAAATTATGACCGCTACCAAAATTAGCACCAGATGCATCGGAAATCTCCAGAATCAACCCGATTGTTATACCGGCTCTGTGGCCGATTATGTGGTGCTAAGTGTAAAAGCAGATTGACAATAATTCGTTATGCACAAGAACAGGATTGATCAATCTTTACTTGATATCATTGTGCAGTTGCACTAATTGGTGGTTTGATTCCAATGCCATATATAGGAACACGAGGTCTTCGAGCCGGAACGGGGACCAGCCCGTTAAAGCTTCAATGCCTTTTAGGCGATAGCGAACGGAATTGCGATGTAAATGAAGCTGCTCCGCACATCGTTGGATATCGCCGTCGGAATGAATAAACGTGCGAAGCGTCTTGAGGTATTGATCGCTACGAGCATGGTTGAGTAGAGGGCGAAGTGCTTGGGTGAGTTGATCTTGTTGCCAATCAGGCTGCAAGCTTCGCCATAGAGTGGCCATAGGGTACGTCTCGTAGTGTGCGCGAGCAGGCGCTTGGAAACGTTGTTTGGCGGCCTGCAGGGTCGCTTCGGCCGATTCGTAGCAAGCTTTGAGATTGTTGCTGAATGCGGCGCCAGTAGCAGCCGATGCTGACACTGCTATATTCTTAGGAAGCCGCGCTATTGCGGCATTCATGGCATCTTTTGGTGATTTTTCGATAAAAAAGCAAACAACTTTCTGATCGGGGGTCTGAATGACAAGAGCCTCGGGCTCAACCCGTTCTAAATCTCTAGCCAACGAGGTGATATCGGTTAACCACGGCAGGTGAGGCTGGCTGGCTTCCAAGACCACGGCAATTCGGGATTTGCTGAGATCAATCGAGAGTTGCTTAAGCCAATGGTTTGAAACCGGCTCGCCCTTCAGCAATGCCAGCAAGGTGTTTTCGATTTGATGCCGGCGTTGGCGACTGACTTCGATTAACGAGGCTTGCTCCAGGATCAGCTCGGCGGTGACCCTTACCAAGTCTGCAAATGGTAGCACTTTGTCTGGTGAGCCCGAGATGCCGACAACGGCTACGATCTTGCCGCCCACTTCAACCGGCACGTTCACGCCGGCTCGGGTGCCGGTATATCTGCAGGCCTCTTGCTCTGTGATCACCACAGGGGCACAGGATTTGGCCACCTGCCGTGCCGCTTGATGAATGGCTCCCACGCGCAGAGAGTCACCGGACGCTATGATGATGCCCTCGGGTGTCATCACGTTGACCGAATGGCCGATCACGGGCATCGCACGATCCACAATGCGCTGGGCGGTGGCTTGATCAAGCGTCGTCATTACAAGCCTCGGTCTTTTACGTTTTCCATGACAACAAAGGTGCTGGTTTGCAGAACATGGGGCAGGCTCGAGATTTGCTCCCCCAGAACTTGGCGATACTCTGCCATATTTCGCGTACGAATCTTCAGCAAATAATCAAAATTGGCGGCCATCATGTGGCATTGTTCTACGGCAGAAATCTTCTTAACGGCATCGTTGAACGCTGCCAAGGCCTTACTCGACGTGTCACTCAGAGTCACTTGGGCAAAAGCGATGTGGGAGTGGCCCAGCTTTGTTTGGTTCACCATCGCCGAATAGCCCGTGATGTAACCCTGCTCTTCGAGACGGCGCATGCGTATCTGACAGGGGGTCTTGGATAACCCTACTCTGGACGCGAGGTCAATAACGGTCATGCGTCCGTTGTTCTGCAGTTCTCGAACGATGGCAAGGTCGATCCTGTCGAGATCCGACATGGCTGCTATCCTTGTGGTGTGGGATTGAAATATGACTTTATAAGTCGGTTTTCCTAATTTTAATCTATGTGCGGTTTTTTTGATAATTTCGACTGGCTAATTAAAGGAAATAAGACCTGATAAGAGCGTCTAATAGGAAAATAGAATATACCGCCTTCGCTACAATGCGGTCAGTATTCCAATAATCAGGAGGCATAACCATGAGTTTGCAGCAATCCGCGGTAAAAGAGCTCCACGAAATTCGTCAGGCCCTTCGCGACAACTATCTGGCGGACGAGTATGAAGTGATTCACCGACTGATTGAGCAGGCTCAGCTGTCTGATGAAACGCGCCAAGCGATATCTGTCCGAGCGGCAGAGTTGGTGCGCGATGTGCGTGACAACGCCAAGCCAACGATTATGGAAAAATTCCTGGCTGAGTACGGGCTGACCACCAAAGAAGGCGTGGCGTTGATGTGCCTGGCCGAGGCGCTGCTTCGGGTTCCCGATAACTTCACCATCCAGGATCTGATTGAGGACAAAATCACTTCTGGCAACTGGGGAGCCCACGTGGGCAAGGCCAAATCTGGCCTGATTAACTCCGCCACGCTGGCTTTGTTGATGACCAGTAACTTGCTTAAGGATTCGGAGCGCCAAAGCGTAGGCGATACATTGCGCCACTTGGTTAAGCGTCTGGGCGAGCCTGTGGTTCGTGTGGCTGCAGGGCAAGCCATGAAGGAAATGGGCCGTCAGTTTGTATTGGGTAGGGACATTGAAGAAGCTCAGGAAAATGGCCAGGAAATGGAAGAGCAGGGCTACACCTACTCCTACGATATGTTGGGAGAAGCTGCGCGCACGGATGCCGATGCTGAACGTTACTTCCAAGCCTATGCCAAAGCCATCGAGAGCATCAGTAAGCGCTGTGAAGGTGATGTACGCACTAATCCGGGTATCTCCGTAAAGCTGTCGGCATTGCTGGCGCGCTACGAGTACGGCCAGAAAGAACGCGTGATGAACGAGTTGGTACCACGGGCGCTCGAGCTGGCTAAAAAAGCCGCTGCAGCGAATATGGGTTTCAACATCGACGCGGAAGAGCAAGATCGTCTGGACCTTTCGCTGGATGTTATTGAAGCGATTTTTGCGGATCCCGCGCTCGACGGCTGGGACGGTTTTGGTGTGGTGGTTCAGGCTTTTGCTAAACGCGCCTCACAGACGTTGGATTGGCTGTATGCGCTGGCTGAGAAGCACAACCGCCGTATCATGGTGCGCCTGGTGAAAGGTGCCTACTGGGATGCCGAGATCAAACGCGCTCAGGTGATGGGGCTTGAGGGCTTTCCTGTATTTACCCGTAAAGCCTGCAGTGACGTTTCCTACTTGTCATGCACGACTCAACTACTCGGTATGACCGATCGTATTTACCCACAGTTCGCCACCCACAACGCGCATTCCGTATCCGCGGTTTTAGAGCTGGCGAAAGATTTGAGTCGGGATAAGTTCGAGTTTCAGCGCCTGCATGGTATGGGTGAGTCTCTGCACGATCAGGTGCTTAAGGCAAGCAAAGTACCCTGCCGGATCTACGCACCGGTGGGCGCCCACAAAGATCTGCTGGCCTACTTGGTTCGCCGGTTGCTGGAAAACGGCGCGAACAGCTCCTTCGTTAACCAGATTGTCGATACCAGCATTACACCGGAGGAGATCGCCAAAGATCCCATCGATGCAGTGAATGCGCTGGGTCGCGAGGTTTCCAGTCAAATGATTGTGAAGCCGGCGGATATCTTCGGCGAACAGCGCCGTAACTCGAAGGGGTGGGATTTGACAGACCCTGTAACGGTTGCCGAACTGAACGAAGGGCGAGGCAAGTACAAAACGCACCAGTGGCAGGGTGGCTCGGTAACTGTGTCGGCACCGAAGGGTGGCGAGGTGGTTGACGTTCGCAACCCGGCGGATCTGGACGATGTGGTAGGACAGATTACTTATGCCTCCGAAGCTGACGTTGATGCCGCAGTGGAAGCGGCCCGCGCCGGTTTCAAAGACTGGGCAGCTGTACCTGCAGAAAAGCGTGCGGCACTGATCCGTAAGGTCGGTGATTTGTACGAAGAGAACGTGGACGAACTGTTTGCTCTGACCACCCGGGAGGCTGGTAAGTCTCTGTTTGATGCGGTGGCGGAGATTCGTGAGGCAGTAGACTTTGCTATGTTCTACGCCAACGAAGGTATCCGGTACAAAGACGCCGGGGAGGCTCGAGGGGTGATTTGCTGTATCTCACCCTGGAACTTCCCGCTGGCCATCTTCACTGGCCAGATTCTGGCGAACCTGGCGGCCGGTAACACCGTAGTCGCGAAGCCTGCCGAACAGACCTCTTTGCTGGCAGTGCGTGCGGTTGAATTAATGCACGAAGCCGGTATTCCGAAAGACGCGATCCAGCTCTTGCCGGGTGACGGTGGCACCGTGGGTGCGGCACTGACATCGGATTCACGCATTGAAGGGGTTTGCTTCACCGGCGGAACCGATACCGCCAAGCTGATCAATAAGGCGATGACCAAGAACATGGCCCCCGATGCACCGCTGGTTGCTGAAACCGGTGGAATGAACGCCATGATCGTGGATTCCACCGCCTTGCCTGAACAGGTGGTGCGCGATGTGCTGGCTTCTTCGTTCCAGAGTGCGGGCCAACGTTGTTCAGCCTTGCGTATGCTTTACGTGCAGAAAGACATTGCCGAAGGCTTGCTCGAAATGCTTTACGGCGCGATGGAGGAGCTCGGTATCGGCGACCCTTGGGAGTTATCTACCGATGTCGGGCCTGTTATTGACGAGGAATCTCGCAAAAAGATCAACGATCACTGCAAGAAATTCGAACAGCAGGGCAAATTGCTCAAAAAGCTGCCGGTGCCGGAAAAAGGTATGTTCGTTTCACCTGCAGTTCTGCAAGTAAGCGGAATCGAGGAAATGGAAGAAGAAATCTTTGGTCCGGTGCTGCACGTTGCCACGTTTGAAGCCAAAGATATCGACAAAGTGGTAGATGCGGTCAACGCTAAAGGCTACGGCCTGACTTTCGGGATTCACAGCCGGGTGGATCGTCGTATCGAGCATATCGCCAGCCGTATCAAAGTCGGTAACACGTACGTTAACCGCAATCAGATCGGCGCCATTGTCGGTTCTCAGCCCTTTGGTGGTGAAGGATTGTCTGGAACCGGTCCGAAAGCGGGTGGCCCGCAGTACGTACGTCGCTTTATTAAAGGCAACGTTACGGAAAAATTGGCCGGTGAAGGCAAAGCCGTTGGCGCCCGAAAGGTGCAAAAGCTGATTGATCAGCTAGCTAAGCTTGATGTCCCTGCGGCAGAAGGTCGCCAACAGGCTCTGAGCCCGTTCTTTGGTGACGTTCCGGCACCGCTGGATCTCGGCCACGAAGAAATGCCAGGGCCGACCGGTGAGCAGAACCATCTATCTTGTCACGCTCGGGGTGTTGTCTTATGCCTCGGGCCTGATACAGCTACGGCAGTCGAGCAGGCCGGTGTGGCGTTGTCGCAAGGCAACAAAGTTGTGGTGGTGGCTCCGGGGGCTGAAAAAACGCTGTCACGAGTGATCAATGCGGGTCTTCCGGTTGTTGCCACTGACGGTTTGTTGGAGCCAGAGGCGCTGACACAGATTGGTGGCTACGAAGCCGTTGTTAGCGTCGCGGAAAAGCCGCTGCTGAAGCAGTACCGCGAAGCGCTTTCAGTCCGGGACGGAGCTTTGTTGCCAGTGATCACTGAGTACACGCTGGACCAGCGTTACGTCATCGAGCGCCACCTTTGCATAGACACCACGGCTGCCGGCGGTAACGCCAGCCTGATTGCTTCAGCGGAATAAGGTGAGGTTAGGCCGGGGCTCGTTCCCCGGCCTGATCTGATCATCTGGCGAGTATGCTTGTTCAGTGAACCCCTACCTGATCGCAGTATTTGTTCAGAAAAACTGAATAGATGCTGCAGTTTTCTTCGTTTTTCTTAGGTGAGCGCTCTGTTTATAGTGTTCCTCCAAATCGAACTCTGGAAGTAAAAAAAGGAAGGATGACGATGACTCTCAAGCTTCAAACCATTATTTGTAGCACTCGCCCTGGCCGGATCGGATCATCGGTTGCAGAGTGGTTCAGCACAGCTGCGAACGAACAGGGCGGATTTGAAAGTGAGCTTGTCGACTTGGCGGATTTCAATCTGCCGGTTTATGACGAGGCGAATCACCCTCGCATGCAGAAGTATGAGCACGAGCACACCAAAGCCTGGTCGAAGAGCGTTTCCCGGGCCGATGCCTTTGTGTTTGTGATCCCGGAGTACAACTTCTGCCCGCCGCCGTCGTTCGTGAACGCGCTGAACTACTTGTACAATGAGTGGAATTACAAACCTTGCGGCTTCGTTAGCTATGGAGGCGTATCAGGCGGGTTGCGTTCCGCTCAGGCTGCCAAGCAGTTGGTCACCACGCTGAAAATGATGCCCATGACCGAGGGCGTTATGGTGCAGATGCCGTGGGAGAGGCTGGATGAAGATCGTCAGTTCCAGGCTGAAGAGGTTCACGCCCATTCCGCCGCCGCGATGCTGGGCGAAATGGTTAAGTGGACGAAAGCTCTGAAGGCCCTGCGTTGAGCCAGAAAAAAGCACCGGGCCAGCGGGCTGTTCCATTCACCGTTGGGCGGAATCAGCGCATGACCCGGGTTCCTCTCCATCCAATTGGGCTTAGAGAGGATTACCTAACCGCCTCCAACACCTCCTCAATCTGTAGACGAATGCTTTGAAGTCCGCCACCGGACAGGTACCACAGCCCTGGCGACAGGATTGTCACATTTGTTTCGTCCATGCCGGCCGTCTCCAATTGGCCAACCAACGTGGCTTTTTTCAGCCCTGGCTGGCCGATGGATGCACTTCGATCCACTACCAGGACGACATCCGGGGCCATGGTGGCAATCACCTCGGGTGTTAACGGCGTGAAGGTACGGGTCCCATGGGTGAAGGTTTTCGTGCCCTCGGGAATCTCGGGTGATGAAAGTTCCAGCAAGTCGGTAACCACCGATTCCTGCCTCAGACCGTATTTGCCATCGTTGTGGGTGATAACCAGCACTTGTGGCGAGTCTTCAATGGTCAGTTTCTGCGCTTCCGTGTAATTCCAAAGCTCGTTCAGGGCCTGCTCGGCGCGTTCAGTTGCGTCGAATCGAGCGGCCAGTTCTAGTACCCTCGTGTTAACACCCTCCGCGAACCCGCCCTCAGGTAGGTCGACGTTGACGACCTTAATGCCCTCTGCCACGTTCTCAAGCCGGTCGCCTTGGCGACCGGTGATCAGCAAAAGATTTGGTTTTAGTTTGTCGATGACCGCAAGGCTAGGCGATTTTAGACCGCCCGCATCAGGGTATTCGTCACTGGCGAACTTTGACAGATAACCTGGGAGACTTTGTTTGGGGACGGCCAAGACATGGTTGCCAAGACCGAGGGCTTCCAAGGTATCAAGGCTGCCATGATTGAAACTGATGATGCCGAGCTTTGCATCGCTTGCTGTCGCAAAGGCCGGAAGGACAAGAGTGGCGCCTATGGTGGCCGCAAGGGCCATGCGTTTAATGCGTGTCATGAAATCTCCTGGTGCATTTTCTCAGATAAGAATGAGTATCATGCTCAAAAGGCTATCACGGTGCTTCTGCCAAGTGTTTGGACACGCCGTTCCGAAAAATGCAACGCTAGGCACGTTTCACGCAGCCCGTCGGTTACACCAAGTGGGGGGCAGGGACTCCCTCAGATGTGCGAGGAAAGCCCGGGTGCGTCTCGGCAGGTTGCCGTAGGGATAGAGCAGCCAGATAGGCAGTGAGGGCCCCTGCCATTCCGGCAGGCACAGTTCCAGAGTTTCGGGGTGGGCCTGCAGGCGGCGCTCTACCATCCAGTGGGGCATCAGTCCGAGGCCGCTTTGGCGGACAATGGCATCACCTTGGAGGCAGAATTGGTCGAACCGAAGGCACGAAGCCGCTGGTTGCAGAGGATAACTGCCGTGGATGCTGTGATGAAGACTGAGTGGCGGTGCTCCCTCACGTTGGCCGAGCAGATCTACCCAAGTGTGTTGCTGCAGGTCTCCGGGTGCCTGTGGCCTACCCCACCTTTCGAGATACTCGGGGTGGCCGTATATGCCCTGGCTGAGGGAGCCCAGCCGTTCTTGGCGCAGTCGGTTCTCCCCGGGGCCGCCGAGCCATAGGCAAATGCCGTCCATCTGGTCGTCCGGTGTTTCTGTCTGGGTGTACACCCGGACGTTGACGCTACTATGCTGTGCCAAGAATGTTTCCACCACCTGCGCAAACCAGCCCCGAATAAACGCCTCATGGGAACGTAGAACTAACTCGCCTGTAATCACCTCGTGTAACTCGTTCAGCGCTTCTGAGCCCTGCCTGGCCAGTCCTAGTATCTCATCGCAATACCGATAAAACATTTGTCCGGCTTCGTTGGGGATCAGCTGATTGGATTCTCGCCGGAGCAGAGATTGTCCCACCTCCGCTTCCAGTTGCCTGATTCGGCGACTGAGTGTGGATTTGGGTAGGTTCAGTTCACGAGCGGTTAGGCTCAGACTGCCGGAACGGACCACAGCGGCGAAGGCTTCAAGTTCTTTCAGGTCATACATTGAGGAGGAGTTCCACTTTTTGCAACAACGCGTGCCAGAGTATCACCTTATTAACGCCAATGCGAAGCATTATCATTCTCGCACCTTTAAGCTAGATAAGGATGCACCATGAACGACTCAGTACCTGTTTTCTGCAGACGGTTGGCACGCCCCGGGGCCGTGTTCGCAGTGTCCCTCACCGCGATGCCAGTGTTGGCGGGGGAGCCGCACGAGCTCTCGGAGCTGGTGGTCAGTGCCACCGGGTACGAGCAGGAGCTGACGGATGCACCTGCGTCGATCAGTGTGATTAACCGAGAGAAGATCGAGCGTGGGGTTTATAAGGACATCACCGACGTCCTACGTGATGTACCGGGCGTTATTGTGACGGGTGGCGGTGCCGGGGACAACGGTGCCGATATCACCATGCGGGGCATGCCAGCTGCCTATACGCTATTGCTGGTGGACGGCAAGCGGGTATCCAGCCGCGAAAGCCGGCCGAATGGCAGCGCTGGCTTTGAGCAGGATTGGCTACCGCCGATGGGGGCGATCGAACGAATTGAGGTCATCCGCGGGCCCATGTCCACTCTGTATGGCTCTGATGCCATTGGTGGTGTGATTAACGTGATCACTCGCAAGGTGCCCGAAACCTGGGGTGGTGAACTGCAGTTGGATACCGTCCTGCAGGAAAATCAGGACTCCGGCAATATTTTTCAGACAAACTTTCACGTGGGCGGTCCGCTGGTGCCTGACATGCTCGGACTGCAGATATACGGCCGGCAATACAACCGTGAGGAAGACCGGATTATCAATGGATTTGAGGAAAAGGAACTGCAGAGCGTGACCGGCCGCCTGTCCTTCACCCCGAAACAGGGTCACGACATCGTACTGGAATCCGGTATTGTGGATCAGCGTCGCCGTTCGTTTGCCGGTGTTTCCGGGCCGGTGGATGGCTGCCGCGGGGGCTGTACGGATTCCGACACGAGTCACTTCCGAAAATATTATTCCCTTTCTCATGTCGGCCGCTGGGACCTTGGAACCACGAATTCCTACGTTCAACAAGAATCTGTTGAGAACGAAGGCCGTCAGATGGAAATCACCAACACGACTGCCAAAAGCAGTCTGGTGGTGCCACTGGGAAACCATATGGTGACGGTGGGTGCGAGTTATGAAAAAGAGGCGCTGGACGACAAGACGTCGAACCGGATATCCGACCTGACGGAAGTGGAGGGTTCCAAGTGGGCGCTATTTGCCGAGAATGAATGGATGTTGACCGAGGACTTCGCTCTGACCGGTGGAGTTCGCCTGGATGAGGACGAGAACTACGGCAGCCACGTCAGCCCTCGGCTTTACGGCGTTTGGAAAATGGCCCCCCGCTGGACACTGAAGGGCGGTGTTTCCACTGGTTTCCGCTCACCTAACTTGCGGGAAATTGTACCTGACTGGGGGCAGGTCAGCCGCGGCGGTAATATCTACGGCAACCCGAACCTTAAACCGGAAACCTCCCTTAACAAAGAAGTGTCTTTACACTACACCGTGCCCGGGGGGCTGCGTGGTAACGTTACCCTGTTCCACAACGACTTTGAGGACAAGATTACCCGCATTACCTGCCCCATCGACATCTGCACGGATGGCCCCAACCAGTTTGGTTCCGACCCTACCTACCGCGTTAATGTGGATGACGCCGTTACTCAAGGCGTGGAAGTAGGCTTTAACAGCCCCATTGGCACAAACCTGGAAGTTGGCGCCACCTACACCTACACCGACTCCGAGCAGAAGAGCGGTGAATATGAGGGGGAGCCGCTAACCCAACTGCCAGAGCACCTCGCAACGCTGTCACTGAACTGGTTCCCTTCCGACCGGCTGTCTCCGTGGATCAAGGCCACCTATCGTGGCAAGGAAAGCCAGCCTAACACCGGCCCCTCTCAGGGTGCCCTGATTGCACCGTCCTATACCATGCTGGACAGCGGCTTGGGTTATCAGTTAACCGATAACGCCCAGGTCAAGGCAGGGGTATACAACCTGTTTGACAAGGAAATTACCGACGAGAAGTACGGCCTGGTCGAAGATGGTCGCCGTTACTGGCTGGCGCTGAACATCGGCTTCTGACCTTCTTAAATACTGTAAATACCTTTAACGGAGAAATGATGACCATGACGAATTTCTACCGCCCTTTGAGGCATCTAATGATCATGGCGGCCTGTATTGCTGTCCTACTTCTGGCGACAAGGCTGGCCGCCGCCGATCTTCGTTCCGTCGAAACCAAATACGGCTCCTTGAAAGTAGACGGCACGCCCACGAGAATTGTCACGCTGTATGAGGGGGCTCTCGATGCGGCGATTGCCTCCGGTGCCCAGCCGGTGGGCGCGATTATTACCCGAGGCGGCACCTCGGTGGCTGAATATATCCTGCCTCTAGCTGGCAACATCCAGATCGTCGGTACGCCCCGAGAGATTAATATAGAAGCGGTGATCGCCCTGCAACCGGAGATCATCCTCGCCTCTGCACAGACCAATCGACAGCAATATGAGCTGCTCTCCGCGATTGCTCCCACGGTGGTGCCTGATGTGACGCCGTACCAGAGAGATTCCTGGATTCAAGAAACCCGGCTGTTTGCCAGGGCCCTGGGAAGAGAAGCGCAAGGGGAGGCCGCCATTCGCAAGGTGCAGGACCGTATCGAAGATGTCTCGAAGCAAGTCAGTGCCAATGTGCTCAAAGACCAGCGCGATGCCTCCGTAGTTCGCTGGATGCCCCAAGGCGCGCTGGTGATGGCATCCGGTATCTTCTCAGCCACTCTGGTCGAGAGTGTCGGCTTTGAAGTGAACGACAGTAGTCTTGTACAAGAAGGGCGGCCTCACAGCCATCCGCTGAGTGAGGAAAACTTGTCGATGATTGATCAGAACTGGTTGTTCCTTGCCACCCTCAACGCCGATGGTCAAGAAGCGCTGAAAGCCGCCAAACGATCCCCGGCTTTTAACCGTTTGCAAGCCGTTGAAGATGAACAGGTGGTGCCGGTGGATGGCCAAACATGGACCAGTGCTGCCGGTCCCCTGGCCGCCTCGGAAATTCTGAATACTATTGAAGCGGCGATTGGCAGGCACAACCTTTGAACACAGTTTTGCAAACACGGGGAGCTTTGTTTCAATACCTTAGAATGAGGGCGCTTGGGTTTTCCGTGCTGGTGATGGCAATCGTCAGCCTTGCGAGCCTGATGCTGGGAGCCGGGCCGGTGCAGCCCGGAGATGCCCTAGCGGCGCTAATGGGAGGAGGTAGTGAGGAGGCCCGGTTTGTCTTTATGGAGCTTCGATTACCTCGGCTGGCGGTGGGAGTCACTGTTGGTTTGGCCCTTGGGGTAGCTGGTGCCTTGTTGCAGGCGATGACTCGTAATCCGCTGGCGGAACCGGGATTGCTCGGTGTTAGCGCTGGCAGTGCCTTTGCGGTATCGCTGGCGATTGTGCTGGGGGCGAGTACCGCGACCCTGACAACCCTAGTGGCTCAGGGCGGTGCCCTGGCGGGATGTTCTTTGGTGGTCGCTTCCTCCCGGATGAAAGGCTTGGGCAATGATCCGGTCCGGCTTGTGCTGGCTGGGGCCACCCTGTCGAGCTTGCTGTTGGCTATGACATCATTGTTGATGCTTGTGGACCAGAGGGCTGCAGATGAGATCCGCTTCTGGGTCACGGGCAGTATCGCGGGGCGGCGGTGGTCGCAGCTGGCCACCGCACTGCCTTCCATGGTGCTGGCTGGTGTCATAGTCGCAGCAGTGGCGCAACCATTGGCTTCGTTGGCCCTGGGTGAACGGGTGGCTGCGGGTTTGGGTAACCATCCAGGCCAGATTCGTCTGTTGGTCGTTTTAGCCGTGGCGTTACTGGTGGGCGGGGCCACGGCCCTTGCTGGGCCTCTGGTGTTTGTGGGTCTGGTGGTGCCGTTCCTCGCACGGGCCTTGGCAGGCTCGGACATTCGCAAGACTCTGTGGTTGTGTTTGCCACTAGGTCCTGCCGTCGTAGTGCTGGCAGATACGGTATCTCGGCTGTTGGCGGTGCCGGCGGAATTGCCGCTCGGGGTTGTCACCGCGTTGATCGGTGCGCCAGTGCTGTTGGCTATTGTTCGCGCTCGCAGGATGCCCGCACTATGAAAGCCCGACTTTTCAACCGGCCGAGATTTTGGAACCCGCCTCCTGGCTATTGGCAATTTCTGTTGCCGTGCAGGGGGTGCAGCCTGCTGTTCAACCGCCGGGCAACGCTGGTCAATTTGATGCTGGTTCTTGTATTGGCGTTGTGCGGTATGGCCAGCCTTTCCCTCGGTACCGTCAACCTGGAAACCGCCAAGGTGCTGCAGGCGCTTATGGGAGGAGGGGAGCCCACGAGCCGTTTCGTAATCGGGGAGCTCCGACTGCCCCGACTGTTGGCGGCAACCTTGACGGGCGCTGCCTTTGCGCTGGCTGGGTGCCTGATGCAGACCCTGGCCCGTAACCGCCTGGCCACGCCCGGCATCATCGGTATTGATAATGCGGCGACAGCGTTTGCAGTGGCTTCCGTGGTTGGTGCCGGTATTAGCCTGGCGCCACCGGTGATGGCTCTTGCTGGTGCTGCCACGGCAACTGCAACTGCACTGGCTTTCGGTCTGTCCGGTTCCAGCGGCACCCGGGGCTACCGCTTTATCATTACTGGATTGGGTATCGGTGCCATTGCGGGAGCCGTGACCCAGTTCATGCTTAGCCGTGTGGCCATAGACGATGCCAATGCCGCCTATCCCTGGACAGTGGGGAGCCTGAACGCTCGGGATCCCCTGGCCACGCATATTCTGGTAGGCGGTTTTATATTGGCTTGGCCACTTTGCCTGATGCTCGCCCGCGGATTGACGGCGCTTCAGTTCCCCGATGCCATTGCTATTGGCCTTGGCTGGCGCCCGGGGCGTATCCGGGCGGGTTGCCTCGTTGTGTCGGTGCTGCTGACTGGGCTGGCGGTGGCAGTGGCCGGCCCCGTTGGTATGGTGGCGTTGATTGCCCCGGAGTTTGCGCGGGCACTTAACCGCGCTGGTTATGTGCCATTGCTGTCGTCGGCGTTGATAGGAGCGATTGTGATGGTGATGGCGGATTTGTCGGGGCGGGTGATGCTGTCGCCTTTAGAGGTGCCCGTAGGTATTGTCACCGCGCTCGCCGGCAGCCCATATCTTCTTTGGATTTTACTGAAACGACCTTCCGGACACTTGCAATGACTGAGAACGCATTCGCCGATATAAACCCCGAGACTAAAGTCGATCGCCTAGCCGCGGCTGAACTGGCCATGGCCCATGGTCATCATCAGGTCTTCGACGCGCTGAACCTGGCGCTCCCCGGTGGCAAGGTAACGGCCATCGTTGGTCCTAATGGTTGCGGCAAGTCCACTCTGCTTAATGGGCTGGCGCGGATTCATCGGCCTCGTGCCGGGGCCGTATTACTCGATGGGCAGGATATTTTGACCCTTCCGTCCCGTGAAGTGGCGCGCAGACTGGCGTTGTTGCCTCAGGAAACTTCGGCACCGGAGGGCATGACCGTCCTTGATCTGATTCGTTTCGGGCGCCAGCCCCACCAGGACTGGCTCAGGCAGTGGTCCGGGGAGGACCAGGCAGCAGTGCAACAGGCCCTAGAAGCGGCGGACATGGGCGAGCTTGCGGACCGACCACTGGACACGCTGTCCGGAGGGCAGCGCCAACGAGCCTGGATTGCGATGAGCATTGCCCAGCAAACGCCGTTGTTGCTGCTTGATGAACCCACTTCGGCGCTGGACCTTGGTCACCAGGTCGAAGTGTTTGAGTTGATTTGCAATTTGGCGAAAGCCGGCAAGACTATTGCCATGGTAGTTCACGATCTGGTCAGCGCTTGTCGCTACGCCGACCACCTAGTGGCGATGAAAGGAGGGAAGATTGTTGCTGAAGGCAGTCCCGCAGAAATAGTGACGCCGGATATTTTAAGATCGCTTTATCACATTACCTGTGAATTGATGCAGGACCCCATCACTGGAGCCCCTTTGTTGATTAATATTCAGCGTGCGCCGGAGTCGAAATAAAACGACCCACAACAGCTCTCTGCAGGGGATTCTGGTCGGGACGGTAGGATTTGGACATACGACCCGTTGCACCCCATGTATGTATGGGGTGTGTGGCAAGCTACTGAAGAGAAATGAATCCCTAGCTTTCATTCGCCCTTACCCCGTCAATTTTCTGTTTCATCATATGCTTGAACCTCCAATAGCAAACTGTACAGGGTTGGCCGTAAGAGGAGGGCGGGTATCAAAGCTGTTCTGGATCATCCGCAAGCCCATGCGGTGCTGCACCGATCAGGTCGAGTTGCGAAACCAGCAGCTGTGAAGGGCAACCCTCCGTCACGGTTAATAGCACGGGTAAGTATAGTGGTGTTTGGCGGGAATCCTGGTCGGACTTTGTTGGCGTGCTGCCTTACCTGCTCATCGGTATTGCAATTGGAAGCGTAATCTATGGGTTCATGCCTACTGAGTTGCTGGAGCAATATGCTGGTTCGGATAATCCATTCGCTATTCCCATCGCCGCAGTTATTGGAGTTCCATTGTACATTCGCGCTGAAGCTGTCATTCCGCTGGCGGCGGCTCTGATGGCCAAAGGCGTCGGTGCCGGAACGGTACTGGCGTTGATCATTGGCAGCGCTGGAGCCAGCCTGACCGAGCTCATTTTATTGCGCTCTTTGTTCACACTAAAGCTTCTAGCGGCGTTTGTAGTCGTTATCTTTGCCATGGCCATGTTTGCAGGATACGCCACTTACCTGTTTTTCTGATCGAGGCGGCAGCTGATGCATTCTCTAACCTCCCCAAGCAAGCGAATTGGCCTTGGCTGCCCGTTCCTCGCTTGTTGACAAGCTGTTACGTTTTGGGGCTGGTCGAACATCAGCCCTCATTCAAACAACGGAGACCCCATGAAACGCGTAACCATTCCTAAAGCCGGCGACAGTGGCGTTCTTATTCTTGAAGAGTGCCCCGACTTGCATCCCGGCCCCGGGGAAGTCCGCATTGCGGTAAAAGCAGCAGGGATTAATTTCGCCGACATCATGGCCCGCCAGGGCCTGTATCAGGATGCCCCCGCCTTTCCGTTTACTGCCGGGTATGAGGTATCCGGGGTGATCGATGAAATTGGTGAGGGTGTCGAGCCATGGTTGAAAGGCAAGTCTGTGTTCGCTTTATCGAGATTTGGCGGACACGCCTCACAAGTGGTGGTTCCGCAGTCTCAGGTATTTGAGAAGCCCGATAGCCTCTCTTTTGAACAGGCTGCCGCGATTCCTGTTAACTACCTGACCGCGTGGCAGGCGATCATCGTCTGTGGCGCTCTGCAGCCGGAAGACACAGTTCTGATTCATAACGTTGGCGGCGGAGTGGGCCTAGCAGCACTGGATATTGCGCAACATATTGGTGCCAAAACCATAGGCACCGCCAGCCCGGGTAAACACGATTATCTAAAAGCACGAGGGTTGAATCATGCCATTGATTACCGTAACAACGACTGGTTTTCAGAGCTTATGCAACTGACCGGTGGTAAAGGAGCCGAACTTATTCTTGATCCGTTGGGGGGCGAAAGCTGGCGTAAAAGCTATAAGGCATTGCGCTCACCTGGTCGTTTGGCGATGTTCGGGATTTCGGTAGCATCAGGTCATGGTTTAGCCGGAAAACTGGCTCTGGCAAAAACAGCCTTGTTAATGCCTTTCTTCCACCCAATCAGTCTGATGAACCAAAATAAATCCGTTTTTGGTATCAACATGGGCCGGCTATGGCACGAGCCTCAGAAAATCAGGGTATGGGTTGATAAACTTATGGTTGGCTTAGAGGAGGGCTGGGTTAATCCGACGGTCGCCAAAGCTTTTCGGCTCGAAGATGCCGCCGAAGCACACGACTATATCGAAAGTCGGGCGAACATCGGGAAGGTTGTGCTGACGGTTTGATATCAGAAAGAGGGGTAAAACGAAGGATCGGAAAAATCTCTGGACATAAAAAAATCCAGTCACCGTGAAGTGGCTGGATTTTCTAGGGAATTCTGGTCGGGACGGTAGGATTTGAACCTACGACCCCTTGCACCCCATGCAAGTGCGCTACCAAGCTGCGCTACGCCCCGTAAACTGCTCGCCGCCAAAAAAGAGGTTTATCTCAGTGGCTTAGCGGGAGCGAAGTATACGCCAGCTCCAAAAAAAAATAAATAGGTGACCGGCGACTTTCTTCATAACAATTAACGCAATTTGGTTTCTCTGAGTTTCAGAATAAATTCCGGTGGCTCAAAAGTGTTTGGTTGCGCGCACGTCCAGTATTTATCAAACACGGTTAGCCCAGTTTCGCCCTCAAGCAACATACCCGGTTCCAGAAAATGATATAGATCGAGATAGCTTTGGACCTTGGTTTTCGATACGCGCCGAACAATGTGCTCAGGCCCGAGTTCGGAAGGGTGGCTCAGGCCAGAGGCTTCCAGTAGGTTTTGGAGGGCATCAAGTGTTTTGGTGTGGTAGTTATACACCCGCTCGCTTTTCAGTGGCACGTCCAGTTTGTTGCCCCGGCGCGGGTCTTGAGTGGCAACACCCGATGGACACCGACCAGTGTGGCAATTCAGGGCCTGGATGCAGCCCAATGCGAACATATAGCCGCGCGCAGCGTTGCACCAGTCAGCGCCCATGGCCAGAGTTCGGGCTATATCGAAGGCGGAGGTGATCTTGCCAGCCGCGCCTAAGGCTATGTCATCGCGCAGGTTGGCACCAACCAAAGTGTTATGTACCAGTAGCAGAGCTTCGTTCAGCGGCATGCCGAGACGATTAATGAACTCCAGCGGGGCTGCACCTGTGCCACCTTCGCCTCCATCGACAACGATGAAGTCTGGTTTCTTGCCGGTTTTCAGCATGGCTTTAACGATGGCAAACCATTCCCACGGGTGCCCAATGGCAAGTTTGAAGCCTACCGGTTTACCCCCCGAAAGCTCTCGCAGTTGCTCGATAAACTCAAGCAGCTCGATCGGTGTGGAAAACGCAGAGTGGCTGGAAGGCGACACGCAATCTTCACCCATTGGTACCCCGCGAGCTTCAGAAATTTCAGCCGTGACCTTTTCTGCGGGAAGTATGCCACCGTGACCGGGTTTTGCCCCCTGCGATAGTTTGACCTCTATCATTTTTACCTGATCCAGGCCGGCGTTCTCCTGGAATCGCTCCGGGCTGAAGGTGCCATCCGGATGACGGCAACCAAAGTAGCCTGAACCAATCTCCCAGACCAAGTCGCCTCCCGGTTCTTTGTGGTAACGAGAGATAGAGCCTTCCCCTGTGTCATGGTAAAAACCGCCTTTTTGCGCACCCGCGTTAAGGCTCAGTATGGCGTTGGCTGATAGCGAGCCAAAACTCATGGCGGAGATGTTGAATACGCTCGCGCTGTAGGGTTTTGTGCAACGCTTACCGATCACAGCCCGGAAGTCATTGGAGGCCAGTTTGGTAGGCGTGAGGGAATGATTCATCCACTCAAAGCCTTCTTCGTACATTGACAGTTGTGAGCCAAACGGGCGTTTATCCAGTACACCTTTGGCCCGCTGATACACAATGGTGCGTTGCTCTCGCGAGAAGGGCCGTTCCTCGGTATCTGATTGGATGAAGTACTGGCGAATTTCGGGCCCTATGGATTCGAGTAAGTAACGGAAGTTCGCCATGATGGGGTAGTTTCGGCTAACCGTATGTTTTCGTTGAAGGATATCTCGGGTGCCCAGAGCCGTTAGTGCGGTAAAGATTAGGGGGAAGATGTATCCTGAGCCTGTCCATATTGAGAGCGGAACCGAAATGAGCAATCCCGCGATGCTGAGTGCGTATGCGGAATAGCGAAAAGGGAAGGTGGTCGTTTTAACCATGAATACCTCAAGCGGGCTTGGAGTGTCGATAAGGCCAGTATATGCCAGAGAGGCCAGAGGTGGGCAAGTTGCTGAAAATTGTTGGGAATAAGGCTTCGGTTATTTTTGCGTGGTCTATAATTCCTGAAGTGGGTGTAACACAAGACGCACTTTGATGTTTTGAGGTCAAAGTAATAGGATAACGTGCTTGTAATATTTCGGGGTAGGTTGGAACGACCTGCCCATCACGCACTTTTCAGACATCACACCAAAACCAGGAGGCTCCACGTGGGCGAGGTAGTGAAAGACGAATATCAGACGGACTACGTCGCAGGCCAGGATAATATCAATCCGTTCGGTCTGGACCTGCATAACTGGGTGTTCCCGGTAACTGCAGTGATTGTAGTGCTGTTTGTTATAGGAACGCTGATGTTTCCGGCTTTGGCCAAGGAAACGCTTGATGGGGCAAAGTGGGGAATCATCGCCAGTTTTGATTGGTTCTTCCTGCTGAGCGCCAACATTTTTGTGGTGGTGAGTTTGGCGCTCATCTTCATGCCCGTTGGTAAAATTCGCTTGGGTGGTCAGGATGCGAAGCCTGAATTTACCCGCATTTCTTGGTTTGCCATGCTGTTCGCTGCAGGCATGGGTATAGGCCTTATGTTCTGGGCCGTGGCTGAGCCGGTGGCGTACTACACCGGTTGGTATGAAACACCGTTCAATGTTGAGGCGAATACCGAAGCCGCTCGCGATCTGGCCATGGGTTCTACGATGTACCACTGGGGTCTTCACCCTTGGGCTATCTATGCCATTGTTGCATTGTCGCTGGCGTTCTTTGCCTTTAACAAGAACATGCCGCTGACCATTCGCTCCGCCTTCTTCCCGCTGCTGAAAGACAGAGTGTGGGGCTGGCCGGGTCATATCATTGATGTGCTGGCGGTGGTTGCGACCATTTTTGGTCTGGCAACGTCTTTGGGCTTCGGTGCGCAGCAAGCTGCTTCGGGGCTGAACTATCTGTTTGATGTGGGTGCGGGCACCAACATTCAAATGGCCATTATTGTGGGCGTGACCGCGCTGGCGTTGATGTCGGTTCTGCGCGGCCTTGATGGTGGTGTAAAAGTATTGAGTAACATCAACATGATCACCGCGGGTGTGTTGTTGTTCTTTATTCTGTTCGCCGGACCCACCATGACGATTCTGGAAACCATCTGGATCACGTCTTCTTCTTACGTGACCAATGTGGTTCCTCTGAGTAATCCGTTTGGCCGTGAAGACTCCGCGTGGATGCAGGGCTGGACCGTATTCTACTGGGCTTGGTGGATTTCATGGTCACCGTTCGTAGGTATGTTTATCGCGCGTGTTTCTAAAGGCCGTACAGTGCGTGAGTTTGTGACGGCGGTGCTGATCATCCCGACAGTGATTACGACAGTCTGGATGAGCGGCTTTGGCGGCACTGCGTTGGAGCAGATTCAGAACGGCGTGGGTGTGCTGGCAGAGAATGGCCTGACGGATGTGTCGCTCGCAACTTTCCAGATGTTTGAAGGGTTGCCGCTGACAGGCATTATTTCCTTCGTGGGCATCATTCTGGTTCTGGTGTTCTTCGTGACCTCATCGGATTCCGGTTCACTGGTTATCGACAGCATCACCGCTGGTGGCAAAACTGATGCTCCGACCGCTCAGCGTGTGTTCTGGGTTGTTATGGAGGGTGCTATTGCGGCCGCGTTGATCTTCGGTGGTGGTGATGATGCACTCGGGGCTATTCAGGCTGTGGCGATTAGTGCTGGCCTGCCGTTTACATTGATTTTGCTGATCATGACGTGGGGCTTGCTCAAGGGACTTACCCAAGAGCGGAAACTGCTGATTCAGCGGGGCGAAATGCTCTGATCGGCTAAGTTGGGTATAAAAAAAACCGGAGCTTAATAGGCTCCGGTTTTTTTATGTCTGAGCGAGTACTTGTTACATTCGGCTGAAGCTCTTCATCGCAAACTGTGTACGTTCACGCGGGCTGAAATGAGGGCGCTTTAATCCCTCGATGGCATTTAAGCGCGGCATCAGTCCGCAGCCGTTTGCCATCTGAATTGCCAAGCCGGGGCGGGCGTTTAGTTCGAGAAGCAAAGGGCCTTGGTGTGCATCGACCACTAAATCCACGCCCATATAGCCCAGGCCTGTCGCTTCATAACAGCGGGCGGCCATTTCCAGCATGTTCTCCCAAGATTCAATCTGTATGTTCTCAAGCGCCAGCCCAGTGTCCGGGTGGAGCGTAATCGGGCGATTAAACTGAACGGCGTTCAAACTTCGGCCAGTTCCGAGATCCAGGCCGACACCGACGGCGCCTTGGTGCAGGTTTGCTTTGCCATCGGATGCCTTGGTGGCGAGTCTCAGCATGGCCATGATGGGATAGCCCTGAAACACGATAATGCGAATGTCGGGGACGCCCTGAAATGAGTACTTGGCTAGATCGGGAGAGGACTCCACCAAATCTTCAACAATCGCAACATCTGGTGTGCCGGCTAGCGAGTAAAGTCCCGCCAAGATGTTCGTTAAGTGTCGCTCCAGCATGGCAACGGGAATTCGGGCTCCAGACGCTTTAACGAAGTCGTCGCCATCTCGCCCTGTGATTACCGTGATGCCCTTTCCTCCCGAGCCTTTGGCGGGTTTTATGGCGAATCCAGAAAGGTCCTCGGCCATTTCCCGAAAGTGGGAGATCTCGTGTTGTTGGCGGACTACCTGAAGAAGCTTTGGAGTTTTAACATCGTACTCGCCAACGGCCAGCTTGGTCTTCAGTTTGTTATCGACCAGAGGATACGAAGAACGGTCATTGTACTGGGCAATGTAATCCACATTGCGCCGGTTCATGTTCAGCATCCCGATCCGGTTCAGTCTGCGTGGGGAAATCCAGTTCATATTAGTCGTAGGCCTTCATCGGGTTGAATCGACGAAGCTCGCTGAGTTTGTAGCCGGTGTATTGGCCCATCAGCAAAATCAGCCCCAGGATGACGAGATGAAGCTCGGGGAAGTTAAAGGTCAAATGACCGGCCAGAGGTCTGCTCATGGCAAGGTAGGCGCAAATGGCAACGAACAGACTGCCTGCACCTTGAACAACAACCTCCCGAGGACCTTCTTCTTCCCAGAGGATCGACATGCGTTCGATGGTCCACGCTATGATCACCGTAGGGAAGAAGGTGACGGTCATGCCGGTATTAAAGCCCATTTGGTATCCGACGATGCTCAAACCCGCAGTAATGAATATCACCAGAATGATCAGGGCTGAGATTCTGGAAACGAGCAGCAGGTTCAGGCTTGATAGATAGCCTCTGAGCAGCAGCCCGATGGCAACAACGGACAGAAAAGCGATCAGCCCGGGCACCAAAGTGGTTTGGACAAAAGCGACGGCAATCAGCACCGGCATGAAGGTACCTGAGGTGCGAATGCCGATCACCATGCGCATGAACGCGACCATTAATGCTCCGATCGGCAGCAGCAGGAGCATCCGGAACATACTCTGCTCTTCAATGGGAAGCTGGTAGAAGCTTAGAGCACTCAGTCCATTCGAGGCCGCTTCACGCGCTGCTAGCTGCAGAGCGGGGATGGTTTGGCGGAGCATGGAAAAACTCACCTGGGAGGTGTCGCCACCGACTACATCGAGCAGCGACTCAGAACCCTGACGCCAAAGCAGAAGGTTTTCTGGTACGCCTTGCTCAGCCGTGCGCGGATCAAACGTCAGCCAGCGCTCGCCATTGAATATTTGAAGGAAGGGCACAAGATGCTGGCGCCGACGAGCATCTTCAAGTTTCAAGGCATCCGCTGTGCGAGCCGCGATGCCCGCATGGTTAAGCATGCGAACCAATACCTGAAGGTAGTTTTCATCAGAGACCAGCATGGTGGAATTTTGCGTGCGGTTATCCGGTTGCATCAGTGTGATCAGTTCCCGGGTCAGACTTTCCGGAGAGCTTGATCGCTCTGTTGCTTGGTTCAGCAGCTCTCTTACGGCGGTTGCTTGGGGTTCTTCCCAAAAGACCGTATAGGGCTTCGGCACACGGGTCGGAGGTTGTTGAACGATCGTTTCATCAGGAACGAATTGGGTTTTGAAGTAGAGCGTTTGCGGGCCGGCCACTTCTCGTTTGGTCCATTCCGCGCGTCGGCCGCCGTTGTTCTCGAGAATAGAAAAGCCGTAACCAGGTGATGCTGCCTGCTCGGTTAAAATACGGAAGCCAGGAGGTTGTTGTGGCACATGTAAGTTAACCTGTGCAGAGTCACCATACCCTTGGAAGTCCACTCGGGCTTCAACCATCCATACCGGTTGCTGTTCACCGGTCATCCACGGGATGCCCATTTCGAAATGCCGCCACGTTGCAACGGAGAGCCCCGCGGTGATGAGAAGAAATACAGCAACATAAAATGGAATGCGGGACCTCACGGTCATGCGTCATCTCCCTTAGGGGCTTTGTTGAGGTAGCTTTTAGGGAGTTCGGTAGCGAACTCTTTGCCGACATCAATCAACATGACATCTCTCAAAACATTACGGCCAATTAACACTTCGTAGGTAAGGTTTGTCCGATCTGCGAGTGTAAATTCGGCAACTTGCTCATGGTCGCCAATGGCGAATTGAAGCTCCACTACAACGCGCCGCTCCGCCTCATCAGCGGCGGATTGTATGATTTTGACTCGGCGGGAGATTTCTTTCTCCAGAGTCACCCACTCTTCAGCCGATGTACCAGGAACCGGGACTTCAAATCTGACCCAGTTGCCGCCATCGCGTTCAAACCGCTTAACGTTTCGGGCGTGTATTGACGAAGTCTCAGCACCACTGTCGATACGGGCGGTGTAAACCGTGTCGGAGTCCGCCAGGTATAACTTCTCGACTTCCCCTACGACAACTTTGCCTTTCAGGCGGTCTGCTCGGCCGGGATCTTTGGGGACAGAGGGGCAACTGCGCTGCACAACCGGGGGGCAGCTAGGTTTTTCAACCTGAGTGGCTATGGCGTCCAGAATCGTTTGTGTGGATTGCTGTTGGTCGTCCAGCATTTGTTTGTGACGTACGCCGGCGTTATTTTCCATCGTTACGAGTGTGGCTCGCTGATTGTTTAGCGAGGCACGCATATCGTCGACCCCTTCCTTGGGAACCATGAAGTATTGGTCGGCGCTACATCCGGATAGAGCCAGAATAAGCGCTGTCATACCGAAAGCAATTATTGGTCGAGGTTTGAAGAACCTGTCACCCATGTATATCCCCTGAATTGACTGAGCGATAAACCGGTCGTGGAGTTTTTCCGGTCAGCCTTCATTGTGTTTTCGTTCGGGAACGTGAGTATACAGCAACCGGAATGTTCTGCGCCTTTACAGATGGTTAAGGCGCGGGCTTATTTGCAAAGAAATGAACCCGTTCCGAGGGTGGTTTGGGATCGCAAGTATTCTTGAATCACCGGTGAGCAATTGAGGTAGAACAGGAGCAATTCACGCTGGATGTCTTGATCCTGAATGCGTGAGGCATAGCTGATGACATCTTTCAGTGTTTCGTCATTCGCGGCAGGGTTATCAGGTGCGGTAAAGGTGTGATCGTAACGGTTGCGTATCAGCTGGTTAAGCCGTTCGAGATGAAATTCGCCAGTATGGGTGATGTGAGGCATCATTTTTGCGCCACTACGTCGCTCAGCCGCTTGACCTTGGGCCCAACAGTCATCTACTTCAGGCTCATTGGTTTGTAGAAATTCTGAGCCTAGTTTTCTCCAAAGTTCTTTTAACATGCTCTTATCCTGGAGGTGAGCATTTAGCTGGTTTGCCATCTAAAAGTGAACGGCGTTTTCATTCTTTTTAGATGAATTTGCATCCTGCGTCTAGAGCGACTTCAGTGAATTGTGTTAAATGCCAAGCAGTCGAGGCTGCTGTTGAGGTGCTTTTCCAATTTCCCCACCAAACAGGTCTCTGGGTTAGACTGTCAGGCTTCGGCGGTTGATGGTTGCCTAGATTAACCCGATGCATGTTTCAGGAGTTACGGTCAGTGTTAGAGAGATTCGCTCAATTCAGTACAGTTAACCCGGAGATCGTACTCGGAGGGAGTGTGGTTCTGCTGGCCGTTTGTTGCGCTCTGATGGGCCTGTTGGTGAACAGAACATCGCGGTTAAATGCTGCTCAGCGAGCCCAAGCGCTTCACGACCAGCAAGTTAAGCATCTGGAATCGGCCTTGGTGGAAAAACAGGCGCGTGCGGATAAGCTGGAAATTGCCGTGGACAACTGGCGGGATCAAGTTGCAGCTCTCAAGGCCGATCTGCGTGAGCAGCAGGTTACGCTGGACAAGGAGCGCCGGAACGCCAGTGAAAAGCTGGAGTTGTTGGAAAAAAACCGGGACAGCCTTAAGCAGGAATTCGAGAACCTTGCCAATCGTATTTTCGATCAGAAAAGCGAGCGCTTCAGTCAGCAATCGAAAACCAGTTTGGACTCTTTGTTGAATCCGTTCCGGGATCAGCTTCAGGATTTCCGCAAACGGGTAGAAGATGTTTACACCACTGAAACCCGAGACCGCCAAGCCCTGCGCAGCGAAATCAAATCGCTGCAGGATTTGAACCGTCAGATTACCGAGGAAGCAGCTAATCTGACGAAAGCGCTGAAGGGCGATAAGAAGGTGCAGGGTAACTGGGGAGAATTGATTCTTGAGCGAGTGCTAGAACGTTCTGGTTTACGCAAAGGGATTGAGTACGAAACCCAGGGTAGCTACCGGGACAACGATAATCAGCTCTTGCGTCCGGATGTAATCGTTCATTTGCCAGACCAGCGTAATCTGGTGGTTGATTCAAAAGTTTCATTGGTGGCCTACCAGCAATGGGTGATCTCCGAGGATGATCAGGCGCGAGAACAAGCCTTGAAACAACACGTTGACGCGGTGAGAAATCATATCCGTACCCTGAGCGAGAAGGATTATAGCCAGCTCCACGGGTTGCATTCGCCTGACTTCGTGCTCTTGTTTATGCCCATTGAACCCGCGTTTGTTGCTGCTTTTCAGCAAGATGATAACTTGTTCGCTGAAGCGTTCGAGAGAAAGATTATTGTGGTGACACCTACCACTTTGTTGGCGACGTTGCGCACCATTGAGAACATTTGGCGTTACGAGCGGCAAAGCCAGAATGCGCGCCGTATCGCTGATCGCGCGGGTGCAGTTTACGATAAGTTGCGAGTGTTTGTGGAAGCCATGGAGCGACTTGGCAGCCAGCTGCACACGGCACAGGGTACGTACGATAATGCGATGAATACCCTGACCCGAGGCCGTGGTAATCTAATCTCTCAGGCTAACCGGTTTGTGGAATTGGGTGTTCGGGTGAAGAAGGAACTGCCGAAAAGCATTGTTGATCAAGCCGAGGTGGATACTGACGATGTTGAGAGTGGGGAAGAACCCGAATCGCGTTATGAACCAGAGTCAGCAGACACGATTTCAAGCGACACCGAAAGTCATCAGGAGTAGAAGTATGTTGTTAACACAAAAGCGGTGTACGCCGGTGGCCCATTCATGGCTTGTTGGATTGGTGGTTTCTTCATTTTTGATGTGCGCGGGGCCAGCTCAGGCACTGGAGCCGGAGCACGAAGTTCGGCGGCTTATGCTGGCCGCCGAAGAAGCTGTGAGCGCAGAGCATTGGAGTGAGGCGGGGGAATACCTAAACCGTCTCCAGACCATGAAAGCCGAAAAGCCCGCGGAATATCTGTATTACCGTGGCAGAGCTATGTTGCAAGCCAAACATTTTAACGAAGCGCGCTCAGCCCTTGAAGGGTACGTCAGTCGCGTCGGAGCGGAGGGTAAGCATTATCAGCAGTCGCTGACGTTGATTACGGATATTGAAAAGCAAAGTAAAGCCAACGCCCGTGCGTTGGTTGAAGGTAAAGTAAACGCCCGAGAGCCTGTGGCTGTGATTGAGCCTGCCGGTGGCGAAAACCTAGACACTTTGCGCAAGTTATATCTTGCCAAAACCGACCAGGAAGCACTGACCATTCACTTGAACGCTTTGCTGGATGCCAATGGTTGGCGTAAAGACAAGGCGGTCGTGCGCTTGGACCGGCCAGCGGATATTCAATATCGTGTGACGATTAATGGAAGTGAACTGACTATCCAGCAAGTGAAGCGAGAGATTGACGGCACATTGGTGCGCAAAACCAGCCCGCTACCGGTCTATGGTGTGAATCCTCAGCCTCGTTGGGATTGCCAGGCCGTCGTCGGCGCTTGCTGGATATACGACCCTCGGGACGGTTCACGATTGTTCCAGCTTGCACCCAATCAAGCGAAAGTGAGCGAGATTTCCCAAACCTTAGGCCGGCTCATTCGAAACCTTCAACAAGGCAGTGCGGGTAACTGAGCCTTAGAGCGTAGCCAGATTGCCCCGTTCGCCATCACGCCAGGCACCCGGGGTAACACCGGTCCATTTCTTGAATGCGCGATGGAACGTAGACGGTTCTGTAAAGCCTACTCGCTCCGCAATATCATTGATCGGCAAGTCTTGGTGACTCAGGTAATAGATGGCCATATCCCGCCGCAGTAGATCTTTAATTTCCTGGAACGACGTATTTTCTTGCTTAAGCCGACGCCTTAGCGTTTGCGGACTGGTGTGCAGTTCTTGAGCAATCCAGTCAAAATCGGGCATGGGTTTTGAGAAGTCACGCCCAATTAAGCCGCGAATTCGACCTGTCCAAGTGTTGCTTTCGTCGGGTCGGGATAATAAATCCGCCGGCGACGTTTTCAGGAATTGTCGCATCTCGGGTTTGTCCCGGATTACCGGTGCCGACAAAAACCGCGTGCTGAAGGTAAGGGCGGTGCAGTCGGATTCGAACGCTAGTGGGCAACGGAAAATGTGGCGCAATTCATCGCCATGTGCAGGTTTTGAATAATTGAACTCTGCTTTCTCCAGTTCCACGGGCTGTCCTATAAGCCAGCTCGCTAGGCGGTGCCAGATTACAGGCAGGCTTTCCTGAAAGAACTGGTTCGGGTCATGTAACTCGCCTTCGATCTTTGAAATCAGACGAACATTGGTTTGATTGATTTCCAGCTCCATGCCAACCATCGGCTCAAACAGGCGGGAAAACTCGTACGTTTGTCGCAAAACTTCTTCCAATGTCTGGCAGTTAATCGCCAGCTCACACATGGTCGCAAAAGTGCCTGATCGCGCACGCCTCGGCCCCAGCCCCATAAACTCATCACCGGTGTTTGTCCAGATCACTTGCATTAATCGACTGAATTGGTCGCTGTTTACACGGGCCTTTTCAATGCGCAGTAGATCGGGTGAAATTCCGGCTTCCAGCAACAGTCCGCGAACATCAAAGCCCAAGCGCTCAGCGCCCGTAAGGGAGGCTTCAACAAAGTGTTTGGAAACCGTAAGAGCAGACATAAGCGAACCTTTTGTGAGATGCCATTCATCATAAGTGCCCAGAAAGACAATGCAACCGCCTGAATGATCAACGAGATGGAAGATTTCGCCAATGGCTTTGACCAAACGGGTAGTTGGCCAGAGCATTAAAAACCGGCAGCATGAGTTTATGAGCTAATAACGTAAAACAAAACAACAGGAGATTGCCGTGACAGCCCCGCTCAAAGAACTGAAAGTCCTCGATTTCAGCACGTTACTACCCGGGCCCTACGCCACCATGATGTTGGCCGATATGGGGGCCGACGTGCTTCGTGTTGAAGCGCCAGACAGAGTGGATCTGGTGAAAGTATTGCCACCCTTTGATGGCAAATTCAGCACGGCGTATTCCTATCTTGGCCGTGGCAAGCAAACCCTTCAGCTCAACCTCAAGCAAGAAGGCAGCGCAGACAGGGTTAAAGAGCTGGTTAAAGAGTACGACGTGGTGGTGGAACAATTCCGCCCCGGCGTGATGGACCGTCTGGGTATTGGTTACGAAACTCTCAAAGCCATTAACCCTAAGTTGATTTATTGCGCCATTACCGGTTATGGCCAAACTGGCCCTTACAAAGACCGCGCCGGCCACGACATTAACTACCTTGCCATCTCCGGTGTGGCCAGCCATTGCGGCCGAGCAGACAGTGGGCCACCGCCCATGGGCATTCAGATAGCTGACGTCGCCGGCGGCTCCCATCACGCAGTGATGGGTATCCTCGCTGCCGTTATACGGCGCCAGCAAACCGGTGAGGGTGCTTTCATCGATATCAGCATGACCGATGCTGCCTTCGCCATGAACGCCATGTCGGGCGCCGCAGCCATCGCGGGTGGCCAAACTCAGAAGCCGGAAACTGGCATGCTGAACGGTGGTACGTTCTATGATTATTACCAGACCAGCGATGGCCGTTGGTTGTCTGTGGGTAGCCTAGAGCCACAATTCTCGGCGCGTTTGTGTGATGCCCTGGAAATTCCGGAGATGAAGAGTTTCGCTCTAAGCCAGAGTCCGGAGCACCAGCAGGCGCTCAAGAAAGCGATCAAGGAAAAGGTCGAAGCGAAAACCTTTGCGGAATGGCGTGCGGTTTTTGCTGAGGTGGATGCCTGTGTGGAGCCGGTGCTGACGATCGAAGAGGCGGCGGAGCACCCTCAGTTGAAGGCGAGGGGCATGGTTGTTGAGGGGGATCGAGGGGATGGTGTGGGCCAGAGACAGTTGGGAGTGCCTGTTCGATTTGGTTGAGTCGGTTGTATCTCCGTTAGAAAAAAAACCGGCCCAAATGGCCGGTTTTTTTAGGGGTTTGGTTTAAAGATCAAATCGTCTAACCCTTCCTAACCCGGTCAAGTGAACCGGGCTAGGCGTCTTCATCTTAAGGGGTAGGGGTAGGGGTAAATACGGCATCAGTGCCAAGAACCATTTCTGCAAAGGCATCTGCAGGCTGGGCCGATACCGGAGTGCTATGGCTCAAAACAGGCAACCCGTCTTCATCGACAGGCACCGTCCCGCCATCAAGGTAATCGTTCA